>CAJULU010000001.1:0-22756 GCA_910587575.1 uncultured Dorea sp.
TTATGGATGTAGCAGTTTGAAAAGTATAACAATCCCGGAAGGAGTGACGAGTATAGGGGATCATGCTTTTGATGGATGTAGTGGTTTGGAAAGCATAGTAATCCCAGAAGGAGTGACGATTATAGGGTATGGTGTTTTTGATGGATGTAGTAGTTTGGAAAGTATAACAATCCCGAAGGGAGTGACGGATATAGGGGATGGTGCTTTTAGTGGATGTAGTGGTTTGGAAAGCATAGTAATCCCGGAAGGAGTGGTAATCATAGGGGATAGAGCTTTTGAGGGTTGCAGCAGTTTGAAAAGTATAACAATCCCGGAAAAAGTGACGAGTATAGGGGATAGTACTTTTTATAGATGTAGTAGTTTGGAAAGTATAGAAATCCCGAAGGGAGTGACAAGTATAAGCTCTTGGGCTATTTACGAATGTAGAAGTTTGCAGAAAATAATTATGCATGGTGATGCGCCAAGCGCAGATGGCTATACGTTTGGGATGGTAGATAATATGGTGATATATGTTCCAAAAAATGCAAAAGGATACGATGCATATCCATGGAATGAATATAAAATTGTTTATGGTGATAACAGTGAAGATTATAAAAAGGGTGATGTAAACGAAGATGGTACGGTAGATATCAAAGACCTCCAAATCATTCTCCGAAGTGTCTGCGAAAAAATTAAGCTTACCGACCGACAGAAAACGATTGCAGATATCACAAAAGACGGTAAAGTTGATATTCATGACCTGCGTAAGGAATTAAGATTCGTCTGCGGCAAGATTGAAGCATTATAAGGAGAAGATGCAATGCAAAAAAGAAGACTAGCAGAACATTTATTAAAAATAAGCCTTTCCATCCTGTGTTTCCTCATTTTCGGAGTCACAGGAATCGAAGCAAAAGCTGAGGGTGAAGTCCGTATTGTTAGGGAGGGAAACGGAGGTCTGGAAAGACTGGAAGCAGTGGAACTTCCAGACGAATGTATCAAAGAATGGAAGGAATCCGAGGCAGTCCAGTACACACAGAACCAAGCCAGTTCATCAGCAAATGAGTTCCTGGAATATAGCTCCGATTACGGTTATCAAGACATGGCAAAGCGTTCCAACAGCGAGGCAAGACAATATGCATACCAGCAGTTAAAAATACTGAGTAAAAACTTCACGGTAAACGGCCAGAATGCGGTTAAAAAAGAATTCGATCAAAATACATACGCAGTTGCAGGAACCATAGATTTATCAGCATATCAACTGACATCAGATGAAATGATTGAGATCTACTTCACGTTCCGCCACGATAACCCACAGTTTTTCTGGCTGTCGAACCGTATCGCATTTAGCAGTAAAAGCATGACAGCCTTGACTTACGATGCCTATGAAAATGGTTCGGTAAGACAAGCCGCCCTGGAAGAGATTACACAGACGGCGCAGACGGTATACCAGTCTAAAATCACCGATTCAGATTCAGATTACCAGAAAGTGCTGAAAATACATGATGCATTGATAGCAGATATCGAATATTCTGCGGATACTTCCATCCCCACCGCACATTCCATCGCAGGGGCAATGACTTCGAGTAAATCTGCAGTCTGCGAAGGATATGCGAAAGTCATGCAGGTGATGATGAACCAGTACGGAATTATGAACATCTATATAACCGGAACGGCTGGCGGCGGCGGGCATGCATGGAACATGGTCAGGATGAACCAGGGACAATATTACTGGCTGGACGCCACATGGGATGACCAGTTGTATGAAGCTGCCCAGCATCGCTATTTCCTTGTGGGAAGCCAGAATTTTACTGACCATACCGTAGATTTGTCTACAGGTACAGGAACCGAGTTTTTATATGAACTGCCGCAGGTATCGGAAGAAAACTATGCACCTGGGTCCGAAGGAGATGAGAATGGAGATATTGCAGATCAGATTGCAGAGATGAAAGTGAAAATAGGTTCATACGACAAAGAAAATGTAAAATCTTCCGATAAAGAAGATCTGGAAAAACTGTCAAGTGAGATTGAGGAACTGCTGGCGGCTGTCGGTCTGTCTGAAAATGAAACTGCAGAATTGAACCAGATTCAAGAAATATGCGAAGGTCTCCTGGCCCGGATTACAGAAGTCGGGAAAAAGATAATACAATTTACGGAAACAGTGGACCTTTATATAGAAGAAAAGCCCGAGAACCTGGAGAAAACTGCTGTTGAACAGACTTTGGCCGAGATGGAAGCTCTGCATAAAACCGGGAATCTGACGGATGATGAAATTTTAACACTGAAGACTTTGAAAGAAAAATGCGAAAAACTCTTAGACCAATATTCCGCTGAAAAAGATTTTATGCCAGGAGATGTGAATGAAGACCAGTCGGTTGATATCAAAGACCTGCAGCTTATCCTGCGTCATGTCTGCGAAAAGATCAGGCTGACAGACCGTCAGATCATGATTGGGGATGTGGTAAAGGACGGGGAGGTGGATCTTCAGGATCTGCGCAAGGAATTGAGATATGTATGCGGCAAATTAGAGACATTGGATTAAATTCAAGATAAAAAGGGCAGCGATAGAAAGCAGATAAAATATTTATATAACCAGGAGGAACGGAAAATGAAGAAAAGAAAAGTTGCAGCATTGATTCTGACGTGCAGTATGATTTTGGGCCAAACAGTATGGGCGCAGGACGTAGAAGTAACCGCTGAAGTGGTTGAAAAATTCCAGGAAACACAAGGAATTGCAGATGTTTTGGAGCCTCGGGACGGGCAGGAATTACAGACCGGTCAGCTAAAAGAGGAAAATCCATCTGATTTTACAGGAACCGGCATGGAAGAAGAAAAAGACGGAGACGGCCAGACACAGCCGGATGGAAATCAGTATCAGCAGAATGAAGAAAATTGTGATGTAGATACACAGGAGGAAACGGAGGAAGCGGATGAGGAAGAGCAGACTGAGGAGAAAGAATTGGCTGCCCAGGTCGATGAGGTTGAGAAAAAGTCAATCTGTGTAAACTATCCGACTATAATTGAGCTGGGATGGGGCACCGATAATATTAATGATATAGATTTTACAGTTGAATCAGAAAATGAAGAGATCTGCCAGGTGACAAAAGGAATTTTAGAAGGAAATAGAGGACATAATTGGCTCTATTTTACCATAGAGGGTAAACAGAAGGGGACAACGACTGTCAGTGCCTCTTTTTCAGGAAGAACCAGAAAGTATGAAATTACCATAAATGAGTTGCCGCAAGATGCAGTCATGTTTAAGGATATTGGATTGAGGTCGCAGTTAGTAAATGGAAATTGGCGGGCGTATACGGATACGAATGGGGATGGATGTATCAGTGAAGATGAATTGGAGCAGATAACAGATATGTACTTGGCATATAGTGAATTTTCTGCCATACCTCCGATCAAAGATTTGTCAGGATTAGAAAATGCGGTAAATCTGAGGAATATTGATTTAATTGACAATGCAGAATTAGCAGATATCAGTGTGTTGTTTGGATTAGAAAAATTGCAATCTGTGCACTTGAGAGGTACGAATGTTTCCGATGCAGACAGATGGAAGCTGGCTGATTTTAAAGACTTTACGTTATCTAAGGGGGATAAGATATCCCTGCCTGTTTTGGGAGCTTTGTTTGAGGAGGGTCTGTCTATAGAAGCTGTTGACGGCAAGGATTGTGTAGAGATTGAAGATAAAGGGAGTGCGGCAGAAATTCTGGCAAAAGAAGCAGGCGAAACAAAGCTGCATATTACTTATCATGATCTGAGTAAGGATATTACGGTGACAGTACAGGGAATACAGGCAGATCAGGAAGTTGGCGAGGACTATCCGGTTGAGATTCAGCCAAGACCTTCTATATCTGCAAATGCATTCTATTCGGATGAAGGTCTGATTCTGGACAGTAATCACCAGCTATGGCAGCTTTACCCGGAACCGGCCAAGAAAAAAGATAATGTTAAGGATTATGTGGCAAACTGGGTATATTATGGTACGGATAGAAAAAATGCCGAGATTCGCACCTATTTGCTGGATAATGATGATAACCTCTGGAAAGACACGGAGAAACTGTCGGAAAACGTAGAGAAATTTGACGGACGGTATGCGCTTGATTCACAGGGGACTTTACATAATGTGTATAATTCCGGGAATGAACAGATTGAAAATGTAACAGACTGGCTCAGTCCTTCCTATGAAAGTAAGGGAACGGCATACCTTCTGAAAAAAGACGGAACCTTGTGGACACGGCAGGAAAATGCGTCAGATCAGAAGGTAGAAGAATGGAAGCAGATGGAAAGTGGTGTAAAACAATTGTATGAAGATGGATATTTGAAAGCGGATGGAGCCGTAGTTTCCTTTGACGGGACGAAAACCACGGATATAAAGGCAGACCGGATGTGTGAAGACGGGAATTTTTATGATAAGGATGGAAATTACTATTTCTGTATTACCAAATGGAACGGCAGCTCTCACGAATATGAAAAAGAATACATCAATATGGGGAAGATAGACGTAAAACAGGCAGAATCATATGGAGGAGAAGACGGCGGAGTATTTCTGTTAAATCAAGATAAACAGGTTTATAAATACGATTTGTCTGCAAAGAAAATGGATCTTCTGATGTCAAATGTTTTGAGAATCAATGAGGAACTTTCATATTACTGGTCTGACTCCACATCCTGGGCATTTCAGTTAAGTGACGGCAAGTATTATGATCTGGAAGGAAAAGCAATGGCAGAGGTAAGGGTAGGATTTTCGGGATATGAGGATGACTTGATCTGGCGTGAAGATGGCTCTCAAGCAGTGGTAAGGAATGGAGTCACGATTCTGACCAGCGTGACGATCGTCTGGTGCGACCGCATTGAGGGAACATGGAGGACATACGCCAGCCGTACAGACGGGACCATCTGGGATATTACCGGAGTTCCCGAGCAGATATTAGACTTGAAATCAGCGCCTTATCTGAAAGGAGATGTCAATGAGGACGGGACGGTTGATATCAAAGATCTCCAGCTGGTTCTCCGCCATGTCTGTGAGAAGATTAAGCTGACAGACCGGCAGATCATGATAGCAGATGTTGTGAGTGACGGAACGGTGAATATTCATGATCTGCGCAAGGAATTAAGATATGTATGTGGAAAACTGGATACATTAGATTAAGCGATAATTAGTTTTTTAGTCAAGAAAATTCTGAAATTTCAGATTTTTCTTGACTTGCTTATTTTAAATAGACCCTTCTACATCTCAGAATGATATGACGACATTTAAAAACAGAGATGATGTGCTTACATTATTGATTCATTTAGGATATGTGTCATTTGATGAAAAGAAGAGAGAAGTTTTTATCCCTAACCAGGAGATTGTACAGGAATTTCTGGGAGCGGTAAAAACCGGAGGCTGGGGAGGGCTGATGCAGGCTCTGGATTCTTCAGAGCGGCTTCTTAAAAGTTCATGGCTGATGGATGGAAAATCTGTAGCAGATGGTATGGACGGCTTACTGCTGACAAGCCGTCTGACAATCTGATTTCCCGGCAGCCCCTTTTCCCCCGGATTACCGGATCTCAAGAGTCAGAATATAATCATCCATCACAAACCCATTTCCAATATCTGCCACCTGTTCATCCGTGATTACGAATCCCAGATGGTCATATACTGCCAGCGTATTTTCATTATGCCTGTTGCAGGTCAGCCAGATTTTCTTGAGATCCCGCTCTTTACACAATTTAATCAGAAAATTGAAAGCTTCTGTTGCAAGATGCTGTCCCCGGCAGTCTTTTTTGATGTAGAGTTTGCTTAAAAACAAGGAATCCTCTTCCTGATGAATTCCTATGTAACCGGCGAGGGTGTGTGAACTGAAAAGCTGGAAGTATTCATAACCGTCCTGTTTTATCTGCGTCTGGAGAGCAGGATAGGACTGGAATTTTTCAACCATGTAATTCACCTGTTCTTCTCCGATGATGGGAGTAAAGTGCTGGTGCCAGATTTCTTCCGCCAGATCAGCGATTTCATGGATACTGGAGTCGCTTTCTGCAGGTACTATGTTGATTGTGTTCATGGTATGTCTCCTTTTTGTAGAATCGTATCTGACAATTCTATCGTTCTGTTTAGTGTTTTGAATAGTTTTATAAATATTAGATTTCTCTTCTGGTATTATACGTGATATAATAGCTTTGTACAAGAGAAAGAAGGGATAACTTTTGAAGAAATATAATAATTATGACCTGCATTTTCGTTTTGAAACGAAAAAAGGCGTAGATTTTCTGAATGCAGAGTACATCCATCCATTGAAACAACAGCTTGTACAAAGCTATGTTACCTGCTTCAGGCAGGATCCGAACGTAAAGACGGGGATTATTTTTGGAAGCGGAGTAGAATTTGGCTGTCACAGCTTCAGTGATCTGGATATCTGTATTGAACGTTATGATTCAGAGCGGGGATTCAGGAATTACCCGGAGGAATATATGGAAGAAACGGATATCGTTTATTCGGATACGGTTGGGAGCCGGTTAAGAGAAGAGATAGAGAAAAAGGGAATTGTTGTATTTGACA
Source organism: uncultured Dorea sp. (assembly GCA_910587575.1). GTDB lineage: Bacteria > Bacillota > Clostridia > Lachnospirales > Lachnospiraceae > Sporofaciens. The sequence continues at coordinate 6,524 of CAJULU010000001.1, forward strand.
GGGAGGGTATTTATGTGTGATATTCGTCTGTTCAGATCGGCTTATACCGAGTTTGAACTTGCCAGAGAGATATACCGGATTCCGCGGAATGATGAAGCCTTTTTAAATGGGATTGCTTATCATCTGTAGCAATCTGTAGAAAAGTTATTGAAAGCATTTCTGGAATGTAAAGGAGTGACTGTTGCGAATACCCATGATATCTACAAATTAGTCCGGATGTCCCGGGATAATGGCTCAAATGTCATAATGACTTCATGGCTTGAGGACCGGGCGGATACACTGACCCGGTGGGAAATGGATACCCGGTATAACATGGATTACACGGTTGAGTCAGAGAAGGTGCGGGAGGGAATCCAGGAGATCAGGCATTTCTTTGATGTCAATGGAATCAAAGAGGAGTTAAGGCCGGAATTTTCCGATCAGAAGGTCAGAGAAAAGCTGCTTTCTTTTTTTCCAAAGAATTTTCGTCCGGCAGATGATTTTGAGTGGAACTGTTATTATCAGATTTACAGAAAAAAGATAGAAAAATAAAATTTACGGATATGGGGAGGAACGGTATGGGCGGATTTGTCACATTGGAAGGTGTAAAGAAGAGATACCGCATGGGTGAGGTTGAGATTATGGCAGCGGACGGGATTGATTTCCAGATCAGCCAGGGAGAGTTCGCCGTGGTGGTAGGGCCAAGCGGGGCGGGAAAGACAACGGTCTTAAATATTCTGGGCGGCATGGATACGGCGTCAGAAGGGCGTGTGATTGTGGACGGGCAGGATATCACCTCTTATTCCCAGAAACAGCTTACCGCTTACCGGCGGGATGATATCGGATTCGTATTTCAGTTCTATAATCTGATTCCGAACCTGACGGCTCTGGAGAATGTGGAACTTGCGCTTCAGATCTGCAAAGATCCTATGGATGCCAGGGAAGTGATGGAAGAAGTGGGGCTGGGAGACCGTCTGGATAATTTTCCCGCACAGTTATCCGGCGGGGAGCAGCAGAGGGTGTCCATTGCCAGGGCGCTGGCGAAGAATCCTAAGATCCTGTTATGTGATGAACCCACGGGTGCCCTGGACTATAATACGGGGAAGTCGATCCTGAAACTTCTGCAGGATACGTGCAGGATCAAGGGGATGACAGTGGTTCTGATTACCCATAATTCTGCGATTGCGCCGATGGCAGACCGGGTGATCAAGATTAAAAACGGACGTGTGGCGGAGATTCTCAGAAACCGTTATCCGGTACCGGTTGAGACGATAGAGTGGTAGGGCATATACATGAAGACGACAAAAAGAGCGGTGAAAAAAGGGAAAAAAGCAACAAGAAAAGATTTTTACATGGAGATCCGAAAGAGTCCGGGAAGATTTCTGTCGATTCTTTTTATCGTTGCGCTGGGAGTCGCATTTTTCTCGGGAATCCGGGCTTCGGAGCCGGATATGAGGCTGAGCGGGGATTCCTATTTTGACGAGGCAGAACTCATGGACATCAAGGCCGTCTGTACCTACGGTGTTACGAAGGAGGATGTGCGGGCCATGGAGAAAGAGGAAGGCATTGCCCGTGCAGAGGGGGCTTACAGTGCGGATTTCCTCTATAGTGCAAAGGATGAGCAGCAGGTTCTCCATGTGATGTCACTGCAGGAGAAGATGAACCGGGTGACAGTGAGCAAAGGGAGGCTTCCTGGGAAAACAGGGGAGTGTCTTGCGGATGACAATTCGGATTTTCAGATCGGAGACAGGATTGAACTGAAATCAGGGACGGATGATGATATTCTGGATACGCTGAAAACGGATACGTTTGAAGTGGTTGGCCTTGGAAACAGCCCGTGTTATCTGTCTTACGGAAGAGGAAGTTCTTCGGTTGGAGACGGCAATATCCAGGCGTTTCTTGTTGTTCCGGCGAATACATTCGATATGGAGGTCTATACCGAAGTCTGTCTCCAGGTGGAGGGCGCAAAGTCACTTCTGGCATTTACCAAGGCTTATGATGACCGGATTGAGGAGGTTCTTGCATATGTAGAAGAACTTGCGGATGACCGGGCCGTGGTCCGCAAAGACAGTCTGAAAGACGAGGCCAATGAGAAGCTTGATGAGGCAAAGGCAGAACTGGAAGAAGGAAAAGAAGAGGCAGGAAAAGAACTTGCGGATGCGGCAGAGAAGATTGCAGACGCAGAACGTCAGCTTGCAGATGCCAGGGTGCAGATTGCGGATGGCAGGAAGCAGATAGCAGATGCCAAATCCACGCTGAACTCAAAACAGAAGGAACTGAATGCAGCCAGAGCTGAGTACCAGTCGGGGCTTTCGCAGCTGAATGACGGCAAGGCGGCTTATGAACAAGGACTTGCGCAGTATGAGGCGGCAAGACCGGATGCGGAGGCGCAGATTGCAGCGGGAAGAGAACAGCTTGCCGGACTGCAGGCGCAGATTGGGGCCGATGAGCAGAGCTACCAGGCGGTGCTGGCGCAGATGGAATCCATCAAAGCGCAGATTGAGTCTATGAAGGCCCAGGGCAGGTCGGCAGGAGTTCGAAAGACAGTGGCCGGACTGCAGGATTCTCAGGGGAATGGGGATTCTTCGGGCGGTACTGATCCCGGCGGTTCGGGCGGAGGCAATCCGTCAGAGGGAACCGGAGGAGAAGAGGAACCGGGCGGTTCCGGAGGAGACAGTAGACCCGGCGGTCCGGAAGGAGAGGAACCAGGGGAACCCGGAGGAGATGAAGAGCCTGACGGGCCGGAAGTTGAGATCCCGGCGGAACTTTTGCAGCAGCTTGCCGGATTAGAAGAAACGGCGCAGCTGCTTGCCATGAAGATTGAAGGCCAGAGACAGGCATATACATCCGGAACTGCGGAACTTGACGCAAGTCAGAAGCAGCTTACCGATACGGCAGCGCAGCTTGCCGCTACGAAAAGCCAGCTTGCGGCGGCAGAATCGGAACTGGCCGCAGTGCCTGCAAAGCTTTCCTCCGGTCAGAAGCAGATTAATGAGGGATGGAGTGAGATTCAGAGGCAGGAAGCAAAGCTTGCCGATGGAGAGGCAGAGATCGTGACTAACGAAGCGAAGCTTACGGATGCAAGGCAGGAGTATGAGGACGGAAAGGCCGAAGCTGAAGCCGAGATTGCCGACGGGGAAGCCCGGATTGCTGATGCCGAAGCCGAGATTGCGGATATCGGTCTGCCAAAGTGGTATGTCTATGACCGCAGCACACTGATTGAGTACAGCGGTTTCGGAGAAAACGCAGAACGGCTCGGAGCGATAGGCCGGGTATTTCCGGTACTGTTCTTCCTGGTGGCAGCGCTGATCAGCCTGACCAGTATGACGCGGATGGTGGAGGAACAGCGCACCTCCATCGGAACCATGAAGGCTCTCGGCTATGGAAAATGGGCAATTGCCTCCAAATATATAGGTTATGCTCTTCTGGCTACGGCGGGCGGAAGTATCATCGGTGTGCTGGCCGGGGAGAAGATTCTTCCATACATCATTGTCTATGCATATGGTATTCTGTATCAGCATCTGCCGAGGATTCTTGTGCCTTATGACTGGACTTATGCGGCTATGGCTTCCGGTGCGGCGGTATTCTGCACCATATTTGCCACGTTTATGGCATGTTACCGGGAACTGGATGCACAGCCGGCAGTCCTCATGCGTCCGCCCGCACCGAAGAACGGACGCCGGGTATTTCTGGAACGGGTTGGCCTTATCTGGCGGCATTTGAATTTTACCTGGAAATCTACGATACGGAATCTCATGCGGTATAAGAAACGTTTCTTCATGACCATATTCGGGATTGGCGGGTGTATGGCGCTTATGCTGGTGGGATTCGGACTGAAGGATTCCTGTTATGAGATCGCCGAGTTACAGTTTGCCGAGATTCAGTTCTATGACGGAAGCATTTATCTGGAAGAGGATATTACGAAGGAGCAGCAGGAAGAACTGAAAGAGTCGCTGGAGGATGAAGAGCAGGTGGATCGGTTCATGGATGCGGATATGCAGAATATCACACTGGTAAAGGGAAAGAAGGAGCGGGCGGCTTATGCGTGTGTGTTCGGTACGGTGGAGGACATCCCTAAGTTTGTTGATTTCCATGACCGGAAGACGAAGGAGCGGTACGAATTGTCAGACGACGGCGTCATTGTCAGCGAGAAGACGGCAAAGCTTTTAGAGGCAGAAAAGGGTGATACCATTGAGATTAAGGATGAAGAAAATGGTAATAAGAAGGTAAAGATTACGCAGATCTGCGAAAATTATATGGGGCATTATATCTATTTCACGCCGGGCTGTTATGAAGAGGTATACGGCAAGGAGCCGGAGTATAACAGTATCTTGTTCACGATGGCGGATTCTGCGGCTAACGACGAGATGGAAAAGGTCGGCAGGAATATCCTGAAAAAGGACGGTGCGCTGAGCGTCAGCTATACCCATGATATCGAGAAGCAGTTAGATGATATGCTGCGCAGTCTGAATCTGGTCATTGTTGTCCTGATTATTTCGGCGGGGATGCTGGCGTTCGTGGTGCTCTATAATCTGAATACTGTTAATATCGCTGAGCGTAAGCGGGAACTGGCGACGCTGAAGGTGTTAGGATTTTATAACATGGAAGTGGCGGAATATGTGTACCGGGAGAATATCCTGCTGACCTTCCTTGGGGCAGTCGTGGGAGTCGTGCTTGGGAAGTTCCTGCATCTGTTCATTATTGAGACGGTGGAGGTGGATTCGGCCATGTTCGGCAGGAATATCAATCTGCCGAGTTATATCTACAGTCTGGTTCTTACGGTGGCGTTTTCGCTGATGATTAACGGGGTGATGTATTTTAAACTTAAGAAGATAGATATGGTGGAGTCGTTGAAGAGTATTGAGTAAAAGTAAAAAGAATAGAGTGATAAGGAGGGCGCAGCGGATGGCGAAGGTATTTAACACGGTCGGTTGTTGTGAACCGGAATTGAACTATATGGTAGATTTGACCGGCCGGCTGACAGAGATTAAGGGCATGGTAGATGCCGGGCTGTATTTTACGATGAACAGGGCGCGTCAGTTTGGGAAAACAACGATATTGACAGCGCTTGCTGAATACCTGAAGAAAGATTATGAGACAGTCTACATGGATTTTCAGACGATGAGTTCATTAGCATTTGAAAGTGAACAGTCATTTGTTGCGGCTTTTTCCGAAGAATTACTGGATCTGGCGGAGGATCTGCCGGATGATATTGAAAAGAAACTTGCTTCATTTGCCTGGCAGACAGATGGTACAAGTTCCCTCCAGACACTTTTTAAAGTGTTGAAAAAATGGTGTGCTAAGGCGGAGAGGAAGATTGTCCTGATTATCGATGAAGTGGACGCAGCCTCGAACGACCAGGTATTTGTAGATTTCCTTGCACAGCTCCGTGCATATTATCTGAGGAGAAGAAAGTTCCCGGCATTTCAATCAGTGATTCTGGCCGGAGTTTACGATGTGCGCAGTGTCAGACGGAAAATAAGACCTGACGGGGAACACATGGAAAACAGCCCATGGAATATTGCCGCCAGATTTGATATAGATATGAGTTTTTCCTCAGATGACATTGCCGGTATGTTAAAGGAATATGAAAAGGATTATCACACAGGTATGGATATCAGTCTGATATCGGAAATGATTTACGCAATGACGTCCGGGTATCCGTATCTGGTATCCGGGATGTGTAAATATCTAGATGAAGAGATTGCAGGGACAGAAAAATTTAAGGATAAAAAAAGCGCCTGGACAAAGGAAGGGGTCTGTGAGGCTGAAAGAATGCTGGTGAAAGAAGACAACACTCTTTATCAGTCAATGATAAGAAAACTGAAACTCTATCCAAAGCTTCGGACCGTATTATATGAATTGCTTTTTACCGGCAGGCCGATTCCCTATACTGCAACAAATGATTATATGAAAGATGCGGTTATGTTTGGTTTTATCAGAAATGAGAAGGATACGGCAGTAGTCTTTAACCAGATCTTTGAATCGGTACTTTATAATTATTTCATCGCAGAGGAATTTGCCTCTAGTGAGCTTTATAAAGCAGGGGTGCAGGAAAAGAATCAATTGTTATTTCCTTTTGTTTCTCAAGCCGATTATGAATGGTGTAGGGAACTATAGTGTAGAGTCGCGTACCAGAAATAATGAACGCATGGATCTGGTGCTGTACTATCGGGGAGAACAGTCGGTAATTGAGATTAAGATCTGGCGGGGCAATGCATATAATGAGCGTGGAGAAGAACAGATCTCAGATTATCTTGATTATTTCCATCTGAAGAAAGGATATATGCTCAGTTTTAATTTCAATAAAAAGAAAGAAATTGGCGTAAAAGAGATTCGGGTAAGAGATAAAATCTTGATTGAGGCTGTGGTCTGATATTTATTTTTTATGCTTGCTCTGATAGATGCCGTACAAGCTAAAAAGCCCCGCTCCTGCGAATAAACAGATTGTTATCCGAAGCCCTGCCAAACTGGAAAATACGGTGAACATCAACAGAAGAATTGCAAAGATGATAATCTTGGCCAGAATATCATCTTTCTTTTTTTTATCCATTTTTATTCGTCCTAATATCGAGAACAGGGCAAGCATAACAAATATCCCAATAGCGACAAGCAGAAAAATCGCGCCGATCTTATACGTTGTTTTCAGGTCATATCCCTTGATATAGAATTCATCCGGTCTGTCCGGATTATAATAGAGCAAGACATACTCTCCCTCTTTGAAAGGGCGATAATTCAGCCGAACATTAGTCTCATCGGTAAATATCTGATTTTCCACCTGGTATTCCACGATAGGACTGAACCGACGCTTATGGTTATAGGAAGATTTTTTGTAGCCGACGATCCTGCCTTCTGCCGCTGCACTGCATGTCTCTGTCTTCTTATGGGCAGAATGAACCATGCCAAAGCCCAGAGCGCCAAAGCCCAGTACAAAGACAGTTAAAAACAGAATCAAAAAAATCTTACCGCCTGATTTTTTACCGGATTGTTTTAAATCTAAAGTTTCCATATGTTTCTCCAATATAGATTGTATCCCTTTTCATATTAATATAGCACTTTTCTTTTATAGAAGAAAGAAAAATATTTCAGGATTGTTTAGGATTGTCCCGGAAGCCGCCGGAAGAGACAGATAAAATGTTATTTATAATCGAAAGTGCGCATGAAAAATGTAAAGTGAATAAGCAGTGATTCGCCTTTGGAGACGCTGCCAAGGAGTCAGATGGTCTGGCAGATTGCGGCCTGGTCATAAAAAGTAATCGTATATCAAAACATGGGATGCCTCTGATTTTATAAAAAATTTATATTTTTAAGAAATTTGTTAGCACTCATTCTAAAAGAGTGCTAATTTTCTATTGACTTTTAAAATCACTCGTATTATCATATCATTTAGGCGAAGGACATCTGGTTTTTGTTTTTAAGTTCCGGCACGCCCGCAAGACGTAAGACAGGTTCGGCGGGTTGATGGACTTCGTTCATAACGTATGTATAACATTTTGAAAATATTAAAAAATGAGGTAGGAGTGATAAGTATGGCAGCAAAGAAAGGCAATTTGTCAATCAGCAGTGAGAATATTTTCCCAATTATTAAGAAGTGGGTATATTCCGACCACGACATTTTTGCGCGTGAGATGGTATCCAATGGATGTGACGCAATCACAAAGTTAAAGAAATTGGATATGATGGGAGAATACCAGTTGCCGGACGACTACAAGCCGTCCATCAAGGTAGAGGTGAACCCGGAAGAGAAGACCTTGAAATTCACGGACAACGGTCTGGGGATGACCGCCGAGGAAGTGGAAGAGTACATCACCCAGATTGCATTTTCCGGCGCGACAGAATTTCTTGAGAAATACAAAGACAAGACTACGGAAGACGATATGATTGGTCATTTCGGCCTGGGATTCTATTCTGCGTTCATGGTAGCAGACGAGGTGCATATCGATACACTTTCTTATAAAGAAGGCGCAACCCCGGTACACTGGGTCAGCGACGGCGGCACAGAGTATGAGATGGACGAGGGGAATAAAGAAGGCGTAGGAACCGAGATTACACTGTTCCTGAACGATGACAGTGTAGAATTCTCCAACGAGTACCGCGTCAGGGAAGTCATTGAGAAATACTGTTCCTTCATGCCGGTAGAGATTTTCCTGTCCAAGGCGAATGCAGAGCCGGAGTATGAGACCATCGACGAGGCAGATTTAAAAGAGGATGATGTGATTGTAGAGCGCATCCACGAAGAAGCCAAGATGGAAGAGAAAGAGAACGAAGACGGCGAAAAAGAGATGGTCGAGGTGGAGCCGGCGAAGGAGAAAGTTAAGATTGAGAAGCGTCCGGTTTCCTTAAGTGATATTCATCCACTGTGGACGAAGCATCCCAATGATTGCTCTGACGAGGACTATCAGGAGTTCTACCGCAAGGTATTCTTAGACTACAAGGAGCCGTTGTTCTGGATTCACCTGAACATGGATTATCCGTTTAACTTAAAGGGAATCCTGTATTTCCCAAGGATCAATACCGAGTACGATTCCATTGAGGGAACGATTAAGTTATATAATAACCAGGTATTCATTGCAGACAATATCAAGGAAGTCATTCCCGAGTTCTTAATGGTACTGAAGGGTGTCATCGACTGCCCGGATCTGCCGCTGAACGTATCAAGAAGTGCGCTGCAGAATGACGGGTTTGTCAATAAGATTGCAGACTACATCTCCAAGAAGGTGGCTGACAAGCTTTCAGGAATGTGCAAGACGAAGAGAGAGGACTATGAGAAATACTGGGATGATATCAGCCCGTTCATCAAGTTCGGCTGCCTGAAAGACGAGAAGTTCTGTGACAAGATGAAGGAAGTCATCCTGTTCAAGAATATTGACGGGAAATACCTGACCTTGAAGGATTGCATCGAGGAGAACGGCGGCGAGGTTGTTGAGGCCAATGAGAAGAAGGACGAGGCGTCCGAGGTCGGGAATGAGGACGAGAACAAGGTAGAGGAGATTAAGACTACCATCTATTATGTGACGGACGAGATCCAGCAGAGCCAGTACATCAATATGTTCCGGAATCAGGGACAGGATGCGGTGATCTTAAGCCATAACATTGACTCTCCGTTTATCTCCCAGTTAGAGCAGAAGAATCCGAACATCCGCTTCCAGAGAATTGATGCAGATGTAACGGATCATGTGAAGGAAGAGGTTGCAGAAGAGGAGAAAGAGGCGTTCAAGGCTACGTCCGACAGTCTCATTGAGATTTTCCGCAAAGAACTTGGCAATGAGAAACTGGATGTGAAGATTGAGAAACTGAAAGACGAAAAGGTTGCGTCTATGATTACCCTGTCCGAACAGAACCGCCGTATGCAGGAAATGATGAAGATGTACGGCATGGGCAGCATGGGCGGTATGGACATGGGCGGCGAGAGTACGCTGATTCTGAATGCAAACCATCCGCTGGTGAAGTTCGTGGTTGAGAATAAGGAGAACGAGAATGTATCCCTTATCTGCAAGCAGTTATATGATCTGGCGATGCTGGCTCATAAGCCGCTGAATCCGGAAGAGATGACTGCATTTGTACAGAGAAGCAATGAGATTATGATGCTGCTGACGAAATAATTAAAGAATGGAGATGTTGGAAACTCTTATGTTCCAACATCTCCATTCAATATGCTAATGAATATAACAGATGCGATACAGAGCATTTTTGATTATTAGATACATACAAATAATGGGGGCTGACCGGAAATGTCAGTCCCCATTATTCTTACTGCTTCTTCAGCTTGAATTTCGATACCAGAGCATTCAGCATGCTTGCCTGGCCGGATAACTCCTCGCTGGCAGAAGCGCTCTTCTCCGCCGTTGCCAGATTAGACTGTACCACGTCAGAAATCTGTGCGATTCCACGGGTGACTTCTTCGGTAGCCTCAGCCTGCTTCTCGGCATATTCCGCAATTCCTTCGATCAGCCGGCTTACTTCCTCGGCCTGGCCTACAACCTCCATCATGGAAGCTGCCGTATCCTGCGCCATGCTGCTTCCTTCCTCTACGGCCTCCACGGTCTGATCAATCAGAGTCGTGGTATTCTTCGCAGCCTCGGAAGATTTGCTGGCAAGATTCCGTACCTCGTCTGCAACCACGGCAAACCCTTTTCCGGCAGTGCCTGCCCGGGCCGCCTCCACAGCAGCGTTCAAGGCCAGGATATTGGTCTGGAATGCGATATCTTCGATCGTCTTGATAATACTGTGGATCTCTGTAGACTTATCGCTGATCTTCTGGATCGCCTCGTTCATATGCTGTACCTTGTCATTGCTTTCCAGAATCCGGGTTCTGACATCAACGGATATCTCGCTGGCTTTCTTTGCGCCCTGTGCGGTCTGCTGAATTCCATCAGATACCTGTGTCATATGTGAAGCAAGGGAATCCACTGCGTCAGTCTGCTGTGAAGAGCCCAGGGAAAGAGTCTGTGCCCCGTCAGACACATACTCAGAACCAGTCGCCACCTGGCTGGCGGCCACATGAATCTGTCCCAGGGTCTCATTGAGAGACCAGGAGATCCGTTCCAGGGAATCCTTGATCTTCGCAAATTCACCCAGATATTCATGAGAGAGGGTAAATGCGAGATCACCTTCGGAAATGTCATGAAGCTTCTCCGAGATCTCATCAATATAAACTACATAGTCCCGCAGCCGTGCAACCGTCTTACCGAAATTATCGGCCAGTTCTCCCAGTTCATCGTTGGAACAATGTCTGACGGACTGATCCAGATTACCCTCCGCAATCTTTGCTGCGACTTCATTCAGTTCCGCTACAGGTTTTCCGATAATGTTCCTTACAAGGATGATTGTCAGAACCACCATGATGATGACTGCAAATAAGGCTACCGATGACATGATTCCTGTCAGTGTATTAAGATCAGCCAGCACCTCGTCCCTGGATACATAGGAGACTGCGACCCAGTCACAGTTCGGTACGTTCTTCACTTCTATGTACATCTCGTCATCGTAAAGGCTGAGTCCGGTGGTTCCGCTCTGAATCTTCTTGGCAGCGTATGCATACATATCTCCATTGAACTCTGTCATGGAACGGCCGTTCATCTCAGTATCCGGATGTCCGATAATCGTATTGGTCCTGGTATCTACAAGGTAAATTCCGCCGGTCTTCTCAAGGCGGATCTCAGATACGATATTAGAAATGGAATCCAGATACAGGTCTGCGGCCGCAACACCCCGGGTCTGGCCGGCGGTATCCCGCAGTACACCGGAAGCGCCTACCACATAGGACTGGCTGTCTTCGTCAAAATAAGCCGCTCCCAGGATAAAGTCTTCAGACGCAAGACCGTCCTTATACCAGCTCTTCTCCAGAGCATTATAATCAGGTCCCGGCACAAATGATGAATGATGCAGAGAACCGTCTGTCAGTGCAATATAAATTCCTGCCGGATAAGCATTATTCTGATTGGCAGTGTGTTTGATATATTCCTCCATGCGGGCAACATCCATGTCTTCATACTGGATGGTATCCCGCTGCGTCTCCAGCGTGCCCAGGATCCCGCTCATCCAGGCATTGACCTCCTGAATGGCCTTATCGGTAGTCTCCTCCAGAAGTTTCTCGCTTTTTGCCAGTAAGGCATCGGATACACGGCTCCGGACAATCAGAAGCAGCGCTCCGACCATAATTACAATCGTGACCACAATTGCTATTACCAGTTTCCCTGTAATGCCGAATCGGCGTACCATGGTCCGAGAAGCTGGTGTGTCTTTCGTTTTTCTCTTACCTCTCATATCTCTGTCTCCTTTAACGAATCACTAACATATACTATATCTTAAATTATAATAGATTGATATAAAAAATACAATCATAAACATAAATAAACATGAAATAAGTCTATAAATCCCGCTCAATCCCCGATTTTGAGAAGAATCTCTCCACATAAACATCCCATTCTTTTTCCAGAGTCTTATCCATACTGAACGTACGCATGGAAATTCCGGTAATACACTGAAGAACCGTGCCGTCATAATGGAAATTCAGATACAGGCCGGTAATGTCCTCCGGGGAAAATGTACGGATCTGGTGTTCTGTCAGAAAATCTCCGAAATGTTCCGGCGCCATGGAGAGGACGATCTTAAATCCCAGGGGCGTGCGCTTTCCTCTGATGATGCTGAAACAGAAGTCACGCACATCCCGCCAGTAGGAATAACTGTGCGCTGGCTTCTCGTCAAAGAATTCTTTGTGCAGAAACCCATCCATGGTAAATGTATTAAAGGTGGTAATCTCGCCTTCGATAAATGAGAACTGATCAAAGGTATCCTTCAGAAGAAGGTGTGACATACAGGATTTTGCAGATAATGTATACAGATTCATATGTAAATCTCCTTTGCCGATTGGAAAATCGTGGTTATTTACGAACAGTATATCATATATCTGGCTTTTACGGGGAAAAATTCCGGGCACACCGTGATGCATGTCCTGCGGGCTGGCGGACTTCGTCCGGTAAGACATGCATTTCAGGCATAGTTTAAAATACAGCATAAGGATCCGGGCGGTATCCCAGTATCTTCTATATATCGTGCTCCTCATTAGTTTCAACGTCATCCGAATCCTCTGTCCCCTCCGGATTATCTGCCGGAATCCCTTCCGGTTTGAGCTGTCTTCTGATAAAGCCGTCGTCCTTATGTTCCTGAACCTGTCTGACTTTTTCGTCTTCCTCAGGCGCCTGCAGGATGCTTTCATTGTCATGTTCTTCCCTGGTGCGTTCATCCAGCATAACCTGCAGTTCGTTACAAAGCTGCCGCTCCATGGCCTCTTTCCGCAGCAGACGGCTTTTCAGAGCGTCAATCCGCTTATGATCCTGGTCAGAGCTTTCCGGAAGATGTTCATTCTGATTTTCTTCCAGCTGTTTCAGCTCCAGCCGTTCCTCTTCCTGGTCCAGAAATCCGAATGCGTCTTCCAGTGTCCGGTGACCCTGCTGATGGATGAGTTTTTTCATACATTTGAGGAATGCAGCGCCTTTTTTAGGGCCGGACATCTCGTAGAAGAATGCCTGGTTGTGAAACGGAACCTCGGAAGCATATAACTTCCTGCGCTCACCATGATTAATCTTCTTCATAGAAGAACGGTCCAGATGTTTTTCCTTTTCCGTATGCAGGGAAGCGCCGGGCGCTTCGAAAGCCTCCAGAGACAGCCCTTCCTTGTCCTGTCCGGGTTCCCGGCCCTTTTTCAGATAGTCCAGTCTGCCGAAGGAATTTTTCACACGATAGGCTTTTTCATCCGGTTTCTCTATCAATTCCCTGTGCAGGATCGCCTGACCGGATTCCCACCGGTCCTTCTTCTGTTCATCCTTTTCGTAAATTTTCTTCATATTCCTATCACCCAATGCCCGAATCAGTTAAAATAAATGTCCATATTCTCCATAATCATCCCGGCCAAGTTTTCTGCCGCTTTTCTCCAGTTCGTGCCCGATTCCCCGCAGAATCCTTTCCATGGTAAGCAGAGGTTCTCTTGTTTCAGCAGCAAGGAAACTGGCATAGATCAGAGAATTTTTAATCATGCTGCCCGACAACTCGAACTGTTCTGCAAGAAAATCAAAGTCAATCTCTTCCGACACCGGCAGTTTCGCCGGTATCATGGTCTTCCACATCTTTTTCCTCAAGTCTGTGTCAGGGAGAGGAAAATCTATGATGTCGCTGATTCTCCTGCGGAATGCACTGTCAAAATTCTGGAGATAGTTGGTTGCAAGAATACTGATTCCTTCATATTCTTCCATTTTCTGGAGCAGAAAAGCAATCTCCATATTGTTGTATTTATCGTTGGATTCCTTGATTTCAGTTCGTTTGGAAAACAATACGTCCGCTTCGTCAAAGAAGAGAACCGCCATGCTTTTTTCTGCCTCTTCGAAGATACGGTTCAGCTTCTTTTCGGTTTCTCCGATGTATTTATCCACTACGGAAGGCAGCTCTACCCGGTAAAGCTCCATGCCAAGCTCTAAAGCCATAACCTGGGCGGCCATGGTCTTTCCAGTGCCTGGCGGCCCGGCGAAGATCATGGAGATTCCGTTGCCATAGGCGGATTTTTCCAGAAAACCCCATTCTTCATAGACGAGTTTCCGGTTGCGTACACGGCTGATGATATGAAGGAGTCTGGTTTTCTGCATTTCGGGAAGAATCAGGTCCTCCATCCGGTAGACGCCTCGGATTTTTTTCGCATATTTATCCAGAGAGTGGGAGGAAACCCGTAGGATAGCCGTTCTTAGGTGTGGGGCGGTAATGCTGCTTTTTCCGTCGCTGAGAGAATAGGCCCTTGCAAGTTCCAGTATTTCACGCATTCTGCCAGGCAGAAAATTATATCTGCCAAGGAAATCCTTCCGTTCTTCCTCGTGCTCCCAGGGATAAGCCCTGGATAGATTTTCGAATAAGCTCTTGTCGCCCAGAACGTCCTTCGTGTGAATGGAAAAAGGAAGATATTGCCGCCTTAGAAAGCCTGTGTCCGTAAGTTCCTTATGACTGCCCAGGAGAAAAATAGTTTCCTCGTCCCCAAGCCAGTGCCAGAGCGGAGTCAGATCTTCCTCATCCTCAGACAGTTCAATCACATACATACCATGGTGCAGCAGACATTCCAGACGTATCTTTCTAAGCTGTTCCTGGTTTCTCAGCATTTCATAGGAAATGACGGCAAGGCTCATTTGGAAACGGGCGGCAAGATGGGCATAATTCAGCTTCCGTCCGCTTCCTTTCCGGCCCTTAAGGTATACCAGTTTTCTGCCTGGAATGTTCTGAAGGCAGTGCTCCATCTGCGGATATATCTTGTTGCCTGTACACAGATCTGGCAGAGGCTCCTCTGCCAGATGATACCACTCCATCCCCGGAACAGTCTCCATGTCAGGCATATTTCCGCATAAGAAGAGAAACAGCCGGGGAACGATCTGGAGCTGGAAATCAGTCCCCCCTTCGTCCCAGTTACGTTCATACAGAAGCCGGGAAGAATGGAGATAGGTTTCTGTCACGGGAAAATCCTCTTCCCCGTGACAGAATGGTATCCATTCGGCAAGATTTAACGCTCTTCCGGACAATCCGGCAGACAGCGCTGCTGCCAGAAGCAGTGTGTCCTCCTGTTCTAATCGGGCAGAGAGTACGAAATATAGAAATGGCGAGAATATATCATGGTCTGCACTTCTGGCAGCTTTCTTGAGAAAAGCCCTCAAAGCCTGAAAGGGGTGGTTCTGGGTCCCTTGTTCAAGGACGTGGCTGCCCCATTCAGTTAAGTCTGTTAGAAATTCCGAATAATCAGAATAAATATCCATATGAATTCCCCTGTTTTATATGATGTCAGATTCAGAGATACGGTTTCAGAGGCCTGCCACGATTTCCTGGAAACTGCCGGTGAAGTCCAGCTCCAGGTCTTCCCGGTACAGTTTCTGCATCCGGTCATACTGCTGCTTTGCCTCCGCCTGTTTCCCGCTCTTGTATAAACAGATAATCAGCTGTTTTACAATCTCTTCGTTATATGGATCCGCCTCCAGCATCCGCTGGAAGAAGGGAATGGCGGCTTCGGGCCGTTCCTGTGCCGTTCTTTTGGAGGCCCCGGAACGAAGCACTTCAAGATACTGGTTTTCCAGTTCCTTTGCCATGCCATAAGACCAGAGATAGCCGCTGTTTCCCATGTAGCTGCCCGGATAGAGCGCAATCACCTGTTCCGGGTTATTTTCACATGCCGCAAGGTCATGGGTGTATGTGTTCAGTTCTGCCAGATCAGAATCCACAAGCTGCATATTCAGCGAATATTTCTTGTTCTCGTAGGAAATCAGTTCTTCCAGACCTTCCTGTATAAATGCCTGACGGATACTGTACAGGGTGGTGTGGAAGAGGGCGATTGCGCTCTTCATCCCCGATTCCGGCCATAAAAGTTCAATCAGCGCCTCCCGGGATACACTGTCTCCCTGAAGGTGGAAGAGGTAAGCGAAAAGTTCCCGGGCTTTTTTCGTCCTCCACTTCATTTCCTGTCCGTCTCTTCCGGGAAGGAACACGCAGAACCCGTCCATGCACTGAATCCGGATTTTCCCGGTTTCTTTTGGTTCCTCTTCCGGTTTCTCGGCTTTCCGTGAAATAAGAAGGCGGGTATCCGCAGTATTCCTGCGGATGGTATGTATCTCTGACAGAATCTGCCGGTGTTTCGAAGAAAGATCCAGAATCCCGATATTATTTTTCTGTAAAAAGGTATTTCCGGTGCGGGACTGTTCTACAGCCTTGCGGTAATTTCCCTCATCCCAGGAC
>CAJULU010000001.1:22766-30668 GCA_910587575.1 uncultured Dorea sp.
ATCTCCCAGGCTACCGCCGTCTGTAATGTCTCATGCTCAGAACCCTGGATGATTTTCTGCGCCGTCTGCCCGGCGGTCTGATAATCGCCGGAGAGGTAGGCGGATTTCATATGCTCTGCTAAAATGCAGTTGCGTAAAAGAAATCCGTCTATTAGATAGTCAGGCTGTATGCCGGAACCGGATAACTCTGGTATGGCTGGCTGGTCTGGAGCCTGTGTTTCTGTCTGGGAAGAAGAGTCATCCGTCTTCAGCATGGTAAGCACTTTAAAAGCCATATCTAAAAACGGATCTTCATGAAATTCCATGCCCTTTGCAGCTTTCTCCTCTAGAAGATCTGCCGCCTCCTCAAGCTGGTGCATACAGCATTTGATTTTCACCTGCTCTGTCAGGAGAGTCCTGGCAGTTTTATCCCGATTGGCGGGCGTATCCTGCATCGCCTGTTTCAGATATGCTTCAGCCTGCAGCAATTCTCCGGTCTTGCGTTTCACCACTGCCGCATATAGAAGAACCTGCCTGTAATCCTTAAGACGTCCGGCATCATAAAAAGCCTTTCCAGACTGTGCAATCTGTTCGTTCGCCTCTGTGACGCGTCCTAAGGTCATGAGATATTTTCCATAAATGAATCTTGCCTTTGGCGTCAGTTCACAGTGTGAATCTGAAAGCAGGCCAAACCATCGTTCCAGAGTTCCGTAAAGACGGTCTTCCAAAATGGAATCTCCGGAAACCTCAATGACTGCCTGCACAATATCCAACGCTTTCCCGCGGCAGGCATACTCTGCCGCCTGGACTTTATCGTTGGTCTTCAGAAGAAAATAAGCTGCCATCCGGAGAGCCTCCTGCTGTTCTTCCAAAGTCGTCTGGGACAGAAGGAACCGCTGAAAAATAGAATGGTAGCGGTACAGGCTGCTTCCTTCACCCAGAGTCTGGACGAAGAGCTGCTCGCTGACCAGATAGCGGAGCATACTTTCCGAGTTGTAGATTCCGGCCACCTTGTTGCAGATGGAAGGGGTCATATAGTCCAGAACCGCTGTTCTGGTCAGAAACGTCTGGATGTCAAAGGGCAGCATTTTATAGACCCGGGTCATAAAATAGTCGGAGACTTCCAGCTTGTCGCAGATATCCTTTAAAATCCTGACGGTAGCCCCCTTCTGCTGCTGTTTTAGCTGCAGCATAATCTGAGCGGTTCCTACCGGCCATCCTTCCGTATAGTCATAGATAAGTTTCGCACACTGTCCGGCCTCTGCCCCTGTATGTTTCAGAAGTTCTGCAATCTCTTCCTGTCGGAATTTCAACTCCTCCATTCCGATACAGACAGCCCGTCCATTCTGGGTATATTTATCAAAAAAGGCGGGAAGAGAGCGTTTCTCTACGATGAACAGGCGTATTTTCCTGTCCATTGTCTCTATTAAGATATCCAGCAGATTGAAAATGTCCGGATTCGTGATTTCCTGAAAATCGTCCAGAATCACATTCAGAAAATCAATGTTTTCGTCCAGCCATATCACAAGCTGCTCCATAACAATGTCAATATTTTCCAGAAGGGGTACGGAAATGTGAAAATCTTCTCCGGGGTTACCCAGTGCGTGCCGGACGGATCTGGTAAAATTCTGGATAAAGGTCATGAGGTCATTGTCCGTATCGCTGATATTGTACCATGCGCTTTTCCCCGGGAAATTCCGTACATAATTGGCCAGGGCCTGTGTTTTCCCGTAACCTGCCCCGGCGTTTAACAGGATAATGTCCGCCTGCAGAGATGAAAGAAGGGCATCCGCTGTCCGTTCCGTATATCCCCTGTTTACGTTTGGTATCTGGATTTTGCTGTTTTCATTCTTCATCAGTGGTCAGTCCTTTTTCTCTGTTGTTTTCCGATTTGCCTAAATATTATATATTATTTACAAATATTTTATGGGGACGGCACCAATTATGAGGAATTTACACCATTTTTGCGGAATGAAAACAGGCGCCCTAAGGCGCCCTGGTCTGTATTTAATTGTTTTTTTCGTCTGGCTCTGTGACTTCTAAAAGAATGGAATCAAATTCATTTTCAAGTTCCTCTCTTCTGTCTTGAGGTACAAGTTTTAACAGCTTCCTTACAAATACAGTCAATCTGTTGATATACCGTAATTGTTTATCTGTCATATCATCACCTGCTTTCTGGGAAGGATTTTTGATTTCGTATTTGTTTTAATTATAGCAATCAATGTCAATGATGTAAAGTCTTTTGGAATTTCTGGTCCGCCCTGTTTATTTTTTTTGCAAATTTTGTCGAATTGTTTAGAATTTTGTTTAGTGTCTTGTTTTATACTTGCAAGAGAAGTAAAGTTTTTGACCAGGAAAGGAGGTAGCCGGCATTAGCAGCACAGATGCGGCTGACTAATGTTGGGAGATTATGGCTGAATATTTATCACCAGGCGTATATGTAGAGGAATTTGATTCGGGCGGAAAACCGATGGAAGGCGTTGGTACAAGTACAGCCGGATTCATCGGCCTTGCGGAGAGAGGCCCGGCGGAAGGTGTTCCGCAGCTTGTAACCAATTTTGCAGATTTTAAGAGGAAATTCGGCGGATATCTGTCTGAAAACGAGTTTGGGGAATACCGGTTTCTTGCCTATGCGGTGGAGCATTTCTTTGTAAACGGCGGTTCCCGCTGTTTCATTTCCCGTGTGGCCCCAAGCGACGCAAGGCCTGCGCATGCAAAGGTTCCCGCACAGGATTCTGTCCTCAGGGTACGGGCGAAGAACCCGGGGTTATGGGGCAACAGTATGAGTATCGTGGTAACGCCTGCAAGCAAGGCGAAGACCCAGATCCTTGAGGAACTTGATACGGCGGACGGGAAACAGTACTCCGTAAAAAGTTCCGTGGGCTTCAATCCGGGGGACGTGGTTGTATACAAGGACATGACCAGTGTAGTTTACAACCGTGTCGTAAAGAGCCAGGACAACATCATCGTATTCGAGAAGGAATTTGAGCAGGACGTGGTGGACAAGAACCTGCTTCCGAACAAGGTAATTTCTACCTGTGAGTTTAATCTGGAAGTGAAGTATGACGACATCGTGGAGTTTTACGAGAATCTGTCCTTTAACGTGGCGATTCCGAACTACATCGAGAAGAAGACGGCGAAATCAGACCTGATTATAGCGGAGTATATCGGCAACAGGAAGAGCGAGGCCACCGCACCGTTTGATGAGATTGCAGGGGAAGACCCGGAGAAGGCTTTCTGCGTAATTGCGTTAAAGGGCGGCAGCAATGGCTCTGTGTCCAATATCAGTGCGGCAGATTTTATCGGCGTAGACAAGGGTGCAGGAAAACGTACCGGAATCCAGTCATTTCTGGACAATGACAGCGTGTCCATCATGGCTGTTCCGGGCGTGGTAGACCCCAATGTACAGCTTATGCTGGTTGCCCACTGCGAGAACCTTGCCAGCCGGTTTGCGGTTCTGGATATGCCGAGAAATGCCAAGAAGATGGACGACATCATTGGCCACAGGGAGATTGTGGACAGCAATTATGCTGCCATGTACCATCCGTGGCTTGAGGTATTTGACCCGCTGGATAAGAAGAATATGGCAATCCCGCCTTCAGGCTCCGTGATCGGAATCTATGCCAGAAGCGACAATTCCAGGGGTGTACATAAGGCTCCGGCAAATGAGACGGTAAGGGCGTGCGTAGGGCTGGACTGCCAGTTTAACAAGGGCGAGCAGGATATCCTGAACCCTAAGGGCGTCAATCTGATCCGTTCCTTCCCGGGACAGGGAATCCGCGTCTGGGGCGCACGCACGGCCAGCAGCGACCCGAGCTGGAAGTACATCAACGTCCGCCGTCTGTTTATCTTCATTGAGGAGAGTATCAAGGCGAACACCAACTGGGCCGTGTTTGAGCCAAATGACGAGGTTCTGTGGGTACGGGTTAAACGGACTATCGACGTATTCCTGACAGGACTGTGGAGGTCCGGGGCTCTTGCGGGCTCTGCGCCGTCTGATGCGTTTTTCGTAAACTGCGGCAGGAACACCATGAGCCAGGATGATATTGATAACGGAAGGCTGATCTGCGTGATCGGAGTCGCACCTGTGAAACCGGCTGAATTTGTAATCTTCAGGATTTCTCAGAAGACGGGCGATTCCATGTAAATGCTATCTGAAAATATAATTCGTCAGAAAGGAGCGTTGTGAAAAGATGGCAAGTACTCCATATGGAAAGTTTAGATATAAGGTGGAAATTGACGGCCTGGAGGCAGGAGGCTTCTCTGAGGCATCCGGGTTTGATGCGTCAATTGATGTGATTGAGTACCGCGAGGGTGACATGGTGCAGACGCCGCTGAAACTCCCGGGACTGAAAAAGTATGGAAATATTACTCTGAAACAGGGCGTTGCAGACTCCATGGTTATGTATGAGTGGATGATTGCAGGCGTGGAAGGTGAAGTGGAGCGTAAGACAATCACCATTACCATTCTGGATGAGGCAGAGACTGCGACTGCGTCCTGGCAGGTAATCAATGCATGGCCGGCGAAATATACGGCGCCGGATTTCAATGCGACAGCTTCAGAGGTTGCCATTGAGACTCTTGAGATTGCCCATGAGGGAATGACAAGAGTGTCATAGAGATCATAATGAGATGAGGCTTTGGACAGTCTGGGAGTGCTTTTTCAGAGAGTGGTCAAAGCTTCTCATCTTTACAGATATGCAGGCGCAGGGTGTCGGGAAATCATGAATGATTGCAGAAAGAACGCATTTCCCGGCAGACCTGGAGCCGGAAAGCAAAGGTAAGAAGGATGTTTGAGACAGAATTTTCTTTTGTTCTGCCAAAAGGATATATGGACAGGGACGGAAATCTCCATAAAGAAGGAAAAATGCGTCTGGCTACGGCGGCGGACGAGATCATACCTCTTCGTGACCCAAGGGTGCAGCAGAATCCGGGATATCTGGTAATTATCCTGCTCTCCCGGGTCATCACAAGCCTTGGGACCATGCCCGCCGTAGATACCAAAGTCATCGAGGGGCTTTATACACCGGATCTGGCATATCTGCAGGATTTGTATGAGCGTGTGAACCAGGCGGAGGTTCCGGTTTACCGCACCGTCTGCCCTCATTGCGGGGAGGAGATACAGGTTCCGGTAAATTTTATGGAAGCCGGGCTATAAATCTATATCCGGCGGACAAAATCTATGAGGAAGCGGCGTTTGTCGCCTACTATGTACATTGGAGCAGGGATGACGTGCTGAACCTTACCCATGGCGAACGTCTCAGGTGGTGTAAGGAGATTTCCAATATCAACAGAAAGATCAGCCGTGAGCCACCGAAAAATGACATTTTCAAGATATAGGCGGATGTGGTTTCAGACAGGGAAAATGTCGGCTAAGCGAAATGGCGGCAATACAGATCAAGGTGAATAGAGATGTCAATACAGAATAATCTGGCGAAAAGAACAAAGTTTAATGTGATTTTAGACGGCATGCCCCTGGGGTTTTCCAAGGTGTCTAATATCTCCGCTACTATGGAATTTGAGACGGTGGTGGAGGGAGGCGTCAACGACCGGGTTCATTATCTGCCAAAGCCCCGACAGTCCATGGACAAGCTGGTCCTGGAATACGGGATTGCCAGCGGGGAGCTGCTGCGTACTACTCTCACAGCAGGATATGAGCTTAAGAATGGCATTATCATTATGGTCATGCCGGATTCGGGTGCAGTTCCCACTGCCACTTACCAGGCAAACTGGGGAATCGTGACGAAGTGGGAGATTGACACGCTGGATGCCACAAGCAGCGGGCTGCTGATTAAGAAGATTGAGGTTTCCCACAACGGATTATCAGAGACAATCAATAAACTCGGACTGTAAAAACAGATAAGAATATACTGATCATTCCATACCGGAGGGAGTTCTATGTTAAAACTTCGCAAACCATTTTCACGAAAAGTAAAGCTTCATATCAGGCAGGATTTGCTGCAGAAGCTGTGGGACCAGTATGTCCCGGAGTCTTCGGCGGAGTATGGGCGTATCGAGCTGATCTATACTGACGCAAAGGATGTGCAGGCAGAGGCACAGCCCCGGCAGGTTCAGCTTCTGGTTCATCTGGTGCTGCGAAACCGGATCCTGAAGGCGGGTCTTTCGAACTTGAGGACAGTCCCGGCAGCCGGACGAAGACAGATGGAGAACAGCGTGCGGCGTGCGGAAAAATGTTTCCTCACACAGCTTCGGTGTTATGACGTCAGGCTGTTTCGCACAGTGAGCCGGTATGTGACGCTGCTTGAGCAGGCAGAGAAGGATGGCCGGCGTTATCAGGGCTGGCAGAGGGAGAACTGGAGCATTGAGAAGCAGTGGGCGGAGTATCGTCTGTTTTCTGTGTTTTCTTCGGAGGTGAAGAATTTTCTCACGGAACATTCTTTGGGGACGGCCCGGAAGATGGAAAGGGAGTTGATCCGTGTACTGCCGGAGAATGAGTATGGGCTTTTGGCAGAGCGGATTCCAGGGCTGGCGGAACCGAAGGACTTCATGCTTCAGTATGTGGATGTGATGGAGGCAGAGGAAATCCGGCAGTTGTGGAAACAGCTTGAGGAATTCAGCCAGGAACCGCAGGAGCAGATGAATGCTAACGGCTTACGGGAGAAAATGTGGGAGCTTCATGTGCGGTATGGACAGGAAGTGGCCAGAGGCTTCCGTGAACGAGTTTCTTCTATATTAAGTGGGGAATCTTATCAGATGGTTTCTAAGCCGTACCGTGAGATGATGGATATGGTGAGAAATGCAGAACCATATCAGGAAGCTGATGATAGGGCGGTTGTCGGGTTGGATCAAGGGACTGCGGATATGGCAGTGGTTCCAAAGTCAGATCAAGAGGCTTTGGGTGTGGGAAACAGATTGGAAAAGGATCCGGTGTCTCAGATTTATCAGACGATGGAACGGGTGCAGTGGAAACTGGAGGAGCAGAAGGAACGGATTTGGCAGCGGGAGGAACGGGCCTTTGAGACGTATCGGGAGTTGTATGAGGATGCTCTCGCAGGACAGAATCTGACCGGGCGGCAGGAGGAAGCAGGCCGGCTGGCAGGAGGGACTTCTGAGAAGGGCCAGTTAGCAGAAGGGACTTCTGAGAAGGGCCGGTTGACAGAAGGTGTTCTTGAGGCAGGCCAGTTAGCAGAAGGGGTTTCTGAGAAGGGCCGGTTGACAGAAGGTGTTCTTGAGGCAGGTCAGTTAGCAGAAGGGGCTTCTGAGAAGGGGCAGTTGACAGAAGGGACTTCTGAGGCAGCCAGGCTGGAGAATGTGCGGCGGTTTGTGGAAGGGTTGTTCCAAAGTCAGCACCAGGGAGAAATGAGAGAAGGAGAACTCCGGGATATCTGCGAATGGGGCAGAGTGTTTGCGGAGTTATTTGCAAAATCATTTTCAGAAAAGCTGGATTCTGGAAAGGCCGTCAAGGAGATCGCCGGATATGCAGACAGATATGATGAAGAATGGGTCTATCTGACGCAGGAAATCAGCCGTTATATCGAAGGGCGGGACAGGGAGACAAAAGATATCCTGAAGTCTGGCTTGATGAAGGAACAGGGGCTTGGGAATCTGTTGGAGAAGATTCATGTCCTTGACGAGGGGAGACGGACGGAATTTGTAAGAAGTCTGTCTGACATGATTCGTATCTGGATTCAGGTCAGTCCATCGAAGTCCGAGAAGCCGGGAACAGGGAAGCCTGTAAGGCAGGTGGTTCAGGAAGTTTTTCAGAGTGAGCGTCAGAGAGAAATGAGCGGGGAAGAACTCCAGGAACTCTGTGAATGGGGAAGCGTGATTGCCGGGATATTGACAGAGCCGCATCCAGAAGAACAAAAGCCAGAATATTTGATGGAAGAAATCATCCATAATATCGAAGGTCAGAGTGTGGAGCCGTTTTTGCGGAGATGGAAGGAAAATGTTTCGCAGGAA
>CAJULU010000001.1:30678-39929 GCA_910587575.1 uncultured Dorea sp.
AAGGGCTTGGGAATCTGTTGGAGAAGCTTCGTATTCTTGATGAGGAGAAACGGACGGAATTTGTCAGAAGGTTGTCTGACATCCTCCGTATCTGGGTTCAGGTCAGTACGTCAGAACAGTTTGTAAAACTGGAACCTGAAAAAGAAGGAAAGACATTTGAGCCCTCTGCAAAGAGCCGGGAAGAGTCCGTATGGCAGGCGGTAGAAGCAGATTTTCGCAACAGCCGCGAGAAAGAAATGAGCAGAGAGGAATTCCGTGAACTCTGTGAATGGGGCCGCATACTTGTGGAGTCCGTTTCAGAGCCATGGAAAGAAGTACAGGAGCCGGAAGGTGAAGGTACAGGAGAAGGCATTGGCCAGACAAATGAGGATGTCCGGCAAATGCGGTTCCATGACGGGATATGGGAGGAAGCCGGATACCATGCGGAAATGGTCTATCTGGTCGGAGAGCTCAACCGCTATCTGGGAGATGGCGGGCAAGGGGCATTTTCAACGGCATGGCAGGAACAGGTGATTGAAAATGGCCTGAAAGACCAGGGACTCCGGAATCTGCTGGAGAGGCTCCATGTTCTTGATAAAGAGAGGCGGACGGAATTCGTCCGAAGTCTGTCTGACAGTATCCATATCTGGAATCAGGTGAGTCTGCCGGAACCATCTGCACAGGCAGCGGAAACGAGGGACGCAAAAGAGTGGCTGCCGTCTGGCGGGACAAGGCTTGCGGATGTGTCTTTCCGAAAGTTATGGGAATGGGGCGAAGCGCTGCAGAACATTTCAGACCATCACGAAGTGTCTGCTGCATTCTTAGAAAAAAGCGGCCAGACAGAGAAGAATATGACATTTTCGGAAGAAGACAGCCTTCGGGAATTAATCCGTCAGATTCACCATAAGATGGCAGAGGGTCAGGAAGCCCCCGGGGCTGTAACCGAAGAACAGACGGAAGCCGATGATCATTCTTTCCAGCTTCTATATATGGATGGACAGCTTGAATCCCCGCCCATACAGAGCCTGCTTCGCCATGTCCGCAAGCTGGATGAAGAGCAGTATGAAATCTTCATCCGGGAACTGTCCCAGATTACACAGATTCAGTGGAAGCTGTCTTTGGGGCAGGGAATGGAAGAGGAAGCAGAGCGGGAATTAAGGCAGATTCTGATCCAGAGGAACCGGAGATTATTAAAGCCGGGGCATGAACGCAGAATGTCCGGATTCGATGAGGCAGAAACGGCAGACATACCATACCTGAGAATGTGGGAATGGGGCGAGGCGCTTCTGTTTTATCCGGAGTATGCGCAGGATGAGAAAGCAAAGCCTATGGAATCAGCCGGAGAGAAGGCGCAGACGGCGGCAGCGCCGGAAGAACCCAAAGCCAAGGAGTCTGTACCTACCATGGATGATAGCGCACATGCCGCAGCATCGGCGCCGGAAGAGCGCGGCAGGAAACAGACAGAGTGGATCCGCCGCCAGATAGAGGAAGGGAAAGACCGGAATAACCTTCAACAACTGATTGGACAGATTAACCACAGGTTGTTTTTCACCCAGAAGAAGGAAGAAGGGGAGACGAAGCCGGACGAGACACTTCAGCTGATCTATGCGGACAGCCAGCTTTCCGTTCCTTCAATCCGAAGCCTTCTTCACTATATCCGGAACCTGGATGAAGGCGGATACGGGGAACTGGTGAAAAAGCTTGCACAGGTTACCAAGGTTCAGAGCATGCTTTCTTCCGGAACCGGGTATGAGGAGCAAACTGCAAGAGAAGTAAAACAAATGGTGCTGCAGAGGAAGACGGATATCCGGATATCCGCAGAAGCAGATTACAATTCAAGCCTTCCAGGAAGCCGGACTTTGTTCAGCAAGGTTTGGGAATGGGGAAAGGCGCTGCTGTATTATTCCGAACAGGGACAAGGGTGGAAGGAATTGGATGCCATGCCCCAGGCGCAGAAGCGGGCGCTGCCCGCAGAAGGCATAGGGCAGGATGATCAGGATGAATTCGTATATACAGAATTCATCACTGACCGAAGCAATCTTCAACAGATGATTCGGCAGATGAATCATCTGGCAGTGCAGCAGTCTGTGGAAACGCAGCAGGCTTCGGGTCTGGAACAAAAGCCAAAGGCAGAACCGGACAGGGAGAAAGACCAGAAGTCAGAAGCAGGGAACAGCAGGAGAAGCAGATGGCTGGCAAATAACATGCGGCCCTATACGTCCGGACAGCTTGAGACACCGGCGGTTCAGGATCTCCTCTATTATATCCGGCGTCTGGATGAAGAACAGTATGGGATTTTAATAGAAGAGCTTACGAAGGTTACAAGTATCCAGCAGAGGATGGCCATAGAACGCAAAGAAGTGAAAGCAGGCCTGGAACCGGCAGAGCTTCGCCATAGGGGTGTGCCTGTTATGGAGAGGCTGCCTGAAATAACGAAGAATCAGCCAGGTATTATGCAAAGCATGGAAAATCAGCCAGATTTGGAGAGACTTGCAGGCATACCAGGCGCAGGGAATCCGCCAGATATGCCGGGTATAGAAAATCGGGCGGATATGGAGAATCTGTCTGGCATACGGGGGACAGAGAATCAACCGGTTATACAGAGTACAGGGAATCAGCCGCAGGACGTCCCGGCGCAGGGCAGAATATCCAGCCAGAGCCAGGGGCGCAGGGAAGGGTATCCCGAACTGGCTCACCGTATTATGCAGTATGAGGTACAGCGCCGCCATACAATCGGACGGAACCTGCGGCAGTTGGAGGAGGCATTTGCCTATCCGGCGCAATCCGGCAGAATCTTCCGGCACAGCGCAGATATGGCGCCAATATTCTCTGCAGACGGAAGGATATCCCCACTTATGGAATTTCAAGTCCCGGGAAAAAGCCAGCCCGGAAGGGTAGAGCCGGGGGAACCCATCTTACCAGAGAAAGCCCTATTCCTGGAGGAAGCCGTCTTGCCGGAGGAAATCGGATTCCCGGCAGTAATGGAACAGCCCGAAGGGATTCTGTACCAACAGCCCGAAGGAGAGCATGTAAGAGCACAGACTTCTGGCCAGAGATTTCCGCACAGGCAGTCATCAGGACAGTCACTTGTGCGTCTGCCCGGACAGGTAGCAAACCCAAGCCCAAGCCCAGGCTATCCGGTTCAGGAGCTTGCCTATTCCATGCCGGATACGGACACTTCCCGGGAAGAGCAGCGCAGAGCCGAGCTTCGTCTGCGGGAAGAGAATGTCCAGATCAAATCGGTCCAGGAGCAGCTTGGCAGGAAGCTTACGGAGGTAGAGAAGCAGTTAAAGGCCGTGGAAGGCAGGGCAAAGGCAAAGGAAGACGTGCGTGCATTTGCCGACCAGGTGAAGAGACAGCTTTATGAGGAGCTTCATGTGGAGAAGCTGCGCAGAGGATTGATATAGAAAGGAGAGATTCCCTATGGGACTTACGAAGGCGAAACTGGAAATTGAGCGGGAAATGGGGAAGCAGATTGTAGAAGTCCTGTTTAACCCGTCGGAATACCAGCTGACGGACGGCTCAAGCTATTCCGAGAAGAAGGTGCCCGGACTGGACGGCCCGATTCTCCAGTACATTTCCGGCGATGCAACAGAACTGTCGCTGAACCTGTTCCTGGATACCTATGTACCCAAATCCACTTCGCTGATTTCCTTCGGGCCGCCCAAGGAGTCCACGGATGTTTCTGCGCTTACGAAACAGATTGCGGACGCAACCTCTATAGACGGAAGCATGCACCGCCCGCCTAAGGTGACGTTCAAGTGGGGCTCGCTGAATTTCGAGGGGGTGGTGACGAAGATGAACCATACCTACACCATGTTTACCGAGAGCGGAATGCCGGTACGGGCAAAGGTAAGCCTGACCTTCAAATCCCTGATCTCGCCCACAGACACGAAAAGAAAGTCGCCCTTTGAATCCCCCGACCGTACCAAGTACCGCACGCTCCGCCAGGGAATGGGGCTGTGGGACATTGCGAACATGGAGTACGGCGATCCAGACTTGTGGAAAGTCATCGCCCGGGAAAATGGGATTCTCAACCCCTTAGACGTAAGGCCGGGGCAGATTGTGAAATTGCCCGCACTGTAGCCGGGAAGTTTACATAAATGGCTGCCGTCAGGGTCTTTGCCCAGAGGAAGAGAGGTCTTTCAATGGCAGCATATTTGAAGTAAGATTATGAAATGGAAGCATTTACGAAGGAAGGGGGAAGATTCAGAGTGGGAACCGTAACGATGTCAGGCCTGGCATCGAAATACAACGATTTTCTGGTGCCTGCGCTGAAGGTCAAGGTCAGCGGCTTCGATGTGATCGGAGACAGTGATTATGGCGTGGAGTCCGTGGAGGTGACCCTTTCACAGACTGCGGCAAGTGCGGCGGTGATTAAGCTTACCAATGTGTATGACCTTGAGAAACGAAGCTTCGTCGGCGACGTCACTTCGGATTTTATCCTAGGTGAGCTGGTGGATATTGAGATGGGATACGGTTCTTCCCTGACGTCCATGTTTTACGGGTATGTGGACGAGATTACCTACGAGCTTTCCGAGAACCCTTCCGTGAGGGTGACGGCGGTGGATGTGCGCAGGATGATGATGGGAAGCAAGAAAAGCAATATTTCCCATAAGGTGACCAGTTATTCGGAGGCCTTTGAGGAGATCGCGAAGAAGTATAGCGTAGCCTATAAGTCAAAGGATGTGGACGCCACGGAGAAGCTGGAAGGAGACTGCATTATCCAGAACAGCAATGACTATGAGTTCATCACCGAGGAGCTTTGCAGGAAGGGAAACCGGGATTTCTTTATGCATGCCGGAAAACTTTATTTCAAGAAAATAGATGCAGAATTATTTTCCACGGTGGAAATGGAATGGGCCCAGGATTTTCTTTCTTTCCAGAGGCGGGCTTCTTTCCAGGACGTGGTAGTGCGGATCATGGGACAGGATACGGACAAGAAAGAAGAAGTATCGGCGGAAGTAAAAGTAAAGTCGGACGACAGCCAGAAGTCCCTGGTACAGACGGAAAATACCCAGATGGACGCAGCCGTCGAGGACAACAGCGACGCCAAGCAGATTGCGGAGCACAAGGCAGACGAGCTGAAGAAGCAGGCCAGGCAGGCCACGGGGGTCTGTATCGGAGTCCCGGAGATCCAGGCAGGCGGACGGGTGAAGATTAAGAAAGGCGACCCAAAGCTGATAGACGGGACCTATGATATCCTGGAGGCAAAGCATTCCTTCAGCGGCGACGGATACCGGACCACATTTGAAGTAGGAGGCTGGAAACGGTGAATTTTTATGATGAATTGCTGTCAGACAAACCGGAGGACAAGACATACCCAGAGATCACGGCGCCGGGGCTTCAGAGCGCCATCGTGAAGGAAATCTGGGACAAAGAACATCCGGGGATGGTCAAGGTGGAGTACGTGATGGGCGAGAAGGACAAGAAGACCTCTGACTGGGTACGGGTCATGAGCGGGTACTGTGGGGGCGGCTTCGGCAGTTACTTTCTGCCGGAGATCGGGACAGAGGTGCTGGTAGGATTCATCCATGGGAATATGAATATGCCCGTGGTGCTGGGATGTCTGTGGAACGCCCAGAACAAGCTGCCCGAAGGTGTGGCAGAGGAAAAGAACGAGACGAAGACGGTGATTACCAAAGGCGGTCATAAGATTACATTTACGGAGACCAAGGACAAGGGGAAGATCACGGTCAATACGCCCAAAGGGCTGGAGATTCTGCTGGACGATGAGAACGAAGCCATTCTTGTCCAGGACAAAGGAAAGGAAAACAGCCTGTCCATGGACTGTAAGAACGGTTCCGTGACATTGAAAGCGAAGAAGGAGATTTCTCTGACCATCGGTACCAAGGAAGTGATGAAGGCAGACGCAAACACGGTGAAGGTGGCATGCGGCACGGTCCAGTTAGATGCGCAGCAGAACTTAAAGCTTGGCGGGCAGAGCACGTCCCTGACCGGAACCAGCGTGAAGGTGAAGGCAGACGGGGAGCTTGGGCTGCAGGCGTCAGGAATGACGCAGCTAAAGGGCAGCATGGTGAAGATTAATTAAGGAACTGCAGAGTATTTACATGTTCCTAAGGAAAGCGGGAAGGAGGAGCCGGTATGGAGCAAAGGGACAGCGTGAAGGCATTTCTCGGGACGGGCTGGAAGTTCCCGATAGGGATTGACGGCGCTACGGGGCGGATACGGATGTCGTCCAACGAGGACAGTATCCGGGAATCCGTGCGGATCATCATCGGAACCCGGAAAGGGGAGCTTCCCATGCACCCGGATTTCGGGTGCGGCATTCAGGAATATGCGTTCGAGACGGCGGATTACACGACGCTGTATTCCATGAAAACCGAAATCGAGCGGGCGCTGACCCGGTGGGAGCCCAGAATCCGGGATATCGAGGCTCAGGTCAGCGATGAGCAGATTGACCAGGGGATCCTGACCATTCATTTAAGCTATGTCATCCGGGCCACCAACAACCAGTATAACCTGGTGTACCCTTTTTATATCAATGAAGGAGAGTAGTTCGTTATGGATATTCCGCAAATGGAGAAAATGTCGAAGGAGGACATCATCGCCTATATGAGGGACTGTGCGAAACAGTATGTGCCGGAGTGGCGCTACGACAAGGAGCAGCCCGATGCAGGCACGGCGTTAGTGTCCATCTTTGCCGACCTGATGTATGACAACATCAAAAAATTTAATATGTCCGTGGCAGGAGATCTGTTTTCTTTTTTTGACGGGGTGAATGCGAAACTGTTCCCGGCAGGCCCTGCGGAGGGATTCGTGGTGTTCGCTCTGCCGGAAGGGTATGTGGGCCAGGAAGAGGTTCCCAAGGGAACTACGCTGCTTGCCCAGGGGGAGGAAGGGCAGCTTGTATTCGAGACCCAGGAGGAAGTCCTGGTCAAGACCATGGATATGGAGCGGATTTTCCTTGCAAAGCCCAAAGAAGACGCCATCTATGAATTATATAACAGGCGGACAGATCCAGCGCCTTCTTTTTTCCTCTTCCAGGACGGGGATGAGAATCTCCAGGAACACCTGCTGTATTTCTGTTTCCGGCGGCAGCTTGAGATTACAAGCAGCGCAGACGCAAGGCTTGCCTTTTTGCCGGAGGGAAAGACGGCCGAGGAGAACAGCCTGCGGGAGGCGTTGTCAGACCCTGGGCGGATCTGTTTCTCCTACGGGACGGAGGAAGGATTTTGCGGTGTTACGGATCTGGTCTATGAGAATGGAAACCTTTGTTTCCAGATTCCGGGGGGAGAGCAGGGAATCGCACCCATGGAGGAATATGGGGGGATGTATGTAATCTCGGCAAAGGTGCTGGACGCAGAATATTTCTCCGGGATTTATTTCCGGGAGGTTTCCCTGGGGACGGCCTGTCATGGACAGAGGCCGGATTTTGTCAATGTAAACGGGACAGAGCAGGAGATAGAGGAATTTCTGGCATTTGGGGAAAATCCTTCCATGTATGATGAATTCTATATCGGAAGCCAGGAGATTTTCGGAAAGGCGGGCGCACACGTCTGCGTGGAATTTGACCTTGACTTCGTAAGGATTCCCATTGAAGAGGCGGCTTCGGGAATGAAGATTTCCTGGAAGCGGATTATGCGCAAGAAGGATTTTGTCCCAGAACAGGAGTATGACATTACCATCCGGGAGGTCATCTGGGAGTATTATAACGGCTACGGCTGGAAGAGGCTTCCGGTATCCGGCCAGTACGGGGAGATTTTCGCAGTGGAAGAGGGAATGCGGGGCGTGCGGCGGCGGATGGAGTTCACCTGTCCGGCGGACGTGGAGTGTGCGTTGGTAAGTTCCGCAGAAAATTACTGTATCCGGGCGAGAATCATCCGCATGAACAATGCCTTTAAGACCCGGGGGGCTTACATAGCGCCTGTGGCAGGGAATTTTTCCTTAAGCTACAGTTATTTTGAGAATCCGCTGTACCCGGAAGTGATGTTCCGGCGCAATAACATGGAACTGGCGGTCCATGAGGCAGGGGAAATGCGGCGGTCCGGCTTCGCATTCCCAGCCTGCGAGGCAAGGACAGAGGAGGAGAAGACCTGCTATTTCGGATTCGGGCAGCCGCCGGCAGGCGGACCGCTGAAGCTCCTTTTTGTCATGCATGACACGGTGCAGGGGAATCTTACGGGGCTTAGGTGGGAATATCTGTCAAAGAGCGGGTGGAAGGAAATCCACCCGGCCGACGGGACGGAAGGATTCGCCCATACGGGTCTGGTGTCCTGGTACGGTCGGGACGACAGCTGCCAAAAGACCCTGTTTGGGCAGGACTTATACTGGCTTCGGCTCTGCGGGGGCAGTGGAGAGGGCAGGAAAGGCACAGAGGCGTCAGGGGACAGGCATGGAGACTGCCCTAAGATTGAGGGGATTTATCCTAACGCCACCAGTATCCTTGGGGTGGAGACGGTGGAAGAGACCTTTGAACTGGCGCCCAGGGCTCAGGACAAGGAGCTTCGCCTTGCATACCAGGACATCTGCAGCTTAGAGGTGCGGGTTCTGGGGCGGATGGATTACCAGCAGGGCCTGGAGCGTCCGTGGGAGCTGTGGACGGAAGTGGAGGAGCTTTCGGCGGACAGCGGTATCCGGAAGGAATATGCCGCCGACTGGCGGGAGGGCGTGATTACCTTCCCCAAATACATGGGGACTGCCGGGCGCAACGACCGGGACGAGATTGAGGTCCATGTGCGCTACAGGCATAGTCAGGGGAAGAAGGGAAACCTTCCGGCAGGGGGGATTAACCAGCTTGACCGGACCATTGGCTTTATCAATACGGTGTTCAACCCCATGGCCACTGTGTGCGGGCTGTCCGGCGAGACGGTGATGGAGTCTGTGGCAAGGAATGCAAGCCTTCTGCGCCACGGCAGGCGGTGCGTGTCTGCCGAAGATTTTGAGGACATGGCAAGAGAGGCGGCCAGGGACATCTGCAAGGTGAAATGCTTCCCAGGCTATGATAAGGACGGGAAACGGCAGGAAGGGGCGGTCACGCTGGTGGTGCTCCCCGGGGATTACGGGGAGAGCGCCTACAGCTTTGAGCGCACCAGAAGGAAAATCTATCAGTACCTGTCCGCCCATATGGACCAGAACATCGTGGGCCTTGGGCGGTTCTATATCGTAATGCCGGACTTAATCCGGCTGGATGTAAAGGTGGCGCTGGAGCTTTCAAGGGAGGGGGAGGTTTTTGCCGCCACCAAGCGGGTGCGGCAGGAATTAGACCGGTTCCTGAATGCACTCCATGGGAATTTCTTCGGGGACGGCTG
>CAJULU010000001.1:39939-53041 GCA_910587575.1 uncultured Dorea sp.
TCGGCGTGCTTCCCGACCAGAACCAGATTATTCACACCGTAAAGCAGGTGGAGGGCGTGAAGTACATAAGCCACCTGTCCCTGCGCAAGTACAGGAGCGGGCGGTTTACGGAATACGAAGTCAACGAAGAACGGCTGCTGCCATTCTACCGGCTGCCCAAAAGCGGCTTTCATGAGGTAGTGGTGGAATTTCAGTAAAGAAAGGGAGCTTGGGAAATGTTCTATGATTTGAATCTGGATGATAAATCTTACCGGGAAATAGAAGCGGACGCCATTTTCCAGATTCCGGGGGAGTGTCCGGAGTGGACCAACTATAACCAGTCCGACCCGGGCATGATGCTGGTGGGGCTGCTTTCCTGGCTCAAGGAGATCCAGCAGTACCACATCAGCCAGATCGGGGGCCTGAAACGGCAGAAATATCTGAAACTTCTTGGAACCGGCATACGGCGTGCCCGGCCTGCCAAAGGGGCCGTGAGCGTGGAGCTTCCGGCAGGGTATTCGGGCGGGCAGTTCCCGATTCTGAAAGGCACCCGTTTCTATGCCGGGAATATGACCTTCGAGACGGTGAGAAAGGAATTTCCCCGCCCGATAAGGCTGATCGGGGCCTATATTCTCAACGGGGAGGCATTAGAGCAGTACGTCAATATCGGAAACGACCTGGAAAAAAGAATGCGCCTCTACCCCTTCGGAGAGCAGCCCCAGGCCGGGAACCGCTGTTGCTTCGTGATGGACAGGCCCTTTGCTGCTTCGGGGCAGACGGTGGTTTCCTTTGGCATCCGCACAGATTACGAGGTGACGCGCAATCCCATCGGGGAGGATTTCGTGCCGTTGGCCCGCCTTTTGTGGGAATACCAGTCTGGGGACGGGTGGGAAGAGCTGCCTGTGGACTTTGACACCACCTATGCATTTCTTGAGAGCGGGAAGATTGGGTTCCACCTGCCGGGGGAAATGGTGCAGGATTTAGAGTATGGCGCCTGGCAGATCCGTGTGACTCTGGTGGAAAATGATTATGACGTGGCGCCGCTGATTGAGAATATTTACTTTAACGAGATTGAGGTCAGGCAGCAGTATACCAGCTGTGACTATGAGGATCACGAGGCAGACTGCCTGGGGGACGGGCGCTGCTGCGTGGAGAGCGGGATGTACCTGGCCAGGACGGGCGAGGCGGAGATTTACGTCTGCACAGGCGGCGGCTTTGTCCCGGTTCCCATAGCCGGGCGCGAAGAGACGCCCGACGGCAGCGTGCTCTTTTCTTTCGTCTGGCAGGGGCAGGCAGAAGAAGACGGCAGGGTGCGCATAAGACTTGCCGCCTATGAGAAGGAATTCCGTAAGCGGCGGGAAATCGGCTCCGGCCAGGCCTATGCCAATCAGGAGTACCGGCTGGATATTCCGGATCTGGTCTATGACGATTTCGAGATTATGGTTTATGACCGGCGGGATAAGCGGTTCTATCCCTACCGGCGGGTGGAAGATTTTGACGGCTGCACGCCGGAGGACCTGGTGTATGTGCTGGATC
Source organism: uncultured Dorea sp. (assembly GCA_910587575.1). Classification (GTDB taxonomy): domain Bacteria; phylum Bacillota; class Clostridia; order Lachnospirales; family Lachnospiraceae; genus Sporofaciens. Next base: position 41,455 of record CAJULU010000001.1, read on the forward strand.
TTGCAGGCAACCGGATCCTGTTCGGCAACTGTGAGAACGGAATGGCGCCGGACGGGGAGATCCGTCTGCTGCGCCTGCGGGTGTGCGGCGGGCAGTCCGGCAATATCAAGGCAGGAAGAATCCGGGAATGCGAGGGATATCCGGAGCTTCTCATCCGCCAGTACCGGGAAACCTCAGGCGGCAGGGACAATGAGACCATAGAAGCCTGTTACGGGCGGATCCGGCGGGATCTGCGGAAAATCAGCCGGGGCGTTACTTATGAAGACTATGAGCAGTTAGTGCGCCAGACGCCGGGGCTTCTGATTAAGGACTGCAAGGTAATCCCTGTAAACGAAAAGTCCGGGGAGGCTTTCCGGGAAAATGAGATTGCCATCGTGGTGCGTCCCTTAAGCTATCAGGAAAGAAATACACGGCTCAGTGAGAAATACAGACAGAACCTTCTTAAGTCCCTTGAGAAGGGGAAGATGCTCGGTACATCCATCCGCCTGCTGAATCCAGAGTATGTGGGGATTGCGGTCTTTGCGGAGATTGTCATCCGCCCTCAGTTTACGGACGCAGAGGAAATGATTGAGGAGGCGGTCCGTTCCTATGTGAATGAGCATTCCTGGGAGATCGGGAAGCCCGTGTCAGGCAGCGTGCTCTACGGAATCATTGACATCCTGCCCTGCGTGTGGCAGGTCAGGTCCCTGTCCGTGGAGGCAAGAGGGCGGGGATACCGCCAGCTGGTCAATGGGGATGTGAAGCTTCCCCCCAACGGGCTGCCTTATCTGAAAGAAACGGATATCCGGATTTTCACTGCCGGGGAGACGGACTTTTAACCGGCCGGAATCAATGAGGGATACTGACTGGCAGCAATGCGGCATAAGATTTAGATAGATGAATAAGAGAGGCGACAGGCGTGGAGCAGCTTAGATATTTCGTATTTAACAAAAAGAGAGATTATGAATCCGGATACCGGAACGGGATTCGCTTGACAGGGCAGGGAATCGCCCTGGAAGAAGGCGCATCCCAGAACGGCACCTTCATCTCCCGCCTTCTGGACAGCGGGGAGGAAGGGAACCAGTGGCACAGGGCAGTGATCAGGAGCGAGGACTATGGGGACGATTCCATCAAGTTCTACATCTACTGCAGCGACAAGGATGAGGTGCCTGTGGACGGCAGGCTTTGTCCCTGGGAGGAGCTGATCTGTGACGGTGAGGTGCCCCTTGAGAAGAAGCGCAGGCTGATGGAGCCTTTCCTTGCCCATATCGTACAGAATCCCAGGGATATCCTGCTGTACCACGCCAGGGGAAGGTATCTGTGGATTGAGGTCCAGTTGTTCTGCCAGGCAGGTTTCCTTCCCGAAATCAGCCATATGAAGATCTATGGCGGAAACCGCAGCTTTCTCTCCTATCTTCCGGCCATCTACCAGACCGGGGGGAAGGAAGACTTCCTGGGAAGGTTTCTGGGGATGTTCGAGGCGGTGTACCAGGATCTGGATGAGAAGATTGAAGGCTGTGCCAGACAGTTAGACCCAGAGGTGGCGGAACCGGAATTCCTGAAATGGCTTGCCAGGTGGGTGGGGATTTCCAATGCCCATCTGTGGCCGGGGGAGAGGTTAAGGCGGCTGCTTACGGGGATTGTGCGTAAGAATCTGGTTCGGGGAACCAGGGAATATATGGAGCACGTCATCGGCGCCTTTACCGGGGAACGTCCCTTCTTCCTGGAATACTGCGACATCGAACGCTACCGGGACAACCCGGCGGCTTACCAGAGTTTAAGGGAATCCTATGCCTGGGGTCCTTACGAGGTCAGCGTGTTCGTGCGGGAGCAGGCGGTCAGTTCCCTACGGGAGCAGCATGCGTTAAAGAAGATGATTGAGGACATGAAGCCTGCGCATATCCGGATCCATCTGGTCATCTTAAGGCCGGGGATCTATCTGGGGCAGAATGTGTATGCAGGAGTAAACAGTATGCTTGTAGCCTATGAGCGTGTGAATCTGAGAGGAATGTCTGCCATCCCGTCCATCGTGGGCGCGGCAGAAGCCGAACCAAAGGAGGAAAGAGAGATATGAAGAACTTGAAAAGCTTTCCATTCGAGAGAAACCGGTATTTTTATGGGAAGCTGCTGTCTGTGGAAGATTTTGAGACAGAGCAGAAATATTTTAACGACAAGCGCAGGACCATCAACCGCTTCCTTTTTGGCTCCGGCGTGGTCTGCGGCCTGGGGGTCGTGGAGGTGGACGATGAGAGCATTTCCGTAGAACGGGGGCTTGCCCTTGACTTTGCGGGGCGGGAGATTGTGCTGGACGAACCGGCCATCCGCAAGATTGCGGAGCTGGAAGGATATGGGGAGGATCAGGACGTAGGCTTCTACTATCTGTGCCTGGAGTACCAGGAGGAGGCTGCCGAGCTTATGCATAACGTGGCTGGGACGGCAGGGAAGAACGGCAGCGAGTATAATAAGTACAAAGAGGGATACCGCCTGTTCGTGACCCAGGAGGAGCCGGAGCGGGAGATCTTTAACCCGGAACAGCTCTACGAGGAGCGAAGGGAGGTTTACTGCGGGCAGGACATCCGGATCTGCCAGGTGATGCCCCGGTTCATAGAGGCGGGGAAGGACGCAGTGCTGACCGTGGAGATTGAATGCGCAGGGGAGCAGGGGCTCTCCTTTGAGTATGAGCTGGAGCTTTCCTTTCTGACCAGCGCAGAGGCCAACCGTGTCCGGGTGGTATTTGACGACAAGGACCTGGCGAAGGAGAAACGATACAGGCTTGAGATTCCTCTGAAAGCGGCAGGGGTGCAGGACGTACAGGCAGAGGCTTCCCTGGTGGAGGGCAGCTTTCTGCTGCACACAGGGGGCAAGGAATATACAGACGCAAAGAGATGCGTAAGCTGGGCCTATGTAAGCGGGCTGGACGGCTATGAGGCCATGCAGTCAGAATATTATAAGACGGCCATGGATTCGATTATGGGAAATACTTTCCAGCAAGGGATCTACCTGGCCAAGATCTATGTGGTGCGGGCAGGGGGCGTGTGCCTCATCCAGCGGGTGGAGCCCCTTCCCTTTGAACAGAAGGTCATGCACAGTGAGATTGCGGCGGCCATGCTGGGGCAGCTTGTCCAGGATGTCAAGCGGCTCAAGGAAGCCAGTCGGCTGGAGAGTGAGAACCAGAAGATACAGAATGAGGAGAAGCCTTTAAGGGCGGCATACGGGGAAATGGTATTTGAGCTGGGAAATGCCCGTCCGGGGGATATCCTGTATTCAGACGACATCGTCCATGGGCTGGGCTTCGGCTCTGTCACCATCCTTCTTGGCTATGAGGTGGACGATGGGTTTGAGGAGGATTCCCAGATGATGTTCGGTGATGCGACCCTGTTCGAGAACGGCCAGGGGTTTGCCTGCTCTCTGGGGGCAAAGCTGGAACCGGCGGAGGGAACCTTTGAGATTGGGCTTAAGGTTCTGAAAAATGACGGGGCGAGGCAGGTGCGGGTTCACTGGACGGCCTTTCGCAACGAGATCCGCAGGCCGGAGTCTGCGAAGAAGAAGCATATCTTCATACAGCCGGACAACCCCAATGTATTTGTGGGCGACAGCGTGGTATTTACGGCAGTGCTGGAGGGCTTTGCGGATGAACGCCTGAAATGGACGGTGCGGGATCCGGAGGGCGGAACCATAGACAAGAACGGAAAGTATACTGCTCCGGAGACGGCGGGAATCTTCCACATCACGGTTTCCAGCATGGCTTATCCGAAGGTGCAGGCGTCAACGTTTGTGGTGGTGCGCGAGAAAGAGTGAGGCAGATATGGTAATCAAGTTTCAGAATATGCAGTTTGAACTGATATCTAAGATAAAGACTACGGTTTCCGGGAACATCGACCTTTATCTGGGGTGTGACGCAGACCGCCGGGAAGACGGGCTGTATACGGTGGCCTGCGTCCGGGACATGGAACTTGCAAGAAAGCTGATTCCTATGACCACGAAGCAGAATGTGAGCCTTTCCTTCCGGGATCTGTACGCCAGCTTTAATGCGGACGGCAGGTATTACATCATCTTTCACTATGCGTCCGGGAGGACGCTGCAGCAGGCGCTTGATGAGGGAAAGTTCCATCTGCGGGAGAGGCTTTTGGTCTTAAAAAATATTTTTGCGCAGATCTTCCTTTTGAATATGCCGGAGTGTTTTGTGTATGAAGCCCTGCGGAAAGAGAACATGGTCATTGATGATTCCCTGGGCGTGCATTTTAATTATTTTTTCACGGAAATCGAATACTACTGGCAGATTCAGGAGAAGGATCTGCTGAACCGGGTCAACGGGCTGGTTCATGAGCTGTTTGCAAAAGAGTTAGAGCAGAAGAGTTCCAGGGAGCTTATGGAATTTGCAAAGGAACTGGATGAGGGGCGTTACGGGTATCTGTGGGACTGCTATGTGGATTATGACGAGGTTTTCGAGACGGTGCTTGCAAAGACGGAGCAGAGAGAATTAGAACCCCGCCGTTTCTGGTGGATTGCGTGGGAGAGGCTCAAGAAGATTTTCCCGACGGTCAGGACGGTGCTTGCGGCTGCGCTCATCGTGTCGGCGGCTGTTTATCTTTTGTGGAACCTGCCTAATCCGGCGGTTTCGGATAACGGGGTATCCTTCGGGCAGATCGGGACCCTTGAGATCAAGGAGGTACAGCAGCCTAAGTGAGCCGGCTATGCGCTTGATTCTGGGCTGGCATTCTCGGAGAAAAATTCGGCGCAGCTGTTATGGGTTATTCACATATAGTTCCGGAAGGGACTTTGCTGAGGTTTAGATAGAAACAGATAGGAGGAGTCAGATATGCAGGGCGGATTAATCGGGCGTACTGCCAGAAGACTTTCACATATATTGATGGCGCCAATCCAGGTGGTCATCCGCAAGGCAAAGCGGACGTTAAGCCCGGATTCTTTTGCCTCGAAGGTACTTACCGACGTCCGTAAGGGAGTGAACCATAAGAAGGAGAAGAAGGAGCGTGCCATCGGGGATTATTTTTCTGTAGGCAGGTTTTATGTGCTGAAACGGATGGTTTACGTCATCCTGGCTCTGGCTGTGATCATCCCGGTACTGTATATCAAGCTTCTGCACCCCGTCCTGGTATCCCATTTCTTCACAAAGACCATGGTGGTCAATTCTCCGGAGATGGTGGGATATTCCGGCAAGGTAGAGCTTGTGTCCAAAGAGGACGGAGAGCTTCTCTTCAAGGGAAGAATGGAGGACGGAAGGATTAACGGAAACGGTAAGCTCTATACCTATTCCGGTTCTCTTCTGTATGAGGGAAATTTCGAGATGGAAGCCTACTCCGGCGAAGGAGAGCTGTATTATGAGAACAGCGGGACTCTCTGCTATAAGGGCTCCTTCCTGTTAAACCAGTACGAAGGACGGGGAACCCTCTATGACAAGGAGGGCAACCTGGAATATAAAGGAGATTTTAAAAACGGGCTGTATGAGGGGAACGGCACCCTTTATTTCCCCAGCGGCCAGAAGGAATATGTGGGAACCTTTGTCAAGGGCGAGATGGAGGGACAGGGAACTCTTTATAATGAAGAGGGAAATGTGGTGGCCACGGGAACCTTCGAGAACGGGGAGCCGCTTCTCCAGGAGGTAGTCCTCACCGACGAGGAGGGAAATGTGGTCTATGAAGGAACGGTCAATACGGACGGCGAGTACGAGGGAGAAGGGAAGCTCTACGAGGACGGCGCGCTGGCCTATGAGGGAGACTTTGTAGACGGAAAGAAGAGCGGCGAGGGAACCCTCTACGGCGAGGAAGGCCAGCCGGCCTATGAGGGAGACTTTGTGGAAGACCAGTACGAGGGAGAAGGGAAGCTCTACGAGAATGGAGCGCTGGCTTATGACGGCGGTTTTGTGAAAGGAAAGAAAGAAGGAAGCGGGACCACCTATGACGCCGAAGGTCAGGTAGTCTATGAAGGGGAATTTGCCAAGGGCGAGTACGAGGGAGAGGGAAAGCTTTACGACAAAGAGAAGCTTGTGTATGACGGCAGCTTTGACAAGGGCCTGTATGAGGGCAAGGGAACCCTGTTCTATGAGGACGGCGCTCTGATGTATGAGGGAGCCTTTGTCCAGGGAAAGAAGGAAGGCCTGGGAAAGGTGTCTACCGGGAAAGGGGACATTGTGTATGACGGCAGCTTCAAGTCCGACGTCTACAACGGGGAAGGGAAGCTCTATGACGACAATAAGGTTCTGGTAATCTATGACGGGACCTTTGTGGACGGCCTGTACCAGGGGCAGGGGAAGCTGACCGATTCCGAGACGGAGTCCCTGCTGTATGACGGTGAGTTCTACAAAGGCCAGTACAGCGGAAACGGGAAGCTGTACCAGCCGGCCACCGGCGGCCTGATCTATGAAGGCGGATTCCTGAATGGGGAATATTACGGGACTGGGAAGCTGTGGGACGACATGGGGAATCTTCTGTATGAGGGAGATTTTATCCGGGGCCAGTATTTCGGGCATGGAACCCGTTATGACCCCTACACCGGGACGGCGCTGGAAACTGGCCAGTTCAAGTACGGCGTGCTGACCCAGCCGGATCCGGTTACGAATGTAGCGGGAACCAATTCATCGGCGGCGGGAACCGGTACGGGGACGCAGCCGAATCCATCGGGTACGGGGAATTAAGCCGGCGAAGGAAGAAAAGGGAAGTACGCAAGGCTTTGCAAGCTGGCCGGAGGAAGAAAAGGGAAGTCCGTAAGGCTTGCGGGTTCTGCAGACTAAGAAAGGGGCAATATGGCAGATTATACGAAGATTGCAGATACAGGAAACGGCATACTGACGCTGTTAAAAGAGGCCTTAATCCCAGAGCTCTCAAACAGCCCGGACCAGATTGGCCTATGCTCCCCGGAAGACCACGGGGATTATGCGGTGGGCGTGTGGCTCTATGACGTGAAGGAGGATACCTCGATACAGGCCCATGAGATGGCTGATATCGGGCGGAACACCCAGCGTTACCCCTCTGCCTACCTGAAGTTATACTATATGCTCACCCTCTATCTGCAGAGTGACTTAAAATACCGGGCAGCCCAGGAACACCAGATTATGGGGAGAATCATACAGGCATTCCGGGACAAGGCGGCGCTAAGCCCCGATACCTTTCTGCCCACCGGGGAGCCGGGGGGCGCAAATATCCGTCTGCAGATGCTGGATCTGGATATGGAGGTAAAGACGCGGATCTGGACGGTGCCCAATGCGGCGTACCGTGCGTCTCTGTTTTACTCGGCAGGACCGGTAGAGATTCCGTCTACAAGAATGAAGTCGGTAAGAAGGGTGCAGGAGATAAAGTACCGTTTTGCCGGAAAGGATACATAGTATGGTTATGGTATTACAGGAAAGGAAGATACGGCTGTCCAAGGCAGTGCGCTTAAGGGACGCATTTACCGGAGAGCCGGTGGCGGCAGGGGTGAAGGTGTCTTCTTTGTCCGGAGGAAAAGTGGAGAAGAAGCGGGAAGGTTATTTCCTGTTTCTTGACGTGGCAGGCGCCGGGCTTGAGATGGAAGCAGAATCACCCATTTACCAGAAAAGGAGGCTTACGCTTCCCGTGGATTTCGGGGAGTGCGTAGAGGAAGTCTTCCTGTACCCGTCCCCTGCTTACCCTTTGCGGCAGGGCATCTCGGTGGTCCGGGGCCGTACAAAGCCCTTAAGCGTGCTGAAATTCCATGTGAGGGACGGCCAGGGGAACGTAAGGCTGATCCATGATTACCAGAAAGGGGAAGAGGAGATTTCCTTCTATAAGAAAGACAGAAGCCCGGGGGGATTGTGGTATATCCAGAAGAAGGGGAAGGAAGAAGGGGAATATTTCCGTACGGAGAGCATGGCGGATGAGGGAGAGCGGTACAGATTACGGCAGCCCTTATCCAGAACTTACCAGAAGAAGGATACCCTCATCTGCCAGGCCCAGGAGAGCATGGCGGATGAGGAAGGAGAATTCTATCTGCTGCTCCCCGACCCTGGCAGGGAAACGTGTCTGCTGCATTACTCCTGTGAAAGCAAGGGAAAGGTGACAGAAGGGGAAGCGGAGATTTTAAAGGGCCATAAGAACAGCCTTTTTATAAAATGACAGGTAAGGATTTGTATGATCCATCAGGCTCATGCAGGCAGATGTAAGGATTTGTAGAAAAAGCAAGTAAGAAGCAAGGAGTGAGAACTATGGGATTATGTGTGACCGGCGGTGCGTCCATGACCTGTTCCTTCGGCATGGCGCCTTCCATACTGAATGTGCTGCCAACGGCAAAGACCATGTCCGCCATGCCGCTGGCAACCATTTCGGATAATATCCCCTTTGTCAATATAGTGCCCTTTGGGATGTGCCAGAGCATGGCGAATCCCATGGTGGCGGCAGCGACGGCGGCGGCCATGGGAGCGCTGACCCCCATGCCCTGTACGCCGGTTCCGGCAGGGCCGTGGGCGCCGGGGGTGCCCCAGGTGCTGGTGGGCGGCAAGCCTGCGCTCAACGACCAGTGCAAGCTGACCTGCGCATACGGGGGAATGATACAGTTTACCAATTCGGGCTGCCCGACGGTGCAGTTGTAGTATAAGAGTCCATGATAGATTTGAATCCGAGGAATGGAAAATGAGAAGAAAAATTTTATGTGGTATCTGGGGAATCCTGGCTGCCGCAGTCATTGCATTCGTGGCGGCCAGCCTCTATGGAAAGACGGTTAAGATTAATTATATTGAGCAGATTCATCTGCAGGACGGCAATCTGTATTATGTAGACCGGGGGGAAGGGGAAAAACTCAGGATCATTCGTTCAGACCCGGACGGCGGGCATGGACAGATGATCGTCTGCCAGAAGCATGAGCGGGAGCAGTGCAGGATGATCCGGCAGATCTTCTTCGACGATGCGGGCAAAGCCTATGTGCTGATCGAGGCGGCAAACGTTGAGTCCTGGGACGGAGTGGGCAGCAAGGTATACCAGTGTGATTTCGAGAGGGGAAGACTCAAAGAGACGGAGTTTGACCTGACGGAGGACGACAAGGCTTATGCGCAGATATCCATACAGTGTATCCGTGATGGGAAACTGTATTATATCTGTATCCCGGATACGGAGAGCGGACCGGGAGAGGCGGTTCTATATGCCTGCGGCGGGAAGGGGGAGAAGGAACGGTTAGATCAGATCACCCTTTCGTACCCCTATCTGAATTCCCAGTTTTTCCTAAGCGGAAATCAGATTCTTCTGTGGATGGATTTTGAGGGTGAGGTATTTGCGAAGGAAGTAGGGACAGACCGTTATCTCGAGATTGAGGGCGTCACCGGCAGGAAAGGCGCTTTCAAGAGCCTTTCGGACGATGGGGAACGGGCCTATGTGATGGAGTATGAGACGGAGTGTATCCGCAGCATTGATCTTTATGGACAGACCTCTGAGGTGGCATTTTCAGGGGAAGAATTAAGGAAGAGTGATAAAGATTTCTCATTTGCGGATCTCATGGGACCTGACTGTACCATGGAAGGCTTTTGCGCAGGGGCGGAAGACGAAGAAGGGAAGGTTTCCATCTGCTCCTATCTGAACGGCGTCCATAAGGACATAGGAGAATGTACCCTTGCGTCCCCTGCGGTTATGCGCCGGATGGGGTGGGTCTATGCAGGAATCCTTCTTGCGGCGGCGCTTCTGTGCCTCTATTTCATTGCCTGTGTCAAGTACCATGTGCAGACCATCTTAGTGAGGCTGTGTCTGATCTTCCTGACGAGCCTCTTAGTCATGGACAGTTTCCTGGAATTCTGGATTGAAAGATCCATGCGCCAGCAGTTGGAGAGCAACCAGACTCTTGCACTGTCGGCTATGGGGAAGATCCTGAGGCGGGATATCATACACAATATCGAGACGGACGCAGACAAATTCCCTTCCGGAGACAGGGCTTTGCGTATGAGCCATTCTTCCATCAATGGAGGAGACGGGGAACTGTCCATGTATGTGTACAGTATCTTCCATGGGGACGAGGAGGGACGGCTGTACGTCAGCGAGTCGATGTCGGAATACTGCGGCGTTCCTGTGGAGTGGGTATATGGCTCTGAGATGACCAAGGCCATCTACCGCGCCTACGAAACGGGAGAGATTGTGAATGCAAGCGACGAGAACCGAAATGGAAGACGCAACAACCAGTTTATCCCGCTGGTGCTGGGCGACGGGACGAAGTTCGGCGTGATGGCGGTATCTGGAGATGGAAATATCCTGGATTACCAGATCTGGTATTATCAGTGGAATCTCAAGAACGCCTCGTCCACGCTGCTTTTAATCCTGACGATGGTTCTGATGGTGATCCTTTACATCTTCCTGCGTCCTTTAAAGGCGCTGAAGGAATGCGCGCTTAAGCTGGCGGCAGGGGACTTAGGCGTCACCGTCGCCGTACATGGCCATGACGAGGTGGCGGATATCTCGTCGGCATTTAACCAGATGTCGCTGGAAATCGCCAGATATGTGGAGGACATCAAGGGAATGTCGGACGGTTACTATAAATTTATCCCGGCGAAGATTCTGGATCTTCTTGACAAGGAATCCATCCAGGATGTGAAACTGGGCGATCAGATGATGGGAGACTTCACGATCCTCTCCCTTCACGCCATGGATTATCCAAGGCATCAGGTTTCCATGTCGGCGCAGCAGGTGTATACAAGGATTAACCACGTCCTGTCCCAGTTAGTAGAGCCAATCAATGAACATCACGGCGTGGTGGAGCATTTTGACGATATCGGCCTGTCGGCCTTCTTCACGGTCAGCAGCCAGGAGGCGCTTGACGCTGCCATTGATATCCAGAAACTGCTGGGTGAGCGGATGCCAGGGAATGGCAGGACCATTGCCATCTGTTATGGACGGGTGATGATCGGCGTGATTGGGCATGAGCAGAGGATGGAGGCGACGACCATCTCGGCCCATTCCGATCTGGCGAAGATGCTGAGGCTTTCGGGAAACAAATACGGGGCGCATATCCTGATCACGCATCTGGTTTACGAGCAGATACCCGATTTCGAGGAGCATTACCATGCAAGATATCTGGGAAATATCTATCTGTCCGCCAACCATACCTACGAGAGGGTCTATGACGTCTATGACGGCGATCCGGAGGAAGAGTTCTATTATAAAGAATTGTCGAAGGAGATGTTCGAGAAGGGCGTGGGCCTGTTCGTGGCCAGGAAGTTCTATGAGGCAAGGCTTGTCTTCGTGGAGGTGTTAAAGCGCTACCGGAAGGACAAGGCGGCCAAGGAGTACCTGTACCGGTGCGACCGGTATTACAAGATGGCGGAGGATGAAGAGAAGGAAACGGTAATCGAGAAATTTTGACGCTGCTGATTAGAGATGAGGTGAAAGAATGGGTACAACTGAGATTTTAGAGGAGAAAAAAGAGGAGACGGCAGAAAATGACGGGACACAGAATGAGTTAACTGACGATCCTTCTGACCTTGCAACAGTATCGCAGAGACCTGTGGAGAATGATGATGACGGAGGGGATTCAGACACCCGGGAGGAAGAGGACGACCCAGAAATGGGAACTGTCATTCAGAATATGCTGGAGTCACAGGTTCCGAGCGCGGCGCAGGAGCAAGAAGGGTTAGGGGGAGAAGACGGGAAGAATAAGAATGCGC
>CAJULU010000001.1:53141-130551 GCA_910587575.1 uncultured Dorea sp.
GCGGCGCAGGAGCAAGAAGGGTTAGGGGGAGAAGACGGGAAGAATAAGAATGCGCTGTCTCCCCGCGTCCCGGCTCCGAACCCGCCAGGAAATGGAAACACAGCTGGCGGGGAAGAAGTCCTTGAAGAGTCAAATCTTGATATAGCAAATCTTGCCGCAAGAGTAGGCGACGGCCATCCAGAACAGCAGGAGCAAGAGGGTTCCTTTGACAGTCTGCCGCAGTTAAAGGAATTGAAGAATCAACAGCCCGGCGGATCCGGCGATTCTGGCGAACCAGACGATTCCGGGGACAATGCCGCAGGGAATGGAAACGATGCCAGGGAGCTGTTGGAAAAGGTCAATGAAGCCAGGAGAGGGAATATTTATTCGGCAGTTGTGCTGGCAAAGGGACTGGAACAACACCAGCCCAACCCATTTGCCAGCAGCCGGGCTTCCCGTTTCTTCAATTCCTCTAAGCTGGATAAAGCGTTTGATGCCAATAAGGTAGCTATGGGAGTGAATGGAATTGCAAGCGCCTGGAGTGCGGACTATGCTGGGTCTAAGCTTGGCAACAGTATTTCATTGATTACAAATATCATCGCCATGGTGGCCTCTCTGCGTGACCTGGCAAAGAAGATAAGGACCTTTCGGCATAGGCCGAAAATGAAGGCGGAGATGGAGTCTGCGGAAAAGAAAGGGATTATCAGGGACGATGCATTTGCCGTACTCGGCATGATATCCGATGCAGCTACGGTATTGCTCAGAGTCTGCGGCATTGCCAAAGCAATCGCGGGCCTTGCGGGTCAGGGAAAGAGCCTGTTCGCCAAGGTGACCGGCTATGTTTCAACGGCCCTGGCCGGCTTTACGCAGATTGTCGGCCTTTCCACATCTGTCAATCAGATGTTGAAGCTGAAGGAGAATAAGAAGAAAGTGGAAGCTGGCAGAGATGCCGCAGGTGCGAGAGTAGATGAGATTGCGAGGGACCATCACTTTGACGGCGAAGCCGCAAACTCCAGAACAGACCTTGCGTTAGCGCTGATGGAACAAGATGGTGTTACAGAAGATGAGAAGGATGATCTGGTCAAATATCTGATGCTTGAAAGAAAGGCCGGTAAGATAAATGAGCAGGTCATGAATGGAATCTTTGGGCTGACCACCCTTTCTACAGGGCTGATTTCCACCATAACCGGAAGTGTAAGCGCCGGGCTTAAGGAGAAGCAGGGAACCGAAAAGCAAAAGAAACAGAGCGCAAACGCAGACCTGGCGAATCAGATTGGGGGGACGGTTTCAAACAGCGCCCTAATCGTCGGCTCTGCCAAGAATCTGACCCAGGGGGTCATTAAGAAAGTGCAGGAGAAGAACCCTTCCGATACGGTAAAAGCGCTCCAGGGCCGGGCAACGGGCGTCCTGGATGAAATGAAGGACGATAAGTATGGACTGAGAGGGATTGCACAGGGGCTGATGAACAATCCCAATGATGACCAGAAGGCGGCCGCCACAGAAGCCCTTGGCAAATATGCCGCTGCCGATAAGAGGCTTCAGGGCCTTGGGGTGGATTACGGGGTACTCTTAAAATCACATGATGAAAAGGCGTTTGAAAAGGCATTGGTTGCAGGAATTTAGGATATCGGTTTCTTAAGGAGCCGTATGTACTGGTTCCCTGGGAAACCGAAACAAAAGAATGGATGGTGGAAGAATGTTTTCCGGGCAGGAGGAATATTTTCAGAGGCTGCTTGTCCTGGTAAAAGAAGAGATCAGCCTGTATACGAAATATGCGGTGCGTCTCAAGGAGAACGGCGGGATCCGGCATATTTACAATACAAAGCTGTTCCGGGAGGAACTGTCTAACGTGATGGAGGATGCGTTTGCGCATATGGACCGCAAATCTTATGACGCAGAACGGGAGGAACTTTTTGCCAGATGGGGCTCCTTCCACCAGGAGGCGTACCGCACTATGAAGGAAGGCGGGGCCTTCCTTCCTTTTGAATATATGCTGCGGAGGCTTGGGCTGAATGCATTCGAGCAGTACATCGCCTGCCTTGCCATGGCGCCGGATCTGAACCGGGAATTTGAGCGGATGTACAGCTATCTCCAGGACGATCTGGCCTGGCGTTATCCGTCTCTGGATTTGTGCGTCAAGATGTATACCATGGACGGGCAGGGGCAGAATACCCTCATCCACCAGGTATTTGCCCGCAAGGAGCTTTTGTGCTGCGTCTTTGGCGCAAAGCCCCAGACCCAGGAGAGTGAACTGGCGTGGCGGTTTAAGATACGGGAAAATCTGGTGGAGTATATATTCTGCCACGATTCGGATCTGCAAAGAGGCAAACCGCAGTATTGGCTGAAATTTCTGGATGAGGAAGTGGAACCGTCCCTGAATATTAACCGCCAGACGGTGGAAAATCTTTGCCGGAGGCTTGAGGCAGATCCCGGACAGGCTCTTGCAGAGAAGATGGGCCTTTTTTTTCTGCGGGGACCTTTCGGCAGCGGAAAGAAGCTGCAGATAAGCCTTGCGGCGAAGAGACAGGGACAGTCGGCATTATTCGTGGATATGAAAGGGCTGGCCTGCCGGAAGGAGGAGCAGATGAAAGAGGCGGCGTGCGATGCCGTCGTGCGTGCGGTGCTTGACCATGCCGTTCTGGTGTTTGACCACTGGGAAGCCCTCTGGGCGGGGGAGAAAAAGAACCGCCAGGCGGCCCTTGACATCCTGCGGCGCGCATCTTTACTTTTTAAGAATGTATTTTTTACGGTGGAAGAGGGGCCGGGGGAGGATGTCTTCGAGGGAGAATATCCCAGTGGATACAGGATTGAGGAATTCTGGCTCCGGTTCCCTTCCATACGGGAGAGGAGTCTGCTCTTTCAAACGTTTCTTCATGAGGCGGGACGGCAGGCGCAGGAGGAACAAGTCTGCGACACGCTGGCGGCACAATTTGACTTTTCCCCGGGAATGATCCGGGATGCAGTGCGGCTTGCCTGCAGGAATGCGGCGGTACAGGGGGAAGAGAAGGTTCCTGCGGCGTATCTGTACCAGGCCTGCCAGCAGAAGATTTCCCATAAGCTCGGAGAACGTGCCAGCCGGGTCAATGCAGCATACACCTGGGACGACCTGGTGTTAGAAGAAGGTCCGAAGGAACTTCTGCGCCAGGCCTGCGGGCAGATTTCCTGCCGGGGAAAGGTCTATGAAGAGTGGGGATTCGCAGATAAGATTGCCTACGGCAGAGGGGTGTCCCTGCTGTTCGCAGGTCCGCCGGGAACCGGAAAGACCATGGCGGCCCAGGTGCTGGCAAAGGAGCTGAATCTGGAACTCTACAAGGTGGATCTCTCCGGCGTGCTGTCGAAATATATCGGGGAGACCCAGAAGAACCTGCGGGAGATCTTCGACGAAGTGAAGAAGAGCCGAAGTATCCTTTTCTTTGACGAAGCGGACGTGCTGTTCGGGAAGCGTGTGGACGTCTCGGACGCAAGGGATATCAGCGCCAATGCCCAGACGGCGTATCTGCTGCAGAAGATGGAGGAATACGACGGGATTACCATTCTTGCCACGAACCTTATGCAGAATTTTGACGATGCATATAAGCGGAGAATGAAGTATATCATCCGGTTTACATTTCCCCAGAAGGAGCAGAGGGCGCTGATGTGGGAGAAGGTGTTCCCGGCAAAAATGCCTCTTGAGGGGGATATTGACATTGAGTATCTGGCGGAGAATTTTGAACTGTCCGGTGCGAGTATCAAGAATATTGCGGTGAACGCAGCGTTTCTGGCGGCTTCTAAGCAGGAGATTACGGGGATGGAGCATATTATGACGGCTTTGCAACAGGAATATGAAAAATCCGGAAAAATACTTGGAAAAGCGGAATTGCAGGAGTATTATATATATAAGATTTAAATGATGGAGGTTTTCTGATGAATAAAGAAGAGTTACGGGAAGGTTTGATGAGGCTGCACGAATATGTAAAGCCTCTGGATTTTAACAGCGTGTTTATTGAGGAGGGGGAAGAGGCCCCAATGGATACGCTTCTGCTGGGAGCCCGGATCGGGGAAGACTTAAGTCTGGATATCTCCTGCAATTTTGCCAATGCGCCGGGGTTTGGGGATATCCTGCATTTGTATGGGGAACTGAATCTGAGTCCGATGATCGAGGAGAATCCTGCCGCTTTCTCTGAGGAGGTGGTTCTCAGGATGGCCAATGAGCTGAATAAGAGCCTGCCTGTCGGACAGATTATTTATCTTACGGAGGACAGCCAGGGTAAGGCCCAGAGTGTCATCGGGATCCGGTACACGATGTTGTCAGATCTTGCGGGGGAAGAGGAACTCAGAAAATGTGTAAGTGTGATTGAGATGCTGCTGAATATCTATGAGATTCTGTGCAGTACGCTGTATCTTCTGCTGGAAGGAGATTCCCTTCCGAAAGCGATGGAGACGCTGTCGAAGATACTGGATGGGGAATAGGATCCAGGTATTGATGGGATGCCCTGTGCGGGTTTTAACCGCACAGGGTGTTTTTTCATCCTAAATTTTGCCTGACATCGGCCGGATTCTTACATAACGTGGTACTCGTAATCATCTGCAGGATGAACATCCCGTCATCCTGCCGGAAATTCACACTGGAGCGGGTCTGTCTTGCGAATGAAAGAATGCTCCTTGTCCCAATCCCATGTTCCGCCCCCTTTTGGGAAACCGGCAGCCCGTCTTCGTCAAAGGTAATCTCTTTCCGGCATGTGTTGGCCAGTTCCATAAGATACTGACTGCCGTTCATCCGGCTTTTCAGCCGGATCCGGCGTTCACCGGATTCATTCCGGCAGGCATACAGCGCATTTTCAAGGGCATTGGCCAGAACTACGGAGAAGGAGACGGAATCAATGGTATCCTTCGGGGGCGCCGTGAAAACAGACTGCACTTCTATGCCTTCTTCCTGGGCGATATCCAGATAATAAGCAAGTACAGAGTTCATAATAAAGTTGCGGCAGTAATGAGGCGTCTCACTCCTGCTAAGAGTGTCCTCCAGACCGTCCAGCAGATGCTGTGCTTCTTCCATGGAGCCTTCCTTCAGACAGGTATTCATGACGATTGAAAAATGGCGGATGTCATGGCGCAGTATTTTTAACCGTTCCTCGGATGCGTGCACATTTTTGGCCTGTTTTTCCATAGAAGAGACCTGGAGCATAAGCAGTTCCTTCTCGTGGGAGACCAGCTGCAGCTGATACTGGCGCAGAATGCTCTGATAGACCACAAAATAGACCACGATGACCAGCACCAGAAGTCCGTACACATATACCACCCGTATGGGATCCTTGATATAGTAATTGGGAACATTTCCAATCACAAGGACTAATGCGCAGAAACAAAGGGGGATCAGCGACATAGCCCCCCAGCCAATGTGGACGGTTCTTGTGAGGTTCAGAAAAGGTTTCCTCAGATACCGGTATTCCAGACAGATTACAATAGAATAGACGGCGGTAAGGAGCAGGAAATAAGTATAGGAATTGCCGTGGATGGCAGAATTGACCAGCAGCACAGTCATGGAAAATATCAGAGAGAAGCCGATCTGGGTGGCATAATTAAACACCGCCTGGGCTGGTGAATGAAAGTCCATGATGTAAGCAAGCACAAGGGCCGGCAGGGAAATCGTAAAAAACATTATCTTCGTGAAGAAAAAATAGCCGCATATAGAAATAATGGCCCAGGAGGACAGGCATACCCATACAAGGTAGATGCCGAAGATTGCCAGTATTTTCGGGACAGAGTATCTGAATGCGCTCAAAGTAGCCATCATCCCTAATGTAAAGCCGGTAATCAAAAGGATCTGGATGGAATGTATGATCAGATTATTTTCCAGGAAATTCGTCAGGGTCATGGTTCTTTTACCTCCTGAAGCCAGTAATCAATATAGTATTTTTGTACCTTTGCGGCAAATGAGCGGGCAACGGGCACCGTGTTCCCGGTAGTCAGCGCAAGAAAACCGGTACTCAGCCTGTCGGAATAATCCAGGTTCACCACAAAGGAGGTGTGTGTCTTGATGAAGTTGGGCTGTTCCAGTATGGGCGCCAGGAACTGATTGAGGCCGGAACGGAGATACAGGCTTTTCAAGTGCTTTCCGTCTGCAAGATGAAAGTGGCAGACATGAGAAAGCAGTTCTGCGTAGACGATGGTATGCAGCGGGATATGGCGGATTCCTTCTGCTGTCTTAAGCATGAAAACATTCTTCTCCTGCTTTCTCAGGTGAAGAGCAAACCTGTCAAGCACCGGAAACAGAGTATCCTTACAGACTGGTTTACAGAGATAGTTAAATGCATATAAGCGGAACGCATCCGGGTAGTAGTCGCTGCTGGAAGACAGATAGACGATCAGCGGTTCCGGCAGAAGGTCTGAAAGCTGTTCGCCCAGACGGATTCCCGTCATCTCCGGCATAAGGATATCAAGCAGGAAGATATCGTAGTCTTCCCCGGACGATACAGAATCAATCAGATTATAAGGAGAGCGGAAAGAATGAATATGGATCTCCGGATGATTCTGGCACTGACACCATTCCCGGATGATCTCTGAAGTCCTGGTAAGATCGGTTCTGTCATCGTCACAGATCGCAAGCTGTAACATCTTCATGCACCTCTTTCGTAAAATATCAAACAAATCAGAAAGTACCCTCATCTATCCGGCGGCGGCGCCAGCATCCGGAGATGACTGGCTGTTCTGCCATGTATCCGCCCCCGGACAGATGTGTGTGAAGGGTAAGTATATTATAGGATTTTTATATTTTGAATTCTATATCATGGGATAAACGGTGGATTTTTAGGGACAAAAGATGGAAAAACGGGTGTTTTTTTGGTGTGAAATCTGTATAATTGGTGTAAACTGGAAGAAATGAAAGATAAGACGTGGGATCTTAACTGATTTTTCTTGTAGGGGTATATGAATCATGGTAGAATAATGATAATATAGGAAAGAAGGTGTTTCAATATTGTCTGGGATATATCTGTGGATTGAAGACCGCAGGGGTAAATCAAGTCATACATTCTGGAGTGTACTTATGAATCAGCTTTATCCGGATGTGATTGTGGAAAGTAAGAAAAATAATAGTGAGTTAGTGAAAGCCGTAAAATCACTAGAAGATAGTAAGAATCGGTATATGATTATTTTTGACAATTCTTTTGATAATCAGCAGATTTATCAAGAACGGAAAATATTGAAAAAGTACATTGACAGGAAAGAGAATGTATGGTTAATAGACATAATATGTTTTGAATATATTCTTTTGGAATTTGACAGATTGTTAGAATGGATCTATGCGCCGGATGATGAATTCCTGATAAAAAGATCTCGTGTAATTCGTGCAAGAGAGAAACTTGTAGAATCGTTTCAGTCCGGCGAAATGGATTATAAAGGAATTCGTGAGATTGTAGAGTATGATTATAATCTTGGCCATCATAATGTGGAACAGTTGTCGGCCAGAATATTGTTTGATCTGACCAGAAATACAGGATTTGAGGTTTCGAAGGGAGTCATAGGGGAGTGCTGGATTATGTCCTGTTGTGACTGGTCAGAGCGGGAAGAAGACGATATTTGCGGACTGGATGGGGACAGGCTTAGTCTTTACGAAAAGATGAAATGTATCTATCATGGAACATCCTTGTGCAGAAAATTATCTGATATAGGTCTGGAGGTCTGGACATGATTATTATTTACAAGCATAAGAAGGATATGCCTCAGGAACTGGAATATGTGGAGTTAAATGACGTGTTTTTTAACCAGAATACAGTAAGCAGGCTGGATGATCGTGCAAAAAAGATTGTTGAATGTGTCGATGGATCAAAAATGATTAGTAAATACAAAATAGAATCGAAGTTTAATCGGGTGATTCTGGATATAGATTGTTTATCTACCGGATGTAAAACGGTATTGAATGTTCTTTATTATCCAGACAAGATTTTTTGCATGAAAGAATGCGGAGATAATGCATTAGAGATGCTGTACAGCCTAAAGCAGGGAAGAGTGTACAGCGAATATGCGGTGATTCCGTTTGAATTAGAGAAAATAACGGTGATGGTCAGTTCGGAGACGGAGAACAGAGTCATAGAAGAATATGAAGAACTGAAAGAGTGGTGGGAGAATGAAAAGTAAACCAGTTGTCATGGATTGTTTTTCAACAATCCATACATCCTATATACTGGATTTCAGGTTTTTAACTAATATTACAATTTTAACCGGACAGTCGGCAACCGGAAAGACTGTTTCATTTTCTTTTATAAAAGAATGTATGTCGTTAAACCCGGATATTCTCTGCCTGAATTATCTGGATTATCAGAAAGATATTCTGAAAATTATCAGAAAGGTACAAGGGAAATTAATTGTAATTGATAATGCAGATATTCTGTTGAATAATGAGTCAAGAAAATATATTTCTCTGGATGACAGAAATCAGTATCTGCTCATTGGGCGTAACCCGCATAACCTTTTCGCAACCAAGGAAAATATGTTTGAACTGGTGAGCAGGCAGATTGGAGAACAGACCAGATTTGAGATTGTCCCATATCTTTAAGAAGGCCCGCTTTTGTTAGTAATGATTAAGAGGAGGTGATGGCGCATTTTGATTCTTCTGATTTCATTTCAGAATGGATTGCGCCGAATCAGATGAAACAACACAAGAAACTATGGCAGCCGGTCATTTACGCACTCTTCTTTCTGACGGCTGTACTCGTCCTGTTTTTTATCTACACAACAAAGAACAGAGTGCGGATCCAGGAACAGAACAAGAGTTATGCGGAAGACTGTGCCCGGCAGACGGTAAAGCGTATTGAAAGCGAATTTGATAACGCACTGCAGCGCGTTCAGAACAGCGCTTATCTGATTGGTGCAGGCGGAAACGGTGCAGAGATCAACACCCAGGTGCTTAAGGCCATAGAGGAGAATACCACCTTCGATGCCGTCCAGTTTGTCAATGCAGACGGCCTCAACCTGTCCTCCAACGGAGAGACAAACGACAGTTCGGACCGTGATTTTTTTGCCCGCGGAATGAGAGGAGAGTGCGGACTTGAGCCAGTGGAAAAGTCCAGGCTTACGGGAAAGCCCATGATGATATTTTACGCTCCTGTATACCGTGGTGAGGAAATAGAAGGGGTCTTCCTGGGACTTTACTTTGCCGAGGAATATCTGCATAATATGCTTACCACCAGTTATTTCGGAGAAGAAGCCAATGTATTTCTGTGTATGCAGGACGGGAAAGTGATTGCCGATTCCGGCAGCGGGGCTTATGGCGACGACCTGTTTCAGACTCTGACGCAGTCGGGCGTGATTGATGAAAGGACGCAGGAAGCGGCGAGAAGTGCGTTTCATGACGACAGGGAGACGGCGCTTCTGTGCGGTGAGGGCTGTAAAACAGATAATCTCTGTGTCATGCCTCTGACAGAGTATGATTATGTGCTCGTCCAGGCTTTCCCTAAGAACGTTACACAGTCCATGGTAAAAAGAGCGAATATGGCGGGTGTGATACTGGAAATCTGTCTGCTGGCCCTGTTTCTGATTTATATTGTATTTCTGGTGCTTCGCGCAAGAAGGCTGCGCAGACAGCTGGAAACGGAGAACCAGATGATTACCGATGTACTCCGGGGTATGAATATTATCTTTTCTTCCCGTTATCTTATGGTAGATTTAGAGCATGACCATTATTCTTTCATTGCGGGAAATGGTTCACTGAATGCCAGCGTTCCCATGGAAGGCTGTTACAGTGAAATGATAAAAATCGAGGCTTCAGATATCATTGGGGATGAGGAAAAAAAGGAATTCCTCCATTTCTGCCAGAGTGGTGCATTACAGGAGAACCTGGATGCCGGGGACTTCGCAGCCTGTGAATGTCATGTATCCCGGAATGGAAAAGAGGACTGGGAACACCTGATCGCTGTATGTCTGGAACGGAAAGACGAAAGACCTGTCAGGATTTTGTATGTCCGCCAGAATGTCACGGAACTGAAACTCAAGGAACTGAGGGAACAGAGGGAGCGGGCTGTGCTGAACCGGAAAGAACGGCAGTACCGCATTGCCATCATGTCCAGTGCGTTCAGTGCTTTTGAATGTAATCTGACAAAAGACCGGATTGAACAGGACATCATCCGTACGGCGGACGGGAAAGAACTTTCTCTGCTTCAGCGGGCAGGGCTTACGCTGCCTTGCAAAGCGTCCGTATGTTTCGAGAGGTGGGGGCAGTATATCCTGCCGGAATCTCAGGAGGATTACCGGACCGTAGTAAATGTAGACTATCTGAAATCCCGGTATGAGCAGGGGGATATGGAAGTAGACGTGGACTATTGGGGCGGATCAGAGAATACGGAACCGGTATGTGTCCGCCAGTCTTTTATCATGACCCGTGACGAGGATAACGGCGATCTTATCGCCATGGTGGTTTCCAAGGACATTACGGATCAGGTGAGAAAACAGCGGGAACAGACGCAGGCGCTGCAGGATGCCCTTATGCAGGCACAACATGCCAACCAGGCAAAGACCACCTTCCTGTCCAATATGAGCCACGATATCCGTACGCCGATGAATGCCATTATCGGCTTTGCCACCATCGCTGCCAGTCATATGGACCGTATGGATCAGGTGCGGGACTGCCTGCAGAAGATCCTCTCATCCAGCAATCATCTGCTGGGGCTGATCAATGATATTCTGGATATGAGCCGGATAGAAAGCGGAAAGCTTACGATTCATAACCAGGAGTGTAATATTCCGGAACTCATGCATAACCTGGTGAACATCATTCAGCCGCAGGTGAAATCCAAGCAGCTTGAGATGTTTATTGATACATTTGAAGTAGTGAATGAGGATGTGATTGCAGACCCGTTAAAGCTGAACCAGATCTTCATCAATCTGATGGGGAATGCCGTGAAATATACGCCCGCAGGGGGGACGGTGACCTTCCGGATTACACAGCAGACTACCTTCCGGCATGGGTGGGGGGATTACGTTTTCACCATCAAGGACAATGGAATCGGTATGTCCCGGGAGTTTGTGGAGCATATATTTGAGCCTTTTGAGAGGGAATCGACTGCGACAAGAAGCGGTATCCAGGGCGCAGGGCTTGGAATGGCGATCACGAAAAGCATTGTGGATATGATGGGCGGAGAGATCAATGTTGAAAGTGAAGTGGGAAAAGGCAGTACTTTTACGGTAAAACTGCCTCTCAGGCTGCAGGATACCGAAAAAAATGCGGAACAGATCAAAGAACTGGAAGGCTTACGGGCCCTGGTGGTGGACGATGATTTTAATGTCTGTGACAGTGTGAGCAAAATGTTAAAAAGCCTGGGAATGCGTGCGGAATGGACCACTTCCGGAAGAGAGGCGGCATACCGTGCAAAATCTTCCTGTGAAGAAGGGGATCCCTATCATACTTATATTATCGACTGGCAGATGCCGGAAACCAGCGGTATCGAAACTGCAAGAAGAATCCGCAGCGCAGTTGGACAGGATGCGCCGATTATCATTCTGACTGCCTATGACTGGACAGATATCGAGGATGAGGCCAAAGAGGCAGGCGTTACGGCTTTCTGTGCCAAACCGTTGTTTATGTCCGATTTAAAGTCCGCTCTTCTGGCGGCAAATAATATCGGTGATACGAAACTGGCGGAAGAAGATGCGATCTGGCGGCAGATGGATTTCAGCGGCAGGAGACTTCTTCTGGTAGAAGATAATGAACTGAACCGTGAAATCGCAGAGGTGATTCTGGAAGAAGCCGGTTTTGTCATCGAGTCTGCACCGGACGGAACCGATGCAGTCGCTATGATTGAAAATTCGGAAGAAGGGTATTATGATGCGGTACTGATGGACGTACAGATGCCGATCATGAACGGATATGAGGCTACGAAAGCAATCCGGGCAATGCACCGGAAGGATGCGAAGGTTCTGCCGATCATCGCTATGACGGCAAATGCCATGGAAGAGGATAAGGAGGCTGCGTTTAAAAGCGGCATGAATGCCCATATCGCCAAACCGCTGAATATAGAACTGCTCATGGACGCTTTGCGCCAGTTCCTGCATTAAAAGAATATAAAAAGGCTGCCGTATGGAGGAAATTGATTTTCTTCATGCGGCAGCCTTTTGCATGAATTTGGGACAAATTGCCGGTTTCCGGGGACGAACGGCGGCCGGCAGGACTGTTTTTTTAGGTGCAGAATCGGTATAATTGATGTAAATCCCCAAAAAGGGGGAGATTTTTAATAATATAAAGCGATAGTGCGAAGAGAGGAGAGTTAATTAGTGAACGAAAAAAAGAAAAAGAAAACCGGGGTG
This sequence comes from uncultured Dorea sp., assembly GCA_910587575.1. Lineage (GTDB taxonomy): Bacteria > Bacillota > Clostridia > Lachnospirales > Lachnospiraceae > Sporofaciens. The sequence continues at coordinate 65,397 of CAJULU010000001.1, forward strand.
GAACTTGTGTTGATTGCCCTGGTGGTGCTGTCTGTAGTCCGGCAGTTTTTCCTGGGGAGTTACCATAATATGTTTCTGGGTATTCTGACTCTGATTCTGTTTATGGTGCCCCAGTTCATTGAGAAACTGATGGGTGTAACCATTCCGGCGGGACTGAAAGGGGTGATCCTGATCTTCATCTTTTCGGCGGAGATCTTGGGAGAGATTAATGCATTCTACATTAAGATTCCTATCTGGGACACCATCTTACATACGACCAACGGATTTTTGATGGCAGCCATCGGATTTGCGCTGATTGACCTGTTTAACCGCAGTGAGAAATTTTCCATACGGATGTCTCCGTATTTCGTGGCATTTGTGGCATTCTGCTTCTCTATGACGGTAGGGGTAGTGTGGGAGTTTTTTGAGTTTAGCATGGACTGGTTCTTTCACACGGATATGCAGAAGGACTGGATTCTGCCGACCATCAGTTCCGTGAAGCTGGATCCTGCCGGTGCAAATAACCCGATTCAGGTAACGGTGGAGTCTCTTGTGGTCAATGGGGAAGAGTGGAACTTCGGCGGTTATCTGGATATCGGAATTGTGGATACCATGAAGGATCTGATTGTGAACTTTATCGGGGCAGTCGTATTTTCCATTATCGGCATTATCTATCTGAAACAAAGAGGGAAGGGAAAGCTGGCCTCTTCACTGATTCCTCAGGTAAATGAGGTGCATGGGAAGGACGGCGAAAAGGAGACGGTGGCAGATGGGAAAGACGGTAAGAAATAACGCATATCTGATTTTATTCTGCTGCATCATCGGAGCAGTAGCGGGAGGTGTAATCTGGGCCTTCTTAAAGGTGATGGCTCTCGGAACACATTTTCTGTGGGAGTGGCTTCCATCCAGTTATTCTATCCCCTGTTACACGCTGGTCGTGTGTACGCTGGGAGCTTTTCTGATCGGATGTTTCCGGCGCAGGTTCGGGGATTATCCCGAGGAGCTGGATACGGTGATGGCAAAGGTGAAGGCGGAGAAGACTTTTGATTATTCCCATATGCCGGTGCTTCTTCTCAGTGCGCTGTTTCCGCTTCTGCTTGGATGCAGTATCGGCCCGGAGGCAGGGCTTACCGGGGTCATTGTGGGACTGTGTTACTGGATTGGGGATAACCTGTCTTTTGCAAGACAGAATGCGAAGGAGTATTCCCAGGTGGGGGTTGCGGTAACCCTCGGCGTCTTGTTCCGTTCGCCGTTGTTCGGTGTATTTGCCGTGGAAGAGGAAAACCGGGATAAGGAGATTATCAGGCTTCCCGGGACGTTGAAACTATTCCTGTATGGACTTGCCGCTGCAGCCGGAACCGGATGTTACATGATTCTGTCGGCATTGTTCGGTGCAGGACTGGGGGCTCTGCCGTCCTTCCCGGAGATGCAGCCGGAACCTTTGGACTATGTCATGCTGGTGGTATATATCCTGCTTGGATGTGTCCTGGCGAAGTTCTATTTCTTGACTCACCAGGCAGCTGAGAAGATTCTGTCGGTACTTCCGCAGATTGCAAGAGAGACGGCGGGAGGAATCTGCCTGGGGGCTATGGGGATGTTAATGCCGGTGCTGATGTTCTCTGGGGAGGAGGCCATGGGAGAACTGGTGGCAGACTGTGAGAGGTATGCGCCGCTCATTCTTGCTGTCATTGCATTTCTCAAGGTGCTGCTTACGAATATCTGTATCCAGTCGGGGCTGAAGGGAGGCCATTTCTTCCCGATTATTTTTGCCGGGGTGTGTCTGGGATATGCAGCCGGTGCGCTGGTGTTCGGGTATGCTATCGGACATATGGCATTTGGCGCCGCAGTCGTGACGGCGGCTCTGCTGGGTGGAATTATGAGGAAACCGCTGGCGGTAACGGTGCTGTTATTCTTATGTTTCCCGATAAAGCTGTTCCTGTGGATTTTCCTTTCGGCAGCGGCGGGAAGCATGATTTGTTCCAAATCTGAGACAGCAGAATGAAAGTGAAGAAAAATAATAGGAGGATTGATTTTATGAAGATTTTTACAATTATATTTGGTGTGCTGGTTGCTATATGCGGGCTTTCCTGCATCTTTACTCCATTGGTCACATTTCTGGAGGCAGGGTATTTTCTGGTAATTCTGCTTTTTGTCTATGGAACCGTGGGAATTATCCGGTCAGTTTCTAATAAGGACTATGGGATTGAGTTCGTATTCGACATATTAAGTATTATTCTGGGAATTGTGATTCTGGTTGTGCCTGGACTGAAGCTGATGACAGACGGTATGCTGCTCTATCTGATGGCCTTCTGGTTCATGCTGCAGGGTGTGATTAACATCTTCCAGGCATTCCGCCAGAAGAAAGTAACCAAGGGAATGGGATGGGTCTGGACACTGACTCTTGGAATCCTGGGCGTACTGGTGGGGGTTTATTCCGTGATACATCCTATGCTGCTGGCGTTCACATTCGGAATCCTGGTAGGGATTTATTTCATCGAGAGCGGAATCAGCATGATCGTGCTGGCACAGTATATTCCTGGTAAAGAGGAGTAAGGAGGCTATAGGGAGCCGGAGATGAGAGCATGGAAGAGGTGTTATCGTGTTTTAAAGCGGACGGGGACTCTGAAGATCTTCGTCAGCTTTCTGATGTTCCTCTGCTTAGCGGCGGCTGTCCTGGTTGTGCTGGAACCGGGGATTGATACCTGGGGAGACGGACTCTGGTACTGTTTCGTTGCTTCTACCACGATTGGATTCGGCGATATCTGCGCAGTGACGAGGGTCGGACGGATTGTCACGGTGCTTGTGGCAGCGTATGGAATCCTGATGACAGCAATGGTTCCGGGAGTTGTGGTGAGTTATTATATGGAATATCTGAAAATAAGAGAGAAGGAGACCATCTCGGTCTTTCTGGAGAAACTGGAGCGGCTGCCGGAACTGTCCGAAGAGGAACTGAGGCAGCTGTCCCAGCGGATTGGAGAATTCAATCATAAGGGATAGGAATCATATGGTGTATGGAACAGGGACAGCAATGGAAGCTGTCCCTATCTTTTTATTTTTCCCAGTCAATTTCTGTTTCAAGGGTAAATTTATGACAGTCTGAATCTGTTTCAATTGCTTTTAGCATTTGCAGGTCAAATTCATCGGGCTCTTCTTCTTCGATATTATCCCAGGAAGGCGCAAATCTGTTTACAATGATGTTCCAAAATCTTTCAGCCTCATCGTCATTCATTACAGTAACAGCACCAATAATTCTTTCTTTTACGGCAGTCATAGTATTATCCCTCCTTATAAACCTGTCCACGGTTATCAATTCGCTCTATATATAGTATGTATCCGTCTTTGTCGAAAATAATCCGGTAATCACCGACTCGTAAACGGTAACCGTTTCGCCCTTGCAATTTTTTGACATCACCGGCTGGAAGACCATGGATGGCTTTTAAAATAAGGATTCTGGTAGTAGAATCCTGCTTTTTCAAGAATTTCTCAGCTTGTTTCGAAAAATGGAGTTCCATAGCTACACCTCTTTCTCATCCAACAATTCCTATATAAAAATATTAATAGAATTGTAGTTGGATATCAAGTGTTCTGCCGCAATTTTATAAATAATATAGTAGAAAACAGAGTGTCCTTTATTTCTTCTTTACCGGAATCCAGATTTCCGCATAATAATTTTTGTCCTGCATACCCTTCGGATAATTGTCAGGCTTATCATACATCTCCACGCAATATCCTGCCGCAAATTCATAATCCTTCAGAGCGGGCAGCCATTCAGAGAAGATTCTGACATTGACGTCCTTCATGGAGTCCGGCAGTGCGCCCCTGCATGGGAATACCGCCCATGTAAATGCAGGAATCGTCCGGGTTTCTAATCCCGGTGGAATGTCGGCCGCCGGATGATAGACGTCTGCAATCAGATACTCGAAGTTCTCATGCCCCATCTGGGGATCAATGTTAATCCCGAACATTCCGCTCACATACTGCCCGTTCCCGGAAGCATAGTGCTCCTGCCAGAATGCGGGAACTTCTTTCTGTGCGTTCTCATACGTCAACTTTTTCGACGAAGCGAGAACGGTAAAACTTTCTTTTTTTGTAATCCTGTAGTCCATGATATAACCACCTTTCAATGAAATTGTCAGTTTCAGCGGTGCGAAGATCTTCACCATTGCGTTTCCTCTGCGGATGGCCAGGGGAGAACAGCCGTGGAACCTTGTGAATGCCCGGGTAAAACTGTCGGGGGAATCGTATCCGTACTTCAAAGCCAGCTGAAGGACGGAGATATTACTGGAAATCAATTCTCCGCCGGCAAGGGAAAGCCTGCGGTTTCGGACATATTCCATCAGTGAATACCCACACAGCATACTGAATCCTTTGTGAAAATAAAAGGGTGAGATACACACACATCCTGCCACGTCATCCACTGTGATTTCGTCTGTAATATGTTTTTCAATATAGTCTACGGCTTCCATAATGATTGCTGTCCAGTCCATTCTTTTCATCCTCCGTATGTTCCATCTGTGTGAACGTTCTATCAGAGTATAACATGTGTTCTTATATTATTCCCGTCTTTTCTTGCTCATTTTTGTCGGAAATGTTTTTGTCCCAGAATCATTATGAAATATCCCATCTTATAGAATCCGTTTTTTTGAAATGATATAGTGAATATAATTATGTAAAGAAGGAGGAATCAGAAATATGAAAAACAACTTGAGAAAATGGCTGATATCACTGGCCGTCTGTACAGCACTATGGGGAATGACAGGCTGCGGTAAAGCGGAAGATCCGCCAAAGGAAACGGATACGCAGACGGAAGCCGGAGATTCAGAAAATACAGTTCCGGAAGAGGAAGAACCGGAGGAAGGAACCGGGATTACGGACCTGAAAGGAACCCCGTCGGATTACTCCCTGGAAGAGAACTGGATGCGGATTCCGGAGATTACCCATGAGGCAGACACCGTGTATCTCTATCCCACCTGTTATCTGGATGAATCCGAGGACGCAAAGCCGATCTGTGACATTGACAATGAAGCCGTCCGGGAGCGTGCCGGGGACATCTATGAAAACCAGGCGACGGTGTTCGAGGAATCAACCAACGTATTCGCACCTTATTACCGGCAGAGCAACATTAACAAGGTTGCCGGAATGAGCCATGAGGAACTGGAAGAGTACCAGATGAACGAGCAGCGTACAGACGTCTATGCAGCGCTGGATTATTATTTCGAGAATTACAACGAGGGCAGGCCGTTTATTATCGCAGGCCATTCCCAGGGCTCTATCATGACGAAGATTGTCCTGGGGGAATATATGGCGGCACATCCGGAATACTATGAGCGCATGATTGCAGCGTATCCCATCGGATTTTCCATTACCAGCGACTGGCTGTCAGAGCACCCTTATCTGAAATTTGCCGAAGGCGCCGATGACACCGGAGTAATTGTTTCCTGGAATACGGAAGGGACCGGAAACCAGGGACAGGATAATCTGGTGGTGGAGCCGGAAGCGCTGAGTATCAATCCCATTAACTGGAAACGGGATGATACCTATGCCGGCTTTGAAGAGAACCTGGGAAGCCGTATTCTGAATGAGGAGACGGGTGAGTATGAGATCGTGAAAGGGATTGCAGACGCACAGGTGGACACAGAGAGGGGCGTCGTAATCTGTACGGCAGAGGATGCAGATTACGCACCGGCGGAACTGTTCGGGCCGGAGAGCCTCCACGGCCATGATTATGACTTTTATTATGAGAATCTGCGGGAAAATGTCGGGGACAGGGTAAAAGCCTGGATGGAAACGAAAGAACAATAAATATAAAAGAGGAGGAAACAGCAATATGAATTTTCTGGATGAATTTCAGAGCATGGTACGCCGATATCCGGACAAAACGGCCATGGTGGATCTTGGAGGGAAGCGGAGCACTACCTACCGGGAACTGGATACTTTGAGCCGTAAGGTTGCGGCGAAGCTTTTACAGACAGGGGAAATGTCCGGGAAGGTGGTCATGGTCTGCATGGACCGCCGTATGGAGTATGTGGCTGCGGAGATAGGAATCCTGATGGCAGGGGCGGCCTTCGTTCCGGTGCTGCCGGAATATCCGAAGGAGAGACTGGATTACATCCGGCAGGACTGCCAGGCGGAGGTCTGTATTGAAACTCCCTGGCTTGGGGATCTGGATTCCTATGAGGCTGCGGCGCCTGTGAGAGTGGCGGACGAAAACAGGGCGTTTCTGATCTATACGTCCGGCTCCACCGGAAGACCTAAGGGGATTGTACACAGTATGGCAAGTCTGACCCAGGGAGCCTTTCGGAACCGGTCTATCTTATATCTCCATGAAAAGGACGTACTGGCAGCCATGGCGCCTCTGTCCTTTGTGGTTCTGGTTCTGGAGTATTTCAGCGTCTTAAGCTGCGGCGGCTGCGTCCACATGGTTGCAGAAGAGATTCGCAAGGATGTGCGGATGATTGAGGATTATTTTGTGGCACATGATATTACCTGTGCTTTTATCAGCCCTCAGATGCTGCGGTTTTTTAAGAACAGGGCAGCCACCCTTGAGAAAGTGCTCACAGGGGGCGAGCGGGTTTCCAGACTTTGCGGAGATGGATATCAACTGTATAACTATTATGGCTGCAGCGAGACGGCGGCAGGGGTATTTTATTACAAGATTGAGGAAGCTATGGAGAATACGCCCATTGGAAAACCGGCGGAGGGCCTTACGCTCTCGCTTCTGGATCAGGAGGGACGCCAGGTAGAAGACGGGGAAGAAGGAGAATTGTGTATTAAGGGTATCTTTGCGACGGCTTATCTGAATCTGGAAGAGCAGAGCGCAAGAACGTTTATCCCCCAGGAAGACGGGGAAGTGCTTTTGCATACCGGGGATATGGCCAGAAGGCTTCCGGATGGGAATTACCTCTATATAAACCGCCGGGACTGGATGGTGAAGGTCAACGGCCAGCGTGTGGAGACGGGAGAAATCGAACTTAAGATGACGGGGCTTCCGGGAATCGAGAATGCCGTGGTGAAAGCATTTGAGGATGAGAACGGGCAGAATTATCTCTGCGGCTACTATGTGGCCGGGCAGGAGATCACCGCAGAGCAGATTCGTAAGGGACTGAGAAAATCACTGCCGGATTACATGATTCCCCGTTTCTTCCAGAGACTTTCTGCACTTCCCAAGAATGTCAACGGCAAGCTTGACCGTACGGCGCTCCTTCCGCCGGGGATTGAGGAATATAAAGCAGAGTACCAGGAACCGAAGAACGATACCGAACGCAGGATCTGCCATGGCTTTGAAACAGTCCTGCACTGCAAAAGCGTGGGCCGGACGGATGATTTCTTCCGTCTGGGCGGAGATTCCATTAATGTGCTTCGGCTTTTAGAGACTCTGGATGAACCTGCGCTGACCCCGGAGATGGTTTTAAGAGGCAGGACGCCGGAAAAGATTGCCGGGCTTCTTAATGCGGGACAGGGAACAGAAATCCAGAAAGCAGAAGGTACAAGGGAGGAATATCCGCTGACGGACTCCCAGATGGGCGTCTATCTGGAGTGTGCGGCCGACCCGGAGGCTACCATGTACAATATTCCGATGTGCTGTGAACTGCCGGAAGATCTGGACTATGACCGGTTCCGGGAAGCTGTGAAAAAGGCAGTGGCCAGACATACGTCCTTTGGCATCAATATCACCTTAAGCAAAGGAACGCCTGTCATGTGCCTGCGGCCGGAATATCTGTGCGCCGAGATCGGGGAATGGGAAGTGGAGGATATGGACGCTGTCAGGAGGACTTTCGTACGTCCCTTCCGTATGGAGGGCGAACCTTTGTACCGGATGGCAGTCTACCGCTGCAAGGGACGCTGCTATTTCCTGTTTGACGTACATCACTTAATCTTTGACGGTACATCGCTGAAGGTATTCCTGGACGAGATTTCCCTTCTCTATCGGGGAGAAGAACCAAAGCCGGAGGAGATTTCTCTGACAGATCTGGCCGTTTATGAGGAGAACCTGAAAGAAACGGCCGGCTACCAGGCGGCAAGGGAGTATTTCCGCAGCCGGCTTGAGGGCGAGGATCTGGGTGAAATGCTGATTAAGGATTTCAAGAAGAAAGCGCCAGGAGCCGCAAGTGATGAAGTGAGGCAGGCCTGCGGCGGGGAACTTTCCTGCATGGCTGTCGAACAGTTTGCCAGGGAGCAGGGAATCTCCGAGAATACACTGTTCCTGGGAGCGTTTGCCTATGCCCTTGGCAAGTGCAGCGGGGAGAATAAGAGTTTCTTCTGTACGGTGAACAACGGAAGACATACCGCCAACCTGGCTCAGTCCACGGGAATGTTCGTGCGGACGCTGCCTGTCAGACATACCTGGGAGGAACGGATGGCGGTTGGAGAGTATCTGCGGGGATTCCAGGAAGAATTCTATGAACTCATGAGCCACGACTGCATTTCCTTTGGAGAACTGGCCAGAGATTACGGCATCGCCTCTGACATTCTCTTCGTCTACCAGGGAGAGATGTTCAGCGGCCTGTCCATTGAGGGCAGCCGGTATCCGGCCCAGCCGGTTCCTACCGGGGATGTACAGGCAGATATCTCCGTGATGGTCATGAAGAGCCGGAAAGGATATGAGATTTCTTTAGAGTACCGTACGGACGTATACAACAGGGAGACGGCGAAGCGGCTGCTGAGGATGATGCAGCAGACCCTTCTGGGACTGGTTTCCTGTGAGACGCTGGATCAGATTGCCCTGGCATCCCAGCTGGATCTTCAGGTATTAGACAGCTTTAATGAGACGGAGGTGCCTTTTGACAGGAGCCGTACCATCGTTGATCTTTTCCGGGAACAGGCAAAGAAGACGCCTGGGAACAGGGCGGTAGTCTACTGTGACCGAAGCTATACTTATGCCGAGACAGACAGGATTACGGACCGCCTGGCCGCTTACGTGGCCGGACTTGGCATTGGCAGGGAACAGGCCGTGTCCATACTGATTCCCAGATGTGAATACATGGCCATTGCCTCTCTGGGCGTATCCAAGGCAGGGGCTGCATATCAGCCCTTAGATCCCTCCTATCCGAAGGACCGGCTGGCGTTTATGATGGAGGATGCAGGCGCAAAGCTTCTGATTGCAGACGAAGAGCTGCTGCCGCTGGTGCCTCAGTGGAAAGGGAAGGTGCTTCTGACGAAGGAAATCTTCGGCCTGCCGGAAGCGGATACGCTTCCTGAGCCGCCGAAGCCGGAGGATCTTTTCATCCTTCTGTACACTTCCGGTTCCACGGGCGTACCCAAAGGATGTATGCTGGAACACCGGAACATTGCCGCATTCTGCCACTGGTATTGTGACTTTTATCATCTGACCCAGGAGAGTAAAGTAGAGGCATATGCAAGCTATGGCTTTGACGCCAATATGATGGATATGTACCCTGCGCTGGTTACGGGGGCCGAAACCCACATTATCGAGGAAGCAATCCGTCTGGATCTGAATGCCCTGAACCGGTATATGGAAGAGCAGAAGATTACCCATGTATTTATGACGACCCAGATCGGACGGATGTTTGCCACCAGTATGGAGAACAGTACCTTACAGTATCTGGCTATGGGCGGGGAGGCGCTGGCGCCTTTTGAGCCGGATGGAGCTGCTAATTATTACAATATCTATGGCCCCACTGAGTGTACGGTCAATGTAACCACTTACCCGCTTAAGAAGTATGAAGAGGAGTTCCCCATTGGGAAAGCGGTCTCTAACGTGAAGCTTTATGTGCTGGACGGCATGGGAAGAAGGGTTCCCGCAGGAGTTCCGGGAGAACTGTGCATTGCGGGATACCAGGTGACCCGGGGGTATCTGAACCGTCCCGAGAAGACGGCGGAAGTCTATACCCGGAATCCGTACTGCACCCAGGAAGGATACGACCGGATTTATCACACCGGGGACATTGTGCGGTTCCTGCCGGATGGGAACATTCAGTTTATCGGAAGACGGGACGGCCAGGTGAAGGTGCGGGGATTCCGGATCGAACTGTCGGAAGTAGAAGAGATTATCCGCAGATTCCCGGGAATTAAGGATGCCACGGTAGCCGCATTTGACGAGCCTTCCGGCGGTAAATACATAGCATCCTATGTAGTAGCGGACGAACCTGTGGACGTGGAAGCGCTGCACGCCTTTATCGAGGAGAGCAAGCCGCCCTACATGGTTCCGGCTGTGACCATGCAGATTGACAAGATTCCGCTGAACCAGAACCAGAAAGTGAATAAACGGGCCCTTCCCGTACCGGAACGGAAACAGGAAGAACTTGTTTTGCCGAAGAATGAGGTGCAGCAGAAGATTTTTGACTGCGTGGCGGAAATCATCGGACACCAGGAGTTCGGCGTGACGACGGATATCTACCAGGCAGGGCTTACGTCCATCGGTGCGGTGAAGTTAAACGTACTGCTCTCGGACGCATTTGACGGCGCAGTCATCCGCAACAGGGATCTGAAAGAGAATGCCACGGTGGAGAGATTAGAACGGTTCCTTGCAGGAAGTGTCCGGGAAGAGCACTTTGAGAAGCAGGAAGCCTATCCGCTGACCCAGACCCAGAATGGTATCTTTGTAGAATGTGCTGCTAACCCGGGCAGCACCATCTATAATATCCCGTTCCTGTTCCGTCTCGGGGAAGACGTGGACCTTGGACGGCTGAAAAAGGCCCTGGAGGAGACGGTAGAAGCCCATCCATACGTGAAGACCACTCTGTATCTGGATGACAACGGCGATATCTGGCAGAAGAGAAATGACGACCTGCCATTTACGGCAGAGATCTGTGATACCATGTGCAGGGAAGAACTGGTGAAGCCTTATCAGATCTTAGGTGACAGACTGTTCCGTATTCAGATTTTTGATACGGCTGAGGGAAAATATCTGTTCCTGGAGTTCCACCACATCATCAGTGACGGGGAATCCTGCGGAATCTTCCTGCGTGACATGAACCAGGCCTATGAAGGAGTTTCGCTTACCAGGGAGCGCTTCAGCGGCTTTGAAGCAGCGCTGGCAGAGCAGAAAGCACTGAAAGGAGAAGAGTATACCCTTGCGAAGAAATACTATGATTCTGTTTTTGCAGGCTGTGATACAGACTTCCTCCCCACAAGGGACCACAGGGAAGAGGTTCCGGGAATTGGCGTTTACAGGCAGGAAGTCCCGACAGATTTAGAATCTCTGAAAAAATTCTGTACAGAACAGAAGGTGACGATGAACACCCTGTTTACGGCGGCTTTTGGTTTCGTGACAGGACGTTATGTTTACAAAGACGAGGCGGTATTCACTACGATTTATAATGGAAGAAACGACTCTCGTCTGGCATCTGCGGTGAACATGCTGGTAAAAACCCTTCCGGTGTACTGTAAGCTGGACGGAGAGAAAGCAATCGGCGATTACCTGAAGGAAACCGGGGAACAGTTGATGAACAGCATGAACCACGACATTTATTCCTTTGCAGAAATCAGCAGGGCATATGATCTTAAGGCTGACCTTATGTTTGCATTCCAGGGCGATTCTTTCCGGTTTGACCAGATTGCAGGAGAGAAAGCGGTACAGGAGGCCCTGCCCTTAGACACGGCGAAAGCCCCGCTGTCCATTGATGTGATGCTGGAAGACGGCAGGATCGTATACCAGGCGGAATACAGAAGCGACCTGTATGAGGAGCGCACGGCAGCCGGGCTGCTTGACAGCCTTGACACGGTTGTCCGGGAGTTCCTGAAGAAGAAGCTGCTTAAAGAAGTATCTATGGTGAGCGAAAAGGCACGCCGTAAGCTTGACTCATACAACGAGACGGATTATGAGGTGGAACAGGTAACTGCCAATGTACTCTTTGAACGGCAGGCAGCACTGTATCCCGATAAGACGGCGGTCATCGCCTGCGGGAAATCGCTGACCTTCCGTGAACTGAATGAGAATGCCAATAAGATTGCAAACTATCTCATTGACATGGGACTGAATACGGAGCAGATGGTAGGCGTCATGCTGCCGCGGACGGTGGACGTCTATGCTGCAAGACAGGGAATTATGAAGGCGGGAGGCGCATTTCTTCCGATTGACCCGGAATATCCGGATGAGAGAATCAGTTATATCCTGAACGATTCCCGGGCAGAGTTCCTGTTAATGCCAGAAAGCCTTGCCAAAGAACGCAGATTATTGCTTGAAAAGCTTTCTGTCCGGGTGCTACTGGTAGAAGAACTTCTTGCACAGGACGGGAAGACAGAGAATCCCCATGTGGATATCCGGCCGGAGAACCTCTGTTATTGTATCTACACCTCTGGTTCCACCGGAAAGCCAAAAGGGGTTATGATCGAGCACCGGAATCTGGTGAACTATGTGGATGATAACCGCTACAACGTGGAGGCGCAGGCATATGTCTACAATGCCACCGTGTCCCTGGCATTTGCGGCCATTACCTTTGACGTGTCCATTCTGGAGGAATGTATTCCTCTGTATCATGGAATCACGGTCTGCATGGCAAATGAAGAGGAGATCCACAACCCGATGGCTCTTTCGAAGCTGATCCTGAACAACGGGGTGGATATGCTGACCTGTACGCCGTCATTTTTAATTAACATTATTGATATGCCGGAAATGCGCAGCTGCCTGTCAAGAATCAAGGTATTTAACGTGGGTGCAGAGGCATTCCCCGAGTCATTATATGACAAGATTATGGCTCTGGGGACCCAGGCTGTCGTATTCAACGGATACGGACCTACAGAGACTACCATCGGCTGTGCCTTTGACCAGGTGACAGGAGAGAAGATTACCATCGGAAAGCCTATGGCCAATATCAGAATAGTCATGATTGACCGCCACCGGAATCTGCTGCCTGCCGGAGTGCCGGGAGAACTTCTGATTATCGGAAACGGCGTGGGCAGAGGCTATGTGGGCAAGCCGGAGATGACGGCAGACAAATTCATCCAGTTTGAGGGCCGGAAGGCTTACAGAAGCGGTGACCTGGCCAAATGGAACCACCATGGAAAGATTGAGTTCATGGGCCGTATGGATAACCAGGTGAAGCTCAGGGGACTGCGGGTGGAATTAGACGAGATCGAAAATGTCATGAACCAGTACCCCACCGTGAAATCCAGTGTAGTGCTGGTAAAGGAGAAGGATTCCATCCAGTTCCTGTGCGGGTATTTCGTGGCGGAGAGCCAGATTGACAGACAGAAGCTGACCTGCTTCATGCAGAAGTATCTGACGCCTTATATGGTGCCCAGTGTCTTAATGCAGCTTGAGGAACTTCCGCTGACCAACAACGGCAAGGTAAATAAACGGGCGCTTCCGGAACCGGAGTATACGGCGGAGAATAAGAATTATGTGAAGCCACGTACAGATTTGCAGCAGAAACTCTGCCAGATCTTCGAGATGGCTCTTGGCGCAGAGCAGATCGGAATCGAGGATGATTTCTTTGAAAACGGAGGAACGTCCCTGTCGGCATCCAAGGTGGCCATGAAGTGTATGAGCGCAGGGCTTCCGGTCTCCTATGCGGATCTCTTTGATTATAAGACGCCTCTGAGCCTGGAACGCCATATCCAGGAACTGGAACAGGCAGACCAGCCTGGGGGCGGGACAGAAGCAGGACCGGGAAGCCAGGGGGCGCTGGAGCAGGTGCTTGGCAGAAACAGCGTGGAGTATGTAGATGAGATTCATCCGGCCAAAACCGGGAATATCCTTCTGACCGGAGCCAATGGTTTCCTTGGCGCCCATATCCTGAAACATCTGATTGACCATGGAAACCAGGTGATTTACTGTCTGCTGCGGAAAGGGAAAGCCGCTTCACTGGAGACCAGGCTTAAGAGCATGCTGGTATACTATTTCAGCAATCCTTACGAGGAACTGTTCGGCAGCAGAATCCGTCTGGTGGAAGGTGACATTACAGATGAAGCTGCGATTGACGGGCTTCGGGTCTATGAGTTTGACCAGGTGATTAACTGTGCGGCCTGCGTGAAGCATTTCTCGGCGGACGATACCTTGGAACAGGTCAACTACCAGGGCGTGCTGAATCTGATTCATCTGTGCAAAGAGACGCAGCGGGAACTGATCCAGATCTCAACGGTGAGTATTGCGGGAGAGAACGTGGCTGGAAAGTTCCCGGCAGAGAAGAAGCTTCACGAGAACGAATTATTCTTCGGGCAGAGTCTGACCAACAAATATATTGACACGAAGTTCCGTGCGGAAAAAGCAGTTCTTGAGGCAGTTGCCGAAGGAATGAAGGGGAAGGTGATCCGGGTAGGCAATCTCATGAGCCGTGTCAGTGACGGAGAGTTCCAGATCAATTCCGTGACCAATGGATTCATGCGTACCCTGCGTGGATACGTGGCTCTTGGAAAATTCCCGGTATCCATGATGGATATGCCGGCAGAGTTCTCACCCATTGACTCCACGGCAGAGGCCATCGTCAGGCTTTCCGCATCCGACGGGGAATTCAGTGTCTTCCATGCCTACAGCAGTTATCTGATCCAGATGGCGGACGTGATTGAGCAGATGAACCAGTCGGGAATCCAGATAGAGATTGTAAGTGATGAGGAGTTCGAGAACACCATGCTTGCGGCTCTGGAAAATGAAGAGAAGAACGAACTGATTTCAGGACTGATTGCCTATTCCTCCAGTGATAAAGACAACAGCTCGGTTTATATTGACGCAGACAACAGCTTTACCACAAAGGCTCTCTACCGGCTTGGATTCAAGTGGCCGATGCCGGACGGAGCGTACTTAAGGAATGCGCTGACGGCGTTAGAGACCCTGGGCTTCTTTGACGGAAGGATATAAAGAAGGATACTAATATGGAAAGAAATGCATTTTTGATCAATAAGAAGATCCATCAGTACATCCTGCCGGGGGTGCTGATGACGGTTGCCATGCAGCTTGGAAATGTGGTGGACGGTATGATTGTGGGAAATATCCTGGGACCGGACGCCATGGCGGCGATTGAGATTTCCATGCCTGTGCTGCTGCTCCTCCAGATGCCGGCCATGATGCTGGCGATGGGAGGGGCGGCGGAAGCCGCCGTTCTGCTGGGGAAACGGAACATCCGGGAGGCAGACGGAGTCTTTAGCGGGTCACTGGCGGCAGGGGCGGTTCTGTCCCTGCTCTTTGCGCTGCTGACACCCTTCCTTCCAGGGCCTCTTGCCATGGCTCTTTCCGGCAATGAGACGCTGGCGGCCCTGGTGGAGCCTTATATTGCCGTGAATTTTGGGGGAATTCCGATTCTGACCCTGGCGATTATCTTCTGCTATTTTATGAATGCAGACAATCATCCCCAGCTTGGAAGCGCCCTTTTTATCATTGCAAATGTAGTCAATCTGGCATTGGACCTGGTTTTTCTCAATGTCTTCAAAATCGGGATGGCGGGCAGCGCCCTGGCTACGGTGATCGGCTATCTGACGGGTATGGTGACGGTGGCAGTCTATTTCCGTTCCAGACACAGGATGTTACATCTGCAAAAGCCGGGCAAAGAGGCGCTTCATTATGCCGGCCTTGCGGCAAAGGCAGGAATTCCCAGTGCGGCATTCACACTGATGTCTGCGTTAAAATCCGTCATCATCAATTCCGCCATTGTCAGAGTATTGGGAAATGACCCTATGGCAGTCTATTCTGTCTGTGCCAACGCCGTGCTCATTGCGGAACTGTGCGTGGGCGGCATTATCGGACTGGTTCAGAACATTGCAGGAATCCTTTACGGGGAGAGGGACTATTACGGTATCCGTGCGCTCTGTAAGAAAGTGCTCACCTACAGTTATCTGGCGATTGCCGTGCTGGTGCTTACGTTTCTGGCTGCGCCCAGGTTTATCGCCGGACTGTTCGGTATTACCGGGGGAGACATGATGGAAATGTGCAGTATGGCTCTGCGTATTTTCGCCTTAAGCTTCCCCTTCTATGTGTACAACAAGTTTTTGATGTCTTATTACCAGACCATCCTTAAGCCCAGCCTTTCTACCGTGATTACGGTACTTCAGGGATTCCTGGTCATCGTGCCGCTGACTCTTTTGGGAATCTTCCTGTGGGGACTTCCCGGCGTGTGCGTGATGGCTGTTGCAAGCGAGGCCGTGACCATCCTGTTCAGTATCCTGTACCGGCTCCTGGGACAGCGCAGGGGAAGATTCGAGGCAGGAGTCTATATGCTGCCAGAGGTAACGGAAGTTCAGAACCTGGACTGTTCTGTGCGCAATGATCTGAATGAAGTGATTGCGTTCCGGGAGAAACTGTTTGTTTTCTGCGAAGAGAACGGCATTACGGACCGGGATGCAAAGATTCTCGGGCTGGCGATGGAAGAGATTGCCGCCAACATCGTACAGTACGGCTACCGTGCCGATCAGAAGAATTATATGGACATCAGCTTTACCATCCAGGATGACAGATATATCTTAAGAATCCGCGACGACGGGATTCCGTTTAACCCGTTAGAATATACCCCGGACAGTTCAGAGCACGAAGACAAAGTGACGTTAGGAGGAATCGCACTGCTCCGGAAAATGATGTCGGATTTCCAGTATATGCGGGTGCTGAATATGAATAATACGGTGGCAGAACTACAAATTGTCCCTAAATAAGTACCAATTATCCCAGACCGGACAATTCGGAGAAAGAAATTGCTATAATCCAGAAAAGCAAAAAATGAAAAATAATGAAAGGAGGCGCAGAGACCATGAACACGTGTGAAAACCAGAGACCATGTCCCTGTACATTCGACTGCCCGAGACATGGCAAATGCTGTGAATGTGTGGCACATCACCGTGACCATAACGAAGGAGTCCCCGGGTGCTTCTTTTCCAAAGAGGCTGAGGCTACATACGACAGAAGTATCGAAGCGCTGTGCCGAGACCATGGAATTATTAAATAGAAAGGAGTCATTGAACCATGCAGAAACCAGTTTTTACAGGTCTTTCCCACGTCTGTATTTTCGTAGATGACGTGCCGGAGGCATTCCGGTATTATGAAAGAATCTTAGGAGCGGTTCCCAACCAGCATATTCCTCATTGGAAGAACGAAGGTTTCTTTCAGGCAGGCGGATTCGTGAAAGAAGCCGGAGAAGCCGAAGTATCCATCGGTTTCATGGATGTGCCGGGCACAAAATTCACCATTGAATTAATGTGTTACCACAACCCGAAAGGACGGCAGGAGCCGGCTATTTTCAAGGCCAACGATATCAGCGGCGCCAGGCACGTTGCCTTGAAGGTAATCAATATTGAAGAGGCATTCGAGTATATCAAGGCGCAGCCGGACGTGACACTGATTAACACGACGGATGATTACAAAGTTTACCAGATCAGTAAGACGGAGCCGTCAGATTTCTATTATTTTGATGAGGCGAAAGAAAAGGATGCCGAAGGGAAGCAGAAAGCGGCGGACATCTTAGGCAACACCAAGTATTTTTATTTCATTGACAAATACGGCCTGCAATGGGAGTTTGAGCAGGGGCATACAGACATAGGAGACTGACAGACATGGATGAAAAGAAAAAGAAACCCAGAATGCAGACATTTCACGCAGAAGAGATGATCCTGAAAGAGGGAGAAGAAAGCGACAGCATGTACAAGATTTTATCCGGCTCTGTGGCGGTTTTTAACCGTTATGGGGAGAAGGAAGAGCATCTGATCGGAATTTATTCCAAGGGCAGATGTTTTGGGGAGCTGAATGTATTTTCCAATCTGCCGTGCATCTACACGGTAGTTGCCTATAACGATGTTCTGGTCATGCGTGTTACTACAGATTCACTGGAAGAATTTATCGTAACCAATCCCAGGAATGTCATTGACATTATGCACAACATGGCGCACACCATCCGGATGATGCAGATGAATATTGAATTTCTGATTGACGATTTCTCGAAGAAGGAAGATGAGGACGAGAAGAAAAGAGAGGATGTCAGGAAGAAGATTATGCAGTATACGAACCCTGCAAACTACCCGCTTGCCAATCTGGTACAGAAGAATATGCGGGTTTAACCAAGAATCCATATAGAATAGAATGAGGTAGGAAAATGAAGATTACAGAAAACAAGAATGGAAACCAGTTAAGCCTTTCCCTGGAGGGAAGACTTGATACCACCACTGCACCGGAACTGGAGAAGGTGATCAAGAGCAGCCTTGGCGGTGTGACAGAACTGACAATTGACATGAGTTCCCTGGATTACCTGTCATCTGCGGGCCTGCGAATCCTTCTGGGCGCCCAGAAGACCATGAATAAGCAGGGCAGCATGAAAGTGACCCATGTCAATGAGACGATTATGGAGATTTTCGAAGTGACGGGCTTTGTGGATATTCTCACGATTGAGAAATAATTCTTGATATGGAACGAGAACTACAGCGAAATAATTATTTTTTGAAAACGGTCTACGGTAAATATGTGGTCGCTTCCATCCTTGCCATGCTGGCTGCCAGCATGAGCGGGATGATCGACACCGTGATCGTGGGGCGGTTTCTTGGAGAAACGGGGCTTGCAGCCATGTCGCTGGTCAGTCCCGTTTATTTGTTTTACTATACCATCGGCGCTGTAATCGGCATGGGCGGTTCCATTGCGGCCAACCTGTATATCGGGAAAAATGACTATGAAACATACCGGCAGGTGTTTACCCTGTCGTTCTGGATGACGGCAGCGCTCTGTATACTGACCACTTCCCTGGCGCTTCTTTGCATGGATCCTCTGCTTCAGCTGCTTGGGGGAGAGGGGCTTGTCAAGGAATATGCAGCGGATTATCTGTTCTGGTATGTGATCGGCGGCAGCGGAACTCTGTTCATCTATTTACCGCTGAATTTTTTAAAGAGTGAAGGAAAGCCGCAGGCATCGTCCAGACTGTTTCTGCTGACCGGCGCTCTGAATGTGATGCTGACCTGGCTGTTCATGTCTCCTGTGTGCGGTATGGGGATGAAAGGAGCCAGCATTGCCACGGGAATCTCCATGAGTCTGACGGCAGTCATCGGGCTTTTTCTTCTGTTTCGGAAGACGTCAGGCACCCGTCTGGTAAAAATGCGTCCGACCGCCAGGATGATGGGGGAGATTCTTATCTGCGGAAGCCCCAATGGCTGCAACAATCTGCTGAATGCATGGAAGATTCTGCTGATGAACGGAGTGTTGATTCAGATTGGGGCCGCAGTGTATCTTCCCGTTTTTTCTATGGTCAAGAGTGTGTCTGATCTGGTAACAGGATTGATTGTAGGAGTATCTTCTGCATTGATGCCGATTGTGGGGGTTTTCCTGGGGGAGAAGGACAATGGCAGTATCCGCAGAGTATGTCAGAGAGCCATGGGAACCGGCTGTATCCTGACGGTGGCGTGTTCGGCGCTGATCGCACTGTTTCCCGGGACGTTGTGCGTTCTGTTCAATATTACGGAACCGTCTGCCAGGCAGGGGAGCAGGGCGGCTCTTTTGTGCCTGGCGGCCAGCTTTTTATTTGCATTTCCCAATCTGATGATGTCCGGGTATTTTAATACGATCCGCAGATCCATGCTGTCGAACCTGATCCTGTCTTTGCGGTGTTTTCTGTACCTTGCGCCAGCGGTTCTGCTTCTTTCCTGGTCAGCGGGAGTCAAGGGAATCTGGATGTCACTGATTGCGGCGGATGCGCTGACCCTGGGGACGATACTTCTGGTGGTGCAGGGGATCCGCAGACGCATCTCCTTTCTGGATCCCTATCTTCTGGATACGTCCCGGGAGGGCGATGGAGAGATCTCTTTTTCTGTCCGCAATACGGTGGATGACATGATGTTCGCCTCGAACAAGATTACGGATTTCTGCGAATCATCCGGTATTGCTGTGAAAAAGACTATGCAGGTCAGTCTGGCCATCGAGGAAATGCTGACGGTGATTATTACCTATTGCATGGATCATCAAAAAGAGCAGTTCATCGACATCCGTATCATGAAGACAGGGGAGGATGTACTGATCAGAATCCGTAATGCCGGGAAGATTTTTGATCCGGTGCGGTTTTATGAGGAGAACAGGGAGAACGAAGAAATGGAAGACCGGGTACTGGGAATCAAGATGATTGCAGGGACTGCGAAAAGCATTGAATTCAGGGAAACATTTGGAATGAATCATCTGATGATTCAGTTCTGACTGCAAGGGAGACACAAAGGGAGGTTGGAATATGTCAGACGAAGGGGAAAAAATGGCCGGCAGTTTGTACAGGATATTTGAAAATCCGGAAACAAAACAGAGTGTGGCAGTTTCTTTCCGTCCGTTTTGCAAAGGGGACGGGGAAGGATTCCGCCAATGTATTGCGGATTTCTACGGAGATGGATATCCTTATAAGGAATATCTGGAGGAAGAATTCCTTCTGGAAAAATGTGCTTCCGGAGAAATGACGGTATTGTGCGGACTGAAGGATCAGGGGGAGATTATCAGCACTTCGGCTGTCCGTATGGATGAAGAATTTAAGGGAAGCGCTCTTTTGATGCTGCGGGTAGTGAAGAAAGCTTACAGAGGCATGGGGATCGGGAAGGCGCAGGAGGAATCTCTCTTCTGGTATGCCGAGAGACGGGAAGGAGTCTGTTCCCTTTATGCAGACGTGATGACGCATAACAGTATCAGTCAGGGGAGTCTTGTCAGGAGAGGATTTGTATATTGCGGCCTGCGCCTGATGCTGTACCGGAATCCGGTGATGGTGCCGGGGCTTCCTCTTTCCAGGGACGGGAAGATGAGCCAGGCCGTCATGTGCAGGAAAGGAAACAAGCAGTCGGCGGAGGTTCTGCATTGTCCTTCTGAACAGGCCGGGGAGGTGCAGCGTATTTACGGGGAACTGGGAGTGAAGTGCCGGATTGATACAGAATATTCAAGTCCCGTATGTAAAGAAACGGTGATGGCATGGAAAGAGGAAGAAGAACACCATTCCTATATTGTGACAGTCCGGAAGGTGGGAAGAGATCTTTCGGAAATGCTGGCCCGGAAGATGGAGCAGACGGGGAGGCAGAAGGATGTAACGGTATTGTGCTATCTGAACCTTAGAGATCCGGCGGCAGTCTATGGATATGAGGGATTCCGGCAGGCAGGTTTTTTCTTCACAGGACTGAAACCGTTGCAGGAACGGGAAGAATATATGATTCTGGCGCATACGGGGAAGCAGAAGATGCGGTACGGGGATATTCATCTGCATGAGGACGGCCGACGGCTGTTCTCCTACATTAAGGCACAGCAGGGATATCCGTCTGAGGAGAAAAGCATACCTTAATGGACGGAGTCCACCCGCCCGTCAGGGCATGCATTACGGTGTGCCCTTGGGTATACCTTAATGGACGGAGTCCACCCGCCCGTCAGGGCATGCATTACGGTGTGCCCTTGGGTATACCTTAATGGACGGAGTCCACCCGCCCGAAGGGCCTGCATTGCGGTGTGCCCTTGGGTATATGAACCGGGAATGGTTTGAAGAAAGGAGAAAAAGATTGAAAACCATAAAAAATAAAGTAGTCCGGCTGGTGCTGTCTATCTCTCTGGCATCCATCCTCCTCTTAGGAGCAGTTTCCAGTTTTGAAATCTGGAGGATACGCCATAATACCATTACCGGCCTTGAGGGTCTGAATGACCAGGCGGCAACGGACGCAACGGACGCCCTGCGCACACAGAAGCAGGAGGAACTTCTGGCAATGGCGGAGAACAAAAGCTGCATTGCGGATACCAGTCTGAATCTGATCTTGAATCAGACGAAGATCGTGGGCATGGCTGCCAAAGAGGTCTATTCAAACCAGGAATTCTACACACAGGGACGGCAAAGCAGCGAACTTCCGGTGGATGCCTATGACTTTTCCTGTAACTATCCGCCGGAGACGATAGGTACATTTTCCTATCATCTGCGTGCTCCCCGTTCCTTGATGGATCCTGCCTCAGTCCAGGAGGAGGACGGGGTTGTCGTTAAGGCGCAGCTTGATGAGTCTGCGTTAAGCGATACCATGAGGCAGGAACTGTACCTTGCCCGCTATCTGGAAAATGCATTGGGCGGCATCCGCAATTTTGACAACGGAGACGGTACATACAGCGGAATCGGGGCAACGTATTTCTGTCTGCAGTCTTCGGGAATCGACGTTCTGGCAGACACGCTGACGACTTCTATGGTAGAATATGACGCAAGAGAAACTTCCTGGTATCAGGAGGCGGCGAAGCTGGAAGACGGAGAGGTCTACTGGAGCCATCCCATTCAGGACGGGTCCGGCCGGGGGGTAGCCTTGATCTGTTCCATGCCGGTCTATGTGGACGGCCGGCTGGTAGGCGTGGCGGGAAGCGGCGGCCTTATTGAGAATATCCAGGACATGGTGCAGAGCACGAGTATCGGAGAGAGCGGCTATGCCTTTCTCCTTAACACCGGAAGTATGAATGTGATTGCCAATGCCAATCACGATGAAGACAGCGAGATTAACCGCTGCCGGGATAATCTGCTGGAAACGGGGAACCAGGAACTGACCGCCGTGATGGAGAAGATCAGAGAAGGTGAATCCGGAATTTCCCAGGTGGAACTGGACGGAAAAGAATCCTATCTGGCCTATTCACCACTGACGACCACAAGCTGGGTGGTGGTGACCGTCATCGGTCTGGATGATGCCTCCATTGTGACCCACATCAACGAATTACAGGAGAATATCAGCGCCATTACCCGGCAGACTACCGATGATATTAATTCAAAGATTCAGATTATGGCAGGCTTGTTCCTTGTGATTGCACTGCTGATTACCATTGTCATTATTTTCCTGTCCCAGAAATTTGCCAGACGTCTGACGCAGCCGATCTATACGCTGACAGAAGGGGCCGGGCAGATCAGCGGCGGAAATCTGGATTACCGGATTGAGGTGGACTCGGATGATGAAACGGCGCTGCTGGGCCAGGCATTTAACCATATGACCGATAGTCTGAAAGACTATATTGAGAACCTGTCCCGCGTGACGGCGGAGAAGGAGAGAATCGGTACGGAACTGGATATTGCCAGGAACATCCAGGGTTCCATGCTGCCCTGTATTTTCCCGGCATTCCCGGACCGCACGGAGTTTGATATCTATGCAACCATGGATCCGGCGAAGGAGGTAGGCGGCGATTTCTACGATTTCTTTATGGTGGACCGGCAGCATCTTGCCATTGTGGTGGCTGACGTGTCGGGAAAAGGTGTTCCGGCCGCCCTCTTTATGGTAATCGGTAAGACACTGATCAAAGACCATACGAAGCCGGGGCGGGATCTGGGCGAGGTATTTACAGAAGTCAACAACCTGCTCTGCGAGTCGAACAGCGAAGGCCTGTTTATCACTGCATTTGAAGGAGTCCTGGATCTGGTAACGGGTGAGTTTACATTCGTGAATGCAGGGCATGAGATTCCTTTTATCTGCAAAGGTGAGGGCTATGAACCCTATAAGATCCGCGCAGGCTTCGTACTTGCAGGCATGGAAGGAATACGTTACCGGTGCGGTCAGATGCAGTTAGAGCCGGGAGATAAGCTGTTCCAGTATACGGACGGAGTGACGGAGGCCACCAGCCAGGAGAAAGAACTGTACGGTATGGACCGTCTGGGAGAGATTCTGAACAGAAATACAAAGGCGGATCCGCAGAAGCTTCTGGAGAGCGTGAAGGAGGACATTGACGCCTTTGTGGGAGATGCTCCCCAGTTTGACGATATTACGATGTTGTGCCTGGAATACAAAGAAAGAATGAAGGTGTCGGAATGAAGGAACTTACCATGAATGCAACGGTCGAAAACATTACCCGGGTGACGGCCTTTGTGGACGAGGAGCTGGAGGCGCTCGGGTGTCCCATGAAGGCGCAGATGCAGATTGACATTGCCATTGACGAACTTTTTGGAAATATCGCCCATTATGCCTACAACCCTGAGGTGGGGCCTGCCACCGTCCGGGTGGAGGTTGTGGAAGATCCCCTTTCGGTGGTCGTGTCCTTTATTGACAAGGGGGTCCCTTACGATCCCCTTTCCCGGGAGGATCCGGATGTGGAACTGTCTCTGGAGGAGCGCAGAATCGGGGGGCTTGGGATCTACATGGTGAAGAAGAGTATGGATGAGATCTCTTATGAGTATAAGGACGGGCAGAATATTCTGCGGATCAGGAAGAAGATCTAGTATTCCGTCTGGCTGGAAATCGAACTTCTGAACTGCCTGATCCGCACCATTACGTCAAAGTTTTAGTCGATGAGCCCACATCGCCGTCGGACTTTTGCCTGGCACTGGCACGGATCAGACAGCTCATCCGTTCAATTTCTAACCGGATGGAGTACTAGTATTCCGTCTGGTCAGAAATTCTTCTGTCTGCAGATTCTAAGGGTTTTTCCTGTTCAGGGAACCCATCCGGCTTGCGATATCCGCCCAGACTTTCCCGAAGCAGTTCCACACGGCATTCATGCCTTTTGGCCGGATCATTTCTGTTATAAGCAATCCCGACTGCAAGAATCCGGCCGGTGCATTTCGGGGGTTCTCCTAGTCTGCCGTCAAAATTTAACGCATATTTCCTGTCTTTGATCTGCCGAATTGCTTTTTCGACAGGCTGATCCAATTTTAGTTCGATGATGATCCCGTCATCTTCTTTTTTATATGGATAGAAAATATAATCCGCATACCCGGTGCCTGACCGGTCTTCCAGATGGATATCATAGTATTCTCTTGCCTGGAGATAGGCAAAGGTAATTACTTTAGAAAGTTCTGCTTCATCGCTATACCGTATCAGAGGGCTTTCCGTATTATGAATCCGTTCCAGAATCTCAGTCATTGTCCTGGTATCTCCGGCTCTGGTTGCTGACAGCATCCTGCCAGATTCCGCTGCAAGACGGTAGATATATCCGAAAGTAGGACGCTGGCGTACCATGTCGGCAAATTTATCCATCAGTTCTTTATTCGGAATAGAAACATGTCCGTTGCTGTAGCTGAGAAAGCCATATACGACCATTGCCGAATAAATTTCATCCTTTGTTGCAAGTTCCAAAGAAGTAGAAGCATACTCCTGTACATTCGCAGGAATCGTGGTTCCGCTCATAAGAGCTGCGATTTCATCCCTAATCCCGGAAATGTCATTTTTGACATAAGTAAATATCTCGTCATAAGGACCGGAACTGGTCCAGTAATTACCAAGCTGATTCAATGAAAGGGCGCCGACTACGGATCTGGGGTTATACAGCCGCTTCCCGGACATGGTCTCATAACCGTCATACCAGAGTTTTAATTCACTGCGGCTTATTCTGGGTTCCTTTTCAATATTGAGATAACGCTCATAAAGCGCATCCACCTCCTCGTCTGTAAAGCCAAAATAAGAACTGTACTTTTCACTGGAAGCCATGGAAAATTCAAAAAACATATTCAGTTCCGAACCGCTGGAATACTTTGCAATGGGGAGAATGCCTGTCATATAGGCCATCTCAACATATGGCTTGTCTTTCAGCAGGTTGCTCAGAAAGTCAATATAAGCCTCTTTATCCCGGTCTGTGACGAAATCCCTGTGGAAAATATAATCCCATTCGTCGAGCACAAAGATAAAGCGTTCGCCGCCGCAGTATTCGAATATGGATTGGAGTGCATCCCACACGGCATCGTCTGTTTCAATCGCTGCATCCGGATAGGCTTTCATCAGATCCCGTATAAGCCTGGTCTGAATCCGGTTAATATACTGCTGGTATGTTGTACAGTCACGGGGGAGTTCATTGAACATGATATGAATCAGATTATGCTGGTTCAGATGTTCTTCATACCAACGATATCCGGCTGCATGAAGCTGGCCAAACAAAGAACTGCTGTCTGCGCCTTTTCCGAAATAAGATGAAATCATATCGGCCATGACGGTTTTTCCGAAGCGTCGGGGTCTTGTGATGCAGATATATTTCATGCCTGTTCCATGGCTTTCCCCGGATATTCCCCGGATATTCTCCTTCAGTTCTACAATGGGGACGAGTTCGTCCAGAAATTTCGTCTTATCAACGAAATAAGGGGAAGAAAAAGCTTCACAATAAAGCATATAAGGACTTGTGCTGTTCAAGTAAATACCCATATAGGTCACGCCCCTTTCGATTGCTGGTTTTCTGAATAATTACAGATATTTTAGCATGACGGCAGGGGTAAGGCAAGCCACATATTTGAAAAGAGTACAGCAGAGTTTCATCAGGTTCCAGGTCAGTATCTCCATCAATTCCAGCAGAAATCTAATACAGGAATGAGATTGAATCTTTTACAGAGATATATCTTTGTGGCACTTGACATCTATAAGGAAAACCATCAAAATAAAGATATTAAGAGTCGTCTTGATGGGTGGCTTACATTCTTAAGCAGTGACGAGCCAGCGGATATCATTGCGTTGATAGAGAAGTATCCGCAATTCAAGCCGATGTATGAGCAGATTTATGAAATTTGTGAGAATATAGAGCAGGTGATGGGAATGTTTTCAAAGGAATTGTACGAACTGGACAGGAATACAGTGCAGTATATGATTGACGAACTGCAGGAAGAGAAAAAGCGCTGGAAGGAAGAAAAGAAGCGCTGGAAGGAAGAAAAGAAGCAATGGAGGGAAGAGGATGAGCGCTGGAAGGAAGAGAAGAAGCGCTGGAAGGAAAGAGATATGTGTCAACAGCAGGAGATTGAGCGCTTAAGGAGAGAAATGGCGGAGATGAAAAAGGATACTCTCGGAATGTGACTGTGAAGGAGTAACAGAATGTATAAGTCTGACAAGAAAAACAAGAGACCTCTGGGTGAACAGATTGAGGATGAACTGATGAAATATATCCTGCAGGAGCCGGTTGAACCAGGCCGGAAGATTCCTAATGAATATGAACTGGCAGAGCGGTTTGGCGTCGGGCGCAGTACAATCCGGGAAGCGGTAAAAGGGCTGGTATCCCGGGGGATACTAGAGGTGCGCCGGGGATCCGGCACATACGTCATTAATACCAATACGCTGGCCGAGGATCCTCTGGGACTTGGAAGGATTGAAGACAAATATAAGATGGCTCTGGATCTGTTCGAGGTGCGTCTCATGATTGAGCCGGAGATTGCTGCTCTTGCGTGTAAGAATGCGTCCGGGAAAGAACTGGACAGACTGAAACGTTTATGCAATGAGACGGAACAGCTATACCGGGGCGGGCATAATCATATCAGCAAAGACATCGAATTTCATACCTGTATTGCCCAATGCAGTAAGAACCAGGTGGTGGAGACGCTGGTTCCGGTTATCAACACGGCTGTCTATACATTTGCAAATCTGACTCACCGCTTACTGAAAGAAGAAACACTGGAGACCCACAGAGCAATCACGGATGCCATATGCAAGAGGGATTCTGTGGGCGCCAGATGTGCGATGATGATGCATCTGACTTATAATCGTCAGACGATTATGAAGCTTCTTGAGGAAAGAGATTATAATTCATAATGAAACAGTAAAATACATCAGACAATTATATTCTGCAGCGAACGTCTCATAAATCAAAATGGATAATCTATACAAAAAAATAGGATTTAGCGATTCTGGATTTCCCCCTTTTTTGTGCAATAATATAGAATGATTAAAAAATACATCAGATGTATTGATGAAAAAGAAAGGGAATATTATAATGAAACCGCTATTACATCAGACCTATAAGCTGATAGATCGGAAAGGAAAGATTATGAGATTAAGAAGTCAGGAAATGCGTAAAAACGCACCGGAACTGGATCCGCTGCGTATCGGAACCGGATGGAAACCGGAGGATCTGTCAAAGCCTCAGATTATGATTGAAAGCACCTATGGAGACAGTCATCCCGGAAGCGGACACCTGAATATCCTGGTTGAGAAAGTCCGCAAAGGAATAAAGGAAGCTGGCGGGTATGGTGCACGTTATTATTGTACGGATATCTGTGACGGAGAGAGCCAGGGAACAGACGGTATCAATTACAGCCTGGCCAGCCGGGAGATGATTGCCAATATGATTGAAATCCATGCTAATGCAACCCCTTTTGATGCGGGAGTTTATCTGGCCAGCTGCGACAAAGGGATGCCAGGAAATCTGATGGGATTGGCAAGGGTGAATATTCCGTCCGTAGTAGTTCCGGGCGGTACGATGAGTGCGGGACCGGAAATGCTGACCCTGGAGCAGTTGGGTATGTACAGCGCCAGATATCAGAGAGGAGAGATTGATGAGGACAGGCTGAACTGGGCGAAACATAACGCCTGTCCCGGATGCGGTGCATGTTCCTTCATTGGTACGGCTTCTACGATGCAGATTATGGCGGAAGCCCTTGGACTTGCCCTTCCCGGAAGCGCCCTTATGCCGGCTGACAGTCCGGATCTGCCGGCATATGCCGAAGAAGCGGGAAAACAGGCGGTGAAGCTTGCAGCCCTTCCTCATATGCGCCCGGGTGACATCGTCACTGCAGACAGCTTCGAAAACGCAATCCTCGTGCATGCTGCAGTCTCGGGAAGTACCAACTGTCTGCTGCATATCCCGGCCATTGCACACGAATTTGATATCGAGATCACGGGAGACACCTTTGACCGTCTGCACAGGAATGCAAGATATCTCCTGGACATCCGTCCTGCCGGAAGATGGCCGGCGGAATGCTTTTACTATGCCGGCGGAGTCCCGGCAATCATGGAGGAAATCCGTGCTCATCTCCATCTGGATGTCAGGACAGTAACCGGAAAGACCCTGGGAGAAAACCTGGACGAGTTAAAAAGAAACGGCTTCTATGAAAGATGTGAAGAACTGCTTGGGAGATTCAATCAGCGTTACCAGGTTTCACTGACCAGAGAGGACATCATCCGTCCTTATGAAAAGGCCATCGGAACAGAGGGGAGCATTGCCATATTAAGGGGGAATCTGGCGCCGGAAGGAGCAGTCATCAAGCACACGGCATGCCCGGAGGAGATGTTTAAAGCTGTCTTAAGAGCAAGGCCCTTTGACAGTGAAGAGGAATGTCTGGATGCTGTACTGAAGCATAAGGTTCAGAAGGGAGAGGCGGTATTTATCCGTTATGAGGGACCGAAAGGCAGCGGAATGCCGGAGATGTTCTATACATCCGAGGCAATCAGCACTGACAGAGAACTTGGGAAAAGCATTGCGCTGATTACGGACGGACGTTTTTCCGGAGCCTCCACGGGGCCGGTGATCGGCCACTGCAGCCCGGAAGCGGTGGACGGCGGACCAATCGCCCTTGTGGAAGAAGGCGATCTGATTGAGATTGACGTAGAAGAACGGAAACTGAACATTATCGGTATTGCAGGAGAACGAAAGACTATGGAGGAAGTAGAAGCGGTTCTGGGTGAACGACGTAAGAAGTGGAAAGCCCGGAAACCCAGATATCAGAGGGGTGTACTCCGTCTGTTCAGTGAGCACGCCGCAAGTCCCATGAAGGGAGCCTATCTGGAATATTAGTGGAAAGAAGCCTTTAGATTCAGATATTAATAGAGACTGAGGGAGAGAAAGAAGAAATGAGAACAATAGCAGAACAGTTTTATGACTATGGGGTGGTCCCGGTGGTTGTACTTAATGAAACAGCGGATGCACTTCCTCTTGCAAGAGCGCTGACCGAAGGCGGGCTTCCCTGTGCCGAAGTCACATTCCGCACAGAAGCAGCCGAAGAGTCCATCCGTCTGATGAGCTGTGAATATCCGGACATGCTGGTAGGAGCCGGAACGGTTCTGACGGTGGAACAGGCAGACCGTGCCGTGGCAGCGGGAGCAAAATTCATTGTAAGTCCCGGATTTGACCCGGAGATTGTGGATTACTGCCTGGAAAAAGAAATTCCGGTTTTCCCGGGATGTATCACGCCGTCTGAGGTGGCGCAGGCGGCAAAGCGGGGAATGAAGGTTGTCAAATTCTTTCCGGCAGAGCAGGCAGGAGGGATTGCCATGATCAAAGCCATGGCGGCGCCCTATACGATGATGAAATTTATGCCCACAGGCGGAATCAGTGCGAAAAATCTGAAGGAATATCTTAGCTGTGACAAGATTATCTGCTGCGGCGGAAGCTGGATGGTAAAAGGAGATCTGATCAGAAACGGTGAATTTGACAGAATCCGTGAACTGACGAAAGAGGCGGTGGAACTTGCGGCATCTGTCCGGAATTCATAATGTCCCTGATTTTTGTATATGTAAAGAAGAATGGCTGGCAAATAGCAGCCAGCTGTGATTAAAAAGCAGATGGCTGGCAAATAACCTGCGGCTGTAATGTGAAATGAACAGGAGAATGGAAAATGGAATTAAATTTAAGACCAGAACAGGAATGTTACTATGATGCCGTATCCCTTGGAGAGGTGATGTTAAGGCTGGACCCAGGCGAAGGCAGAATTCGGACGGCCAGGAATTTCCGGGTGTGGGAAGGCGGCGGGGAATACAATGTTGTCCGCGGGCTTCGCAGATGTTTCGGCATGAAGACGGGGGTCATCACGGCATTTGCGGACAATGAGGTTGGGCTTCTGATGGAAGATCTGATTCTGCAGGGCGGTGTGGACACTTCCCTAATTAAATGGATGAAGACAGACGGAATCGGCAGAGTCTGCAGGAACGGGCTGAATTTTACGGAGCGGGGCTTCGGCATCCGCGGGGCAGTAGGCTGTTCGGATCGTGCCAACACGGCGATCTCGAAAGCGTCTCCGCAGGATTTTGACTTCGAATATATCTTCGGGAAACTGGGAGTACGCTGGCTGCATACGGGCGGAATCTATGCGGCACTGTCCGAACAGGCAGGCGAGACGGCGCTTGCGGCAATAAAGACAGCGAAAAAGTACGGTACAGTCGTCTCTTATGACCTGAATTACCGGCCGTCCATGTGGAGCGCCATCGGAGGTCTTGAGAAAGCCCGGGAAGTAAACAAAGAAATCGCAGACTATGTGGATGTGATGATCGGAAACGAAGAAGATTTTACTGCCTGCCTTGGTTTTGAAATCGAAGGAAACGATGAAAATCTCAAGGAACTGAATCTGGAAGGATATAAACAGATGATTCAGCATGCGGCAAAAGTGTACCCTAATTTTAAAGTAGTTGCTACGACCCTGCGGGAAGTAAAGACTGCAACGGTCAATGACTGGAGCGCCATCTGCTGGGCCGGGGGGCAGATCTGCAAATCAAAAGATTATAAAGGACTGGAGATTATGGATCGTGTCGGCGGCGGAGATTCCTTTGCCTCCGGTCTGATCTATGGACTGATGGCCACAGGGGATGCGCAGACGGCCGTGAATTACGGAGCGGCTCATGGGGCGCTGGCAATGACCACGCCGGGGGATACCACTATGGCCAGTAAGAAGGAAGTAGAAGCAATCATGGGCGGCGCCGGAGCGAGAGTGCAGAGATAGGAGAAAGGAGAATAAAAGTGATGAAGGAAGTGTTGGTGACGATTCCTGTTGAGGAAGAACACCGGAGATATCTGGAGTCTGTCGGAACAGGAATGCATTTTACCTATGCATGCCGGCAGAAAGGAGCGGATGAAAAGATGGTTGCCCGGGCGGCCTATATCCTGGGGAATGTGCGTCCAGAGTATCTGTCCCAGGCGCAGAACCTGGAATTTCTGCAGCTTGACAGTGCAGGAGCCAATGAGTATGTTAAGCCGGGAATTCTTCCGGCAGGAGTTAAGCTGTGCAATGCGACAGGAGCTTACGGGGCGACAATCGCAGAGTATCTTGTAGGGATGGTCTTTGCGCTGAAGAAAAAGCTTCCCCGTTATGAAGAGAATCAAAGAAAGCATCTCTGGAAGGATGAGGGCATGGTAACAAATATTGCAGGAAGCAGCACACTGGTATTAGGACTGGGGGATATCGGAGATGTGTTTGCCAGGAAAATGCATGCCCTTGGCAGCAAGGTGACTGGCGTAAGAAGAAACCAGGGAGAAAAACCGGATTATCTGGAAGGGTTGTATCAGATGAGTGCATTGGAGGAACTGCTTCCCAAAGCAGACATTGTTGTATGTACATTGCCGGAAACGGCCGAGACCCGTCATCTTCTGGACGAACGGAAGCTTGGGCTTATGAAGCCTTCGGCAGTGCTGGTAAATGTGGGCCGCGGAAGCCTGATTCCGACACAGGATCTGATAAAGGCTCTGGAAGAAGGAATGATTGCAGGTGCAGCTATTGACGTGGCAGAACAGGAACCCCTGCCGGAAGATTCCCCTCTCTGGGAGGCCCCGAACCTGATCATAACGCCTCATGTGGCCGGGAATTATCATACCCGGGAGATTCTTGATGCAGTAGTGGAAATCGCAGGGAGGAATTTCCAGGCATTTCTCTCTGGGAGGCCGCTGCGCAATGAAGTGGATTTTCAGACAGGATATCGGAAATGGGAAATATCTCTTGACATTGAGTATACTTAATGTATTATGATTCTATAGAGAAAAATGAATCAAGTATGTACTTGGACAGGAGGAAGAAATGGAAAAATCAACCGTATATTTTACAGATTTCCGGTGCCCGGTGGGAACCAGCCAGATTGACAAATTAAAAAAGCTCTGTATTGCCGCCGGTATGAAGGACATTGATATGGAGGGGAAATTCGT
Source organism: uncultured Dorea sp. (assembly GCA_910587575.1). Lineage (GTDB taxonomy): Bacteria > Bacillota > Clostridia > Lachnospirales > Lachnospiraceae > Sporofaciens. The sequence continues at coordinate 97,774 of CAJULU010000001.1, forward strand.
AGCAATCAAGATGCATTTTGGAGAACTGGGCAACCTGGCGTTTCTCAGACCCAATTATGCGAAGGCCGTAGCAGACCTGTGTAAAGAGCAGAAGGGACTGCCTTTTCTGACAGACTGCAATACCCTCTATCCCGGAAGCAGAAAGAATGCCCTTGAGCATCTGGACTGTGCCAATCTGAATGGTTTTAACACAGTGACGACCGGATGTCAGATTATTATCGGTGACGGCCTCAGGGGAACCGATGAGGTGGAAGTGCCGGTGGTAAACGGGGAATACTGTGAGACCGCTCTGATTGGACGGGCTGTTATGGATGCGGATGTTTTCATCAGTCTGAACCACTTTAAAGGACATGAGGCAACTGGTTTCGGCGGCGCAATCAAGAACATCGGCATGGGCTGCGGCAGCCGGGCCGGAAAGATGAAACAGCATGCCAGCGGAAAGCCGGCCATCAACGAAGAACTGTGCCGTGGCTGCCGCCGCTGTGCGAAGGAATGCGGAAGCGATGCGATTACATATGTGGATAAGAAGGCTGTGATTGATTATGACAAATGTAAAGGCTGCGGCCGCTGTATCGGCGCCTGTACCTTTGATGCGGTTTATAATCCCAACAGCAGCGCCAATGAACTGCTGGACCGCAAGATGGCGGAATATGCACAGGCAGTCTGCCATGGCCGTCCCTGTTTCCACATTTCACTGGTGCAGGATATCAGCCCGAACTGTGACTGCCATGGAGAGAACGATGCTCCGATTCTGCCGGATATCGGAATGTTTGCAAGCTTCGATCCGGTTGCGTTGGATCAGGCCTGCGCAGATGCCTGTCTGCATGCGAAACCGATTGAAGACAGCCAGCTTGGAGAGCATCTGGCAGAAGCCGGGTGGCACTGCCATCACGACCACTTTAAAGATTCTAATCCCAATATCGAGTGGAAGGCAACTCTTGACCAGGCCGAAAAGATTGGTCTTGGAACCAGACAGTATGAACTGAAGAAGATCTGAAAAAAGTAAAATAAAATCCCCCCTGGAAGACCGATTACCAGGGGGAATTTTAGTATTCGGGTTTAGCCGGAATCTATGCTATGGAATGATTGTAACAGCATGTATAATATGATAGAATAAGCAAAAGCAAGGAGCAAATCCACCCAGAAACGGAGAGGAGTGGTATCAGTGGCAAGAGTCTTCAATGTGACAGGGCCATGTATCCCTGCCAGACACTATATGGCAGATACAACCGAACGAGTGAAAGAAATACGGAAAATGGTGGACAATGGATCTTATTTTGCCATAAACCGTGCCAGACAGTATGGGAAGACGACGACACTCGCAGCGCTGGCAAGAGAACTTAGGGCGGCATACCTGGTGGTAAGCCTTGATTTCCAAGACATAGGAAGTGCGGCATTTCAGAATGAAAATACGTTTTCACTTGCATTTATGCAGATACTGTTATGGGAACTGCAGCGCTTTCATGGTGCAGAGAAAGAGGATATCGAAGAACAGGAAGAAAAAATAGAGGAGATTCTGAGGGAACAGGATGAGAAGTTCGGCCTTATGGCATTATTCCGACAACTTCACACAATCTGTGAGTCCAGCAGCAAGCCGGTAGTTCTGATGATTGATGAAGTGGACAGCGCCTCAGACAATCAAGTGTTTCTTGACTTTCTAGGACAGATACGCAGTTCCTATCTGAAGCGGGAGACAAAAGGAATTGCTGCATTTCAATCGGTGATTCTGGCAGGAGTATACGATATCAGAAATCTGAAAAGAAAGATCCGTCCTAGGGAAGAGCACAAAATGAACAGTCCCTGGAATATTGCCGCAGATTTTAATGTAGATATGAGTCTGTCCAAAGAAGGGGTAGCCGGGATGTTAAAAGAATATGAAGCAGATCATAATACCGGAATGGATATAGAAAAAATAACCGGCTTAATTTATGATTATACATCTGGGTATCCGTATCTGGTATCCCGTCTGTGTAAACGGATGGATGAAGCAATGGAATCTGAAACTGCATGGACGAAAGAAGGAGTGCTGGAAGCGGTGCGTTTACTGCTTATGGAACCCAACACACTGTTTGAATCAATGATCGGAAAACTGACTGAGTATGAAGAACTTGGGAAAATGCTTGGAGAACTGTTGTTTTCGGGAAAAACAATCACCTATCATCCAATGAATCCGGCAATTGGCCTTGCACTCATGTTTGGGTTTGTCAAAAACCAGGAGGGAAAAGTGATACCTGCAAACCGTATCTTTGACACACTTCTGTATAACCACTTTCTGTCCCTGGATGAGATGCGGACTTCTGATATATATAAAGCTTCCCTTTATGAAAAAGAAGGGTTTATCAAAGACGGACACCTGGACATGTACTGTATACTGGAAAAGTTCGTGCGGCATTTCCACGAACTTTAAGGCAACTGCAGGGAAGCTTTCTTAGAGGAAGAGGGACGGCGGTATTTTCTGCTGTATTTACGTCCGATTATCAATGGAACTGGAAATTACTATGTCGAAGCCCGTACCCGGAGTCTGGGAAGAACAGACATTATCGTAAACTATGGCGGGGAACAGTTTGTGATAGAGACGAAAATATGGCGGGGAAATGAATATCATCTGCGAGGCGAGCAGCAGCTTTTACATTATCTGGAGGATTATGGACTGGATATGGGATATATGCTCAGCTTCAATTTTAACCGGAATAAACAGATTGGCGTCCATGAAATCAGGATAGATGGCAGGAAACTGATTGAGGCGGTTGTATGAATGCGGTTAAAGAAGTACATGGAAAACAGGAGGGAAATGTGTGTGTCAAGAGTAAAGAAACGCTGGGAGGATGAACGGCTTCTGCAGATCGCAAGAAGGATACCTCATACCGATTTTAAGAGAAAGGCAGAGGAAGACTGCCGGATCTCCCTGAATGGAGACTGGCAGTTCCTCTATATCAAGGCGCCGGAATACTCTCCGGAAGGTTTTTCAGAACTGGATTTTCCGGATGCGCAGTGGGATACCCTTGAAGTACCCTCCTGCTGGGAGATGAAGGGGTACACGAAGATGCATTATACAGATGTATGGTATCTGTTTCCCATCAATCCCCCCTTTGTGCCATCCGAGAACCCAACCGGGATTTACCGGAGAACAGTCTTGATTCCGGAAACATGGGACGGGAAGAAGAAAATCTTAAGATTTGAAGGCGCAGGCAGCGCTTACGATGTCTGGGTGAACGGACATCATGCCGGTTACAGCAAGGGAAGCCGGCTTTCGGCGGAATTTGACATTACAGATTTTGTATGTCCCGGAAAGAACCAGGTGACGGTCAGAGTGTACCGGTGGTCTGACGGGAGTTACCTGGAGTGTCAGGATATGTGGTGGTACAGCGGAATTTACCGGGACGTGGTTCTGATTGCCATACCAAAAGCCGGAATTCTGGATTATGTAGTGGAGGCAGGACTTGACGACAGATGTGAGACGGGAATTCTGCTGCAGGAGATTACTGCGGCCAGAGAAGCAGACCGGGCAGAGTGGACGCTGGAATCAGCGGACGGGAGGAAGATTGCCGCAGGCACCGAAAAGCTTGACAAAGGATATGCCAGGATACGGACCGAGGTAGGTACAGTCAGTCCCTGGAGCGCTGAGATTCCGTCCCTGTACAGAGTCTCCCTGAAACTATACGGAAAAGAGGGGCTGGCAGATCTGATGGATGAGGCAGAAGTTACCACTGGATTCCGAAGAGTAGAAGTCCGGGGATCCAATTTTCTTGTGAATGGCGTGCCGGTTCTGCTCAATGGTGTCAATATGCATGATTTCAGCCCGTCCGGCGGCCCGGTTGTGCGCCGGGATACGGTGGAAGAACATCTGCGGATGATGAAGCGTTACAACATCAATGCCATCCGATGTGCGCACTATCCGAAGATGCCGTACTTTTATGACCTGTGCGACAAGTACGGTTTTTATGTGATTGATGAAGCAGATCTGGAAACGCACGGGTTTGAATGGATAGAGAGATACGAATGGCTGAACAATGAGGAAAGCTTCCGGGAAGCATACATTGACAGGGCGGTACGAATGGTGAAGGAGCACCGGAACCACCCCTCTGTTCTGATGTGGTCCCTTGGAAATGAATCTTCTGTGGGAAAGAATTTTGATGCGGCGGCGCAGGCGGTAAGGGAACTGGACGTTTCCCGTCTGATTCACTATGAGGGAGATTCTGCGGCAGATATTACGGACGTGTATTCCACGATGTATACCAGGCTTGAGGGGCTTTCGCAGATCGGGGAGGGGAACGACGGCCACGGAAAGCCGCACATTCTCTGCGAGTACGGTCATGCCATGGGAAACGGGCCTGGAAATCTGGAAGAGTATCAGAGGCTGTTCCGGAAGTACGGCAGGCTCCAGGGCGGCCTCATCTGGGAATGGTATGACCATGGGATTGAGAAGAAAGACGAAAAAGGCGGGACAACCTGGTGGTATGGCGGCGATTTCGGGGATGAGCCGAACAACTCTAATTTCTGCATGGACGGTCTGCTGCGTCCGGACGGAACTGCGTCCACAGGGCTTCTGCATTACAAGCAGGTGATTGCACCTGTGAGAGCCCAGGCAGTTGATTTGCAGAAGGGAATCATAAAGGTAAAGAATCTGTTTGATTTCAAAGATCTGAGCAACATAGCGCTTCACTATCAGATTGTACATGATAAGACGGTGGACGCTTCGGGGCAGATGGAACATCTCTGTGCCCGTGCCGGAGAAGAGACACGGGTCCGGATTCCGTCTGCGCTGGAAACACAGGAGCCGGGAAAGGATTATTATCTGAACCTGTCTTTTGTATATAAAACGGCGACGGATTATGCGCCTGCAGGAGCAGAGATCGGTACGGAACAGTTTCTGCTGGCTGCAGGAGCAGAGACTGGAAAGGAACAGTTTCTGCCGGCAGCAGGAGCAGAGATTGGTACAAAACAGTTTCTGCCGGCGGCAGGAAGCCGGGAAAACGGGATGGGAATTCTGGAAAATGGGGTGCGGACAGATGAGCAGAAAGCTCCTTTGGTGAAGGAAACGGCAGCCCGCATGGAGATTTGCGGGGAAGGATTTCAGGTCGTCTTTGATAAAGTCACAGGACAGCTTATGGAATACCGGGTACAGGGGAAGAGGCTCATTACGGCAGGACCGGCAATGAATCTGTGGCGTGCGCCCATTGACAATGATATGTATAAGGTAAGGGACTGGAAGGAAAAATATTTCCTGCATCGGCAGCAGGAACAACTGGAGGAATTTCTGACTGAAAAGGAAGGGGATGATATACTGGTACGGATCTGTACGCATTTCTCCACCCTTAGTATGGCATTCGGGTTTAAGGTCTGTTATTCCTGGCGTATCAGAAAGGACGGGGAACTGGCACTGTCCCTGGATATGAAAGGTTTCCGGTACAGCGGATTTGTGCCGGAATTTATCCCCCGTATCGGAATCGAACTGCGGCTTCCGGAAGAGATGAAGAATATTACATGGTATGGCCTGGGGCCGGAAGAGAATTACTGTGACATGAAGTCCGCCGCCCGGATGGGGATTTACCAGAGAACCGTGGAGGAGATGCATGTTGAATATGCGAAGCCCCAGGAGAACGGGCACCGGGAGGAGGTACGCTGGCTTCTGGCAGGAGACGGCCGGGAGGGTCTTCTGATCTGTTCGGAAAAGGGAATCGGAATAGACGTACATGACTATACCATCCAGGACCTGGAACGTGCCCGTCATGTGGGCGAGATCAGCCGGTGCGGTGAAACGGTCATCCATCTGGATGCGAAACATTCCGGCGTTGGAAGTAATTCCTGCGGCGAGGAACAGACCTATGCAAATAAAACGAAACTGAATGATTATTCTATGAGGCTGTTATTCAGAGGTGTAAGGAAGCTGTCAGTGTCCGCTGATATGGAGGTATGATGCAGATGAAAGACAGGATGTTACTGGATGTTTTACGGGACGAAAAAGCAAGGAAGTATTCCGGCGGTATTTATCATAAGACACAGATAGACTTGACCTATAATTCCAATCATATAGAGGGAAGCCGTCTCACGCATGACCAGACGCGGTATATTTTTGAAACAAATACGGTTGGTACAGAAGGGGAAATGCTGGATGTAGACGATATTATCGAGACAGCAAATCATTTCCGCTGCGTTGATCTGGTGATTGATCGTGCCAGGGATGAACTGACGGAAGGCTTGATTAAAGAATTGCATCGGATATTGAAAACGGGAACCAGTGATTCAAGAGCAGAATGGTTTGCTGTGGGAGAATATAAGAAGCTTCCTAATGAAGTCGGAGGTATGGCTACAGCACTGCCGGGGAATGTATCCGGGCAGATGGAAGCCCTGTTGGAAGGATATCACGCAAGAGGGAATCAGACGTTTGAGGATTTGCTGGAATTTCATGTAAAGTTCGAACGATTACACCCTTTTCAGGACGGGAACGGCCGTGTAGGAAGGCTGATTCTGTTTAAAGAATGTCTGAAACATTGTATTGTCCCTTTTATTATTGAAGATCAATGGAAAATGTTCTATTACCGGGGATTGAAGGAATGGGATAAGGAGAGAGGATATCTGAGGGATACATGCCTGACGGCGCAGGATCAGTACAAGTCGTATCTGGACTATTTCCGCATTGAATATAAATAAAGTAAAATTGTGTACCGGATTTGTGCAAACATATCCGGATTTATGCAAACACAAATCCGCCGGACAGGATAAAATACAGATAAATACAGATCTTGGAGGTACACAATATGAAAATTTATGTCAATGCCGATGCCCCCAGACAGGGAAACGGCAGGAAAGAGACACCATTTAAACACATTAACGATGCAGCAAAGGCCGCAATGCCCGGAGACGAGGTCATTGTCGCACCGGGAATCTACCGGGAATCCGTTGATCCTGTACATGCAGGCACGGAAGAAGCCAGGATTACCTACCGGAGTGCAGAGCCTTTGGGCGCCGTGATTACAGGGGCAGAGCCGGCAGCAGACTGGAAACCGTACCAGGACAATGTGTGGGTATACCGTGTAGACAACGGCGTGTTCGGAAACTATAATCCATATACCACATTCGTTGGCGGCGACTGGTATTTTGCTCCTGTAGTAAGGCATACGGGAGCCGTTTATCTCAATGACCGTCAGCTTTATGAGACAGAGACCCTGGAAGAGTGTATCAAGGGCGAAGTATACGAACCGTCATGGGAGCACGAGTGGTCTGTATACAAGTGGTATACCGAGCAGGACGGCAATGAGACGGTGATTTATGCCAATTTCCAGGGGAAGAATCCCAATGAGGAGAAGGTGGAGATCAATGTCAGAAGAAACTGTTTCATGCCGTCAAAGACGGGAGTGGGATACATCACCTTCAGCGGGTTTACGGTCAATAAAGCCGCTACCACATGGGCGCCCCCGGCCGCTTACCAGGATGGTATGATCGGCCCCCACTGGTCAAAGGGATGGATCATTGAAGACTGCGACATCAGCAACAGCAAATGCAGCGGAATCTCTCTTGGAAAGTACTATGACGAAGAGAATGACCATTATTTCACAGTAAAGAAAGTAAAAAGCCCCACACAGATGGAGCGTGACGCTGTCTGCCGCGGCCAGTACCACGGATGGATGAAGGAGACGGTAGGAAGCCATATTGTCAGACGCTGTCATATTCATCACTGTGAGCAGACCGGGATCGTAGGGCGTATGGGATGCGTATTCAGTCTGATTGAAGATAACCATATCCATCATATTAACAATATGCAGCAGTTAGGCGGAGCAGAGATTTCGGGAATCAAGCTTCACGCAGCCATTGACGTGGTGATGCGCCGCAATCACATCCATCACTCTACCATGGGAATCTGGACAGACTGGGAGGCACAGGGAACAAGGATTTCCCAGAATCTGCTTCATGATAACCATTCACCGGCAGGAACGCCCATGGCAGAAGGCGCAATGTGCAGCCAGGATATTTTCGTGGAAGTAAGCCATGGGCCTACATTGATTGATAATAATATCATGCTTTCAAGAGCGGCAGTCCGCATTGCAACCGAAGGTGTGGCATGCGTGCATAACTTAATGCTTGGATCTTTTACGGCGGTAGGAAGAGGAACAGACCATTCAGAAGAGATTGAGGCAGGAAAACAGCCTCGTTACACTCCTTACCATATCCGTCACCGTACGGAAGTGGCAGGTTTCAGCACGATTCTGCATGGAGACGACCGTATTTACAACAATATCTTTATCCAGAATTATGAGCCAATAGAAGATGCCGGTAAAGCAAAAGAGTTTGGGTTTGATAACCAGGTTGTGGGAACGGAGATTTTCGATGAATATCCTACTTATGATGAGTGGATTGCCAACTTCGAACTGGATAAACCGGCAGATATGTTTAAATTAATGGAGTACCATTTCGGACATCTGCCGGTATGGATCAATGGAAATGCGTACTTTAACGGTGCGAAGGCATTTCAGAAGGAAGCTTCTAAGCTGGTAGATGAGAAGAACCGTGTGACGGTGGAACTAAAAGAACAGAACGGAGAATATTTCTTAGAGACCAATGTTTATGATTACCTGGATGGATTCAAGGACGGTATCATCAACAGTGATATCCTGGGATATGCTTTTGAGCCGGAGCAGAGATTCGAGAATCCGGATGGGACAGAGATTGCGTTTACGGAAGATTATCTGGGAGAACACCGCAGTGTATCTACGGTTCCAGGGCCGTTTGCATCTAGAGAGGCAGCTATGAAGAGACTCTGGTAATAGAAAATCATTTTATAGACGGGTAAGGACTTCTTGTGAGAAAATTGCAGAAGTCCTTTTTGCATTATTATTTATCGTTATATTTTACATATATTGATATTTCTTTTAGAAACGCAATAAATAGAAATGAAGGGAGGACTTCAGTATGGAGTTAACAGCGAATTTTTTATCAAGACTTGTTCCGATTACTCGGTTTAATCGTGGTCAGGCTTCAAAGATTTTTGATCGGCTTCGCTCTGAACCGAAATTGGTTGTTAAAAAAAAATCAGCCATCTCCAGTGATTCTTTCTCCTGACGAATACACACGTTTAGCTGAAACTGAAGAAAACTATATTCTGCTTCTCGAAGCAACGAAAAGGCTTACTGCGAATGAGGGAAAATCCGCTATTCCTGCAGAAGATATAATGAATTATTTTGGTATTACAGAGGCAGAATGAAAGGAGGCGGAGGATTTGGAAATCGAATGACCTGGAAAGTTGAATATTTGACAGAAGCCCTGGCAGATTTGGAAAAACTGGATAATTCAATCCGTAGGCCAGTCCTTAAAGGCATAAGTAAAGTACAAGAGAATCCGCTGCCACGAGCAGAGGGTGGTTATGGTGTACCACTTGGAAATAAAGATAGTATGTGGTAAATGGCCGTAAGGATCATCCGGGCGATAGCAATAATGGCACGTTTTTTACCACGGCGTTTCATAATGCGCCCATATTTCTGCTTATAGTAAGTGATTTATTAGATTTCACGGCTGCATGGGCAACTTGTACCAATGCAGGTTTGAGGTAGACACAACTCTGTGTTGGACTTCAAAATTCCACACGGAGTTTTCAGATTTTGTAGTTCTTAGAAATTATGGTGGATTATTTTTTATATTCCTGTTATAATATACAAATCATAATGAAAGGAATGTAAGTTAAAATGAAGTTGATATTCAATCGTTCGGTTAGCGTGATTCTTTCTGCCGTTATGCTGTTTGTGAGCGCCTTTTCCTTGAACGGCTGCGGCGTCAAGGATAATTCGCAGACAATGGAAACGGCTACAACAATTGCAGAAACCACTCAAGCGTTTGACGAACCGCAGCAAAAGCGAAAAATCATTATTGATACCGACACTGCGGGCGACGACGCCTCCGCATTGATTATTGCGGCAAAGGATAAAAACATTGATATTCTTGGCGTGACGGTTTCCGCAGGAAACGTCAGTCTCGATCAGGCAGTCAAAAATGCGTTGATGACGCTGGAAATGGCGGGCAGCGACGCCCCTGTTTATGCAGGCGCTTCTACTACATATACCGGCAAGGAACGTGAAACCTTCAGCGTTTACGGTAAGGATGGTATGGGGGATCAAGACTTGATTCATCCCACGCGAAAAGCTGAGGATAAGGGCGCTGTTGATTTTATCGTTGAAGCGGTAAAGGCGAATCCCGACGAGGTGGAAATTGTCGCTCTCGGTCCCGTCACCAATCTTGCGCTCGCCTTTGACAAAGATCCCGAAACGATGAAGCGCGTCAAGAAATACTGGTCAATGGGAACCGCAGGCTTTGGATCTGGCAACGCAACGCCTGTTGCGGAGTTCAATGTTTATCATGACGCCGAGGCGTACAAGGTGCTGGTTGATTCGGGTGTGGCGATTACGGCAATCGGCTTCGATATGCTTCCTGAAGAAACTAATTTTTCCAAGGAAGAGCTTGACGAGCTGGAGAAAAAAGGCGGACTGTCGGAATTCTTCGCCAAAGCCTTCAGCGGACTGATAGAATTTAATACAGAAACAAGAGGCTTACCGATTGCCGATGATGCCGACGGAGTCGCTATGGCTTGCGTACTGTGGGACGATTATCTTAAAAAGACCCAACCCTGCCACGCAAGCGTTATGACGGACGACAATGAAGCGTACGGGCAGGTAATTCTGTACAAGGAAGGTTACGGCTACGACTCTCAGGTAACCTTTGATAATTACAACTTCTATGTTGCTACCGAAACAGACAGTAAGATATTTAAAGAAAAGCTTATTGCTCTTTTAGATGAGTGATAGTTTATGAAAAGAAGATAATTATGATTTCACTAATCATCACCCCCACTTCAAGCGGAGGCCGCTGAAAAACATACTGCTTTTTAGGTTTAAGTTTCAAACACACACAAAAATCCACTAGTACATCATTGCATTAATTCCTGAGTAATCAGCACTCGCTATCCGCGTCATCTGCACGCCTGCTAACCTAGATGTAGCCCGCTACACCGTCGGTTAGCAGACGCACAGCTGACACGAATATCGAGCACTATTACTTCAAGATTAATGCAATGATGTATTAGTTTCGATTACTCTAACGGTTTGCATCGACGCCGCAGCAGGTTTGATAAACAACGTTCATGGTGAAAACTCCTTTCAAAATTATCAGCAACGTGGAGAATTGGAAGACTTTCATTACTATTTGTGCCGCCGGCTTGGCGGCGGAATGGAGATTGTTATGAAAGTAATTATTATATCTGCAAGGGATGAAAATAAAGTGTATGATGAAGCTGGCAGCAGATGTGGTAAAAAATGAAAAGACAGGTCTTATTAAAAACAATTGTAATGCTGACACAGCTTCCCATCCGTGTATATGACAAATGCGGGTCAGAAGCAGAAAAATATGAGATTGTGCCAAGGGAGATCAATCAATATGAACATACGCTGATTCAGCAGACCCTCCGGAAGCTTGGCACCGAAGAGTTTGTGATTACAGAGTACGGGGAATCTCTGCCGGTTAGAATATATGGCTTATGCGGAACGGAGTATGATTATGTGGCCGGCCCGTTTGCCTATGGCTCCATGGCTTCCGCAGAGATCCGGAACTATATGAGAAGATGGGAGATTGAGGAGTTCCCCCAGGTACAGCTGCGGGAAAGTCTTCTGGCGGCGAATCTGATTCTCAATGTTTTTGCGGGTAGATCTGACGGGACAGGCATTGACCTGCTGGACCGTTGTCTGGAAGAAGATGAGGATATCAGGATGACTTCTCTGGTGGGAGAGGAACTAAGACAGAGTGATTCCTTCCAGACGAATCATACCCAGGCAGATGAGAGCATTCTATATCAGCACGTGGAACATGGGAATGTGGAATATCTGAAGAAGAATTATGATCTGCTCTATCTGCCCCATCCGGTAATCTTAGAGGAGATTCATAAGAATGAAGAATATATGGCGGTCATAGGGATTTCCCTGGCATCCAGGGCCGCAATCCAGGGCGGTCTTACCTCCAAAGAGGGGTTTCTCATCAATGACATTTATCTCAAAAGACTGGCTGCGTGCAGGAGCGTGACACAGATCTATGATCTGGTTAAGGAGGTGCATATCTACTGTGCTTCACAGGTGAGAAAAAAGCGGCAGGAGGTCATGACGAACCAGTATGTGGAACGATGTAAGAAGTTGATCGTCTCGAAACGGCTGGAAACCATTAATCTGGAAGAACTGGCGGATGAGGTAGGGATCTCCAGAGAGTATCTGTCAAAATTATTTAAGCAGTATGAAGGAATTCCGGTTACGGAATATATTCTCAACATTAAGATCGAAGCAGCGTGCAATATGCTGAAATATTCAGACAGACAGGTACGTGAGATTGCGGATTATCTGAGTTTTGGGAGTTTGAGTTATTTCAGCCGGATTTTTAAGAAAAAGACAGGCGTGTCGCCTCAGCAATACCGTAAGGATCTGCAGAAAAATAACTGATACAGACAGGCAAGGATGTGTCAGCTATTTTTTTGTCCCTTTTTATGCCAAAATCAGAAATCCCCAGATTGGAGAGCCATTCTCCTGACTGGAGATTGAACCATCGGCCGAAATGTCATATAGTTTTATCAGCAGCAGGTAAGATAGGTCTGTCAGATCAGGAGGGAGAAGCAATGGATCAGGTTAAAATCGGAAAATTCATAGCAAATATGAGAAAGAAGCAGGGACTGTCACAGAAACAGTTAGCGGAGCGGATTGACGTCACGGATAAAACGATTTCAAAGTGGGAGACGGGAAACAGGCTTCCGGATGCGTCTCTTCTTTTAAGGCTCAGCCAGGAACTTAAGATTGATGTAAATGAATTACTGGCAGGAGAAGAATTTCTGTCAGTAGAATTTTCTTCCGAGGAATATGTGAGAAAATCGGAGAGCAATCTTGTAAATCTGGTTGATGAGATCAACGAAAACGAGAAAAGAAGGAAGGGCACAGGAATCGGAACCATTGCAGGTGCTCTCTGTCTGGCCCTGGCTTTTCTGGGCCTGCTTGGTTCTACTTTGCCCAGGGGAAGGTATATCGACCTTCTTGACCTTCCTACCCTGCTCTGGCTGACCGGGGCAAAATTCCTGATTCTATCCGTCGGCGGCTGGTTCCGGGATTATTTAAATGCGTGGAAATTGTGCCTGCCGAAGACAGATCTGACAGAAAAGAGAATGAAATCGTCTCTGCTGGCCGTCAGATATGCAGGTGCATTGTCTTTGTCTCTCGGAGGACTGATATCCTCGGTCAGTTTATTTTCGCTGTTGTTTTATGGGAATGAGCATGTGTCTATCGGATCTGCGCTTGCCCAGATTGTACTGACAATATTTTATACGACTGTTGCAGAGACGGCCTATGTTATTTTAGGATTCCGGATGAAACGGCTGATGGGGGAAAGGAGATCAGAATGAGCAGAAAATTATTAGAGGTAAAAAATCTGACAAAAACATATTGTGAAGGGGCAATCGAGAACAGGGCCGTTGACCATGTGAGCCTGGAAGTTGACTTAGGAGAATTTGTTGTGCTTATGGGGGCTTCCGGCTCTGGAAAAACAAGCCTTCTCCATCTGCTTGCAGGGATTGATGATTTTAACGAAGGTACGGTTGAGTATACCCAGCGGGCGGGTGGACTCCGTCCATCAAGGTATACCCAAGGGCACACCGTGATGCATGCCCTACGGGCGGGTGGACTCCGTCCATCAAGGTATACCCAAGGGCACACCGATATGGCGAATCCATTTATGACAGGGGTTGTGGATTTTGGCCGGATGAAAGAAAAAGAAAAGTCTCTGTTCAGGAGGGAAAATCTTGGGATTGTTTTCCAGCAGCAATGTCTGATCCCGGATCTTACGGTCTGTGAAAACATCATGCTGCCTTTGATGCTGGCACAGCCTCGCGGCGGAAATGAGAGCCGAACATCCAGGAAGGACAGGGTTCTGGGGCTCTGCACCCGGTTTGGATTAGAGGAGCATGCGGACAAGGTTCCTTCCCGGCTTTCGGGCGGACAGCAGCAAAGGGCCGCCATCCTGCGTGCCATTGTAAACAAGCCGCCGCTTTTACTGTGCGACGAGCCTACGGGAAGCCTGAATCTGGCACAGACACAGCTTGTGATGGAACTGTTAAGTGAACTGAACCAGGACGGACAGACGATTCTCCTAGTGACACATGACATCAGAGTTGCCGCCAGAGGGAGCCGGGTCATCTATATCGAAGACGGACGTGTGGCAGGAGAACTAATGTTTGCCAGGCCGGACGCTCTGGATGTAGAGGCTTCAGACAAAGAGCATAGACTCATGGATTTTCTGAAAGAGAGGGGGTGGTAATTTGAAAGCGAGTATGATGTGCGGGCTTGCAAAGTTAAAAAAGAGAAAAATCCCCAGTCTGCTGCTGGGAATCTGCATTGCTATTACAGCGGCTTTACTGGTAAATGCCCTTGTTCTGGTGACAGAATCTGAGAGGATCTTTGACCGGGCATATGAGGAGATGGAAGGGGCACAGATGTGCTGTCTGTGGAAGAGTGGAGCGGTTTCCTGTGACATTGTGAAGGAATATATGGAAGATGTTTCAGAAGAACTGGATTACCAGCTTACAGAAAATACGAAGACGGTAGATTATATCGAAAAGGACGGTGTAAAGTTAAGTAATGGTATTTTGGCAGAACTGCCGGAGAACCTGTCTTCTGGGCAGGAACTGCTGCTCTCCCCAAAGCTGCCTGGCGAATCAGAGGCGGAAATGCCGGGAAAGGATGAGATCTGGGTCACGGTAAAGATCGCAGCGGTTCTGAACCTGAAGGCAGGAGATACGGTTTCTTTGCAGTCAGCCGATGATTCTGTGAAGGCCAGGGTGGTAAAGATTGTTGCCGACCCGGCCTTTGGCGGCAGCAGCACCAACGTGTACCGGATGTGGTGCGGGTCTGGGCGGTTATCGGATTTTGAACTCCTGGGCAAGGATGGGGTAAGCTACCTGGAAATCCGGTTCAGAGAGTACAGCCCGGAGGCTGAA
Organism: uncultured Dorea sp.; assembly: GCA_910587575.1. Lineage (GTDB taxonomy): Bacteria > Bacillota > Clostridia > Lachnospirales > Lachnospiraceae > Sporofaciens. The sequence continues at coordinate 112,775 of CAJULU010000001.1, forward strand.
CAGAGGTTTATCCGCAAGACGGAAGCGTATTTCCAGATGCCGCTGGGGGATACGATTTATACATACAGCCAGATTAAAGGCGGGTATACGTCTGTTTACCAGATGGCAGGCGCACTTTTGAGTTTTGTCAGTGTCATCCTTGCGGTTACCATCGTCATCCTGACCCTGTTTCTTGTAAGAAGCGATATGGACGAAGATGTAAGGAAGATCGGTATTTTTAAATCCCTGGGTATGACGGGAGGCCAGATTGTAGGAGCATATGTAATCAGTTATGGAATCATCGGAACAGTCTGGGCCGCTGTTGGAAGTTTTCTGGGAATCAGGACTGCCCGTAGGATCATCGGCAGAATCCTGGCAGATATGGGAATTTCCAGCATTCCTTCCGGGGAAATAGGATGGTATCCGCTGGCAGTATGGCTGGTTGTTGTAACAGCAGTTCTGCTGGTGTGTTTCGGCGGTATTTATAAAATATGGAGATTAAACGCCTCTGGCGCAGTAAGACAGGGGAGGTGGCAGACAAAGGAAAGATGTGGTAAAGTCAGGAAGTCTTTTGGTGATTCTGGAAGAGGATCTTTTGAATGGCATTATGCACTCAGAGGAATCCAGAATAGGAAAGGGAAATCTCTGTTTCTCGCTTTTGTGTCTCTGGTTTCCGGAAGTCTTGTCACGGTCTGCCTGGGGTGTCTGAATGCTGTCGGGAATATTGACCAAAACCCGGAGACCTGGGGATTTATACGCACAGATATCTATGTCACTTCGGTAAAAGAGATTCCCGTAAGCAGGATACTTGAGGAATTAGAAGAAGATCCAGGGGTGGATTATACTTATGGGGTTCAGAAAATCCATCCGAAGTACCGGCTGCGGCAGGAGGAGACCTGGAAGAGTGTGGTGGCGGAACTTTATGAACTTCCCTGGAATGCGAAGATGAAGGATCAGTCTCTTTATGGAAGACGGCCCCGGAAGGAACAGGAGATCAGCGTGGGAATTTCGCTGGCAGAAGCCTGTGGGCTGGAAATCGGGGATTCTATGGAATTGTTTGTGAACGGAGAAAAGAAGGCATATGAGATCGTGGGAATGTTCCAGACCTTATCGAATTCCGGGAAGGTCATACGCATGGTCACGGACAATCTGGACGGCTTCCTGGCAGAAGACGGCGGTTATGGGGATTATATGCTGGTGCTCTCTGACGATGCGGATAAATGGCAGTATGCGAAGGAACTGAATGAGAAGTATGACGGAGCATTTTCCTTTATTGCATCCAAATCAAACGGGGAGAATATCACCGGGATATTAGAGCCTGCTGTTAAGATTGTTCTGACAGTATTGTCCGGAATACTGATTCTCGTGACCGTGAATCTTTCTTTTCTGCTGGTGAGGCAGGAGCAGAGGCTGATTGGCCTGCTGAAAGCCATAGGAATGACGCCGGGGCAGGTTCTTGAGATTTATCTGTGGAGAAACTGTCTGCCGGCCGTGGCAGGCAATGTCCTGGGGATTGCGGCAGGAACGTTTCTGGTCCCAAAGCTTCTTACCCCTTATGCAAAGGAATTCGGACTTACGGAATTTCCTTTTGCCGGTTCTTTAGGAGGGATTTCCATAGGGGGCTGCTTGATGCCTGCCTGCGTATTCCTGGGAACCTGGGCGGTTGTGGGGATGATTGGAAAGATCTCGGTGAGAGAATTAGTGAGTGAATAGGAACGTACCTGTCTCCTTTCGTTCCCCAAAAGAGGGCCTTTCATTCCATTCTCTTGGAGAACGGGACAGTTCTGCCGATATATAGAATGGAAGCCTTTTGTGGGAATTGAGGTGATGAATGGTGGAGATTGCTGTGGTTGATGATGAAAAGGAGATCAGAGAGCATATCTGCCGGCTGATTGAAAGGCAGAAGCCAGGCAGCCGGATCAGAGCCTATGCCGCCGGGGAGGAACTGCTGGCGGCGGGGGATGTGCCGGATATGGTTTTTCTTGATGTGCGTATGCCGGGGATGAATGGCATTGAGACGGCAAGAAGCCTTCGGAAAAGGCGGGAGGAGATCATTCTGATCTTCCTTACGGGACTGAAGGAGTATGTGTTTGATGCCTTTGATCTGTATGCGTTCCAGTATCTGTTAAAGCCTGTGGATGAGAAGAAATTTGCAGAAGTCCTTGAACGGGCATGCACAGAGGCAGGAAGGAGGAAGGGGAAGCAGGAACTTTTTATTAAGGCAAGGAATCTGACGCTTGACCAGGCAGATATTCTGTACATTGAGAGTAGAGGAAAGAAGGTTGAGATTCACACTGTCCGGGAATATATGCCCCAAGGTGGTATGTCTTCGTGTATCGAGATTTACGCATCCATGGAAGAACTGACCGGACAGCTTGGGGAAGGGTTTTACCGCTGTCACCGGGCGTATATTGTGAACATGGCCCACATTACAGAGTATGGCAGTGACAGTATTATCCTTACCAATGGGGACAGTGTCTATCTGGCAAAGAAGAAGTACGGCGAATTTGTAAAGGCGTATATGTGGTATCTGCAGAATGGCGGTGTGTCCAGTGTATAAGGTGATGAATATTTTGTTTCCGGCAGTTCTCTATCTGGTGCAGGGGTACTGCCTGCAGTATTTCTATGGAAACTTTCTGGAGAGCAGAGGTAAGGGAAACCGCTGGAACCGCCTGGCAGTTATGGCGGTGTATACCATGGTAAGGATGCTGGTGTCCTTGTTGGAACCGGAAGAGGTCTGGAATTACCAGGTGGCGGTGGGGAAGCTTATCGTTTCTCTTGTGCTTCTGGCTTTACTGGCTTTCTGCTTTTACAGAGCGTTCCGTCTGCTTACCGTTTACCTGATTGTTACGTTCCAGGCGGTGGCAGATATCAGCCGTTATGCAGCGGTCATTCTGTTTGGCGAACTGGGCGACGGAATGATCTGCCTGTGGAACTGGTGTGCCGGGAAAGGCCTGTTTCCTTCTGAAAAAGCGTTGGGTATGGCAGTCAGTGCCGGACTGGTCTGTGAATGGATTCTTGAGTATCTGGCCATTACCTTGCTGATGTATCTGTCGCTGAAAAAGATTGCAAAGGATTTCCGTGAAAAGGAGTATGAGGTTCACAGGACAGAACTTCTGTTTCTCATCACGCCTGCGGCGGTGGGAATGCTGATCTGTCTTCTGCTGCGCATTATTATTGTCACGATGGAGGACGGGATTCCGAAAATTCTGTATGACCGGTATCCCATACTGACCATTCTGCTTCCGGCAATCCTGCTTTTGTCGCTGCTTTCCATTCTCCAGGGTGTAAAGCTGTTTCAGGACATGGTTTCCCGGAACCGGGAAAGAAGCGGCAGGATCATCCTTGAGAAGCAGGTGGCAGGTCTCCAGGAACACATGGAGGAGATGGAGCGGGTGTATTCCGGCATCCGGAGTATGAAGCACGATATGAAGAATACGGTTTTCGTGATCCAGCGTCTTTCAGCCAGGACCGAAGGGAAGGAAAACGAAGAACTTAAGAACTATCTGGAAGAACTGAACCGGACGTTTGAAAGTCTGGAGCTTCGGTTTAAAACGGGAAACGGGGTTGTGGATACCATACTGAATATGAAATACCATGAAGCAGTGCGGGAAGTGCCGGATCTTCGGATGGAAGCGGACGGGCTGTTGTTCCCGGCAGTTTCCGCAATCCGAAGCTATGACATCGGAGTGATCCTGGGAAACGCACTGGATAATGCCACAGAGGCCTGCAGGAGGCTGAAAGACAAGGAACCAGAGGCAGAAGCCTTTGTCCGTTTAAGCTCCTGGCAGAAGGGAAATCTTCTGATTCTGAAGGTTGAGAATAGTTTCGACGGGCGGCCATTGCGAAAAGGGCCGGGAGAATTCCCGGTAACGGATAAGGCAGACAGACATTCCCACGGAATAGGGCTTTCCAATATCAAAAACACGGCGGAGAAGTACCATGGAACAATGGACTTCAGGATTGAGGGCAGGGTATTCATCCTGTCTGTGATGATGAAAAACGAAAGGAGAGAGGAAGATGGAGTTTGGCGTAACAGATAGGGCGGGAAGGTCCGGATTCACAGAACAGCGCCGGAAAACAGGTGCGAAGAATCAGCTGTATATGGGAGAATCCTACCAGGAACGTCTGGATAAAATTGCAGATCAGAGGTCGGCAGCTGCCTTCCGTGAAGCCTATGCGAAGAAAATGGCGGGTTCTGCAGACTATGTTTCCGTCATCAGCCAGCTGTTCAATACTGAAAATGCCGGTGCAGCTAATTTTGAGGATGCCTTTCCTCAGTATAGTGTGGTTACCCATGTGGGAAATGCCGATATTTCTCCCGGCAACTGGCAGAGAAATGATTTTCCGTTCTGGAAATATTTCCGGAAGGATACCAGTGCGGACGCATTGAATGATTGGAGGCCTGTAGGAGAGAATCCCCCTCAGACCCGCGGGGATCTGCAGAGAAATTACAGCAGTGTGGGTCCTGGGCGGATTGCGGTTCTGATACCGGAAAGCCTGCAGAAGAAGATGGATGCCGACCCGGACTATGCAAGACAGATCGTGGCAAAGCTGCGGGAGTGGAAAGAGGATTACGACCGCTGGGATAATACGGTTGCGGCTTCTTATGGGGCCGATGTGGCGGCTCACCAGGCAGGAAAAAGTTATGTGTTTGACCTGGATGAAAACGGAGATGTAAGAAACTGTACGGTTACCGGCAGCGGCGGACAGCTTACCGGCCCTACCAGGGAGGAGATCGAACAGTTTAAGGCCGAGCAGGCCAGGAAATGGAAGCTGCGTGTGAAATACATCCAGATCATGGAAGAAAGCGCCGAAAGGAAGAGGATACAGGAGTATGAGGATCTGCGCTTCTTTCAGAATCAGGTCGTAAAACAGAATTTCCTGTTCGGGGAACAGGCAGAAGGATAGAAAGGGGATTCGGGAAGATGAGTTTATCTGGCGTAAACGAGGTTCTGTCAGGCATACGGCCTCATGGAGGCAAAGTACAAAGCCGGAATCTGGATGGAATGGGGTTTGCAGAGCAGCTGCAGAGCATCGGTGAGAAAATGGGCTGCTCTTCGGCGGAAGTATACCAGAAGTATCTGGAGCGCAGGTATGGCAATGTGATGATCCAAAGCGTTGAGAATGACCAGAAAAGCATGGACAGACTTGGGGCGGCAACATCTGGAACCGGAAATGTGGTCATAGCGCCGAATATCCTGGAACAGATGGCAAAGAACCCGGAAAAAGCGGCTTATTACGAGGGAAAGATACAGCAGTATTTCCAGACCCTGCCCATGTGCCAGGCACAGCTTTCTGCCATGGGGCATGAAATCCATTCATCGGGCGTCGTGATCCATCCGGACGGAACGGTGACGTATTATGTCATGGCGGATTTAAAACCGGAAGTAAGAGCGAAGATTGAAGCACAGATCAGAGCCGAAGATGAGGCTAAGGCAAAGAGGAAGAGGGAATATCAGAGAAGCAGTGAAGCAGCCGCCGAACGGTGGAGACAGGAACTGAAGCTTTCGGCTGTGTCGGCCGACCGGCTGAACTTCATGGAAATGCCGGATATTCTGGTGTGCCCTTGGGTATAATTAATTGCCCGGACTTATCATAAGAGGGCAGAAGGCAGTCCTGACTGACAGATGGACTGCCACTTTTTTTCTTACATTTTCTTATTATTCTGCTGCATGCTGCATTTTCGGTCAATATAAAACAAGAAATCGGCAGGTTATACTTTTATAGCTGCATGTGATATGATATACTGGACAGCAGGATGAAGTTTCAGAAAGAGTGATGGAAATGAAGAATGGACAGGTATGTCTGACAGAGGGACCGATTTTAAGGTCATTGATCGGACTGGCGATGCCAATCATGGCATCGTCCTTTTTAAATACCGTTTACAGCATTACGGATATGGCATGGATTGGCCTGCTGGGTTCCAAAGCTGTAGCAGGCGTGGGCGTTGGGGGGATGTACGTCTGGCTTTCCCAGGGGCTGTCGGCCCTGGCCAGGATGGGAGCCCAGGTCAATGTAGCCCAGTCGGTGGGCCGCGGCAGAAGGGACGAGGCGGGAGAATATGCCCGGGGGGCGCTTAAGCTTACGCTTCTCTTCGGGTTATGTTTTGCTCTGGTAAGTGTGAGCTTTACGGACGGGCTGGTGGCTTTGTTTCATCTGGGGGATGCCGAGACGGTGCGGTATGCCGGAAATTATATGAGAATCACCTGCGGGCTGGTAATTTTCTCTTATCTGACCGTGGTACTGACGGGCATTTACACGGCGCAGGGGGATTCAAAGACGCCTCTTCTGGCCAATCTGATCGGGCTGGTGATGAACATGATCCTGGATCCGGTTCTGATCCTGGGGCTGGGCCCGTTTCCCAGACTGCAGGTCATCGGAGCGGCAATCGCCACGGTTACCGCCCAGTTCATCGTCATGCTGGTGATGATTCTGAGAGTGCAGAAGAGCCCGGGGAATGTGCTGTCGGGAATGAGGCTTCAGAAGCCGGTGGAGAGCAGATTCTACAGAGGCGTGTTCCGGATCGGACTGCCTACGGCAATCCAGGGAACCGTGTACTGTATGATTTCCATGGTACTGACCCGTATGGGCGCCGTCTTCGGACCAGGCGCCGTGGCAGTGCAGCGCGTGGGCGGACAGGTGGAGGCGGTGTCATGGAATACTGCCGATGGATTTGCGGCGGCAATCAACGCATTTTCCGCTCAGAATTACGGGGCGGGCCAGATGGAGCGGGTACGGAAGGGATACCGGATTTCCCTGCGGACGATTATGATATGGGGCGGCCTGATCACCCTGGCATTTCTGATGTTCCCCAGGCCGATCTCACGGATTTTCTTTCATGAGCCGGAGGTCATCGGGATATCGGTGGATTATCTGCGGATTGTGGGAATCGGCGAGGCGTTTATGTGTGTGGAGCTGATGACCGTGGGGGCGCTGTCCGGGCTTGGAAGGACGAAACTGTGCAGTATCATCAGTATTGCGCTGACCGGGGCAAGGGTGCCGCTTGCCATCGGACTGTGTGCGTCACCCCTGGGACTGAATGGGATCTGGTGGGCGCTGACCTTGTCATCCGTGGCGAAAGGGATTGTGTTTGTGATTGCGTTTTATAAATGTACGTCTGATGACCGTAAATACAAAAAAGAAAAAAATACTTGAATTCTTAAAAAGAGTGTGCTATGATGTAAAACAAATTTTAAAAGTTTTAATCTGGTAAAGCGATGAAAGAGACTCTGTCCTCTGGAACTTGACAGGAATGAGGCGTCACCGACTGAGAGCGCCCCTTGAGGAATGAGGACAATAGGGAACACTCCGGAGCAGACCGTCTGAACATACCGGCAATGACAACAGCGCCGGAAAGTAGGTCGGTACGTGGGCGCGCGTTAAGCGTAAGAGATCATAGGGAGGATAAGGACTTTTCCATATGGTTTCTGCAGAGGGGGATCCTTAAGAAGCATTTATTGAGGATTCAATGCGGGTGGTACCGCGGATTATTGTAAGATATCCGTCCCGGAATACAGTCATGTATTCCGGGGTTTTTTATTTCCATAAATCGTCCGGGTGCATGGCAGGACAGCAGGCAGCAGATAGCGATAAGGAGGACAATTATGGATTATTTCACAGGCGTAAGGCAGAAAGAAACATTGGAAATCGGCGAATTACTTAAGGCGGCAAAGCCTGGGCAGAAGGTCAGAGTCAATGGAGCCGTCCACACGATCCGCGATATGGGAACCGTAGCATTTGTCATTTTAAGAAAGAGAGAAGGGCTGCTTCAGTGCGTCTATGAAGAGGGAATCGCAGAGTTTGACTTAAAAGAGGTGAAAGAGGCGGCAGTCATAGAGACCGAAGGCAGGCTGGAGGAAAACGGGAAGGCGCCGGGCGGGATTGAGGTCCGGATGGAGAAGCTTAAGGTCTTAAGTGAGCCGGCAGACGAAAGAATGCCTCTTGCCATTTCCAAATGGAAGTTAAAGACATCTCTGGAGGCAAAGCTGAATTACCGTTCCATCGCTCTCCGCAATATCCGGGAAAGGGCGAAATTCCGAATCCAGGAAGGACTGACCCGGGGGTTCCGGGATTTCCTGTACGGACAGGGATTTACGGAGATCCACACACCGAAGATCGGAGCCAGAGGCGCCGAAGGCGGGGCAAATATCTTCCGGCTTGACTATTTCCACCGTCCGGCGGTTCTGGCCCAGAGCCCGCAGTTTTACAAACAGATGATGGTAGGAGTCTTTGACCGGGTATTTGAGACGGCGCCTGTATTCCGGGCAGAGAAGCACAACACGAAACGGCATCTGAACGAGTACACCAGCCTGGATTTTGAGATGGGCTATATTGACGGGTTTGAGGATATCATGGCCATGGAGACAGGATACCTTCAGTATGCCATGAAGCTGCTTGAGAGGGACTACGGAAAGGAACTTCAGATTCTTGACGTTACCCTGCCGGATGTGACCCGGATTCCCGCAGTGAAATTCAGCGAGGTCAAAGAACTTGTTTCCAGAAGATACGCACATCCGATGCGCAATCCATCTGACCTGGAGCCGGAGGAAGAAGCGCTGATCGGGCGGTATGCAAAGGAAGAGTGGGACAGTGATTTCGTATTTGTGACCCATTATCCCTCGAAAAAACGTCCCTTCTATGCCATGGATGACCCGGAGGACGGCCGGTATACCTTAAGCTTTGATCTTCTGTTTAAGGGAATGGAGATTACAACGGGCGGGCAGCGTATCCATGATTACCGGAAGCTGACGGAGAAGATTGCGGCAAGAGGAATGCCGGAAGAGGGGATGGAAGACTATCTTGATACATTCCGGCACGGTATGCCGCCCCATGGCGGGCTGGGAATCGGCCTGGAACGGCTGACCATGAAGCTTGTCGGGGAAGACAATGTCCGGGAGACAACGCTGTTCCCGAGAGATTTAAGCAGGCTGGAACCTTAAACAGCCTGGTACATCATTGCATTCATTCTTGAGTAATCAGCACTCGATATCCGCATCATCTGCACGTCTGCTAACCTAGATGTAGCCCGCTACATCGTCGGTTAGCAGACGCACAGCTGACACGGATATCGAGCACTATTACTTCAAGATTAATGCAATGATGTACTAGATGTATAATATTGCAGGCAATAAAGCGGATAACAGGAGGGCAAACATGGCAAATAAGATATCAGATGAAACAATTGAATATGTAGGAATCCTGGCAAAACTTAAGCTGTCCGGCGAAGAGAAGGAGAAGGCCAGGGCAGATATGGAGAAGATGCTGGATTATATAGATACACTGAATGAACTGGATACAGAGGGCGTTGCTCCAATGTGTCATATATTTCCGGTAAACAACGTATTCCGGGAGGACGAAGCCAGCCGGAAGGACGGAAGCGAAGAGACCCTTGCAAACGCTCCTTTAAGGAAAGACAACTATTTCAAAGTTCCGAAGACGATTGGATAGGAGGTGAACGGCAGATGGATATTACGAGTATGACGGCGGTAGGACTGGGAAAGAAAATCAAGGCGGGAGAGCTGACGGCCGTGGAGGCCGTAAAGGGGTGTCTTGCGCAGATTGATAAGGTGGAAAAGGACGTCCACAGTTTTGTGACCATAGACCGGGAAGAGGCCCTGCGAAGGGCAGAAGAGGTGCAGAAGCAGATTGACGAGGGAATCTTAAACAGCCCTCTTGCCGGAGTTCCGGTAGCAGTGAAGGATAACCTGTGTACAGACAGGATGCGGACAACCTGCAGTTCGAAGATTCTTGAAAATTTCAGTCCCTCTTATACGGCAGAAGCGGTGCGTAATCTTGAGAAGGCGGGCGCAGTGGTGATCGGAAAGACCAATATGGATGAATTTGCCATGGGAAGCACCACGGAGACTTCTTATTTCGGCGTCACAAGGAATCCATGGAACTTAAACCATGTTCCCGGCGGTTCATCCGGCGGTTCCTGTGCGGCGGTAGCCGCAGGTGAGAGCCCCTTTGCACTGGGATCGGATACGGGCGGTTCCATACGGCAGCCAAGTTCCTTCTGCGGCGTGGTGGGACTGAAACCGACTTACGGCACGGTATCCAGATACGGTCTCATTGCCTATGGCTCCTCTCTGGATCAGATCGGGCCCATTGCAAAGGACGTGACAGACTGTGCGGCGATCCTGGAAGCGATTGCCGCACATGATCCGAAGGACAGCACGTCAATCGACAGAAATGCGTATCAGAATGCCGGGACAGCCGGCGGGGAGGGACAGCCGGCTTTCGGGTATGATTTTATGAGCGCCCTGGTAAATGACGTAAGCGGCATGAGGATCGGGATCCCTAAGGATTATTTCGGTGACGGACTGGATGCGGAAGTCCGGGAAAAGATTCTGGCGGCGGTCCGGATATTGGAAGAATGTGGAGCCGTGGCGGAAGAATTTGATTTAAGCCTGGTCCAGTACGCAATTCCGGCGTATTATGTGATCGCTTCGGCAGAGGCAAGTTCCAACTTGTCCCGTTTTGACGGAGTGAAATACGGCTACCGCACACAAGAGGACGAGGGGCTTCACAATATGTATAAGAAGACCCGTTCCGAAGGGTTCGGCCCGGAAGTGAAGCGCAGGATCATGCTGGGTTCCTTTGTGTTAAGTTCCGGATACTATGAGGCGTATTATCTGAAGGCGTTAAAGACAAAGGCGCTGATCAAAGAAGCGTTTGACCAGGCCTTTGCAAGATACGATGTGATCATCGCACCGGCAGCGCCCACAACGGCCCCGGAACTTGGAAAGAGTTTAAGCGATCCGCTTAAGATGTACCTGGGAGATATCTATACCGTTTCCGTAAACCTGGCAGGACTTCCCGGCATCAGTATTCCGGTGGGAAAGGACCGGAAAGGACTTCCTGTTGGAATGCAGATCATTGGAAACTGCTTCGAGGAAAATAAGATTATCCGGGCAGCATATACGCTGGAGCAGAAAGGAGGCAGAATATCATGACAAAACAGTATGAGACAGTAATCGGACTGGAAGTTCACGTGGAACTTGCCACAAAAACGAAAATTTTCTGCTCCTGCAGTACAGAGTTTGGCGGCGAGCCTAACACCCATACCTGTCCGGTATGCACGGGTATGCCTGGTTCACTTCCTGTATTAAATAAGAAGGTAGTGGAGTATGCCATTGCCATCGGCCTTGCCACCAACTGCGATATTACACGGGTGTGCAGATTTGACCGTAAGAATTATTTCTACCCGGACAATCCCCAGAACTATCAGATTTCACAGTTATACCTTCCGATTGCGGCAAATGGTCATGTAGAGATCGAAGTGGGGGACAAAAAGAAGAAAATCCGTATTCATGAGATGCATATGGAAGAGGACGCCGGAAAACTGATTCATGACGAGTGGGACGACACTTCTCTGGTGGATTATAACCGGAGCGGAGTCCCCCTTGTGGAAATCGTTTCAGAGCCGGATATGCGTTCGGCTGACGAAGTCATTGCATATCTGGAGAAACTGCGTATGATCATCCAGTATCTGGGGGCATCGGACTGTAAGCTGCAGGAAGGTTCCATGCGGGCAGACGTCAACCTGTCTGTGAGAGAAGCCGGCACGGAGAAATTCGGCACAAGAACAGAGATGAAGAACTTAAACTCCTTCAAAGCAATTGCAAGGGCGATCCAGGGAGAGAGGGAACGTCAGATCGAACTGCTTGAGGAAGGAAAAGCCGTGATCCAGGAAACCAGAAGATGGGATGACAATAAGGAATATTCTTACGCCATGCGTTCCAAAGAAGATGCGAAAGATTACCGTTATTTCCCGGAGCCGGATCTTGTACCCATTGTGATCAGCGATGAGTGGATCGGACAGATACAAAAAAAACAGCCGGAACTGCGGACGGAGAAACTGAAACGGTATCAGAAAGAATTTGATATACCGCAGTATGATGCGCAGATTATCACGGGATCCAGGCATATGGCAGAGATTTTCGAGGAGGCTTCAGCGATCTGCGGCAAGCCCAAGAAGGTGAGGCAACGGTGGCTCTTGGAAGCCAGCCCAAGAAGGTGTCCAACTGGCTGATGGTGGACACCCTGCGTCTGCTGAAAGATCACAATATGGAACCGGAAGAAATCTCTTTTTCACCAGAAAATCTGGCGAAACTGGTGGAACTTGCGGAAAGCAGGGCCATCAACAGTTCGGTTGCCAGAGAAGTGTTTGAAAAAATATTTTCAGAAAATGTTGATCCCGAAGCCTATGTAGAAGCACATGGCCTTAAGACGGTGAATGATGAAGGAGCCCTTGAGGAAGCGCTGAAAAAGGTAATCGCAGATAATCCCCGGGCAGTGGAAGATTACCTGGGCGGAAAGGAAAAAGCCCTGGGGGCGCTGGTGGGGCAGACCATGAAAGCCATGAGGGGAAAGGCGGATCCAGGGCTTGTGAATCAGAAGCTTAAGGAGATGCTTGCGGTATGATCTGAATAGAGTTAAAATGATAAGTGAAAGGAGGAAAACGGAAAAACACCAGGAAAAAAGATAAATAAATTACGAACAGAGAGGAAACGCAAGATGAGTCATGTTATAGAAGAAAGATTAAAAAACGAATCCGGTAATCAGCATATCAAGTTACCCGGTAATATAAAGTTCCTGGAGAGAGAACAGGAAATAGAAATGGTTCTTATGGAAGAAGCAGCCGGAATCGGAGAAAAGAAGATGAATATGCAGGAAGATGCTGCTTTCGAAGGATGGGCAGTCATCTTAAACCGTTATTTTCATAAAAATGTGATACTGAACCTGGATATGCAGTCAGATCCGGAAGAAATGAAAGGGAAATGGAAAGGGAATGGACATTTCAACCGATTCTTATACAGGGTTATGCGGTTCTGGGAACAGTATTCATGGTTTTTCCTGTCGGAGAGCCTGGAAGCGGTTCTGTTTGCGGAGGGCGGATTCAGTGACTGGCTGGATGCGAACAAAGAGAAGCTTGTCAATAATGTGCCGGGTATGATGGCAGAGGACGCTGAAGCAAATACGGAGAAGATCTCTGAAAACTGGATTGAAAAAGCTATGACAGGGGAAGAAAGCATTCTTTATGACATTGTAAAAGGTGACAGTCCCGAGAAGAATGAGATCTTCCGCCAGCTTCCTGCAGGACTGTTTCTTGGTACGGTGAAAGCAGAAAATGAGGTGTTCCCGGGAAAGAAGGCGGCGGTTGATTTATGGACATGGGATGAAGAGAAGTTCTATGCCTTTGAGTTAAAGTATCAGAATCAGATGGTTGGCATGATTACAGAAATCTTCTTCTATGCCAATTATCTGTATGATCTGCTTGTTGAGAAGAATTTCACACTGAATGCGAAGAGTACTGGGAAAAGAGGGTATGATAATTTAAAGGAAAATGAGTTTGACGAGATCTGCGGAGTCATGACGGCAGATGAAATGCATCCTCTGATTGATGAAAAAGTGCTGGAGATTCTGAATCATAATCAGTATACGGAGGATGATTTCGGGATTACCTATCAGATATGCAGATATCATACGGACAATCACAAGAAAATAGCCCTTGACTAAGTTTCCATCAGGCAGGAAGATAGTGAAGTGCGCCTGGGACATCACTTGTATGTTTATTCTACGGCAGCGTCTGGAGTATTTTGCCAAATGACAGTAGAAATAGGAGAAAAGATTTGTCAGATTTAGGGATGTCAACTGGCATAGGATATGATATGATAGAAATGGACATATAAGGAAAATAAATAACCTGGCATAGAAAAGTTATATGGCAGGTTATTTATGAAGCTGAGAAGAAGGAGATTATGTATGGGAGGATTTTTTGGTGTAGCATCAAAGAAGGATTGTGTATTAGAACTTTTTTACGGTGTAGATTATCATTCGCACCTTGGCACACGGCGGGGCGGTATGGCTACCTATGGGGAGGACGGATTTAACCGTGCAATCCATAACATTGAGAACTCACCGTTCCGGACGAAATTCGACCGCGATGTGGGCGAGATGAAGGGATACCTGGGGATTGGATGTATCTCGGATTTTGAACCCCAGCCGCTGCTGATCAGTTCCAGGCTTGGAAGTTTTGCGATCACATTTGTGGGGAAAGTGAACAACTATGACGAACTGTTAAAACAGCTGTATGAGACCACGCATTCTCATTTCCAGGAGATGACAAACGGACAGATCAACGTGACGGAACTTGTGGCTGCGCTGATCTGTGAGAAGGATTCCATTCTGGAAGGAATCCGGTACGTCCAGGATATTGTGGATGGCTCCATGACGATGCTGGTGATGACGAGGGAGGGAATCTATGCGGCCAGGGACCGTTATGGAAGGACGCCCCTTGTTATCGGGAAGAAAGAGGACGCTTATTGTGTATCATTCGAGAGCCATGCCTATATTAATCTGGGTTATGTGGACTACAGGGAATTAGGCCCTTCGGAGGTGGCATTTATCACGCCGGAAGGGGTAGAGACGCTCAGGCCCCCCAGGGAGGAGATGCGGATCTGTTCGTTCCTGTGGGTTTATTACGGATATCCGACATCTTCCTATGAAGGAGTCAATGTGGAAGAGATGCGCTACAAGTGTGGAAGCATGCTGGCGAAACGGGACGGGGACAGTGTGCATCCGGATGTGGTCGCAGGAGTTCCGGATTCCGGGATTGCCCATGCAATCGGCTATGCCAATGAATCCGGGATTCCGTATGCGAGACCGTTTATCAAATACACACCTACCTGGCCCCGGTCATTTATGCCGACCAGCCAGAGCCAGAGGAATCTCATTGCACGGATGAAGCTGATTCCGGTACAGGCGTTAATTGAGAATAAGAAGCTGCTGCTGATTGACGACTCGATCGTGCGGGGGACGCAGCTTCGGGAGACAACGGAATTCCTGTATAACAGCGGGGCGAAGGAGGTACACGTCCGCCCGGCCTGTCCGCCGCTTCTTTATGGATGTAAATATCTGAATTTCTCACGTTCCAAGTCGGAGATGGAACTGATTACCAGACGGATGATCCGTAAGAGGGAGGGGGATGAGTGTTCACAGGAGGTCATGGACGAGTATGCCAATCCCTGCTCCTGCAGGTATGCGCAGCTGATTGAGGATATCCGGAAACAGCAGAATTTTACCACCCTCCGGTATCACAGACTGGATGACCTGCTGGAATCCATTGGAATTGAACCTTGTAAAGTATGTACTTATTGCTTTAACGGCAAAGAATAGGAGGAAGATCATGGGAGAGAATACCAGACCGGACAGTATGGAGCGTATTACAACAAAGGAACTTGCAGATGCCTTTATTGCAGACCAGGTAGAAAGGATTCAGGCACAGGTTGGAGATAAGAAGGTTCTGCTGGCGCTTTCGGGCGGAGTGGATTCTTCCGTTGTGGCGGCGCTTCTGATCAAAGCGATTGGAAAACAGCTGGTGTGCGTGCATGTGAACCATGGTCTGCTGCGGAAAGGGGAACCGGAGCAGGTGGTAGAGGTGTTCCGTAATCAGATGGAGGCGAATCTGGTTTACGTGGATGCGGTGGACCGTTTTCTGGACAAACTGGCAGATGTGGCAGAGCCGGAGAAGAAGCGTAAGATTATTGGTGCGGAATTTATCCGTGTTTTCGAAGAGGAAGCAAGGAAGCAGGAAGGAATTCAGTTTCTGGCACAGGGAACTATTTACCCGGATATTATTGAGAGCGACGGGGTAAAGGCTCACCATAATGTAGGCGGTCTGCCGGAGGATCTTCAGTTTGAGCTGGTGGAACCTCTGAAGTTCTTATATAAGGATGAGGTGCGTGTCGTGGGGAAGGCTCTTTTACTGCCGGACGGCATGGTTTACCGTCAGCCATTCCCGGGACCGGGACTTGGAGTGCGTTGTCTTGGGGCGATTACCCGGGAAAGGCTTGAGATTGTCCGGGAGTCGGATGCGATACTCCGGGAGGAATTCGCAAAGAACGGTCTTGAGGGAAAGGTGTGGCAGTATTTTACGGCAGTGCCGGATTTCCGGTCTGTGGGAGTGTCGGATGGTGCCAGGACCTTTGCGTATCCGGTGATTCTCAGGGCGGTGAATACGGTGGATGCGATGACGGCTACGGTGGAGAATGTGCCGTTTGAGCTTCTGGAGCATATTACGGAGAGGATTACCCATGAGGTGGCGGGGGTGAACAGGGTGCTTTATGACCTTACTCCGAAGCCGTGCGGGACAATTGAATGGGAATAGTGGGAATTTTATACAGCTTATTTTATATGGCAGGTAGTCGTTGAGATTATCTGCCATATTTCTATTATTTATATTTTACAGAAACTAAGTGAAGAATTGTTGCCATGAATATTTATTATTTATTTGAGATAGAGGGCATGATATACTAAACAAGCAGATATATAATGTAATTTTTCGCACCAGTGGTGCGAGATTTGGTAATTATCTTGAAACATATTAAAAAAAATGGATTGACACCATATATGACACCACCTATAATATAGATAGGAGGTATTAAGAATGTCAAAATGGGATAAACTGATAACACGTATATGTAATTTATCGAAAGACCTCCGGTTTGACGAATTGCGAAAAGTATTGGAAAGCTATGGATATGAGATGAATGCACCAAGAGGAGGAAGCAGAATGATGAAGACGCTGAATGATTATATGGCAATGTCCTATCGTATGGAAATTGTAGAAGATAAGGATGAAGGCGGATTTGTGGTTTCCTATCCTGATTTGCCAGGTTGCATTACTTGTGGTGATACAGTAGAAAGTGCAGTGGCAAATGCGTTGGATGCGAAAAGAGCATGGATTGAAGTTGCGTTAGAAGATAAGATAGAAATTCATGAACCAGATAGTTTGGAAGATTATTCTGGACAGTTTAAATTAAGAATTCCAAGAAGCTTACACAGATCATTAGCAGAGCATTCTCAGAGAGAAGGAATTAGTATGAATCAGTATTGTGTCTATCTTCTTTCAAGAAATGATGCGTTATTCTCAAAATAATGTCCAACTTATGGATACAGAATTGTTTAAGTTACGATTTCTGGGAGCGAATGGGAATAAGATGAAACGCCCTTAGCTGTGGGTAGGAACTCATGGCTAAGGGCGTTTTTTGTCGTGCCTGTCAAGAGCATAAGCAGTTCGTTCATCCATAATGTACCGGCCTTTTCCAATTTTGGTTACGATATTGTCTTTTTCAAATTGATTTAAAATACGCAGAAGCTGTCTTGGGCTGCAATGAAGTCTGAAAGCGGTTTTTTCTATTCCAGATATAATATGATTGTCGCATTTGAATTTCATATAATTGAGAATGCGTTCAGAAAGTGAGGATGGCGCTGCATCAGCATTTGTTATCGCACTTATTTTATTTGCCAGTGTTGCAGCCATTAACTGTAGGAAAGCTATGTTTTGGAGCAGCTTATCCTTATATTGAACGGTGTCAATTGCAATTGTAAGAAGGGGACTTATAGCTTCAGCAAGAACATTATCATCACCAGCTACAAATAAATCCATTTCACCAATAATGTAATTTTTACCGCCGTTTGAAAGACTGTAAGCACTGCCATCGTCACGGATAAATGATATGGAAAGGTTTCCGCTTATTACAACCTGGAAATAGTTATAATTTGACACGCTTTCACCAGATTCATATTCAATCAGAAAAAAAGGAACTTGTAACGATCGGAGTGTATCAGAATATATACAAGCGTTTAGTGCTTCATCAATTTTTGAAGTGTTGTATGTTTTTTTCATTTAAAACCTCCGAACAGGACATTTGTCTCGTTATTTTCTTTTATTATATACTCAAACTTCCCACACCATTTGGTGTGCTGAACCTTGAAAAATCAATACTTTA
>CAJULU010000002.1 GCA_910587575.1 uncultured Dorea sp.
GTAAAATTATGGATACAATTATGGACAAACTCATGGATAACCTAAAATCTTTTATACCCGCCTGGCTGGCTCCGGCAGCTACCTATCTGTACCTGCTCTCAATGCTGCTGATCTTCCCTTTGTTTAACACAGATAAAATGTTCCATCTATATCTGGACAAACGGAATTTCTTTCTTGTTTCTTCTATTGTTTACCTGTGCGTCATGCTCCCGCAGATTCTGATCGCATTATATGACTGGGGGAATGACATGACCATGCCAAAGAAACCAGATATCATCTTTACCCTGGCCTTACTGGCTGCGCTTGCCATATCCACATTCCTTTCACGTAACATTACCTCGACGTTTTTCGAGATGTCTTCGCGAACCATCAGCGGATTATGTTTTCTGGTCATTCTGGCCATTTATTTTGCCATACGGCAATATGGACGATTGGATAACCCCTTGCTATGGGTATGGATTGCCGGCAGTTCCGCCATCTACATCTGCGGAATCTTCTGTGCCTGCGGCATTAATTTTTTTAACATACAGGATGGACTTAACGCTACACAAATCCGTATTTATCTGACCCCGATGAGCAATGTAAACTACACTGCCTGCTATGTCAGCCTCATGCTTCCGCCAGTCATGGTCATCTATATGTTATGTAAAGAAGTGTTTTCCCAGAAAATCTGTGGATACAATCTCTATCTTGGTTTTTTGTTTACGCTTTTTATAAAACAGACAGTTCTATCATTGCAATGATCCTGGGAATCCTCTTATTAGGGTATTTTGCTTTGGAATCAGAAGCGTGGGCAGACCGCTATACACAGATTACCGGAATTTATCTTGGCGCAAAGCTTACAATCTGTATCCTTCGCCTTTTATTCGGGGATAAACTCCATCCATTCCACGGTACGGGCGCCATTGTTTTAGATTATAGGATACTGATTTGTGAAATACTTTGCTATCTGGCATTTCTTTTGGCATGGAAACGTAACCGGAAAATAATGCGTCAAAAGATGGCAGGCGCCAGAAAAATTTTAGTAATTATTGTCCTGGCAGCCGCCGGAGTGGGCGCTTTTTGCATTCTATTTGCCAATATAAATGCTGCCAGACTATCGAAAGAATCATTCTGGCAGAATCTTGTTCTCACAGATGCAACTTTTAATGAACGTGGATTCGTATGGCGCAGAACTGCAGCCGCAATTAAAGAGGAACCAATTATACACAAATTGTTTGGAAACGGAATGAACTCTTATGAAACCCTTATGCGTATCATGCGCAAACTCCCAGCCGATAGCGGATACGCAGATCCCCATAATGAAATCCTGCAGATGACAACAGATATGGGACTGCTTGGTCTGATCGGTTACTTCGGCCTGCTGCTTTCAACGCTGGTCAGAGGGTTCCGTAACTGGAAGAACAATTCATTCTACATTATGGGCGTATTAACTCTGATTATCTATCTGATACAGGCCTTAATGAACGAATATTCGATTTATACACTTCCGTTTTTGTTCATTTTCCTTGCTTTAATGAATGGGAAATCTATCGAAATGTTAAAATAGATAAGAAATATAAGAGAATACACTGTACTCTTACAGGTATTCTCTTATACCTTAGTGAACGAAGTCCACCAGCCCGTTAGGGCATGTATTAAGGTATGCCCTTGGGTATACTTTGATAGAAAAATTATGATACATACTATTATACAAAACAGACTGACAAGATTTCCGCTATAATTTAACCAATGTCTCCATCAATTTGGAAAAACGTTGAATTACTTCATATGATTTCCCATTTTTCTTTACAGCATAATATGTATTTTTTATAGATTCGCCTCTACTTTTTAAGAAAATTCCGATTATATCCATAACCTTTTCATAGGTTTTCCTGGTAACTTGGAAACCTTTCAACCAAATCAGTCCATAATGCAGTTCTAATTCTGTTCGGGGAGGAATCAAAATCACAAAATCTTTTCCGTTTAATGTGATTAACGCCCTCTTTTCATCCAAAGCTAATTGCAATACATCCTCATCACTTTTTCCGGCTTCAAACCTATTCAGTACATGAATCACATCATGCCCGTATTTTTCTAATACTGGAATTGACTTTTGTATTATATTTTCATCTAACAGCACCTTCATTTTTAACCTTCCTGATATGGGGCATCCAGAATTTCAATTACATATTCCATATCTGTTTCTATCTCTTCCCGTGTCAGTTTGTATTCCTCGCAGATTTCCCCAAAGGTCATTTCATCCTTTAAACATGCAACAATAAGACTAACTGGTATTCTGGTATTTTTTATTACAGGCATACCATTTAATCTCTTTTCATCAACTTCAATACTCTTAAATCTTCTGGATATATTTTTTAAATATCTCTCAATTTCCTGATAGTACATATAACTATTTTCTCCTATCGGATTATCCTCATTTCTTTGGCTGATAATCTTATATTCCAACAAATTAAAACAATCTATTTTACTATTCTGCCTTATATAAAGATGATTTTTTATATCATATTCGTGATCCAAAATCACTTTGGCAGTCTCTAAATCTTTCTCATTTTCCTCATCTGTTTCCTTTCCTTCAACTAAATCAATCACCAGTCTGACTATGGAAGCTGTATACTCCGAAAATCCCTCTTCCTTTATTTCCGGAAGCATGTCCTTTTTCTTAGAATCAATGGCTATCTTTCCAGCTATTCACCAGACGCAGCTACTCCTGTAAGTAGAACAGCTCTCCAAACATCCGTCTGATATGCTTGTCCCACAATCTTATCTGTATTATATAAAAATTGACCAGAAAAGTCTACAAGTCGGATAAAAAAACAACAATCCTATGCTAATTATAATACCTATTTACCACATTTTGAACTGTCTCTTCCTTTTTATCCTGTCCAGCCATTCGCAGGCCAGCGCCAGTACGTCCGTCATAAACATGCCTCTGACTGCCAGATAATATTGTATCCGAATATGCCGCTCCTGTTTCCCCACATATTTTTTGAAATTTCTTTTTAAGAAATTATCA
This sequence comes from uncultured Dorea sp., assembly GCA_910587575.1. GTDB lineage: Bacteria > Bacillota > Clostridia > Lachnospirales > Lachnospiraceae > Sporofaciens. The sequence continues at coordinate 3,017 of CAJULU010000002.1, forward strand.
TATTCTTTTCGCTGCATTCTATGCGACTTTCTTTCTTTAAATGATGAAAATACGCTTGCAACCATTAATGGCCTGTAAGAATTGAGCAGCAACAGAAGCGCCGCTTCCCCATACTCTGGGTATCCACATTTCATAACGTACTGATATCTTTCAATTTCTATCTCAACACGCATAAAAAGGTCTTTTAATTTTCTGGCCGCCACAATACTGTTTTTTCGATATACATAATGATAAAGAATATCCGGAAGCAGTACCACCTTAGAGGCTGATTCCACCACTCGGTACATAACTGCTATATCTTCATAATTTCTCCCCTCTGGAAAGGGAAATTTTTCAAATAAAGACCGGTCACACAATTTGTTCCATGTAAAACTATCAATCGTACCCTCTAAGACTCTTGCCAAGGCTTCCTTGCCTGTACATATTTCTTTATCATCCACAATATGACGTGCAACATTCTTCTTATAGTCTCTGGAATATCCGCATATAACCATCTGAGCCTCATATTTAAGCAGATCATCAAGCATAATCGAAATCATATCCGGCTCTATCCAATCATCCATATCAATAAAAATAACATACCTTCCGGTTGATACCCTGATTCCAGTATTCCGCGCCCTGGCTCTTCCGCCGTTAGATTGATGTACAACTCTGATCCTTTTGTCTCTGATTGAATAATCATCCAGAATCTGCGGACTGGAATCTATAGAACCATCATCCACAAAAAGAATTTCCAAATCTGTATAAGTCTGTGACAATATGGATTCAATACATTTATCAAGATAGTCCTCACCATTATAAACCGTTACTATAACCGAAACCAATACATTTCCATCAGCCATCTTCTATCCTCTATAAAATACTTTATACCTTTTTGCATATTAACACGGGCATATTTTTCATATATCCCAGTCTTCTATTCTCCTTTTCAGTCAGCATTTCCCCTGACAAATATACGTCTACATGAAAACCGGCTTCGGAAAACCTCTCTTTAAAGTCTTTCCCATATAATCTGACATGATCTGCCTGACCATAATACTTCAGCCTCTTTTCATCCGTATCAATACGGTCATCTTCTAAAGTCTTTTTTAAGTCAAAGGCCACAGGAATCGTTAAAGCAAGCTTTCCATCCGCCTTTAAAACCCGCCTTAACTCCGATAATGCAGCTTTTTCATCCGGAATATGTTCTAATACCATGCTGGCAATTACCAGGTCAAATGCGTTGTCTTCAAATTGCATATCTGTCATGTCCACAACATATTCTGCTTTACCAGCTTCGATATCTCCAGTTATATATTTAAGATTTTTATTTCGTAGGATCTTATCTTTTATTTCTTCCTCGGGAGCAAAATGCAGTACGCTTCCATTCATCTTTTCAATATCTGTATAGTTTGAAAGAATATACCATAACCATCTATACTTATCAACACTTTTACAGTAAGGACAGCCGCCGGGTCTTCCCCCTAATGCTACATCACGCTTTTCTCCTAATGGTGAATACGGACCAATATACTCATAATTATGAAACTTTTTCCCACAAGCGGAACATCTGCACTTTCTTGGAAACATATTTTTTGCCAGAAAACTCTTCAGACATTTTCTATCAAACAGTGATGCTGTCCATTTCGGATGTGTAAAATACCATTTAGCCTCTCTCATATAAATCTCCTCTTATCATATAATCAGAATTTAACCTGTATCCATTAACACTTATTTAAAACAACAATCATGTGTGCTCCTGACTTCTCATCGGCTTTCGCATTCACTTTGGTCAGAAAGTTATCCAGAGCTCTGAATCTAAGATAAAGAAACCTGTTGTCTGTTATGCGGAAATATTTTTTTAATGCATTAACTTTCCATATATATTCAATTGATTCCACTTGATATCTGACCTGCGAACTATTTAACTCCTCTAAAAGAACATCCGCACTATAATGCCGGAAATGCTTGCCGGATCTAGGTCTGTTAATTGTTGGAACACTGATGATAACTTTTCCTCCTGCTCTTACACAGCGAAACAGATTACAAATAACACCTTCCAGCAATTCATCGGGAATATGTTCCAACGTTTCTATACAAGTAACACAATCATATTCTTCTTTTTCATCCGAAATATCTAATTCATGATAAACCTCTTCCACTTCCGAATTCAGTATTCCAGCAAGCTTTATTGCCTTTTCAGATATATCAATTCCTTTCATCTTATTCAACCCGTGAAAATGATCGCAATCTGATTTTATCAGAGATAGCAGACGGCCATCTCCACATCCAACATCCAGTATGGAATTCGGTCGTACCGTATATAATTTTTCCAGTACAGCATACATATATGCCAGATATTCAAATCCCCATCTCAGCGATCTCTCCATAACCGGGAAACAATGTTTTCCTACTTTCCTGTATTCTGGAATATAGTGATATGGAAATTTATATTGATTATCCTGAATCGTATATTCTTTCGTTCTTTTTTCATCAAAAGATTTCATCTGTTTTCACCTCTAATACTATTTTTAAACTCTTTAACCGAATTTTTCCCTTCCCATTTATGACTTTTTTCACAGTATACACTTATGCCCGTTTCTCCTTCAAAAAGCTTAATATATTTTTTATAGAGTCTGCTTCCATTTGCATATACTCCTGTCCGGACAGCCTCTCTTATATGCCCCTCATCTCCCGGCAGAAATTTATAATGCTGCAGGATAAGTTCAAAGGGCGCTTTTATATCATCATATAATGGATAGATATGATGCGAACCAAGCATAAAACGATTATCCGAAACATAAAACAGCGGTACTTTCGTCCTAATTGCATTGACCTCTCCAAAAACTCTTTCTAAAAAGCCCCCTCCGACCTGGTTAATGTCCGGATCATACGAATACGAGTCTGCCTCATCATAATAAATGTATTCTTCCCGAAAATGATCAATAGCAATCTCTTTTGATCCAATAATTCCTTTCGGATACATTTCTAACATAACAGCTTTTACTGCAATCATTTTCTTCTGTTGCAGCTCTTTTACATATTCTGATAACGGCAGATTCTCCATTTCTTCATATTCCAGGAATTCATCAGAATCCACAACGAGATACCAGCGATGGAGCCCGGCCTCTGCAATCACGTAGTTTGTCCAGGCTGTTTTTCTTTTCGAATTGTAGGTTTCTTTCACCGTATATAGAATAACATCCGGCTGTTCTTTCAGCATCTCAAAAGTTCCATCATCTGAATCATTATCTACAATAAGAAACTTTACGTGTCCTCCAATTTTTCTATAATGTTCCAGGAATTTATTCATTCGGATTAATTCATTTTTTTCTACACATACAATCAGAATATCATTTTCTTCTATTTCATGATCCCGGACTTTATCAGGTATGCAATTATAAAATGCTTCCATCATAATGAATGCCGCCTTATCATTTGATGTTATAATTGATCTCTTAAACGCCTTATACCAATATTCCTTATCTTTGATAAGAGTCTGATAATCCCATTGCTTTAATCTATTTAATCGTTCTCTTCTTATCCCTGTATTTTTCAAAAAACTGAAAGAATTGCGCAATAAGACCGCAATATCAACTCCCAAAAAACGGATAAAGAGACTTAATACTCCATTTCTTTCCCTGTAATTCTTATTCTTAATGATTTTCATGATGTGTTTCTCCGATTTAAGATTTAAATACTATTTTTAAATTCTCTGACCGTGTTTTCTCCTTCCCATTTTCGGCTTTTTTCATAAAATACACATACACCTTTTTCAGCTTCAAAAAGTCTGATATATTTTTTATACAATTTGCTTCCATTTGCATATACACCAGTCTTTATCGCCTCTCTTATATGCGGTTCATCTCCTGGCAGGAATTTGTAATGCTGCAGAACCAGTTCAAAAGGAGCTTTTATATCATCATATAATGGATAGATATGATGTGATCCAAGCATAAAACGATAATCTGAAACAAAAAAAAGAGGTGCCTTTGTCCTAATACCATTAACCTCTCCAAAAACTCTCTCCAGAAAACCTCCCCCGATCTGATTTCTGTCTGAATCATACGAATAAGAATCCGCCTCATCATAATAAATATACTCTTCACGAAACTGATCCTTATTAATATCTTTGGAACCGATCACTCCTTTCGGATACATATCAAGCATAACGGCCTTTAACACAGTTTTTTTATTCTGTTGCATAATATTTATATATTTTGTTAAAAGTATTTTATCCATACCTTCATAGGCTAAAAATTCGTCAGAATCAACAACAAGATACCAGCGCTTTATTCCCGCCTGGGCAATCACATAATTCGTCCAGGCTGTCTTTCTTCGTGAATTATAAGTTTCTTTCACTGTATACAGAATAACGTCTGGCTGTCCTTTTAACATTTCAAATGTTCCATCATCTGAATCATTGTCAACAATAAGAAACTTTACCTCTGTTCCGCCTATCTTTCTATAGTGTTCCAGCCAGTGCTCCATTCTGACAATTTCGTTTTTTACTACACAGACAATCAGTATATCATTTTTTCTTATTTCAACATTCGTAACCTTTGTGGGAATACAATGATAGAACACCTCGGCCATTTCGAAACCTAACTGGTCATTTGAAAACAGTATCATCCGTCTGAACGCTTTATACCAGTAATTTTTATCAGGTATCATCGCAGTACGATTCCAACATGCCAGCTTTTTTAATCTCTCTCTTCTTTTACCGATATGCATTGTAAAACTAAAAAAATTCTTTAAAAGAATTCCCGTTTTTAACCCCAGATAGTGAATGAAAAGATTGGTTATTCCTTCAATATTTCTGAAACTCCTGTTGCTAATATTTCTCATCATATGCTTTTCCTATATCTCTTTCATTTCTCCGACGCCCGTCTTTTCATCTTCCCGCCCCAACTCCTCCACCGGAAAAGACACCGTCATAACCGCTGCCATGGCTAATGCCGCAAACTTCTTCAATTCCCGCTTCATTGTCATTAATTTCTCCTTTACAATCTCATATAAATTCTGAAAGCATTTTCTATCAGTAATTTACCCTGTTAATGTTTATTTAAAAATTGTGCAAAGTCAAAAGCATATTCTACATATCTGATTCCACTGCCTTTGTTATAGAAATCCATCACATATTTGTTAATCCTTCTCAGTTTAAAAGTATAGCTTATTCCTTCATAATCCTTATCCGTAAAAACAACAAGATTATTACACTTCATCTGCAACCATTTTCTGACTTCTTCCTCCGACATATCTATATCGCTGGCAATAACATACAACTTATCATAATTAATTCTTTTTATCCGTAGATACCATTTTTCTTCTGCCTCTTCCGAACTCTTATAATGCATAAAATATATGGTAATTTTTTTATCTCCTTCGCCTAATTCCGCTACAGGAAAAGATTTATCACTTTCTATAAAAGTTAATTTCTGATCAACATAATATCTGATATCAAAGCAAAACTTCTGAAAGTCTTTTTCAACCATCTGTAAGTTAACTGTAGGGGATAAAAACTGCATTTTCAAACTATTATAGACAAATCCACCCATACAGTTAGAGGCAAGAATCGTAAACCCCGTATTGTTTACTGCTTTCCTCAACTTTATTTCATAACTATACCAATGTCTGAATTTTATGATTATCTTAGATAATTTCTTTTTAATCCTAACAATTAAATTTCTCATTTTTATACTCCCTTCTCCTTACTTCTATAAGCCTCTATAATATACTCACACGCTTTTAAACTAGCAAGCTGCATAACCTCAAAATCATTAAGATCATCAGCAATGCAACGCCGTACCACAATTTCTGATTCCCTAGCCGTCAGAATAATGGGGCAGATTCCGATTTTCTACTTCTTTAATTTTTCCATCGGCGACACGGTATACAATGTCGCAATCTGATATCGTTGTAAGTCTGTGCGCAATGATTATCAATGTCTTTTTTCCATGAAGCGCATTAATAGAATCCATAATCTCGATCTCTGTTTCATTGTCTAGTGCCGAAGTAGCCTCATCAAGCACAATAATCTCTGGATCTGTATAAAGAGCTCTCGCAATCCCTATACGCTGTCTCTGGCCGCCGGAAAGTCTGACACCACGTTCACCAATCTCTGTATATATCGTATCGGGCAGGCTGCTGACATACTCTTTTAAACTTGCCTCATCAAGAGCCTGCCATATTTTTTCTTCGTCGATTTTATCTTCCCCGATTCCATATGCAATATTAGCGGCTATCGTATCATCCAGCATAAAGATCATCTGCGGAATATAGCTGATTTTAGAAAGCCACCTCCCATAATCTTCCATAATATCAACCCCGTCACATACAATCTGCCCCTTTTGCGGCACAAGCAGGCCAAGAATAATATCTACCGCAGTCGTTTTTCCCGCACCCGATTCTCCTATAATTCCAACTGATTTACCTATCGGTATTTTCATATTTGCATTATCAAGAATATATTTTTCAGTATTAGGATATTTATAAGAAATATTTTGCAAGTTCACTTCACAGATCGCTGAAAACATGTCTCTTTCAGAAACGGTATTATTTTGTATAACTTTACTTTTTTCGTGATTATTTACTATAGTCAAGGTTTCCACAACGGCATCCATAGCCGGTGAATAATAAGATATATCAGCCATAACATTACTGATCTTATTTGCCGATGGCAGTATTCTCACCGCCGCCAGAGCGAATGCACTGAACTGAGGTAAAAGCTGTGACAATGACTTTCCATTCATAAGGAGAATTAACATTAATAATAGCATCGCCGATACTGTAACTGATTCTAATATAACTCTGGGCGCCGCTGACAGTACATTATAGCCTTGCCCTGCAACTGCAGCCTGCCGGGCATATTTTGTATATTGCCTGGTAAAAAAAGCTTCCTTTTTTGCAACCTTGGTCTCTTTAATCCCCGATACTGCCTGCATAACCCATTTACTTCCCTCTGTATTTGCCTGGCGAAAAATCACACCGCACCGAAACATACGTTTTTTCATGAACTTAAATATTAAAATTAATTGGATCAGCACAACAATCGTAACAAAAGCAGCCATATAGATGTCAACAAAACAAATTGCAATAAATAATGAAAGGCTGATTAATATTTCAGAAAAGAAGGTCATAATACTCGTAAGCAGTCCAAAGCAGTTGCTTACATCATTAACAATAATTTTCATGACATCAGCCGTTGACTTATCAAGGTAAAATTCGTAAGGATAGTCCAGATAGACGGCCATAATTCTTCTTTGTGTATCAACCCGGTTATTTGTTATGAACCTTGTCTGAACATATTCTTTCAATATTAAAAAAATCCCTTTAACAAGATATATTCCAATCATGAAACACATAATAAAAATCATAAAGGCATGCGTATCCTCAAGATGAAATAATCTGCTTGCAAATACAACAAACCGGTTATCCGAAAAAAACTCTTCATCCATCATTACCGTTATAAGCGGAACAATCATTGATACGCCAAATGTTTCTAATACACTGGCAATAATCATCATAAACAATAAATATATAATCTTTCTCTTCTGGACGCTATTGAATATTCTTCTGTATTTGCCTAAGGTTTTAAATAAGTCCTTCATAAACTATCAGCCCCAATTCTTAACTTTTCCTTTTCCAGCCCAGTATCCGATATGCTCACCCAGTCTCTTTATAAAGCCCTTAACACCATTTTTCTTAAGCTGATTTAACATCCCGGTTACTCTTGCCTGCAGCAGATTCTGTCTCTTAAGTTCCACATCTCCATAGACCGAGGCCTTATATGTACAATACCATTCATCCGCACAGGGAATAAATGAAAATTTCCATGGTTTCATTCCTGAAGCAAAATGAATAATAACTGCGTCATCTACCAATTCCTTAAATGAAGCATACTCCGTACCATATAGTTTGTTTACTTTATCAAGCTTATAGACTCTTCTTTCATCGCCAAGAAATTTATCTGCGATACAGTTGAATTTCGGCGGCAGAAACAGAATCTGATCACCCAGCACCATATTAAATGTCTGCTGATCCATGGATCCCCTGTCGCCAAGTTTCTTTCTCTCCGCCACAAGCCTTTCTGCCATATGTTCTGTCCGCATCTTATCTGCATTAAAAAGCATAATGCCGGCATTAATCATTCTTTTATTACTCGATAACATTTCCAGGGACGGCGCCCCGCCTGCATAGCATTCTCCCAGATTCATATTGTATAAATCAGATAAATCATTCCTCACGCAGATATCACCGTCAAGATAGATCAGCTTTTCATAAGAAGGAATCAGATCACAAATATTAAATTTTAAAAGGCAGGCAATCGGTATATGTGCAAGCTGTCTGATATCACGGTATTCTTCAAGGGATGCCTCAATGATATTCATACGCATATCTTTCTTTTCAAGGATCCTAAACTTACTCTTTGCCATTTCCGTGCAATCCGCTGTAACCACATAAACATCATATTCTGTTTCTTTTTTCTTCGAATAATACAGCGAAGTCATTGCGACAATCGTCTGCATAATAAAATTCTCATCCGTTATAAAAACCACAGGAATCATACCTATTTCTCTCTTTCTCTCCAAACTTTCTTCCTACGGATCTGATTTCTCCTTTCCCACATTCTGTACCACAGAAATGGGCAAAAATACCCCACCAAAACCAGTATTTTCTTTTTCAAATCCAGTTCAGCTCTCATTATTTCTATCAGCAGACCTTTTAATTCTTTCCTGCTTCCTGCGACAACCTCCTTATAATCATTGCCACATTTACTCAGTCTATATCTATTCACTATTAATGCATTACAATGGAGATACATCGACTGACAGAACAACCTGCTCCCCTCTTCTCTTTTAAAAAACAACATACGTTCTCTGGACGTAGCAGTACGGTCTAAATCATTCTGCGGTTTATAGTCATGCGTAAGGCTGTCTTTTCTCTTCGACTGATACAGATATAATGGTTCATCTATAACAACTACCTTTGTAACACTCCAATACAGCAAATACGCTATAGCCGTATCTTCGGAAAGCATTCTGCCATCCGGGAACCTTACCCTATGAAAGACTTCGCGAGAATATAGCTTGGAGTGCACACAATCATAATCATTTGCATTTTTCTCAAACATAAGTTTTTGACACATTTGTTTTCCGGATACGGTAAATGTATCATTCGTATACAAACCGGACATATGTTCAAAATCTATTTTGTGAAAATCCATGAATGCATAGGTTCTGCATTGCACAATCCCAGCGTTGTATTTAAGCGCCGCTTCAACCATTTTTTCTATACAAATCTCTTTTACCAGATCGTCAGAATCGATAAATACAGCGAACTCTCCTCTGAAGACTTCCAGCCCTGTATTTCTTGCCGTTGCCGGGCCACCATTCTTCTGATGGATCACAACTACTCTTTCATCTCTTTTCCTGTATTCATCACAGATCTCCGGGGAATCATCGGTAGATCCGTCATCCACCAGTATAATTTCAAGATTTTTATATGTCTGACTGATAATACTATCAATACATCTCCGTAAATATTTCTCAACATTATATACTGGCACAATTATCGAAACCAATTGCTTCTCCATTCTTTCCACTCTCCTCATACAATCTCCGTATAACATAATAGACGAAGTCCATCTGCCCACAGGGCGTGAATTACAGTATACCCTTTGGTATACCGTATTCGTTCAGAGACAGATACACCTCCTGCAGATACAACGCAGTCTTTTTGATATCATACCCCGCCCCGGCCACATCCTTACAGGCCCTCTCCCTGTCCGGCGAAATCTGCAGCCTTTTTACAATTTCCTCCCCCCATCCGGCGCAGCCCAGCTCCAGCCTCATCACCTTAACATCCCTGCAGATCACCGCCTCCAAAGGCACCTTTTCAGAGACGAAACACGGCAGACCGGCCGCCTGTGCCTCTATAAGCGAAATCCCCAGTCCTTCCCATTTCGAAGGGAACAGGAAAACATCGAATGCACTATACAGCTTATGAACATCCCCAACACTGCCTGCCATCCTCACGGCACTCTGAATCCCCATTTTCTCTGCAGCTGCCTCAATCTGTTCCCGGAGTTCCCCATCGCCGCCCCATAGCAATATGGTATCGCTCGCACGTTTATGCACTTCCAGAAACACATCCAGAATAAAAAAAGGATTTTTCGCATCGCACAGCCTTCCCACCGTACCTATGACTTTTTTATCCCCAAGATGAAATTCTTTCCGAATCTCTGTCTCATACCCTCTGTCATACCGGAAAGCGTCCACATCAATAGCATTTTTTATAACCTTATAATGCATAGGATCCCCGACTACACGTCCCCCGAACATCCACTTCCCGGCATTTTCCGAACAGGCGAAAAAGTAATCCGCAATATAACGTACCGGATACTGCATAACATCTTTTATCCAGCCCTTCATCCCTCTGCCATTTGATGTGCTATGGCTATGGGCAATCACTGTTCTTCCGGCATCTTTAGCCATTTTCATATAGATGCAGGCCGTACTTCTTACATGTCCATGGACAACGATCCACTCGGGATGTTCAGCCAGAAGCCTTTTCCATGATCTCCAATACACAAGCGCATTCTTAAGACTGAATTTTCCTGCCAGATAAATTCTGCCGCCCATTTCTTCAATCTCTTTTCTGTATGAGCAGTTTTCGTCTGTATGGATCACAAAGTCAAACTGAAGCCTTGTCCGGTCAATATGCCGGTAAACATTCATAACAAATGTCTCCGCCCCGCCCCGGTGCAATGCCCCTAATACATGTACTACTCTGACAGGTTCCACCATAATTATCCTTCCAGTCCTTTTATTTCATCTATATAAGCTTTCACAACCCTCTCTCTGTCAAACTCCCGTTCTACCTTCCGTCTTCCCGCAAGCCCCATTGCCCTTCGTTCCTCATATGACATAGAGAGAAATTTTTCAATCTTACATACCAGATCCCTGGTATCTTTCTCCTTAACCAGAAATCCCGTCACTCCATCCTCAACAATCTCCCCACATCCGCTTCTTGACGTTGTGATAACCGGCCTGCCGGAAGCGGCGGATTCCAGCAATACATTATTCATTCCTTCCGGATAATAGGAGGGAAGAACCATGCAGCTGCTCATTTTCTGATATTCCGACATATTTTTCTGCAGTCCATGATAAACAATATTGCCGTTTTCATTCTCCCTCTGCAAGATAGCAACATAGTGTTCATCATCGCATCCGCCGATCACATGAAAATAAACCTTTTTATGTTCTTTCCGGATCTCTCCGGCCGCTTCAAGATACTGGTCTATTCCCTTTTCCTTCAGGATTCTCGCTACAAACAGAAAATGAACCTCTTCTGTGTCCGGATATTCCAGTACCGGATATTTTCCCAGATTCACCCCCGAACCGGGAAGCAGTCTGCTCTTTCTGCGGATAATATGATTTTGTGTAAAGAATTCTCTGTTTTCGCTGTTTTGAAAAAAGACACAGGCTGCTTCTTTCAATGCAATCTGATACAGAAAAAGGGTTATTCTCTGCATCAGCCCCGGATATTCCACCGCTGTTCCCAGCCCCGTGATGTTTGTGATGTATGGAATATGGAACATCCGGCACACCATTCCTGCATAAATATTGGGTTTGATATTATACGTCAGCACAACATCCGGCCTGTGTCTGCGGATCATCTTTTTAAATAACAAAAGCATCGAAAGGTCTGTAAACGGATTTTTACTATGTCTTTTTATTGACATAGGTATCACGACTGCGCCCGATTCCTTAATTTTATCCTCATGCAGCTGCCTTTCACACACAACGGTTACTTCGTAACCTGTCTGGATCAGCCTTTCAATGACCTCATATCTCAGATTATAAACATACGTTGTATCATTGGCTATCAACATTACCTTGTTCAAATACTATTCACTGATCCCCTCTGCGTTCTCTTTCATTAGTATAATCTTCAATGTCATCAGAATAATCTGTATATCTATCAGTACAGAATACTTTTCGATATATAGCAGATCTAATTTCAGCTTGTCCAGAAAACTGGTATTATACTTCCCATACACCTGGGCATATCCGGTCAGTCCTGCCTTGACCTTCATACGGTATTTAAACTCCGGGATCTTCTGGCAGTTCTTTTCAACGAATTCCGGCCTCTCCGGCCTGGGGCCGACGAAACTCATATCCCCTCTTAAGATATTTACCAGCTGCGGCAGTTCATCCAGTCTGGTCATTCTGAGAAAACTGCCTGTCCTGGTAATGCGGGAATCGCTTTTCTTTGCAAGCTGGACTCCGCCTTCCGATTCTGCATTTACTTTCATGCTGCGAAGCTTATACAGCCGAAAGGTCTTTCCATTGATGCTGCATCTTTCCTGGCTGTAGATCACAGGCCCTCCGTCCTCAAGCTTAATGGCCAGCGCAGACAAAACCACCAGCGGAAAAGTGAGTATCAGGACTACGATAGAGATGACAATATCCATGCCTCTTTTCACAATCCTCTGGGTAATTGACAGGCCAATATTCTTGCACAAAAATAAGGGAGTATCAAAGACATCGACTTCTTCCGCTTCCTTTACAAAAATATCCGGTATTTTAGGGGTAAAATAAACCATGATTCCATTATCAAAGCAGAATTTTAATATCTCATTCTTCTTTTTGCTTGGGATATCGTTTAAAATAACTCCGTCATAATCTAATAACTCATTTATCCCTTTCTCTGCCAGATCCTTGAAATGCATATCTTTTTTTATAGTATACCGATCTGACCGGGTTAAGATCTTATCCCTTAAATTGTTCTTATAGTTTCCATAAATAAGCAGTATCTCATATGGCGGGAACAGGATGTTATAGACCGGGGTAAAGATCAGTGTGATACACAGCATACTCACCCAGTTCCATACCAGCAACCAGAGCATGACTTTTACGATCCTTAGGATGAGCGCCACTTTTCCGATCATTAATATCATCTGGACCGTCACGATGAGATGGGTGCATATTAATGATAATAACTGTGAGACGAGCAGGCTGCCGATCTTGTAATACCCGATCTTAACACCTTTAAATACATGGAGCATGATGCCCAGAATAAGGAAAAAACAGATGGCGATCAGCCAGTTACCTTTATTTTTGAACACGGTGTGCTGTAACTGATTGATTTCCTCGTTCCATGCCATGAAAAAAAAACTTGTTGGCAGAAGCATAAGCAGGGCGCCTATGACTCCGATATATATTTTTTTCCATGATTCCGCTTCGTTTTTCATATATCTTCTTGTCCTTTTATACTTGCCTTCTTATAGACGCAAGTATCTGTGGTGTGATTTTGGAGATGGAGATTATATGTATATATCGGCATAATTATATTTAATATAATATATATACCTTATTTCTATCTCTTCTGTATTATATAAGACCAGAATAGAAAAGTCCACAAAAACATATGTTCTATCTTACAGATGCCCAAATTTTTTCGGGATCCCCAGGGTTACAGTTCAGAGGTTGAAAAAATCGTTGTGAAAAATGACGAAATTTAGTTTTTTATTTTGGGGATAACTTTTTGTGGCTGGAAAGACTATGTTGATAGTTTTCCGGCCAGTCTTTTTTCATAGAAATATTCACATAAACAGGTATTTTTCTATTAATACAGCCTTTTATCCATCCTTTCATCCACATGCCCGCTTCAAAAAAAAGAAGTTATCCATAGTCAAACTGCCCATATGGAAATTTCCCGAAATTCGCCAGTTTAACGTTTTTTTGCTATACTATTACTAGAAAGAGAGGGAATGCCATGAGTTCGGATTTAAAGGATTTAAAGAAAGAGATTGCCATGCGCGATGAACTGATTGCAGGCCTGGAAAGGGAACTCCGGCTCCAAAGCAGACTCATAGAGGAACAGAAAGAAATGATTGAGTTCCTTCAGGAGCATATCTCTAAAATAACGGATATCATTAACAGCGTATAATTCATTTACAGGAAGCACAGCCATGATTGATTCTTTTGATTATGTAACACTCCAGTGCCGGTTCAAAGCCCTAAAGGCAGAAGTGCAGGCATTTAAGTCCGGTGAAAAATACAGGCAGATAAAACTCCTGCATCAGAAAGACATCCATGCCTATGAGCGTAAAGTCCAGAAGCTGCAGGCAGAGCTTTCGCGCGCCCACAGTAAAGCCATTGATATACGCGACCAGTGGTTTCAGATATTTGAGGATATGCAGAAAGAATACGACAGGAAACTGGAAGAACTCCGGAAGATAAACCGGGAACTGGAAAATCGGGCTTTAAAGGCCGAATGCCAGAGGGATGAGGCGTTAGGAAAAATAACCGTGCTGCGCCGCCAGCTGTATGAGACTGCCACAGAGCTTGAAGAGGAAAAAGGCAGGAATTTAAAGCTCCGGGCACAGATGAACCGGGATTATGAAAATTCCTCCATGCCGTCGTCAAAAACCATCAAAAAGAAGAAAATTTCCAACAGCCGGGAAAAGAGTGGCCGGAAACCGGGCGGACAGCCAGGGCACAAAGGGCATGGAAGGAAAAAGCAGATTCCCACCAGGCCCGTGGTGGTGCTGCTGCCGCCGCAGGAAGTGCTGGAGGATCCGGATTTCAGGAAGACATCAAAAACCATAAAAAAGCAGGTGGTAAGCATCCGCCTGGTTCTGGATGTGACAGAATACCATGCAGATATTTATTATAATTCCAAAACCGGAGAGCGTATTCATGCCCCGTTTCCGCCAGGGGTGGTTGATGATGTAAATTATGCGGGGGACATAAAGGCCTTTCTGTTCCTGCTTAATAATGAGTGCTGCACATCCATTGATAAATGCAGGAGATTCCTGTACGACCTGACGGAAGGGAAGCTGAACATTTCCAAAGGAATGATCAGCAGGCTTGGCAGAGAATTCGCAAAGAAATCAGAGAAAGAAATCAAAAGAAGCTATGCGGATATGCTGAAGGCGCCGGTGATGCATACGGACTGCACGAATGCCAGGGTGAACGGGAAGAATGCCTATGTATTTATCTGTGCCGCACCAAATGGAGATGCAATATACTTCGCCCGGGAGAAAAAAGGGCATGAAGGAGTAAGGGGTACCGTGGCCGAAGATTACCAGGGAATTCTGGTACACGATCATGAAAGTACCTTTTATAACTATGGCAGCGGCCATCAGGAATGCCTGGCTCATGTCCTGCGGTATCTGAAAGGCAGCATAGAGAATGAACCAGACCGTGAATGGAACAAAAAAATGCGTTCACTGGTGCAGGAGATGATCCATTATAAGAATGGACTTTCAGATGATGAAAAGCCGGACGCAGACAAAGTAAAGGAATATGAGAGACGCTACCGGGAGATACTTGAGAAGGCAAAGGAAGAGTATGAGTACGTTCCGCCAGACAAGTATTACCGGGACGGATATAACCTGCACCGGAGGATGGAGCAATATATGAGCAATCATTTGCTGTTCCTTCACGATCAGAGAGTACCTGCAACAAATAATCTTGCAGAGCGTCTGCTCAGGGTATATAAAAGGAAACAGGCGCAGGCCGTGTCATTCCGGAGTTTCGACAGTATCGAGTTTCTCTGTCAGTGCATGAGCATGCTGTTTATGATGCGCAAAAATGAAGAAACAAATGTATTCAATAGAGTATCCAGAATATTTGGATAAAGGAGAAACCGATGGCTGAATTCACTATAGATAGTTTAAGCCATCGGTTTGATTTAATCAAGCTGACGTGTGAACTGTAACTCCCCAGGGCACATTATCATGCGGATCCGGCTCCAATGCTTGAAAAGTAAACATTCTTTTAGTATAATAGTTACAGCAAAAGAGATCAGAGAGAGCGGCAGAACGATGGGGGACGGGGAGGTGGCGAAGATACGATGGCTAAAAAAGAGATAGACGTTAGCAGCAAATTTGGAGAGGTACGAACCAATTCTACTGAGTTAAACCCGAATTATGTTCAAGAAGGAACAAATGAATCGGGAAAGGGAACAGTAATACTGAACCCTGACTCTCAAAATCAGATGTGAAAACAACCTCTAAGGATTCTGTATTTCGCGACCTGTTTGGGGATCGTAAGTATGCCCTGCAGTTATATCAAGCAATCCATCCGGAAGATACGGATGTAACAGAAGCAGATATAGGGAATGTGACGATAAAAAATGTTTTCACCGACCAGGAATACAATGACTTGGGTATGACGGTTCGTGAAAAATTACTTTTAATGCTGGAGGCGCAGTCCAATTGGACGATGAACATTATCATCAGGATTTTTCTTTATCTTGCGCATACATGGAATGAGTATATTGAGAATACCAAACAAAACCGGTATGGGAGTAAAAAACTGGTTGTTCCCAGGCCGGAACTCTACGTTATATATACGGGTGACCGGAAAACCAGGCCGGAATGGATTCGGCTTTCGGATGAATTCTTTGAAGGAAATCAAGAATTTATTCAAATAAACGTAAAAGTGCTTTATGGAGAGGGAAAGGACGATATTATCAGCCAGTATGTAGATTTTACAAAGGTATATAATGAGCAGGTAAAACTGCATGGTAAAAACAGGAAGGCCGTGCTGGAAACTATAAGGATATGTAAGAACAGAAATGTGCTAAGTGAATATTTATCCGGACGTGAGAAGGAGGTTATTAATATCATGATGGGTTTATTTGATCAGGAAAAGGCGGTAGAGCAGTTCGGGAATGAAAAGAAGGCAGAGGGAAGGCTTGAAGGGAAAAGGGAAGCAGCCATTAACATGAAGGCAGAGGGGCTATCAGATGGTATGATAGCTAAAATATTAGATGTGGGTTTGAGCATAGTTCAAGAATGGATTTCTGGGACAGTTGTAGTAAGATAATGCTATAACCGCAGGCTTTTTGAAAGAGGGCAGGAAGCGGAGTCTGTTGGGTGTGTCAAATAATCTGTGTAAATCGTCACAAATTATTCGACACATCCATTTTTGCATAATGGATTCCACAATACTGTGATAAGTTGGAAAAAATTGGTAGAATAGTTTTAGAGGAAACAAACAATTTCACAGGAAATTGACTATCAAGCAGAAATAGCAAAATGGTAGAGAGTGTAATTAGTTTTGTGTCTTTGAGATTCTGCTTTCCCATGATTTCCAGCATAGGATATTGCCAGAATATCCAGTATTTACAAGGATACGTGGGCTCTGCCCACACCCGGCCTCTGGAATAAGGCAAGGGGGCATAGACACAAAATTAAGAACACTACCAAATGGAAGTAGGAAATACAGCTCTGACGCTTAAATTTATGTATACCTTCAAAGCAATCTGAATTTTATTCTTATACTTAGTAAATCATACGTTCTTTCCGGAGCAATTTCACACTTTCCTTTTTCCTCCTTTTTTTAATATGTTTCCTAATTTCCCGTATTCTGCCAGATTTATTTTATATCCTTTATAATCAATATCTGTTGTTAACGTCGGGGAAATTTTATATTTTATATAGCATATATGCCTTACTTCAATCTCTTTTGTATTACTTTTATATACTTCGTTGCATTATCCTCCACGCTGGATCCACCTTCATCCACGATTCTCTGAGAAAACAAATTCACTATGGTTTCTTATGCTTTTTAACTAACCGTACTTCCGGCTCCAAATAAACTTCCTTGCAGCAAGCTGCGAAGTATTCGCCCCAGTTTCGCCTAGTTTGTTGTGCAGCAAGCTGCAGGGAATTAGACCCTCTCTTTGATTAAATACCCTTTCCCGACCTTCCGGAGAGGGCTATTTCCTATCTTACCCCCATAATCTTATATAAAAGCCAGTTATTTATGGTTGTATCTCTTTCATAATATTTATAAAAATGATAACAGTTACAAAAAAATGAGCATTCTGCCTCACATATTTTTGAATAAATTTTTACTTTTCCATATCGCAATAAATATTTTTTATTTATACAACTCATTTTTAAAAATGACGTATTGTTTACTATTTCAAATGTCTTAACCAAGAGAATTTCTCGATCTTTATCAATGTCATCTTCCTTCTTTTCAAAAATCAATGATTTTTCTATATATTCTTTAGCATTCAAATCAATTTTTACTATATAATATAATTGTGGTTTTCCACCCCAGGCCGCCACCCTCCCAAATCCCAAAAAATCCACTTGAATATCACTTGAATTTAAAACAGACTCTAAAAGAAATAGTCTTTCTTTTATTCCATGTTTTATAAAATCATAAATCAATTCATTTTTTGTAATCTTTCTTGAATTTTCTTCCCAAAAGCATCCCTGTGCAATAGATGATGTAACCATATGTTTCGATATTGTCGCTCCAGTTCCTCGCAATGGCATAAGCAATGTCCCATCATTCAAAAATACCAACGCATTCACTCCGATTACATTGGCCATCTTTGAATCTTTTAAAGGAATTAAATGTTCTTTATACTCATAAATTGAACGAATTGTTATTCCTTTTTCTAATCTAAAATCCATTGCAAAATTAGTAACCAAATGATCAAAACACTTAGCTCGTGATGTACTCAAAATTATTTCTCTATTTAGTAAATTTATCTCACAATTATCTAAACGTATACAATTATAATTTATAACGACATCATTACGATGTGCATATAATAAATTTGAGTAATTTGTTAAAATCAACGGATCTGGTTGAAAATGTTTTTTCGGGAAATCATTAAGAATAATAGAGTAATCATTTCCATTTTGATTAGTAAAAATAGGCTCATAATAGAAAATCACTTTATTTTTACCAAACCACAATGATTTCTTATAGGAATTTTCATACAACTTTTTATATTGATTTATCTTTCTATTATCTTCAAAAATAAAATACATCACCTCGCCAAATAATCCCAAAGCTTTAGCAAATAAAAGCCCTCCCAAAACAGAAAAAATAATTTCTGTATTACTTTTGGAGTTTATACATAAAAGTATCATGCCAATAATACACCCCAAAATAGGAATCAAATATTTAATTGACGTGAAACTTATTTTCTCCTTATAAAATTCCACAAATCGATTTTCTATATCAATACATATTTTTATAAAAATTTTTATTATTAATACTCTCATTATGTTTGCTCTTATCTATTCTGAATCTATTAAATTTTTATCCAATTTCCCATTTTAACATTCCATTCATATGGTTCAATAATTGACATACCACCCCAATGAAAAAAAGTTAATTCCCCAAAATATATTTTACCCCTAATATTATACAAATCAACTCTGATATGTTTCAATCCTTCAGATAGTCTTTTTGCTATTTCAACCATAAGATCAAAGTTAATTGGCTTTTCAATATGTTCACTAAAATTAGGATTACCTATTCTTAAATCTATTATATTAAAATTCATATCGTAAAAATTTGATTTTGTCGTACCAAATCTGTCTTGAACCACCATTATTAGCTTAGGAATTCCATTAAAACAAAAAAATTTATAATCTTGTAATTGTTGCCCATCCGTTCCACTTCCATCTGTCATTAACTGTTCTGCCACTATTTGAGGCACTACATTTTTATATGGCCATTCTCTTAAATAATTAAAATAATTGTTCTTCAAAAGCCTCCTAAATTTTTTTCTTTCTTTTTTAACATCAAAATCTTTTTGAGAATGGCACACCGCTATTCCTCCAGAGTCATGTGTACATTTTAAAACAAACTTTTCTGGGAGTTTATTAAAATCTATTTCATCAAATGAATCCCAAACTCCTATAAGCGGAATTAAATATTCTTCTCCAATAATTTTGGCTACATATTCTCTCACTTCAAACTTATTTACCATATGTGTATATAATTCTTTTCTGTTATATATTTTAAGCCACTGTAATTTCTCATTATAGGTTACCGGATTACTAAAGTTTAGTTTTTCTCCAGTCTGTAACCAATATACTAATTTAAGATAAAGTTGATCAGGAACCAAATTAACTAATTTAACAATTTTATATTGAGATATAAAATTGAATATTTTTTTATACGCCTTATGCTCTACTTTAAATTGCAACTATTTGATCTCCTTTTATTATTTTATTTTCTTAGTAGTAAAATTAATTTATCAATAACCTATCTAAATGATTAATTATCTTATGCTTATTCATTTCTTCAATCCGCCTTTTTTCTAATGTTTCCTCATTTATAAATTCAGGACAAACTATCCAAACAGTCGATAAATCTATGTTTCCATATAAGTCATTAATATATTGGTAATACTTTTCAAATTCTTTTCCAGATATAATAGCACGCATAGGAACACCCCTAATCAAATAACTTCTATTATCTTCACTAAGAAAATTGAATGATATTTTTTTATTAAACCAAATACTATTAACCATATTTCTATTAGTCACAGAATTTTCAATTATTTCACATACTATTATATTTCCCTCTCTGTTAACATAAATAGAATTTTTAAATACAACATGGGGTGTACCATCTGGATTTACCGTTGATATAACTTTATGAGTACTAGAACAATTAATTATTTTTATCAGCTCTTTATCTATAACCATTTTTATATATTTTACCTTTCTCCTTAATTTACCAGACTCTCAAGAAATCTGTATCTGGATGATTGCCGCATCTTCGGTAGTTGTCCATATCTGAAAACAATCCGTATTTATGCCTCAAATTATTAAGCCCTTTTACAATTTTTATATAATAATCCAGTGAAGGTATCCTTTGATAACGAAATGCGGATTCTTTCGACACTCTCCATACACAGCTTACAACATCTACACCTCTACCCATTAAATTTTCCGCTTCAAGAAGTGTTTTTTCAATTCCTTCTTCTTCACATTCAAAGCCATATGGCCTAGCCATCTCTACACCACAAACGATTCCTGTATTAACATATCCTCTGCCGAATATTTCAACTGCTTGAAATAAGCGTTCTTTCCATTCTTTATAACCTATGTACTTAGCTTTCCCTGGGCATATCCAATTAAAACGCTCTTCATTTAATACTTCCAAATTAGCACTGTAAGACATTAGTCCTGTCTCATTATATAAAATTTCTAACTGCTTTTTATTATATGCAGAACCAATTAATTGACTAGGAAACTTATTAGTCCTAAAATGGGTTCCAATCATTTTTAATATTTTAATATACAATGAGATTTCTTTATCAAATAACTCTTTCCCTTGCAAATTAGTTCCACCTGTCAGAAATATATTTGTAAATCTTCCTTTTTCCTTTAATGCTTCTGTGATGGTATCATTTATATCTTCTATATCCAAAAACATAGGCTTATTACTTTTCTTATAAATATCCTTTATACTACAAAATTTACATCCCATGTCCTTCTTTGACCACATATGACAGTATTGATAAGGATTTATATCCAATCTTTGAGGCCGTGCATTCACAACAGTCCACATGGGAATTCCATTTTTTGTTTTTTTGTCATAATAATCTGGTTTTTCCCAGTAATAAACTTGCTCTAGTATTACTTCACCATCTCTAATAACAATATCTCCATTTCTATCCACATCAATTAGCAAAGGATCATTTTGATCTATCTCATCATTACTACGAGCAATAATTGACGTTCCATCTCTCATCATCAGTGCAACTGGTGTTAATCCATTAATTTCCCGACTAAATGAACGTACTTGAACCTGATGTATTTCTGGATTTACTTTTTTTAAGGCTGATTCCGAAAAAGTGATTCCCCGTCTCTGTGCATCAATTTTTATCATTATATAATGTGGAAAGTCTGGATTTTTTTCTATCATTTCTAATAAACTCATTTCATTTTGTATACTCATAGAAACCTCAATTTAAATTTTGTTTTTCTTTTCAAAGCTCAAATATGTACGAAATAAAATTACAAACACAACTAGAAAAATACATACTGAAATTATTAAAATGGATAAATGCTTAAAATTATAACTCAATAATAAAAATAATGTACCAACAATACAACATATTGAAATCATTAAATTTTCAACAATTGAAGCATAAAAATCCGCTCCACATTTTCTTTTTGCAAATGGATCTTTAATTGGATAAAAGTAACTATATTTCCGTTTTGTAGTTAATTCTATCAAAAGAATTTGAATTTCATTTAATAATTTATAGTTTTTCCAATAATTGGATCTTTGGCATAAAAAAATCCAAAAAAAGAAATAGCCCAGCACGCCTGTAAATATAAAAGCAACTCCTACAAAAAAATAAATTTCTTTAATATCAGCAGAATCTTGCAAAACCGCCAAACATATCGTTGACAACGCTGATACACCTGCTATAATCGATAAATAATGTCCAAACCACGTATCTTTTGTCTCTTGCTGCATTTTATTTTGTTCAAAAATAAAATTTGCTAATGCAATAAGTTCCTCAACTTTTAATGTTTTTTCTTCCGTCAAATTTATTTCCTTCTCTCTACTATATTATGCAAAATTTCATAGATCATTAAACTACTCATAGTTAATCCATCTGTTATCAACCCATTTTGAATTAACTTCTTCCATTCCAAATGATTAAAAAATTTTCTATCTACAATTTCATCCACCTTAACATTATAATCCAGCGCCATCCTGGTTTCTTTCTTACCGATTCTTCCATAATAAACAATTGCGGATTGAGAAGTTAATCCTGGATTAGGATGAAACTTTTGTAGTACATATAAATCTGGTTTAATACCAACTTCTTCGAAAACCTCCCTTTTAACTGCATAATCTGATGTTTCATTTTTTTCAATCCCTCCCATCGGTAATTCCCAAGCATATTCCCTTGTGGGAAAACGAAAAGATTTTACAAATAATATTTTATTTTCCAAATTTTCAATAACAGCAGATACACAATTATTTTTATTAACAACATTATATGTCCCTTGCGAATAACCATCTGTCAATGTTATTAATTCGGAAACAGACAACCATTTACTATTATAAACATTATATTCTTCTATTATCTTAAATTCTCTATCTTCCATTTTTTCTCCTTAAAAACTACTTTCCTTTCTCTTCTTTCAACACCATAACGATTAATGATTGTTGTTAACGGGACTTCTACGTGCACTGTCGCTTTCCCAGCCGTCCCTCATTGCGTCTCTGGACTTATATATGAACTTACGTTCTAAAAAATAATTTCAATATTTTTCACTTAACTTCAGTATTTTACTACTTTCATCAATCACTTCATACGCATTTCGATATTTCAGCAGATTTTTCATACACAAACTGCCTTTTTCATATTAATATATCTTAAACTACTAATTTAATAATGCAATATGGTAAAACCATACTTTCATACCCACTCATTCTCCCAAAAGCACAACAGTGTATAAAATAACTCGAACTACGAGTTATTCAAAAAACTCATGCGCTACTTTAATCTGTCAGCAGGCGCCGTCATCTATTCATACAAAAAAACAGATAACAATACATATCAGAAAATCTGGCGCCGCTGTCAAAATACAGCGAAATCCATCTTAAGATCATTCTTATCACTACAGACACATTGCTGTCCGCTTGCAAAACTTTTAGAAAAAGCAGGGCGGCAAAAAAATTTTATTTAACCCTTTTACCACTTTACCGTTATACTAATTATACACTTCTGCATCGTAAACAAGCGGATAAACGCTCCAGTCACCGCTGCATTTAATTTCCAAACGCGAACAATTATTAATTTTTAATTCTGGATAATCAAGTTCTTTTGTTGATATTTTATTGATCTGGGGACTTGTCCAGACTTCCTGGCCATCTGCCAGAATCGAAACTGTACATTGCCGGTTACTATCAGATGATTCATCAATTGCTATCTTTAACTTTAACAAAGAATATTTCTCATTCAAACTAAAAACAATGTCATTTCCATCTGCTAACTTTAATGCATTCACATGCGTATTCCCATACGAATCTGTTGCATTATCCACCACACTTGCCCCACCTTCATCCACGATTCTCTGTGAAAACAAGTTCTCTCTGTCCGCAACCACCTTCCCCAGGTACATCACATCATCTTTTATGGTAATCGCCGTATTATCGGCAATAATACTATTCAAAAAATCTTCCGAAAAATAGTCCGCACCATTAATAACCGCATACGATTTGTTCTTATTTATATTCTTATCTTCGCCATCAACACAAAGACTAAGATCTTTCAGCTCAATAGCCGGCGAATCTCCCAACTGGACTTCCAGGCTATCAATAGTTTCTTTTGCCTCTTTATACTCCGTATAGTAATCCTCATTCTGCTCTTTTAAAGTCTCATTTTCTTCCAATAATTTATTAAAATTTTTCACAAGATCATCAACATTGTTAATCGTAACCGTATTCCCGTCCCCACTGACATTGGCAACCTGGGATTCTATATACTTGTTCTGAACAAAGCTTCCTCCCAGTACTCCTGCGGCCAGCGATAGCACCGCAATTAACAGTTCCACAAAAATACGCACCTTTTTCCCCTTCTCCTCTTTCGTCATGTAAAGCCCTCCTCCAATAAAAAATAGTATAAGAAATAGAGAGAACATTCATTCTCCCTCCGACTTTACATTGTGAAACCGTATTTAGTATATCATATTACTCGAAAAATTTCGACATTTTTCTTTATTACTTCAATATATTTATTCTTTCCTTACATGGTTTCAGAAGCTCTCTTGGGTATGCTAACAACATACCCACGCAGTACCGTAAAAACCCTTTTACATTTCCCAAGTATGGTATTATCATACTTATGGAGGTGATTCCATGGCATTTCGTCCAACCCCTTACGGGATCGTGCTGAAAAACGCACGAATGGATAAAAAGCTCACTCAGGCCGAATTAGCCGAAATACTGGATATCTCTTTATCTTACCTGAAAGACCTCGAGCGGTTCCGGAATAACCCGAGTTACGAGTTATTCGAAAAATCCATACGCTACTTCAATCTGTCAGCAGACACCGTCATCTATCCGGACAAAAACCTGGATAATGATACATACCAGAAAATCCTGCGTCTGCTGTCACAATGTGATGAAAGCCATCTCAAGGTCATTCTTGCCACTACAGAGACATTGCTGTCCGCTTGTAAAGTCTCTTAGAAAAAGCAATCAATGAGCGTAAGATTCCAGCAGAACCTCCACCATTTTTACCCTCATTATAAAAGGCCCATTTCCACAGCAGCAATTCCGCCGGAAAATGAGCCTTTTCTTCAGTTCATCCCCTAATTATCTCTTAGTCCTCCTCCAGCATACACTGCATACCTCAGACTGTCCCCACTTGGGATCCGAACCCCGGTAACCAGATTCCCTTCCCGTAAGAAGGTAATCGACCGAAACGTGAAAAAATCCTGCCAGTCTTTCAAGAACCTCATAAGAGGGCTGCCGCCCCTTCTTTTCATAACCCGCTATGGTGGAACGGGCAAGATTCATCCATTTTGCAAGTTCCTCCTGTGTCAGATGGTTGTTAGTACGAAGTGTTTTGAGATTTTCCGCAAAATACATCTGATATTCCTCCTTTACATTCAGTTTATGGAATATTTTACCAATCTGAATAAAGAAGGAATGCGGGATAATGAGATACCTTTTTAACTCCTGTAACAAAAATAAAAGACAGGGAAGTAAAGAAAATCTCTTCTCTCTGCTTCCCCATCTGCTCCCTGCTCTCTTACTCACTCTTAGGCGCAATCCTCCAGGAAACCGTAATCTTCGGAACCGCACCTTTCAGCTCAGACCAGTCACCTTTCTCATTCGCCGCTCCCACAAGCTGGAAGGAATACTCCGGGAACTCAATCCCGCTCAGATCACTGCTCATCTCATAGGTGTATTCCCCCGTCTCCTCGTCATAGGAATACTCATATGCCCCTTCCGGCGCCGCATCCACCGATACATTCATAGACACTCCGTCCGCACCGACCGGCACAGTCTCTTCCCCATCCGTCAGCGCCAGATAAAGACTCGCCCCCGTGTCATCCGTGAACTCTTTATCATCCGTCAGCGTAATCCCGTTCAGTGACTCCGCCTCCACATGAACCTCCACCGCAACATCAATCGCCATAGAACTGCGGTTCGTAATCTTAATGGCGTCACTCATGCTGCTGTAATCTTCTTCCACGCCGCCGTCTTTCCTCTCGAAAAACAGAGTCCCGCCTTCTTCAAAAGTCTTACCGTCATATGCCGCAGCATCTGTCTTGTTAATCAGCCCCTGAGGATCAATGATAAAATCAAACATCTCATCCGTAACCGTAGGCAGCACAACCTGGTAAATGTCCTGCTTGACGCTGCCTTCCACTTCCCCGACTCCCGTCTTCTCATCTCCCTGGCCCAGCTCCTCCGCCGAAACAGATGCCGGAAAAGCCACCATCATAACCGCTGCCATGGCAAATGCCGCAAACTTCTTCATTTCTCGTTTCATAGTCATCAATTCCTCCTTTAAAATCTCTTACGTCGTTCCATAAACTTCTCAACCACCCCTGCCATGGCAATAGATTCTTCCATGGTAAGGCAGTGGGACATCCGCTCGCTTCCATTCATCTTAGAGACAAAATCTGCAATCTCGTACCGCAGCCCGTCTCCCAGGAATTTTGGAGAATACCTCTCCACCTTCCCCGGATCCTCGAACCGCACAACAAAAGATCTTGTAAGCCACCACGGCGACTCGGCCAGAATATACCCTTTTGTCCCTGCGATAACAAGCTGCCCTTCCGATTTGGCCCCGATACCGGTCTTTGACAGTGCCAGGGCTTCCTTATAACGGAAATGAATCTTCGAATACAGATCCACTCCGTTTTCAGCAAGAATGCTATCGAACTCCACAGAATCATAATTACATCCAAGAAGCTTGAAGATGGGCAAAAGCGTATAACTTCCAAACTCAAGAAACGCACCGCCATATTTCTGATCCGCCATTTCACGCATCTGGGGACTCGTAATCCTGGAAAAACATGCCTCCACGTCCTTCACTTCTCCGATCACTCCGCTGCGCGCAACATTCATCATCTGCATAAAGCCCGGACAGTATGCCGTCTTGATTCCTTCCATCAGTACAACACCTTTTTCCCTGGCAAGCCCATAGAGTTCTTCTGCTTCCTTAATGGTAAATGTCAGCGGCTTCTCACACAGCACATGCCGCCCTTCCTCAATCGCTCTCTTAGCATAATTATAATGCGTTTCGTGAGGGGATGCAATATAGATTGCATCAACACGTCCCAGAAACTCTGAAAAATCTTTCCAGTAAGCCTCCAGTTCATGCTTCTTCCCGAACTTTTCAACGCTTTCTTCATTCGGATTATAGGCTGCGCGCACATTGATCCCACTGACAAACTTCGCCTCCGCCAGAAACCTTGGCGCTATCCGTCCGGTTCCAACGATGCCAAGCTGCCGGATCGGATATTTGCTTGCCCTCAGCATTGTAGAGGAAATATCCGGGGTCCGTTCCAGATACACCACTTCACAGTATTCCCGGAGATAGTCAAATGCACCGACCCAGTCTGATCCAATGGCAAAGATATCCACATTCATCTTCTGGATATCCTCCTGCTTCTGTCCATCGTGATCCTCTATAATAATTTCGTCCGCAAGCCCCGTCTTCTTAACGTTCTCCACACGTTCAAGACAAGAATTGACAACATTCAGTTTTCCTCTCTGCAGATCATAATATTCCGTAGTGACGCCTACAATCAGATAATCCCCAAGCGCTTTCGCCCTCTTGAGCAGATTGTAATGTCCCTCGTGAAACAGATCGTATGTTCCGTACGTTATTACTTTTTTCATCTGGATTATGCCCCTTCTTAATTGTAATTCTCTTCTATATAGTTTTTATATAATATAATATATATACTTTATATTTTTCAAGATTTCCGTTTTTCATTCTAATTTCTATTGGTCCTATGAAAAACATATGTATCATTCAAATCATCTGACAGAGTCTGAACGTGTCAGATATCTTTCCGCTATCCTCTCTCCACATAATTCGTAATCACCGCATCAACACCGGCCGACTTCATCCTCTCAAGATCCCGCTCTTCATTCACCGTCCACACATGAACCTTGATGTTCCTGTCATGGCACTCCCGCACCAGATCCAATCCCGGATATTCCATATTCTTCAGCGAGGGATGTAATGCATACGCCCCGTTCCTCACCGCATACCCAGCTCCGTCCAGAATCCCGTCCGAACAGAGAAATGCGACCCTGGCCGATGGTTTCAGTTTCTTCATCTTCCTCATGGAATAGTGATTAAAGGAAGAATAGATCACCCTGTCCTCCAGCCCCTTTTCCCTTGCAAGTTCCAGAACCAGTTCTTCCATCCCTTCATAGAACACAACACTGTTCTTCAGTTCCAGGTTAATCGCCAGATCCGTCCTTTTCACCAGATCGTAGACTTCTGAAAGTGTGGGAATTACCACTTCTCCATAAGCCGGGAACTTCCGGTTCATGTTAAACCTTCTCAGTTCCCTAAGCGTATAATCCCGCACATTCCCTGTGCCGTCACTGACCCTGTCAATCCGTTCATCATGGATCACCACCGGCACGCCGTCTCTTGACAGCTGCACATCCAGTTCAATCCCGTCTGCTCCCAGAACCTGTGCCAGTTCAAATGCCGGAAGCGTGTTCTCCGGCGCATGGGCGCTGGCTCCGCGGTGCGCCCATACTTTGGTGGTCCGCCCGGTCCGCCGCAGAATTTCTACATTCCGGTAGATACTCTCCTTCTTTGCAAAGGAAACCTCCCTGTCATTCCCGGCCCCGAAGCGCACCAGGCTGATCTTCTGTCTCTCAAAATCTATCACAACGCTGTCCCACAGATCCTGCGTCACGGTATCCGCCATCCTTGGCCATGCCGCCGCCCCATAAGGCTTCTTATCCGTAAAATACTCCAGCTTTGCACATCCCACAGACACTACCGGGAAACTGCATTCTCCGAAAATATAATCCGCATGGGTATGCCCATAAAAAAATCCCACAATCTGATACTGTTCCAGACTATTATATTTCTCCAGAACATCCAGCAGCTTCTGACCGTTTTGCACATGGAAGCTCCAGTAATCCAGCTTCGCAAGAGGGGCATCATGGGAAAAGATTAAGAATCTGGTGCCCGGTTCTGCCGCAGACAGAACGCTTTCCAGCCACTCTGTCTGTTCTTCTGTATAACCATACCGGATACACGCCCTGTCGTCAAAGGAAGACAGGAAGATCATCCGCACGGAAAACTCCGGCACATCCACGTAATAGTCAAGCCTCTCTTCTTCTCCGCCCAGACGATAGATTCTTTGCATCTCTTCAACCGTATAGGCATTGTCCCTGTTCCGGAAATAGTTACTGTCGTGATTTCCTATCGTTACATAGACAGGAACGCCGCAGGATTCCAGATCATCCAGAATACGCCCCGCATATTTCTCCGTCACTTTTTTAGATACCATGCCGTCTGTCAGATCTCCCAGATGGATGATGGCATCATAACCGACTCTTCGGGCAACACTGCTGATATTACAGGCCGTATCCTCCCATGTTCCATTCACGGTATAGTGGGTATCCGTCAGCACGCACAGCTTCATGATACCCCGCTTATTTTTATTGATGGCCCCAACAGTGACTTCCCCCGCTGCGTCACATCCAACAGCTTCTGTCAGTCTGTTTACAGTATCTGCCGTAATTTCAATCTCCTGCCGGAACCAGGGCTTTGGTGCTTCCGGTGCCGGCATCCCGGCATGCTTAGATTCTTCTCCTGCAGTATCCAGCGCCACCAGCGTATCTGCGCATCCAAGATCCGCCTCTGTAATATCTCCTCCGTCCTTTCGTCTGACGCAGACCCGGAACCAGCATTCCTCTGCAAACACATAATCCTCCCGGCCATACCCTTCCGGGGTCAGATTCCCGGTATAATGCGACCAGTTCTCTTCCGGCTGATACGCATAACTATACAGATAAACCGGATCTCTCTCCATTGAGAATACAGCCGGTGCAAACAGATAGCCCTCCTCACACAGACGAAGCCTGTCACCGGGATATGCCCGGTAGAATTCTTCGGTAGCCATATGCTTCGGGGAATCCGCAACAAGAGTCCCGTCCGCAAGCGCAGTGCGGTATCCCCCGGTCAGTTCCAAATATTTCATAATATCTCCACATTCTGTATCATTACCGGTTTCCCCGCCTTCTGGCAGAGCTGCACCAGGCTGCTGCCGTCCCCGTAATAGGCATCACACAGCGCAATCGCCCGGTTCAGTTCGGCAGAATCATCATAGATCCCCCAACCTTCTTCCCGGTACTGTTCCTCAAGTTTCTCATAATCCATCCACAACTGTGGCCGCATTGACTCAATCGTCGCCTTGATCAGTGGATGGGGACGCCACAGAAGCGCCACTTCTTCCACACTTTCCTTAAACGTCTCAAATACCGACTTCATCTTTTGCAGCATCTGATCTCCCTGTTTCAGAAGCGCCGTCACACTCGTATTATACAGGATTACTTTCTTCCTGCTCCCGTCCGGCTTTTCAAGAATCCGCCTCCATTCTTCCGGCAGCTCGAATGCTTCCTGGTCAGATTCCAGCACCTTATCCATCTTCGGGGAACCAAGTCCCAGAATCTTCTTCTCCCAATAAGGCCTGGTCTTCTCCCCTGCCGTCTCCGTCAGCACATCAATGTAAGCTTTACGCATATTCTCAGACTGGACAATCACCACATCCGAATGGATAACGCCAGGCACAGTACAGAAATGTGCCATTCCTTCCACTGCCTCCTTATTCCCGGGATCAATCTCTCCCAGCACAAAATAGGGAATATAGACCAGCTTCTCTGTATACTTTTTCAGATTTTCAGAATAAAACTCCGGTGCAACACTTGTCACATAATTACAGTCATCATAAGGATTATGGATAAAGATCATATCCGGCTTGCGCATGGAAAAATCATATTCCTGGTAACTGGTAACCGGGACATACGCCGGATACTCACCGCCTTCATAATGCATCTCACGGAAACTTCCGTCCGGGTTCTTATCGTAATAAGGAATCGGCACGACGTACGCATCGCAATTCGGATCTTCATCCGCTGCTTTCCACACACTCTCCAGGGAATCCCACATAGAAGCTTTATATGGAAGAAACACAACTTCCATACGCTCCGGAATATCATTCTTCACACTGTTTTCCATCCTGACCAGAGATTTCCTCAGCGCCTTATTCACACGGTTACCGCTGACCTGCCCGTTCCGGGAGATCTTCTCATAGACCTGATATGCCAGTTCACAATACTCTTCAATCAGAGGGATCGTGACAAAATCCTCTCCTTCCACCGCTTCAATGATCTCTCCCATCTGAATGGCGCACTCCTGGCACTGGGAAAGCAGATCCAGCGCCGCCCCGTCATCCCCTGTTTCTATCATCCTCTTAATCCCGTCATGTGCCCGGCCAAGCAGTTTCAGAAAATCCTCTGCCTGCTTTTTCTGTGCTCTCGTCATAGTTCCATCGTCCTTTTCCCGTCTATATTTCTATACATTATTGGACGGAGTCCACCCGCCCGAAGGGCATGCTTTACGGTGTGCCCTTGGGTATACATTATTGGACGGAGTCCACCCGCCCGTTAGGGCATGCATTACGGTGTGCCCCTGGGTATACCTTACTGGACGGAGTCCACCCGCCCGAAGGGCATGTATTACGGTGTGCCCTGGATACATCTACTCTATATATCGGCCAATCCCGGTATTTCCTTAGTCCCCTGCCCGCAGGCCTTTTTCATTCCATATCCGGAACACGAATTGGGCGTGCCGCTTACAGAGGAGGACAGCAAAGGCCTCACCGCCGGGCAGAACGGTTTTCCGGTGTCTTCACCCGGGACAAAAAAACGAAGCCGCACGCTAGTTTATCTAACTTACCGGCTTCGTCTTTCAGATCATCATTCCTTCTCTTCTTCTCCCTCTTTGCTTTCTTCTTCCGCCGCTGCCGCCCTTGCCCTGGCTTCCTCGGCCTCCCGCTTCTTCTGCGGATTATATTGCAGGAAATAAGCATAAATGTCCACAATCGCCTGATACAGCTCCTCCGGAATCGCTGTTCCCAGATCCAGCTGCGTCAGCACCGTTGCCAGAGAATTATCCTCATAGACCGGAACACCGTTCTCATTGGCCATTTCCACGATCCGCTCTGCCATATATCCAAGCCCCGAGGCAACGATCACCGGCGCTATGTCTTTATTCTCATCATACCGCAATGCGACTGCTTTCTTGTTCATAACGTCCTCATATTGTGACATTGATCGAATTTCTCCTTTCGAATATCTTCGGGAATGCGGTATGTACCGGAATCGGCACCTTCCCCTGTTCTACGCCGAGATACTCCAGTTCCAGTTCATTCTTACGCATGATCTTACGGATATTCTCGCGGATATCGCTCTCATGACCCGCAAGTTCCTCCGGATAGTGGAGCAGCATATCTATCTTTCCCTTCTCATAATACAACATTATATCAAAAAAGCCAACATCTTTCATGTCAAACTTAAGCAGCAGCTTCACACCCCGCTCCTTGGAACCGGGCGTTCCGGACTCCTCATCGGGATCCACCCACATCTCCGAGAACATCGGCACACCGTCCAGGATCACCGGCAGCATCACATGCATAACCGGCATATATACGCTTTCATTTACCAGCACGCTCCTCATGATATTGATAAACTGCTCCCTGTTCTCTATCCCGGCCTCGCCTTTCACACCTGCCGACATAATGTTCAGCAGCTTATCGGTCACTTCATTCTTTCCTGCCGCCCGGTCATAGTCCACATTCATCAGCATATCCCGAAGATCCTTCCCCGTCATTCCCGGGAAATGCTTATGAAAGGTCGGGAAATCCATCAGCCTCTGGAACGCAGCAACTACTTTCTCAAGGCTCCCGCTCTCATAACGGGCCGTGTTAAACGCAACCAGCGTTACCAGATCCCGCAGTTTCCCCATCTCACGGTTATCCGCAACGTATTTGCCCATGTACGGAATGATCTGCTCCTTGAGCATCCGCACGTTGGCGGCATTATTGGCCATCGTATGGGGTTTCAGCCGCATGGCAAGCCTCTGAAGCCCCTCCCGGTCATTACGGAACATACGGGCTTCGATATCCTCAAGAGTCCCCTTGATGTTCTCAAGAATATGCTTGCCGGATGACATGTCATTATACTTTTTCAGGAAATCAAGAACCCCGGCTTTCAGCTCCACCGTTGTCGCCTCGCCCATAATCTGACGCATCACGTCAAACAAAGGACCCTGCAGACGGTTCGCACCCGCCATCTGGCTCTTCATGAATTCATTTAATTTCTCGGGCGACATCTCGAGCATCTGAAAAAATGCCTGGATCTCTTCCGCCGTCCCCTTGCCAATCCCGGATTCTACCAGATTGGCCATTCCGCCAAAGATCATCTTGGTCATGATCTCCCCAAGCCTTGGCATATCTCTTAAGGACTGGACGAAACTGCCGAAGTTCGACTCATAGGAAATGCCCTTCTGCCCTCCGTCATCTCCGCCTGCCTCGGCTCTTCCGTCTGCTCTGCCTACCCGGTTCGCCTCCACCGGATTCTTGATGCTTAAGTCCTCCGCCTGCTGGGACGGTGTCTGTTTGTTCACTGTATTGTTCTCATACGCCACAGTCGGATTCGTTACTTTTAAAATATTTGACATTTTTTCACCTACTCTATAATTTACTCTTATCCTTTTCCACCATTATGACGATATACATAAAAATAATACTTTTTAACATATTATAATCATATTATAATTAACATTATTAGATAAGGCGGTACTAAGATTATGGATAACATGCTTGAAATGTATCTTTACGAGACAAACACTCTTATGGAACAGCTTGATGAACTCTTGATAGAAGCGGAAAAGAATGCAACGTTCACAACGAATGATGTTAATGAGATTTTCCGCATCATGCATACGATCAAAGGTTCGTCTGCAATGATGGAATTCTCTACGCTGATGGAGATTGCACATCATATAGAAGACCTGTTCTTCTATATCCGTGAAAACGGAATGGACGCTCTGGACGAATCACATAAAAATGATCTGTTCAATCTGATGTTCCAATCAACGGATGCTCTTCGTATAGAGGTTGAAAAAATCGAAAACGATGAGCCCCTTAGCACTAATATCGACCACATCATTGCAAATATTAATAGTTTTTTGGAAAAAATCAGTTCTTCCGGCGACAAGGCAGCCGCTGATTCTTCCATGGATGAGGCGGCTGATTCAGATACGCCGGTTGCTGATGGGGAAGCAATCGCACGGATCAATCAGGAACTTGCAGGCTGTCCGGAGAGTTCCATGCCTTACTTCATACGGATTCATTTCGAAGAGGGATCCGGTATGGAGAATCTTCGTGCGTTTATGGTTATTACCGCACTGCGTGAGATTGATCTGAACTTTGAACACTATCCCAATGACGTGGAGACGAATTCTGACACAAGTGAGACGATTGTTGAGAAAGGCTTTTTCATCGCCGTTTCTTCTGAGGAAGATTTAGAGCGGGCTCTGCAGGCCGTGAAGCTGCAGAACAGCATCCACTCCTACGAAGTAATCGAGAACGCAGCGGTAAAACAGACCAAGAAAGCACAGGCAGCGCCTTCAGGACCGTCATCTGCGGATTCCGGATCTAAGGCCAAGGCCTCGCCGGCAGCCTCCGCACCGGAAGCCTCCGCACCGGCTGCAGCAGCGGCATCTGCACCGGCCGCATCATCCGCACATAACGGAGCTCCTGTGAAGCAGAGTCTGATCAGCGTGAACCTGTCCAAGCTTGACAGCCTGGTGGCACTGGTAGGCGAGATTGTAATTACCGAATCCATGGTAACGTCATCTCCGGACCTTCAGAACCTGAAGCTTGACAACTTCACAAAGTCCGCACGCCAGTTACGCAAATTAACAGACGACCTTCAGGACATTGCCATGTCTCTTCGGATGGTTCCCCTTTCCGGAACATTCCAGAAGATGAACCGTATTGTCCGTGATATGAAGAAAAAGCTTAACAAAGATGTCCGCCTTACCCTGGTCGGTGAGAATACCGAGGTTGATAAGACGGTAGTCGACAGTATCGGCGACCCGATCATGCATATTGTCCGTAATTCCATGGATCATGGCGTTGAGGCAACGGCAGAAGAACGTATTGCCGCAGGCAAGAACCCGCAGGCTGAGATCGTACTTTCCGCTGCCCATACAGGAAGCGAAGTTATTATCTCCATTTCCGATGACGGACAGGGCATGAATCCCGATAAGATCCTTGCGAAGGCAGAGCGCAACGGAATCCTTACCAAACCTGCAAGCGATTACTCCAAGAAAGAGATCCTTTCTCTTCTCCTGCTTCCCGGTTTCTCCACGAACGAGGAAGTTACTGAATTTTCCGGGCGTGGCGTAGGTATGGATGTGGTGAAGAAGAACGTGGAAGCTGTAGGCGGAACAATTTCTATTACCAGCGAGACCGGCAAAGGAAGCTGTACCACCCTAAAGATTCCGCTTACCATGGCGATTACAGACGGTATGGAGGTTTCTGTCGGCAAGTCCTTATTTACAATACCGATTGCCAATATCCGCCAGTCATTTAAGCCGCAGAAGGAAGAAGTCATTCTGGATGCCAACGGCAACGAGATTATCAAATGCCTGGATGCATTCTATCCTATTATAAGGATACATGAATTATATAACATTGAGACAGAAGTTACCAATATCGAGGACGGTATCCTCATTTGGGTTGAGACCGCAGACAAATCCTACTGTCTGTTCGTAGATGAACTGCTTGGAGAACAGCAGGTAGTGGTAAAACCACTCTCACCGTTCCTTGGCAACTTCAACATCAAGCATTCCGGAATCGGCGGCTGCACCATCCTTGGAGACGGCAATATCAGTCTGATCCTGGATATCAGCAACTTATATGCGGCGACTCAGCAATATTAAAGTGTACAGAAAACTGGAGGAATAATTATGTCAGCAGATACAGCAGTAAATACAGCAGCGAACGAAGTTATGGAGGACGGAGCGCCGATTTCCACGGAACGTTTTTTAACATTTAGTTCTGACGGTCTCAACATCGGCGTCAGCACGAACTATGTCATTGAGATCATCACGAACCATGCGATTACCATGGTTCCCCTTGTCCCGGATTATGTCAAGGGAATTATTAACCTGCGCGGGCAGATCATCCCGATCATTGATATCCGCCTGCGTATGGGGAAGCCGTCCATCGAGTATACCACTTCAACCTGCATCATTGTGTTGAACATCAATTCAATCTGCATCGGTATTATTGTTGATGCGGTTCAGCAGGTAATGGATATTGACCAGGAGAAGATCTCTCCGGTTCCGGTGGAGAACCAGCAGGAACTGATTAACGGAATGATTTCTTCTTCTGAACGTTCTGTCATTCTGTTCCTGGATTGTGAACAGCTTGTTCAGTCATACTAATTAATACAAAGGAGCCAGAACTATGTTAACTCTTAATGACCGTGATTTTCAGACATTGATTACGTTCATTCATCAGAACTACGGAATAGACCTGTCGAAGAAACGCCAGTTGATTGTCGGACGTCTGTCCAACACGATTGTTTCCCTGGGATATTCTTCCTTCGGGGAGTATATTGATAATCTGGTTACGAACAAGAAACCGGAAGATCTCGAACTGATGTTGAATAAACTGACGACCAACTACACGTTTTTTATGCGGGAGGGGGCACATTTTGATCTGTTCAAGGATACCATCCTTCCCTATCTCGTGGAGACGAAGCGGGATAAAGTGCTCAGTATATGGAGCGCCGCCTGTTCTTCCGGCGAGGAACCATATACAATCTCCATGATTCTGAAGGAATTTTTCGGATCCAAGGCCGCCGCATGGGACACAAGGGTTCTTGCCACCGATATTTCCCAGAACGCACTGAAAGCTGCGAAAAACGCAGTTTATGACGAAGAGGCGTTAAAGGAACTTTCGCCCGGCTGGAAGTCGAAATACTTCCGCCCGGCCGATGAACCCGGCACGTTTACCGTATCTCCGGAGATCAAGTCCAACGTCATTTTCCGGACGTTTAACCTGATGGATCCGATTCGGTTCAAGCTGAAGTTCGATGTGATATTCTGCAGGAATGTAATGATATATTTTGACCAGCCGACAAAGGATGCATTAGTACAGCGTTTTTACAATGCCACGAATCCAGGCGGTTATCTTCTGATCGGTCATTCAGAGAGTCTGAACAAGACAACAACGCCCTACAAATATCTGAAACCTGCTACCTATCGGAAAATTTGATATAAAAACATAACGGAAGGGGCTGCTTTTGATGTTTCAGAAGCGGCTTTTCCATGGTTATACCCCAGGGTATACCTTATTGGACGGAGTCCACCCACCCGCAGGGTATGCATCACGGTGTGCCCCTGGGTATACCTTATTGGACGGAGTCCACCCACCCGCAGGGTATGCATCACGGTGTGCCCCTGGGTATATCTACAACAATAATGGATACGCAGTATTGGCGTAAGAAAGGAACCTTTTATGAATAACAATATTAAAGTATTAGTTGTTGACGATTCTTCTCTATTTCGGCAGGCGCTCATGCAACATCTGTCTTCACAACCCGGCATAGAAGTAATCGGCTATGCTATCAATGCCTACGATGCCAAACAGAAGATTCCTCAGTTAAAACCAGATGTACTGACCCTGGATGTGGAGATGCCAGGCCTTAACGGAATTGAATTTCTAAAGCAGCTTCTTCCCACGACTCCGCTTCCGGTCGTTCTGGTATCTTCCCTGAACCTAAGCGTATTCGATGCTCTATCTGCAGGCGCCGTTGATTTCGTACGCAAACCGGATATGTCTGTCCACAATTCAAAACAGACATTTTTTGAAGCGCTCACTACAAAAGTTATGACGGCTGCCAAGGCAAAGGTCCGCATCAGCCAGCCGGCTGCGGCTCCCGGTACTCCGGCTCCGGCTGCTCCGGCTCCCGGTACCGTTCGTCCGCGTGCGGCACAGGGCACCGCAAGACCAATGCCATTCCCAGCACTGTCGCGCAATGTCCTGGATTCCACCATTATCGGACTGGGGGCGTCTACCGGCGGAACCGAGGCAACCCTGGAAGTTCTGAAACGGCTTCCCGGCAATATTCCTGGTATGGTTATCACCCAGCATATGCCGGAAGGATTTACGGAAATGTATGCACAGCGCCTAAACCGGATCTGTAATATGGAAGTCCGAGAGGCGAAAAACGGGGATGTCATCCGTCCCGGCCTGGCGCTCATTGCTCCAGGTGCAAAACAGATGGAAGTCATCCGTTCCGGCCGGAACTATATCGTTCAGTGCCGTCCGGGCGCCAAGGTAAGCGGACACTGTCCGTCTGTGGATGTACTCTTTAATTCCATTGCGTCAAATGTTGCCGTTAACAAGGTCGGCATCATCATGACCGGAATGGGTCGTGACGGAGCAGACGGCCTGCTTAAGATGCGTCAGAACGGAGCATTTACCATTGGACAGGATAAGGAATCCTGTGTTGTTTATGGTATGCCTATGGTCGCTTACAATATCGGAGCGGTCTGCACACAGGCTTCCTGTGAAAATATCGCCTCTGTCCTTATGAATCATCTGAAGGGCGTCAGGTAGACATTTTCTTAAGAAATAAGAACTTTGCATTTAGTGTTATGAATCCCGAAGTTGTGCCGATATTCATAGTATAACCAGATAATGGCGTTTATAAATTTTATGAAAAAAGGAGTCCAGTATGAAAATTTCAACTAATAATAATGTGATGAATAATTTCACAGACCTGCGTATTCATACCAAGGAAAATTCTACTCCTTCCGTAGTTTCTAACGATGAACACAACTTCGATGCTATTATTATAAAGTCTGACCCCAGACAGATAGAAGAGCATACGTTTGCCAAGTCACTTGCCCGGCAGTTGTCTTCTGAGATTAAGAATATGGCATCTGCAGATAAGATCCATAATCTGCAGAACCAGGTTACATCGAACACCTATCAGGTGGATGCCCATGCCATAGCAGCCCGGATGCTGCTGCTGTAGGAGGATAAAGGATGAATGATTTTACGGCTTTTAGTAAGATTATAGAAGAGTTTATTGCTCTTTTTGATCATCTGATCCCAATAGAACAGGAGAAACTCGATGCTGCAGTCAAGAACCGTGTCTCGTTTGTAGAAGGCTGTATGCATAAAGAGCAGGCTGCTGTTCTACAGTTACGCGGATTAGAGCAGAAGCGGGAAGCGCAGCAGAAGCTTCTTGGCATGGAAGGGTATACTTTCCGGCAGATTCTGGAACATGCGCCGGAAGAAGATGCAGCTGTTCTGAAGCCTCTGTTTGACCGGCTGGCAGAGCGGGTCCGTACCTTCCAGTCAGTAAGCGGAAGTGCAAGAGATATCATTGAAGTGAATCTTCATGTGATACAATCCGCCATAGCCGCAGAAGGCCCTGGAAAAGCCACTTATTCTGCCGCAGGCCAAAAAAGAGATGATAATAAGAGGAACCACTTTACCAGTCGTTCCATTTAATAGCTGCGTGAAGCTCATGTTTCAGGTATGCGGCCATTTCTTCATCGGAATCGGACGCATACAGAGTGCCATGCGGACAGATCAGAAGGAGGAATTGCTATGATACGTTCTACGTTTGCCGGATTCACCACGGCACAGCTTGGTATGGCTGCCAGCCAGCGTGCTCTGGATGTTGTCGGTCAGAATATAACCAATATCAATACCCCTGGATATACCAGACAGCGGCTGGATATTGCCAGTCTGAATGTCCAGAAAGGTGATTTTTATAATGCAAAAGCCAACATCAAGGTTGGTTATGGTGTTGAGATGACAGGTATTTCCCAGCTGCGTGATCCGTTCCTGGATTCACAATACCGCTCCCAGATCAGCAAGCTGGGAACCACGGATGCACATGCAGCCGGATTTGAACAGTTAACCCCTATTTTTGACGAAGCGACCATGGAAGGGGTCCGCGCCGCTTTCATTTCCCTTACCAGTTCTCTGAGTACGCTTTCTACCCAGGTTGGTAACCAGGAGAATGATACTATGGTGCGTTCCAATATGCAGATCCTTCTGAATCTGTTCCGTGAGAATTCCGTCAGACTTCAGGATGTCCGGGAAGATATGCAGATGGGCTTCCAGACCACGGATATCGCAGATCTGAACAAGACACTGGAGAATATTGCAGAACTGAATAACAGTATTAAGAACAGCCAGATTCTCGGTAATCCTGCTCTTGAACTGCAGGATCAGAGGAACCAGTTACTGGATGAACTGGGAAGTTTCCTTCCGATTACGGTAAAATACAAGAACCAGGAAGTGGGCCCGGGACAGTTTGTAGAGGTTCTGCACGTGAATTTTACAGATACACAGGGAGAGAAGCATGCTCTTATTACGGACAGCCGGTTTGCCCGGTTTGACGCCAATGTAACGGAGGTTCCTGTTAAGCTTCTGCTTCACGAATCCCGAGGCGCCACTACCGATGTGACCGATATTCTTGGATCCGGTACTTTGAAGGGGACTCTGGATTTTCTGAATAAGTCCGGTGATTTTGATGGTTCTGACTTTAAGGGGCTTGGGTATTATGAAAAAGTCCTGGATGGTCTGGTAGATACTCTTGCAAAAGAGTTTAATAAAGCCAATATTGTAAAGGATGCCGACGGCAATCCGGTCAGAGTTACTGTTGCCGCTGGTGATGAGGTACCGGCAGGTTATGTTCCTGTCACAGATGAAGCTGGAAATCCGCTTTATGCTCCTCAGTCCTCTTATTATGTAAATACAGGTACTGCCGCCGCTCCCAATTATGAACCTGTATATGTTCCGGCTAAGGATAAAGACGGCAATGAGATGAAAGATAGTGACGGTAATCTTTTATATACCCGTAATGTTGAGATTGATGAAAATACTACCTTTTATGGTATCATTTATACTCCCGGCAGTACTATGGTTGAGATTACGGATCCTGCAAAGATTGAAGAAGTCCTGAATCCTCAGTCGGTTTATGAAAAATGGAATCCATTGTTTGAAACAAGCGATGGTTCTGAAGATTTTACTGCCGGTAATATCAAGATTGCAGCCGGTTGGGCCAACGGTACTTATGGAATCACCGCTTCCAATAACTATGTAGTTACGGATAAAGAGACTGGTTCCACAGCCAATGAGAACATTCTGATGATGGTCAAATTGTTAGAAAAAGACATTACCTTTGTAGCCGAGAATAGTGCCGGCAACGACATTACCTTCTATAAGGGAAGTTTTCATGACTGTTTTGCCAATATCGAGGCAACACTTGGTATTGACTACAAGTCTGCGAACACCATGCTGGCAAACCAGATTTCTGTTCTCAATGAGACTGCGAATTCCAGGGACGCCGTATCCGGCGTACAACTGGATGAAGAAGGTATGGATCTGCTTCATTATAATCAGTCTTACAGCGCTGCCGCCAGATTCCTGACCACACTGGATGAGGCGCTTGACAAACTGATTAATGGAACCGGCGTAGTCGGAAGGTAATAGGGGAGGTAACATAATGAGAATTACTACGAATCAGATATTAAGAAATTACAAGTCCAATCTTGGAAACTCCCTTGCTAACCTTGATTCTGCCAGAGTCAAGGTTATGACGGGACGGAAGTTCAATTCCACGGCGGAGGATCCGGGCAATGCATTGCGTGCCGCCGTCCTGGAACGTAAGTATGTAAGAAATGACGATTACCTGAATCTTGTGAAGGATGTACAGTCTTTCCAGGATTCACAGGAAGATGCCGCTATGCAGATCAACAATCTTGCACAGCACTTAAGCAAACAGTACGGACTTGAAGCGCTGAACGGAACTAATAGTGAACTTTCCATCCGCGAGACTTATGCGGCTGCATGGAAAGGCGCACAGGAGAACATGGTATTAAGCCTGAATGCCAGCTATGAAGGAAAATATGTATTTGCCGGCGGCGATGGCCAGACCGCTCCGTTTAAACTGATTGATGTACCAGAAGACCCGGCACTCCCCGATGGAGATAAAAAGCAGGTTTTGCTTTACCGGAATGTTGATGTCACTACTGGTAATCTCTACGATGAAGACGGCCAGCTGGTTGATGCCGATCCCACGAAATCGGAAGAACGCCTGGAGAAATTATCAAACGATTCTCTCTATGTGGATTTAGGTTTCGGTATGACCCGGGAGAAGAAGGATATTATTGACAGTTCCAACGCTTTTAATACCAGTCTTCCTGGAATTAACGTGGTCGGATATGGGAAATATCCGCCCAATAAGGATGGCATTGAAGATCCGAAGAACATGGTTCTTTTAATGGGTGAGATTTCTGATATATTGAAAGAAGAAGATTTTACCGAGGATAATTATGAAAGATACCGTGAGCTCTTAGAGAAATTTGATGGTATTTACAAAGACCCCAATACAGGCAAGAAGATTCCCGGCGGACGGGAACAGGTTCTTGAGAAGATTACCGAGCTTGGTACGCAGACGGAATTCCTTACCACCACGAAGGACCGTCTGGAGACCAGTGAGATCAACCTTGCCACACAGATTGACAATGTCGTGAACGTTGACATGGCAGAGGCAATTATGAATTTTTCCTGGGCTCAGTATGCTTACAACGCCTCCCTCAAGGTCGGCAACAATATATTGACACCATCTTTTATTGATTTTATGAAATAATAAAAAGCATAGGAATGAGAAAGGAGGAAGTCTTATATGAATCAACTCATCAGAATTACAACGGTTCCTATTCAGTATGAGCTGAAAGTCAATAATGCCCGGCTGGAATATTCCCGGTCAAAGGCAGAATTGGAGATCAGCCGTAATGATGGCGGACTATCGATCAAGAGTCGTCCTGTGAAACTGAACCTGGATGCTTCTGAGGCAAGGAATTCGGTTGTACCTACACCAACCAGAAATGTTGCCCAGACTGCACAGGCAGGAAAAGAAGCCGCTTACAGCGCAACGGCACAGCTTGCACAGGAAGGACAGCTTCTGTTGAAAGCAGATATCGGCCAGGATGTAATCGGACAGATCATGCAGCAGAGAACAGCTCCTGCTACCGGAGAATTCCAGCTTGGATTCACCCCTTCTGCCCCTGTTGATATCGACTATGAAGCTGCTGATCTGACGATCAATTATGAGATGGATAAATTGAATTTTGACCTCAAAGTGGCAAATGGCAATTTTGAATTTATCCCTGGCAATATTGAGATGTCCATTACCCAGCATCCTGATGTTGTCATCGAATATATTGGTGGACCGATCTATGTACCGCCGAGTGCTGATCCTAATTATGAACCAATAGATGTAAGGGCTTAAAAAGCCCTTACTTTTTCACATATTATTAGTATTTGATACACTATGGGCTGGGACAGTGTTGCTTACGATACCCTTTGGGTACGAAAACACAATACACTTGATTCCTTGGAGGTAACATACATTGAACATAAATGCAAAATATTTCGGAACTGTTTCTTATGAAGAATCAGACTCCATTCACATCATTAATGGGCTGATTGGCTTTGAATCTCATACAAAGTATCTCCCCATTCCATTCCAGGAGGAAGATGATTCTATGATCTCC
The DNA here is from genome assembly GCA_910587575.1 of uncultured Dorea sp. Taxonomy (GTDB): domain Bacteria; phylum Bacillota; class Clostridia; order Lachnospirales; family Lachnospiraceae; genus Sporofaciens. Next base: position 46,472 of record CAJULU010000002.1, read on the forward strand.
CTGCAGTGCCTGGATGATGAGACACTTTCATTTATACTGATGAATCCCTTTGGCATCTTCCCCGACTATGCACCGGTTCTGTCTGCAGGAGATCTGCGGGAACTGGGGGCGGACTCTGTTGAGGACATCTCCTACTATGTAATCAGCGTAATCCGGGATTCTGTTGCGGAATCAACCGTGAATTTAAAGGCTCCGCTCGTTGTCAACGCATTGAACCGGAAAGCTAAACAGGTGATTCTGGAACAGCCGGAATATACGTTCCGGCATGCGCTCGGCGACATGGTTCATAAGGAGGATTCATAATATGCTTATACTGCAACGCCGCAAGGGACAATCCCTTACCATTAATCAGAATATTACGCTGACCGTCGTTGATGCCGGAACAGACTGGGTAAAGCTCGCCATAGACGCCCCCAAGGAAATTCCCATTTTACGGACAGAATTAAAAGAAGCTGCCGCAGAGAACCAGAAAGCCTCAGCAACAGCCTCTCGACAGGTATTGGATGAGATATTAAAAAAGAGATAACTGACTCGTCTTTACTACAGTTTCCTCCTTTTATATTATAAAGAGGCTGCCAGAAAATAACCTTTTCCGGCAGCCTCACTGCTTCGTTCTACGCCGAACAATCGATAAATTCTACGGATGTAACAGGTGCCGACATGACCTCCACGCTCACTCCTCCGGCCGTCGTATTTCCCAGCATTGCTGCAGCTTCCGCTGACAACGCCGAAGATGACATAGAATCTACATACTGCTCTGCCATCTGCCTGAACTGCTCATCATTCATGGAAGAATTCGGCATCACATCGTCCATATGCGCTGTTGAGGTCTGACAGTGTTCCTGCCCCATTCTGGCCTTCTGCTTACGCTTCAGTTCCTGTGCCAGCTGCAGAGCCAGCTTTTCCTTCATCTTCCTCTCTGCCGCCTTCTGACGAAGCATAAGATTCTCTTCCTTATGAAGCCTTGCAATCTTGATGTTGCCGCTTCTGATTACCGCCTTAATCTTCCCCACAATCTTCGCAGCCTCCGCCGGATCAGCCACCTGAGACTTCACCCGCTGGATCTCCCCATACTTGGCAGAAATCAATCCCTTCACGGAAGTCACATTCCTTGCACTTGCCAGCCGCATCATGCTGGTCGTATGGGAATAGCTGTAAGAGCTGACCTTCGGACTCTTCTTCTTCGCACTTGCATAGAAAGAGGTAGACTTCTGATCCCGCCACCAGGTGTTGCCGGTATCCTCTTCTTTCTTTTTCATGGCCGTCCATCTGGACACCTGGCCATCCTCGCCGATCACAAGCCCCATGCCCACCAGTTCCTTATTCCGAAGCAGCGCATCAACACTTGCCGACTTCTGGTACTGATCCATATGGTTCAGAATGTTCTCCACATGCTTACGCAGATCCTCATCGGTACCCATCTTCTCCAGTAATTCCTCAGAGAGAACCACGTGATTCGTCCCTGTCTGTCCGGCTCCGTACTGGGAAATCTGTTGATGGTTCTCAAAAGAAAGGACACTAAAATTAATATTCTTATATGTCTGCTTCAGATATTTCATCATGGCAGCTGCATCGGACTGTTCTGCCGCCGTATTATTTTCAACATCTTTTCTGGAATCCATCCGTAATCGTGAAACCTGGGAATCGGAGTAAGCTCTGCTGTTCGTTACTTTCATTGATATCCCCCTTTTCTCCTTGCCAAAAAACCTCATGTTATACTTATAATATCGACCTGGAAACAACTTTCATAATACTGTTGACAAACGTTTTCAAATCCGCTATGTTGAATAAAGTAAGCGATCTAGATAAGGAGTTTTCAGAAAAATGAAATCATTAATCTTAGCAGAAAAACCATCTGTTGCCCGGGATATTGCCCGGGTACTGAACTGCCGGAAGAATCTTGCCGGAGCCATAGAGGGAAGCCAGTACGTGGTTACATGGGCCCTTGGCCATCTTGTCACTCTGGCAGACCCCGAAGAATACGACAAGAAGTTCAAGGAATGGAATCTTTCCTACCTTCCCATGATTCCGAAAAAATGGGAACTAATCGTTATAAAACAGACGGCCAAACAGTATCACAATGTCAAGTCCCAGCTGTTCCGCAAGGATATCGAAGACATCATCATTGCCACGGATGCCGGAAGAGAAGGGGAACTGGTGGCCCGCTGGATCCTTGAGAAATCGGGCTGCTGCAAACCTGTCAGAAGACTCTGGATTTCCTCTGTCACCGACAAGGCAATCCGGGAAGGATTCGCCAACTTAAAAGACGGACGGGAATACCTTGCCCTCTACCATGCGGCAAGAAGCCGGGCCGAGGCAGACTGGCTGGTGGGAATCAATGCCACCCGGGCCTTAACTTGCAAGTACAACGCCCAGCTTTCCTGCGGACGTGTCCAGACTCCCACTCTGTCCATGATTGCAAAGCGGGAGGAAGAGATCCGAAGCTTTTGCCCCAGGGAATATTATGGGCTTACCTGTACTGCCGGAACTATCAGGTGGACATGGCAGAATGATAAAAACGGAAGTACCCGTTCTTTTCAGAAGCCGTTTCTGGAAGAAGTCAGGATCAATCTTAAAGGACAGAAGCTTACCGTAACAGACGTACAGAAGACCGGGAAAAAGACCTTTGCACCAGGACTTTATGATTTGACGGAATTACAGCGGGATGCTAACCGGCGGTTTGGGTTTTCTGCCAAAGAGACCTTGAATATCATGCAGCGGCTTTATGAAAACCATAAGGTACTCACCTATCCCCGGACAGACTCCCGGTATATCGGCACGGACATTGTGCCTACCATCAAAGAACGGCTGAAGGCCTGCAATACCGGCCCCTACAAGAAGTTCATCCCTCAGCTGCTGAAAATGCCTCTTAAGACCAGCAAGGCATTTGTAGACGATAAGAAGGTCAGCGACCATCACGCCATCATTCCCACCGAAGAAGCGGTTCTTCTGGAGCATTTGAGCAGCGAAGAACGAAAGATCTACGATCTGGTAGTGCGCCGCTTCATCAGCGTCCTCTATCCTCCATTCGAATACGAGCAGACCACGCTGAAAGCCACCACCGCCGGTCAATGCTTTACCGCCAGGGGAAAACGGGTTCTGTCCCAAGGCTGGAAAGCCGTCTATGAGGCAGATCATTTCGATGAAAATGAGGAAAATGAGGACGAGAAAGATGGATTCCAGACAACAGAGCAGACCCTGCCATCTTTGAAAAAGGGGGAAAAGCTGCCAATTTCTAACCCGGCCCTCCAGACAGGGAAGACAAAACCACCGGCCCGGTTTACCGAGGCCACCCTCCTTACAGCGATGGAAAACCCTGCCCGGTACATGGAATCCCAGGATGCAAGGGCAAGAAAGACGCTTGGGGAGACCGGCGGGCTGGGAACGGTTGCCACACGGGCTGACATCATCGAGAAGCTGTTCCATTCTTTTCTCATTGAAAAAAAGGGCAGCGAAATCCTGATTACTTCCAAGGGAAAGCAGCTTCTGACACTGGTGCCCGAAGACCTGAAGAAACCGGAACTTACGGCACAATGGGAGATGCAGCTTGCAGACATTGCCAGAGGGCGGCACAAGGAGACTGCCTTTCTTGCAGAAATTCAAGGGTATACGAAAGAATTAATTGAGGAAATCCGTTCTGCCGACGGCGCCTTTCGTCATGACAATCTGACCAATACCAAATGTCCCCGCTGCGGGAAACGCATGCTTGCTGTCAACGGCAAGAATGCACGTCTTCTGGTGTGCCAGGACCGGGAATGCGGCTACCGGGAGACCGTTGCCCGCTTAAGCAATGCACGCTGTCCCAACTGCCATAAGAAGATGGAACTCATCAGGAAAGGAGAGGAAGAAACCTTTGTCTGCACCTGCGGATACAAGGAGAAACTCTCTGCGTTCAAGGCCCGGCGGGAAAAAGAAGGCGCCGGTGTCACGAAGAAGGACGTGCAGAAATATCTGAAAAATCAGAAAGAGGAATCGGTCAACACTGCATTTGCAGACGCATTGGCCGGAATCAGACTATAGAAGCCTGACAAAAGGGCTGGTGGGAAGACTGCACAATGTCTTTCCCCGCCAGCCCGTTCTGACGTAATAGCTTCTTTACTCCTTCAGCTTTTTATAATAGGTATCTGCCGTATACAGGGCCGCCGCAGGATTATGCCCCGTTACCCGGTCTTTCGTCACCGCTGTTGTGGTCAGCGCTTCCGAATACTTATAGAACAGACTGTCATGTCCCACACACAGCCCCACCACAACATTCAGATCCGTCTTCGCATGATTCAGCATTTTCGCCTGCAGAATCGGATTGCACATATTAAGGCCGATCCCGTTGCACTCCTTTGGAATCCCCACGGATGTCTTCGGTGTCGCCCCTGCCTTACAGGCAATCCCGAAAACCTCGAATCCATGCGATCTCATGATGGCCGCCAGTGTCCGGCTCTCCTTGAGGAGTCCCACACAGGTCGCAATCCCGATCTTCTTCGCCCCCATCTTCCGGGCAAATTCCATAATCTCTTCTACTCTTGTGTACTGGCAGTAATGCTCATACTCTACTTCTGCCGCAGCGACCATGGTCCTATGGTTCTCTTCCTCCTCATAACAGGCCATCGCCTCCTGGTATACCTCCTGGTCCATGTGCGTGGTCAGACAGAACTCGGGATACGTCTTATCCATCTTATCACAATTCTTCACCGCACAGTCAATACATGACCTCTCCTTTACCTCAGTCCCGTTACTCATCTTCTTCCTCCTCTTCTCAGACTCCATACATACATCACGGTGTACCTTTGGGTATACACAAACGTACACCCTTCTTACCGTACAATCCCCTCACTCTTACAATATGCAACAATCAGATCTACCATCCGGTTATAACTCTTCACTCCATCCTTCTGTCCATTGGCCTTCAGATAGGTATCATTGACCTTATTCGAGACTTCTGCGATAGTGCCGTCATATTTTGCCCAGAACTCTCTGTTAAGCTTAAGATCCGCCTCTATTTCCGGGGCAAGCCGGCTTCGCACCTCCATCCAGGTATCATAATCCGCCTTATACAGCACATTCATGCACTGAATCCACCCGGACAGATACCCGCTGTACGCAAAGGCCTCCTGCCCGCTGGTCACACAGGCCAGAAATGCAATAAAATTGGCCTCCTGCTCCTGCATGAACCCCCGCAGATGGGACAATTCATGGCAGGCCGTAAACGGAATCACATAATCCTGCACATCCCCGTTAAAATTCGCCTCAATGGTAAAAGGAGAATACACCCCTGTCAGATTCTGAACCGAGAGAATACACGAGTTCACCAGTTCCTTCGGCCTGGGAAAATACCCGTTAAGTTCCGGATACTCCTGCGCCAGCCTCTCCATGGCCTTCACCGCATTTTCCTCTGCCGGCAGGTCAAGCCTCATGCCTCCGTCCTCATTCCGTTCAATCTTACCATTGTAGTCAGCAAGTTCCTCCGTCAGCCAGATACACACCGCTTCCAGTTCCTTTGCAGAATATTCCCCGGTCTGGATTCCCGAACTGTCCGAAAATGACTCCCGATGATAATTAATCCCGCAGTTTACTACATACAGAAAACAAAGAACCGCCGCCAGGAGAAACAGATTCAAGAATCCATGATACAGCCCCCGCCCGGCAATCTTTCCAGAGATTCTTCCGGCAGTCCATACCACCGCACCAAGCAGAAGAAGGTACAGCAGCATCTCCGACACGGAAACAGGACAGTATCCCATGAGACGCCCCACGCTCCCCACCCACAGCGGATAGATATGGGTGCTGTACCACTGGGCAAAAGTTCCTGTCAGCCTGGCAGCCCCGCTTAAGATCAGGGCTGCCATCCACAATGCTGCACTAATGGCCAGTTTGATTCTGTTTTTCTTCATCGTTCTGCTTTCCTCTGTCATAGAACCATCCGTTTCCCTCTGATTTTCCCTTGCTCTTCCAGTCGCCTGGCAGACCGCCTGTCTGCTGACCAGAAAGAAATCCACGATACAAGTCTAACAATCCCCCTCCTTCTTGTCAAGAAAGAGGGGGATTTCTACTATGCCTTTTATTTCCTAATTATCTGATGGCCTGCGGGTTTCATTATGCCCGGCCCGACAGAACCATCCTCCTGCTGACCAGGTATCCGCCCGGCCCCTTCGTCATCTGTGCAATCTGATTCATAAAAAAGTCAAGCTGCAGTTCCCGGTTAGCCATAAGCTTCTCCTTGATGGATGAAAGAAAGTTCTCCTTACTGCTGGTATCCGCTCCGGAAAATGTCCGGTCCAGCTTTACCTGATACAGCTTTTCATACTGCTTATCCTGATATTTCTGATACCCTGGCCTGCCGGCTGCAACCAGGTCAATATTCTTAAGCATCCACTCCATGGAAAACATGGCCGACGCCCCCGTATCCTCTCCGGAAGAGCTTTTCAGTCTCTGGTACGCCGCATACGCCTCGGGATCATACTTTTGCATTGCAAAACTTACCTCTCCCCTGCTGTCCTCATGCACATAACCATTTCCATCCAGACCGATGGCATGCTTTACCCTGTACTCCATCTGGCAGGAACCGACACGTTTTCCTTCCATGCCAATCCTGGCGATGGAACGCATTGCCGTCATGAAGGATCCTTTCGTCTTTTCATCCATAAACTGACCGGCAAGATACTCCGCTTTCTCAACTCCTAAGCTGATGCGGGCCAGCCGGTCCGTCTCCTCCACACCATGTACGTCATTGGGAAGGAAATCATTCCAGATAATATCATAGACGCTGTCTTTGAGTTCCTGGCTCTTGCCTCTTAAGGCATCTGTAACCGCATTATCAATTCTGGCATATCCTGTATAGTACGGTCTTACAGGCCCATACTCGACCACCACGGGAGAACGATTCACCGGCGTCTCAGACGAAGCGCCTTTGGGAAGCGCAAGAGGCTCCTCATTCATGGGTTTCACTGATGCAAAATTCTTCCTGATCTGCTCCATCTGTGCGGAAGAAATCTTATCCCTCCACGGGGTAACCGGCTGCAATGCCGTGGCACGCCAACAGGTACATTGACTCATTGTTTCGACCTCCTTCTATCAGATATATGCTCCGTCAGAGCATTGTGTACATTAGGCATACCCCTTGGGGGCATGCTTTACGGTGTGCCCCCAGGGTATACATAATATATCGACTGGCAGCCCGGGCACGATAACTCCATATAAGATATTTGTACTGATATTCCCCGCCTTTCTTTCATTAATTTACATAGTGCCACCTATTTCTTAGGAAAACATCATCACATATCAAAAGAAACAAGAATCAGAAGATGCAGACAGGACATCCCTCCAGCTACAAAGGAATGCCCTGTCCAAAAGGTGTGCAATAAAATAGAAAGTGTCTGTCTATTTGCCTCCTGTCATAGCTACGCCCTCGATGAAGTGCTTCTGGAAACACAGATACAGCACTACCATCGGCAGCATTGCCAGAAGCGAACCCGCCATCAGCACAGGATAATTCGTGCTGAACTGCCCGTTCAGGCTGGAAAGTCCTGCCGACAACGTCGTAGAATTAATATTCGTATTCGCAACCAACGGCCACATCAAATCTGTGTAGGCAAATACCGCCGTAAATACCGAGAGCGCCGCAACCGAGGACTTCGTAAGCGGAAACATAATCTTCGTAAACGTCTGCCATCTGGTACACCCGTCCAGATATGCCGCCTCCGCCACCTCATCCGGAATCCCCATATACGCCTGTCTCAGAAAGAATGTCCCGAACGCACTGACAACACCCGGAAATACCAACGAAAATATGGTATCCGTCATCCCCATCTTCGCAATCATCTGGTACTGCGGAATAATGAAAATCTGTCCCGGTATCATCTGCTGGACAATAATCAGCGTAAACAGAATGTTCTTCCCTTTAAAATTCAATTTTGCGAATGCATAACCTGCCATGGAGCAGAACACCACCGCACAGACAACCCGCAGGAAAATCATCAAAGCCGTATTCAGGTAAAGATTCCCAAATGGAAGCAGATCCACTACCTTTGAAAATGAGCTGAAATCCCAGTTCGCCGGCAGGATTGTCGGCGGTATCTGCATGACCTCCGCATTTGTTTTAAAAGAGGTGAGAAGCATCCACACAAACGGGAAAATCATAATAACCGAACCGATGAGCAAAGCAATATATGTAAGCAGCGTTGTCGCATTTTTCTTCTGTCTCATGTGATACCACCTCCCTAAACTTCGTAATTAACCCATTTCTTCTGACCTACAAACTGAACTGCCGTAATTATTCCAATCAAGAGCACCGTCCAGATTACAATCGCCGACGCATATCCCCGGTTCCCGGATATGAATGACTCCCGGTAGAACAGGTAAATGAGCGACTGCGCCTTGCTCAGCGCCGGATTGCCTTCTCCCACCATCATATACAGCAGATCATACACCTTTAAAGACGCCATCAGCCGCATAATCAATACCACGAACAAGGTAGGCGACACCATGGGAAGGGTAATGTATCGGAACTGCTGGAGTTTCGTACACCCATCTAAGCTTGCCGCTTCATAATAGCTCTTGGAAATATTCTGGATGCCTGACAACAGCAGCACCGCATCATATCCCAGTGCGCTCCAGATTGCCACAATCGCCACGGTAATGATCACCACATTGGGGTTCGTAATCCAGTCAATACTGGTATGGAACACCGTATTGATAATCCCGTACTCCGAGTTAAACATCCATTTCCATACCATGGCGACTGCCGCCGGCGCTACGACCATCGGGAGGAAGAAAATCGCACGGAACACTACCTTCCCTTTAATCTTAGCATTCAGCAAGATTGCAATCACCAACGCAAGCAGCACTCCCACCGGAACCGTCAGGATACAGAACAGCACCGTATTCCATGTGGCACGCCAGAACTCGGCGTCTGAAAACATCTTCGTGTAATTGGCAAGTCCTATGAACTTGCGTCCGCCAAATACCTGTGCAGATGAAAAACTTAATATGATAGTATCAATCAGCGGATACACATTTAAGACAAGAAGACCAATAATGGTGGGCGCTACCATGAGGTAGCCCCATTTATTATCCTGGTCAAATCCTTTTTTCTTTCTGTTCATCAAGAATTCCCCCATCTATCACTATTTTCTCTACTCTTCCATTGCCTCTGTCACGATAGACTGCATTTTCTCAATGCCCTCGTCTATCGTCACACTTCCCGCATAAATGTCAAGCATAGTCTGTTCTACTTTAGGCTCCCAGGAGGGTCTGGAGGGATTGTTCACATATTTCACACTGTATTCAAACTCCCCGATGAGATTCTCAAGGGTAAGCTCATAGCCCTTGTCTGCAAAGCTCTGTACCCATGCATCCTCAAGACCATTATACGCCGGGATTGCCGCACCGGACTCACCCTGAATCTTCTGCGCTTCCTCTGAGCCTAAAAACTTAAGGAAATCCATGGCAAGCTCTTTGTTCTTTCCTTTTGCCGCCGTCGCGTAGGACACGCTGTTTGAGATAGAAGCACGTCCATCGCCGTTTGCCGGATCCGGACATTTCGGGAGCATTGCAACATCCCATTTTCCATTCATATCGCCATAGGTGGTACACAAGTTAATCAAATCCCAGTTGCCCGCATAATACATGGCACCTTCACCGGAGAAGAACATTTCTGCCGCTCCTGTGTTGGCAAACTGTTCCTGTGTGGGACACCAGTCATTTTTCTGGATTTCTACATAATATCTGATAGCGTCTGCAGTTGCGGCTTCTGTATATTCCGCCTTCGTGCCGTCGTCATTTAAAATCTGCCCGCCATTCTGGTAAACGAAATTCCAGTACCCGATCTGGTCATGGGAATATGCCATGTAGCCGTATTTTCCGGTCTTATCGTAAATCTGCTGCGACGCACTCTCCAAGTCGTCCCAAGTCCAGGTGTCGTCCGGATATTCTACCTCTGCCTTGTCAAATAATTCCTTGTTGTAAAGAAACCCTACAATATCCTTATCCTTGGGGACGCCGTAAATCTTGCCGTCGCTGCCTGTGGCATTTGCCACAGATACTTCTGAGTAATTGGCGGCGTCTACGATGTCTGAGCAGTCTGCAAGGATATCGTTGTCCGCATATTTGTAGATCTGGTTGGAATGCATCCAGAAAATATCCGGCATAGAATTACTCGTGGCAGACGCTTCCAGTTTCGTCCAGTACTCGTCCAACCGACTGCCTGTACCTCAATCGTAACGCCTTCATGCTCTTTTGTGTAGGCTTCTGCCATGGCTTCCATGCCCGCCTTCTGTCCCTGGTCCCAGATCTGGAATACCAGATGCCCGTCTGTAGAACCGCCGTTTCCTTTTGAACCGCAAGCCGCAAGCCCGAAGACCATGGTTCCTGCAATCGTGACAGCCATTCCTTTTTTAACCATTTGTCCATATTCTTTCCTCCCGTTTATTCGTATTGTGCCCGCTGCCCGTGGTTCGGCGGCGGCTCTTAGGAAGGCTTACGATATACCATTCATCTGCCTTCCTTCCAAAATATAGTGATATAAAGACGCAAAATATACCAAAATCACACATTACGAATAAACCGGCCGGTTTCATTCTTTTCACGCCAATCCTTTGGATTATCTATATTATAACCATATTCTCCTGCTAATTGAAAAGCCTGTGTAATCCATATATATATCACAATGACATATTTATGGTCATTTTTAATATTTCTATTTGCATTTTGGTATATTTTATGATTAGATGATATTAGCAGATAAAATGTATCACAAATCAAAGGAGACATTTTGTTATGAATGATATTTTTCATGTGTTTCATAATCAGAATTTTATAGACTTATGTATGTATCAGTTCGGGTATGCGCAGAATGATCCTTTATCTTCCTTCGGTCCCCATGTCCGGTCTCATTATCTGTTTCACTACGTCATATCCGGCGCAGGAAAACTACAGGCAACGGATACAGACGGCGTGGACCATACCTACCATATCCGAAGCGGCCAGGGCTTTCTAATTGTTCCTGAACAGATTACTACTTACACGGCAACGGAAGACCATCCCTGGGAGTACACCTGGATTGAATTCGACGGCATGCACGCAAAAGAGGCAATGCTGGTTGCCGGGCTTTCTGCAGACAATCCCGTCTACCGCTCTTCGGATAAACTGTTATCCGCTAAAATGAAGGACTGTATGCTCTACATCTGCCATCATCAGGATGAGACTCCTTTCCATCTGATGTCCTATCTTTATATGTTCTTAGACTGTCTGATGCGTTCATCTACTGCAAAGACAACGCCTAAGACAGAAGGAATGAGCAAATATTATCTGGAGTGGGCAATGACTTACATAGACCAGCATTTCCACACAGACATCTCTGTCGCAGATATCGCAAATTCCTGCCAGATCCACCGGAATTATCTGGGGAAAATTTTCCGGGAAAATCTGGGCGTCAATCCACAGGAATTTTTAATTAATTTCCGGATGAAAAAAGCGGTACAGCTTTTGACCGCAACAAAATTATCTATTAAAGATATCGGAAATGCAGTCGGTTACCCGAACCAGCTTCATTTCTCAAGGGCGTTCAAACATGTATACGGGATGTCACCGAGAGACTACCGTTCCAGACACTACTCCGGACCGCTGAATTGAACGTCTGGCTCTGACCGGGGAAATCCGTTTATTCAAAAAGAATAGCGATTGCTAAGATGGCAGGAGAATCCGGAAAAATCCCCGGGAATCCTCCTGCCATCTAATTATTTCATACGAGCTTTCCGCTCCTTCCATACCTTCGCCAGAATATCTTTCAACACCAGAAATGCATCCATTTCTGAATATCCATACTCCGCTTTTAGTTCGTCTATCATCACACCAAGGCGCACCTCGTAATTAGGCGTATTGACTTCCTTCTGATAGCTAAGCAGGATGGGGTACTTCTTTCCCCATGCGCTTGTCCAGTCGATTTTCTCCTCGGTTTCCTGGCTCGTCCGCTGGATTGCCTCCTGAATTTCCCTGATGTCAATATCAAAATCTATCAATTCGTCCAGTGACAGGTTGTAAAGTAACGCCATCTTCTTGGACTGGCGGATATCCGGAAGCGTCTCATCTGTCTCCCATTTGGAAACGGTCTGTCTGCTCACTCCTAACCGCTGTGCTGCCTCTTCCTGTGAAAGCCCGCATTTTTTCCGTGCATGGAATAAACTGTTACCTAAGTTCATATGGTTCTCCTCTCTTGTTTTGTTGTAAAACAAGTATACGGCGGGAAGACAGAAAATACCACCGCTTTTATCTTGCAGTTCTGCACGTTTTCTTAACATTTCTATACCGGCTTTTTAGTTAAACTGCATAAATCTTATCCTGCGGATCATATAATGCGCTGCTAAATCTGCTTCCTATCCACTTGCTATTTCCACCATCACATGATAGTATTAAACCGTATTTCATAACCGTTCAGAGAGGTATGGTGCAAAAAATGAGCAGATTCTTCAATATCAATGGCGACTGCAAACCAAATTATCACTATATGGTCAATATTCAGCCAAAGCTGAATGCAATCAAAAAGATGATTGACCAGGGAGAATATTTTACAATAAACCGCGCCCGCCAGTACGGTAAGACCACAACCCTTAGGGCGCTTGCACGCTTCCTGGCAGACGAATATCTGGTAATCAGCCTGGATTTCCAGATGATGAGCCATGGGGATTTTGAAAATGAAATGGCTTTTACATCCGCTTTTTCTAATGAACTACTGGACTGCGTGCCGGATATCCCCAAGGATATTGAAGAGAAGCTGTCCATGTCTGCCGGGAAATCTTTGAACAATACCACCCTCTCGGCACTATTCAAGATTTTAAGCCAATGGTGCGGCACATCTGACAGACCAGTTGTCCTGATGATTGACGAAGTTGACAGTGCTGCAAATAACACGGTATTTATGGATTTCCTTGCACAGCTTCGGGGCTATTACATGAACAGAGATATAAAACCTACCTTCCAGTCTGTGATTCTTGCCGGCGTTTACGATATCAGAAACATCCGTCATAAGCTCCGTCCGGACGAGGCGCACAAGAATAACAGTCCTTGGAACATTGCTGCGGATTTTCTCATCGATATGAGTTTTTCTGCCGGAGAGATTGCGGGAATGCTTGAAGATTACGAATGCGACCACCATACAGGCATGAATATTCCGGAGATATCCGGGCTTCTCTATGATTATACTTCCGGCTATCCATTCCTGGTTTCCCGCCTCTGTAAACTTATGGACGAGAGGATTACTGTAAAAGGAGACTCCTCAAAATCTACATGGACAAAGACAGGCTTCTTAGATGCAGTCCGCATTTTGCTTACGGAATCAAACACGTTATTTGATTCCCTCATTAATAAACTGGAGGATTACCCTGATCTGGAACACATGCTCCGCGACCTGTTGTTTACAGGAAAAGAAATTGCGTATGTAATCGGTGTTCGTCCGATTGAAGCCGCACTTATGTTCGGTTTTGTAAAGGTTTCAAAGAGCCAGGTTCTGATCGCCAACAGAATCTTCGAGACCTTACTGTATAATTTCTTCCTTGCAGTCCCCTCTATGCAGCAGGAGGAAATCTATGATGCCGCATTAAAAGATAAGGCAAGATTTATTGAGAATGGGCGTTTAAATATGCGATTCGTGTTAGAACGATTTGTAGAGCATTTTGATTCCCTTTACGGCGACCGTGGACAGAAGTTCTATGAAGATGACGGGCGGCGTTATTTCATGCTGTTCTTGAAACCAATAATCAACGGAACCGGGAATTGTTATATAGAAGCAGAAACCAGAAACCGGGAGCGTACTGACTTGATTGTTGATTACGGCGGGGAACAATTTATTGTAGAAGCCAAGCTCTGGTGCGGCGCTTCAAGGCATCAGGAAGGGGAAGCTCAGTTGGCTCGTTATCTGGAGCATCATCATTTAAAGACAGGGTATATGCTTACCTTCAATTTTAATAAAGAGAAAGAGATTGGAGTTACAGAAACTCCATACAAAGACAAACTGCTGATAGAAGCATTTGTTTAGCAGACAAAGGAGAGAATCCAGGCAATGGACACACAAACACATTTTAACAAAAATATCCTATACCTGCATATCGCCGTAATGCTCTTCGGACTTGCAGGCGTTGTCGCACAGTTCGTAGAAGTATCCGCAGTCATGGTAGCCCTTGGAAGAGTCGTATGCTCTTCTGCATTACTGCTGGTAATCGCACTTGTAAAAAAGGACAGATTGCGGCTTGATTCCAAAAAAGACGTCTTTCTGATTATTCTCACAGGCGCAGTCATGGCTGCCCATTGGACGACCTTCTTCCAGTCCATCCAAGTGTCAACAGTGGCAATCGGGACAATCACATTCTCCACGTTCCCATTGTTCCTGACATTCCTAGAACCAGTCGTATTCCATGAAAAGATACGAAGGCAGAGCATGATCAGTGCGGTGATTCTGTTCATCGGCGTACTCATTACCATACCAGAATTTTCTATGGCGAACCATACCACCATCGGTATTATCTGGGGGATGATATGCAGCCTTACCTATGCGGTCCTGACGCTGGCAAACCGATATTTTTCAGCCCGGTATGCCGCCCGCACCATCTGTCTCTACGAACAGGGGTCTGCCGCCATCGTGCTGCTTCCGGCGCTGTTTCTTATAGACACAACATGGAGGGCGCAGGATTTCGCAGGAGTCGCCTTCGTGGGATTTGTCTGTACGGCTTTCGCACATTCTCTGTATGTAACCGCCCAGAAAAGTGTGAAAGCTCAGACCGCCGGGATTGTATCCGGAATGGAGACCGTTTATGGAATTGTCTATGCGCTGTTGTTCCTTGGAGAAATTCCCAGTGTACGGGAACTGGTGGGCGGAGCTGTTATCCTGAGCGTTGCCATGTATTCATCGTTGAAAGCAAAATAGTCTGGACAATCATACGAGAAAATTGTAAAATAGAAATAGATAATATTTTATCTATTTCTTTATTTTTTCTGTATTTTTAGATAATATTTTATCTATAATAGATACTAAAAAAGGAGTTATATCGTATGCGCAGAGAGTATGTGTGGGAAACCCCAGATGAAATCAACCAGCAATTAGCCGACCGGGTAAGGAACATCCGAAAACGGCGTTCCATTTCACAGGAGAGATTGAGCGAGATGAGCGGTGTCAGTTTTGGATCTGTGAAACGATTTGAAGCTACCGGGAAAATCTCATTATTGTCTCTGACAAAGATTGCGATTGCACTTGAATGTACGGACGAAATCAAGAATATGTTCCGGCAAGTGCCTTATAAGAATATTGAGGAGGTTATCCGTGAAAACAGATAATTATTTGCATGTACGGTATAAAGATAAGAATATCGGATTCCCCGGTATTGTAAATCCAATACCGGGGAACTCAAAAAATTCTATTGCCTTCTCTCAGACTGGCTGGTGATATCTCTGAAATACTAAATCTCTTCCGTCCACTTTTCTATCCTGCAGGCATGCTTTTTATTCTTAGTATCGTAAGAAATCCCAACCAGAAGTACATCCCCTCCATAGTCTCGAAAAACTTGTGGATAATTATTCTTTTTAATCTGATGAATCGCACCATCCTCCGTCTTATTCCATTTTAATTCAATCAAAAGTACGGGCAAAGAAGCCCCCTTTTTCGGAATATAGACTACATCCGCATAACCAATCCCAGAGGCCAGCTCTTCCACTTTCATATATTCATCCATACAACTGATATACGCAAATCGTATCGTACTCCTCAAAGCCTGTTCATTATTGTAGAAGACAGGCGCCGCCCCCGCACTGTGCACCTCCTCAATCGCAGCTGCGACTGCCTCTTCATCCATACTTAACGTCTGTTCCAGAAGGAAATCTGAATTCCTTATCAACTTCGCAATTTCCTGATGCCTGCCAGTCGATACGGCACGTACAAACTCCTGTCTGACTTCTTCATTTGGAATAAAAACACGCTTTTCATTGGCATCATACGAAAGATAACCCAAATGCACCAACAGCGTAAGGACATCATCCTTCCTTTTTATCGAAGTCATATCATTCTGGAATGTTCCCGTATCTATCTTCAGGTGCGCTCCTCCAAGCATCTGAACAATCGCCTCTTTCAGACCGTCTTCATCCAAGTCAATATAAATCTTCAATGATTCATACGTTTCGGACTGCGTCCAATAGTTCCCTATCCTGTTTCTTGCCAATGCATCCATGACCGATTTGGGGCTATAAACATGCGTATTGCCACCCAGCACGTATCCATCGTACCACTCCCGTACTGCTGAAAATCCCAGCTCTGATTCCTGGCACAATCCACGAACCTCATCCTCCGTAAATCCCATATATTCCTCCAATGGTTCTGGCTGGAGCATGGTATATTCTCTAAAATCAGTCATTGCCGACTGCGTACCATACTTTTTAATCGGCAGGATTCCCGTCATATAGGCTGCTTCTATCATCTTGTCTGTCTGTCCGCTACTTTTGAACAGACCACGCAAAAGCCGGATATACTGCTCTTGTAATCCATGGTCATTCCTCGCCTCACGGAACAGAGCATCCCATTCATCAATGATGATAATAAATCGTTTTCCGGTCGCTTCATGGATCCGGGCAAGGGTTTCTGGCAATGTCTGTTCCTGTTTCACGTCAGGGCAGAGTTCCCGTAACTCTTCCACTACTTTCTCCTGCAGATTTGACACCGTATCCCTGATATTTTCTGTTATAGAAATAAACCATGTGAGATCAAGGTAAATCACATCATAACGATTCAGATATTCTTTATAGGAACAGTCCTTTGCAACCTTGAGACCTGCGAACAGATTTTCGGAATCACAGCTTTTATCATAATAAGCACACAACATTTGGGCGGCGTAGGATTTACCAAAACGGCGCGGTCTGCTGACACAGGTAAGTTTTCGTTTCGTTCCCAACGTGCTGTTGATAAATGAAATCAATTCCGTCTTATCTACATAGGTGTCACGGACAGTGGCGGCAAAGCCTGCATTACCAGTGTTCACGTAGTTTCCCACAGGATACACCCCTTTCCAAAGTCATTTATATACATTTTTATTTTATCATGGGCATTGACCTATGACAAGCTGAACACAATAAGGCCCAGCGCATTTTTCTGCATAAATCTTTATTGGCACATAACCTTGCTTTATGCAAGGTATGCGCCAAACCCAAATACCCATTATAAACAATCAAGCCCCTGCCCCAATCATCTTCCCTAACTGTTCCACAATCCCCATATTCCCATTCACCGATATCTCCCCGACCTTCTCGCAGATCCGCTCCAGATACTCCAGCTCCTTCAGCTTATAAAGCGTCTTATTCTCATCCATCAGCTTCGCCGTATTGAGCAGCGACCGGGTAGAAGCAACCTCTTCTCTCCGTGAAATCACATTTGCCTGCGCCGTCTTCTCCGCCACAAGGACGGAGTTCATAATCTGCCGAATCTCCCCTGGCAGTATGATATCCTTAATCCCGGTCGTCAGGAAATTCACACAGAACATCGTCTCCCGCACCTTTAAAGCCTTATAGATTTCCTTAGAAATCTGTTCCTTCGACTCCAGAAGCTCATCCAGCTTATAATTCCCCACAATCTCCCGGATAACTAACTGCACCGCCGAGTAGAGCGGTCTTTTCAGCTCTGAGACTGTTGCTGCAAATTCTACGGCATCGCGAATCTTATACATACAGGACACGTTCATACGGATACCAATCTTGTCTCTGGTAAGAATCTCCTGCCCCACGATATCAAGCTCCTGCTGCCGCAGATCGAATACGCAGTATGTCACGCTGCGGGCATAGTTCCAGAAACGGTACACCCCCTTTGAAGCTGATTTCTGGAGTACATTATCATAATACACAAGCCCCGTCTCCCCCTCTCCTACGGACATCTCCGTATAAAGATTCTTAGGAACCAATGACAACATCTGCTTTGAAACATCCTCTCCAATCTCCGTCTCCGCCATAGAGACAATCTTTATCTCATACTTGTCAAATACATTCCAGAATGTATATTCCTTCCGATTGGCAAATGACGTTAATTTTCCGTTTATGTAAATGAACCCCACCGAGCCGTCTGGGATCTCCGCGTGCAAGGTTGCCCCAAGGAATGCAGAATCCCCTGCCAATACCTGATACGGTACTTCCATGTAATCGACCTCGCCGGACATTTCCTCGATTTCAACACTGTAGCCCAGCATTTTAGAAAAATGATATGTACCGGATGTAATCATTTTCTGAAATACACCGTCCTTTAACACAAATCCTGCCTGATTATCCTTAATCATATACTTCATATCACATTCCTCCTAACTATTGTGTGCCATTGGGTATACTTTTATCCCTCGTTCATTGACCTGCCGCGGAAGCCCGGGGCTACAGACAGTCCGAAAGAAGGGCAGTACAACAATATCTTTTGCCGTCTGCTGTTCTTCCATTCTGACTGCATTTCCCTGCAATCCATCCTGCCGCTGACAACCGTCAGCCGTTGACATATGCGTGTCTCCACCTCATACATCAAACCCATTGACATATGCCGTGTCTCCACCTCATACATCAAACCCGGCAAAATTGGGCTCCCCCTGTCCCACTGCTTCACAAGGCAAACGGACATAAGCAGCCCACTTGCCTCGTTACCTGCGGAAATAACCGCATACATTCCAGACAGAGTCAGACTTACAGGCTGCAGGCCAATCCGCATCCTATGCGCAAACTCGGGATAAAAGTATTCTTGAGAGCGGAATCGAACCGCAGACTTTTGAAAGTCTTTACCATTTTCATGTGTGCTCTACCTCTGAGCTACCGTTTACACGGGAGGGGTTTGAACCCTCGACAGCACATCCTCCTTAACAGTAAGTTAAGACATGAAATATTTATGGTATACCTGACAGCACGCTGCAGGCACCGCCGGGCAGGGAGTAACTCCCGATACCCGTGCGCAATAAATAATTCCCCTATCCCTTTACGACGCCTACCGTCTTCAATTTTCTGACTGGCGTGACCAGATCTATTTGCTGCTCCATGACCTGATCGATATCTTTATAAGCAAACCTGCACTCTTCTGCCACGTCGTTTTTCTTGCGTTTCCCGAGCACAACGCCCTGCTCCTTCAAATCCACCATAACCTTCTCTGTACTGAATGCTTTCATGGCCCCTGACCTTGAGTAACTTCTGCCCGCCCCATGGGAGGAGGTGCAGAAGGATATGGGATTGCCTTTCCCTTCCACCACATAGCTGTAGGAGCCCATGGCGCCAGGGATTACGGCAAGCTCTCTCTCCCTTACTCTGGTAGCGCCTTTCCTGTGTACCCAGACATTTTCTCCATAGTGGTTCTCTAATGCGGCATAGTTATGGTGACAGTTAATCTCTTCTCCGAATTCCACGGTCAGCCCTGTATGCTTCTCAATCGTTTCTTTCACGATTGCACAGGTCTTCTCAAGCATACGCTCCCGGTTCTCAAAAGCGTAATCCATCGCCAGATTCATCCAATGAATATACTGCTGCCCCTCTTTTGTCCCAACCGGAAGGAACGACAGATGATATTCCTCTTTTACTTCACTGTACCATCTCCGGTTTAGCTCTGCTGCTTTCTTGTGAAAATAATCACATATTTCCTTCCCCAGATGGCGGCTGCCGGAATGTATCATCAGGCACAGATACCCCTCCTGGTCTTCCTGCAATTCTATAAAATGATTTCCTCCTCCAAGGCTTCCCACCTGATAATACCCGTCCTCGATAAGCGGCAGGAGTTCCTCGTTCTTCTCATACTTCTCTATCTCCTGTTTTGCCAGGTCCAGCACAGCCGACGCCTGAGGTTCTCTGTAACGCTCAGTGTTCAGCGGAATCGACCGCATGATATTTCCAATGACCGACTGGATGATTGTGCCGTTCCCGGTCTGAATCTCCCTGATATCCTCCACACGGATATTTGTGGAAATGTAGTCCATGCCGCAGCCGATGTCAACGCCTACCGCATTAGGAATCACCACATCCTTCGCCGCGATTACCCCGCCGATTGGCATCCCTTTTCCTGTGTGGGTATCTGGCATCAGGCATACCCATTTATGTAGGAACGGAAGCTGCGCCAGATGATACGCCTGTTCCAGGCAGGTTCCTTCCAACTGACTTTCATTTTCCAACCATATTTTTATTGGAAATCTCGTATTTTCATTGCTTATCACAAACATATCATCCCCGTCCTTTCTTAAATGTATTATATCCGACATTTCCCAAGTTATCATTTTAAAAAAGTTGCGAACTCTATAAAAGAGCCAGCTCAACGAATTTGGGGACGGAGTATTCTGGACCTGAATCTTCCTATGCTTCAGATTCAGAATACTCCGTCCCCAAATTTGTCACTTATCTGAATAGTGGCTTCTACATTCAGATACAAGCAGCATGTTATCCTCTATTTTATAAACAATTCGATTGCAATCATCAATCCTTCTGCTCCACCACCCAGATAAATTTCCTTTCAGCGGCTCCGGTTTTCCCAAACCATGATAACAATCACGCATAATATCTTTAAGCAATACATTGATTCTTTTCAAAGTCTTCTTGTCCTGCCCCTGCCAGTACAGGTAATCTTCCCATGCTTCCGGAAGAAATGTAAGGTTAAGCATATCATTCCTCCATTTCTTCCAGCTCCGCCATATCTTTCTGAACAGTCTTGGATTTCCCGTTGTAATAGTTATTGATTACATGCTCCAAATGTTCCTGATTCTCTTGACTGTAAAATGGGTCTACTTTCAGTTCAAATGGTATTCCACCATAACTAATCATCTTCTTGTAAAATAAATTTGTTGCTGTTGACAGACTCAGCCCTAATTCAGAACAGATTCGTTCCGCCTGTCGTTTTACCATATCATCGACCCGAATTGATACATTTGCCATATAATTTCCCTCCTTTTTTACATTATATATCAATATGCCTCTAATATCAATACAAATCATTACATTTATACATTATAATAATACAATATAACACAATTCTTAACCTTTTTCAACTTCAAATAGCTTGTATCTTCCACAATCCCACTCCCATATGATATACTAAATCCAAAAGCTGCAAAAACGCAATCGTGCAAAACAAAAGGAGGAAGGAAGCAATGTCAGAATTTCAGGAATTGGTAAAAAGTTTTCCAAAGACCAGAGAATATGTCCGTGATTTTTTTGTCTACGGCTTCAAGACCCGGAACGAATTCAAAGGCAAAAGCCCCCGCACCTACGACAATGAACGCCGAAGGCTTGAGAGCTGGCTTGGTTCCTATGTCCGCAAAGACCATGTATCCGGCGGCTCCAACATTTCCCTTGCCATCGACAGCAATCTGCTGGACACCAATCCCCTGTTCCGGGTATGGAAGACCAAGAGCTTCACGGACAATGATATTGTACTGCATTTTCTAATTCTTGATATCCTTCAGGACGGACGTCCCCTGACAGCGGAAGCAATCACCGACCTCCTGCTTTCAGAATACGACGCCCTGTTCGACATCCAGACCGTCCGCCGGAAATGTAATGCCTATGCGAAAGAAGGATTACTGGATAAACAAAAGCTCGGGAAAACAGTGGTGTTCTCTCTAAGCCTTACACTCCCTTGTTGGCTTCGTTCCAATGAAAATATACAAGATGCCCTGTCATTTTACCAGATGGCAGAAGTCTTCGGAGTGGTCGGGAATGAATTAACGGAACAGACAGACTGCCAGAATCAGACCTTCCGGGTAAAACATAGTTTCTGCGTACATACTTTGGAGGACGAGATACTTCTTTCTTTGCTGGACGCCATGAACAAAAAAGCGCAGGTAAGACTCGAGTTAAAAAGTTCCCGGACAGAGACGAAGACCACCTCCGCCTGCGTCCCTTTGCAGATATTTATCAGCGCAAGAACCGGGCGCCGTTACCTGTGCGGATATGTACACAAAAGAAACCGCTTCTCCTGTTTCCGTCTGGATTCTATTAAATGCGTGACCCCTCTGGATTCCTCCCCAGACTATGACGAACTAACGGAGAAACTTGACCATAACCGGAAGTATCTGTGGGGCGTTTCTTTTCAAGGGGAAGAAGGACATCATCTGGATAAACTGACCATGACCATACAGGCTTTAGAGCCGACGGAAAATTATATTGTAGACCGGCTGAAACGGGAGGGCAGAGGCGGAAGGGTCACAAGGATTGCCCGGAACGTCTATCAGTATGAGAAAGAGGTCTTTGACTGTAATGAAATGCTGCCGTGGGTCCGTACCTTCATCGGCAGGATACTGGAATTTACATGTACGGCAAAATCCGTAGAGCAGAGGTTCTACCGGGATTTGCAGGAAATGTACGAGATGTACGGAATCTTACAGGATACGCCTTAATACCTTATGCGTCACGCACACACATGCCGCCGTCGGACAAACGATCCGTAATCCAGATACACTATAAAATATATGTGATCTTACAGGAAAAGAGTTCAGAACTATAAATACGATACGGAAGGTAACCGCACATGGAATTATTTTCAGAAATCTATAGTTGTTATTATCAGGTAATGCGTCATATTTTATGCCGTCAGAACGCCATGTCCATACAGGATATTTACGGCCAGATAAACAGTGAAGGCTTCGGGGAAAGTATGATTTCCATCATACCCAGGCTGGAAAGCGGTGCATGGAACCTGTTCAGCCGGGACGGCGAACTCTATCTCTCCAGACTGTCGCCCTCTTTTACCACCCCGCTGTCCGGCCTTCAAAAATCCTATCTCAAGGCACTGCTGTCCGACCCACGCATCGGACTGTTTCTTGACCGGGAACAAATCTGCGCTCTGGACGAAATGCTTGCATCCGTCAAGCCTCTCTGGCGGCAGGAACAGTTCTGCTGCTACGATCGTTTTACAGACGGAGATCCCTATCCTCTTACGTCCACATCAGACGATACCGCTGCCAACGAAAGACAGGCATCCACAAAGGGACCCCAGACTGTCCAGGAAACATACCGGCAGAATTTCCGCACTCTCCTAAAGGCACAGAAACAGAAAGCGTACGTGGAGCTTGATTATACCTCCCCTGCCGGGACGCGCCTCCATCACTACTACGTTCCCGCCAGACTTGAATATTCCGTAAAAAACGACAAGTTCCGCCTCCTTGCCTTGAAAAATTCCGGGAATGGGCGAATGCGGCTTGAAACCCTTAACATTGCCCGTATCCAGAGCGTACACTCTACCGGAAAGACTCTGGCAGCCAATATCGACTTAAATGAATTCATCCGGAAATCGTATTACAAAGAACCTCTCACACTGCGCATCGTCAACAGACGCAACGCCCTTGAGCGGGCTATGCTCCATTTTGCCAATTACGAGAAAAATACAACAAGAATTGATGAAAACAATTATGAATGCCTCATCTATTATAATCAGGGCATGGAAACAGAACTACTCATTGAAGTCATGTCCTTCGGGCCTATGCTTACTGTCATTGGAAATGAGAAATTCTTAGGCAGCCTGCGGGCACGGCTTGAGAAACAACGACATTTTTTATGCCAGGGTGCAGCCATAAATTCCATTGTCAGAAACAGAAATTGCATTGGCAGCAGTCAGGCTTCTGTTATCAGAACAGAATACACTGTTTGAGTCACTATTCAACAAGCTTGAGGACCATCCTAAGTTAGAAACAATGCTTCGGGAGCTTTTACTTTGCAAAAAGGACATTCCTTATGTTGTAGGAGTCCGTTCCATTGAGACAGCATTAATGTTCGGATTTGTTTAGAAAGAAAAGCGAAACGGTCATATGGATATGGAACTGGTGCTTGAAAAACCCGCCTGTTATTAATGGAGCCGGGAATTATTATGTGGAATCCTGGACCCGTAACATGGAACGCACAGATGTAATTGTCGATTATCGAAGAGAGCAATATGTAATTGAATTAAAGGTGTGGAGAGGCAATGCTTATCACGAGCGGGGGGAATCTCAATTGTTGGAATATCTTGAATATTATCATTTAGACCGTGGATATATGCTCAGCTTTAATTTCAACAAGAAACAAGAAATCGGAGAAAAGGAACTGAGAATCGGGAAAAAGGTGCTGATAGAGGCGGTTGTTTAAGCGGAGAAGGAGGCGTACGGACGGCAGTTTCCGACGTTCCTCCTCTCCTTTGTCAAACAATATCCAGATAACATTTATGATCCGGAGCCGGGAATGCCCGGTCTAATTCAGACAGTTCTTTTTCAGACAGCCTGACCTCCAGGGATCCCTTGTTAGCCAGCACATGTGCCGGTTTCCCGCTTCTCGGAATTCCAATCGTACGCTCCTGCCGTAATACGAATGCCAGTAACAGCTGCGTCACCGTAATTCGATGCTCATCAGCGATCCGCCTCAGAACCGGATGTCCCATCAGTTCTTTGTGCAATGCGCCGCCCTGTGCAAGCGGACAGTATGCCATCAAGGCAACGTTATGGGAATCCATCCACGGTTTCAGGGAAAACTCAATTCCTCTGGAGCCCAGATGATATAAAACCTGGTTTACCACGCAATTCCTTCCATCCGGCAGAGAGAATAATTCTTTCATATCATCAATATCGAAATTGGACACTCCCCATGCGCGGATCTTCCCCTCTTTCACCATTTCCTCCATACACTGCACCGTCTCGCCCAGTGGAATACTTCCTCTCCAATGCAGAAGATACAGATCCAGGTAATCGGTACGAAGCAGACGCAAAGTATGATTAAGGCTTCTGCGCAGACGGTCCCTGCCCGCATTCTGCGGCAGCACCTTCGATACCAGGAATAATTTCTCCCGTCTATACCCCTTGACCACCTGCCCGATTAGCTGCTCCGAAAGTCCGTTTCCATACATCTCTGCCGTGTCAATCAGTGTCATCCCATTCTCAATGCCTGTCTGCAAAGCACGGATCTCCTCTTCCCGGGCAGACAGCTTTTCTCCCAGATACCACGTTCCCATTCCAAGCCGCGGAACAACGATCCCATTGCTTAATGTAAGGTGCTCCATATATAAATCCTCTTTTTATTTTCATTTCACATTACAGCCATCTGTGATTTGCCAGCCTCTGCCTACTTCTCCTGTTGCCCGGCGTCTTTACAAAAATGCTGCAACTGCCCTGAATACCTGTTCCACAGACAATTCCATATTCTCCTTCGCATTCTCTGGAACCATTGCCTCATCCAGCGTAGTCACACCCCTTACAATAGGGAAAAATGCGTCAATCCCGGCCTCATTACATTCCCCGGCGTCCTTTGTGACGCCTCCGGCAAACGCCAGCACCTTTGCGCCGTATTGCTTCGCAAGGCGGGCAACCCCCACAGGGACCTTGCCCATAGCCGTCTGGAAATCCAGCCGGCCCTCGCCGGTAATAACGATATCCGCATCCTTTACTTCCTCCTCAAGCCCGACTGCCCGAAGAACAATGTCAATTCCTGGTTTTAACTCTACGTTCGGCAGATAGCTTAAGAACGCAAAGCCAAGTCCTCCCGCAGCTCCCGCTCCTTCTGCCATCCTGCAGTCTTTCCCTGTATACGCCTGTGTCTTGTCCGCAAAGTGCTTCATCTTTTC
Organism: uncultured Dorea sp.; assembly: GCA_910587575.1. Classification (GTDB taxonomy): domain Bacteria; phylum Bacillota; class Clostridia; order Lachnospirales; family Lachnospiraceae; genus Sporofaciens. Next base: position 72,012 of record CAJULU010000002.1, read on the forward strand.
ATCAAAGACCTGCTTTTCTTCTTCCTTGACGCCCTTCTGCGGACCATATACATAGACAGCTCCATTCTCACCGCAAAGCGGATTCTTCACGTCACAGGCAATACGGAAACGGCACTCTTTTAATTCCTCCGGAACATTTGCTCCAGATACAGAATCTATGCAGTCCAGTCCCTGGATTCCGTGTCTCACCGGATTTCCGTCTTTATCCAGTATGTCATACCCCAGCGCCTGCAGCATCCCTACGCCGCCCTCGCTGGTGGCGCTTCCACCAATTCCGATGATAAATTCACGGCATCCTCTCTTTACAGCGTCTAAGATCATCTCACCCACACCATAGGTAGTCGCCCTCAAGGGATCCAGGCTTTCCCGCTTTATAAGAATAATCCCGGCGGCTTCTGCCATCTCCATGACTGCAGTCCTTTTGTCTCCCAGAATTCCATACCTGGCGTTGGTCTTCTCTCCCAGCGGCCCGGTCACTTCGACGGTAACGTATTCGCCGCCCAGCCCCTCCACCAGAGCCTCTGTCGTCCCTTCTCCGCCGTCTGCCAGCGGCTTCACGGCAATCTCGGCGTCACAGGCTCTTAGAATTCCCTCCCTCGCCGCATATCCGGCTTCCATCGAACTCATGCTCCCTTTAAACGAATCAATTGCAATCACAACCTTCATGCTGCACACACCTCCACATTCATCCTATCCTATCCTATCCTTTCCATTATGTAATCGGCGCCGGGTTAAAAATGCACATATCATTATGAAATCCATACTGATCACTGAATGGTTTCTTAATTCCACTTGCCACATCCAGAATCATGTGGAAGATCTCCGTGCCGACATCGGCAATGGTCGCCTCTCCCGTCGCCACATCTCCTGCGGAGATGTCAATCATATCGAACCAATGCTTCTTCATCTCATTACGGCTGCACACCTTGATGACAGGACTGATATCCAGGCCGTAAGGCGTCCCTCTTCCTGTCATAAACACCTGCAGCCCGATTCCGCTGGCTACCTGGCTTGGCCCGCACACAATGTCGCTTGCCGGAGTCGCCGCATAGATCAGCCCATGCTTTGTCGGCTTCTCTGCCGGACTTAACACCTCTACGATTGGGCTTGTACCTGACTTTGCAATAGAGCCCATGGCTTTCTCCACAATATTGGCAAGACCGCCCTTTTTATTCCCTGGCGTAGGATTTGCGTCCCGGTCTACGCCGCCTGCTTCCAGATAATCGTCATACCACTTCATCTCTTCGGCAAGACGGTCCCTGACCTTCTCATCCACACATCTTGCCGCCAGCATCGGTACTCCGTCCCGCACCTCCGTTACCTCACTGAACATGACTGTAGCCCCGCCCCGCACCAGCATATCCGCCGCATATCCCGCACTTGGATTTGCTGTAATACCGCTGAATGCATCGCTTCCGCCGCACTGCATGCCAATCAGAAGCTCACTCAAGGGAAGCTCTTCTCTTTGCCTCTTGTTCAGCTTCCTAAGCTTCTTCTCTGCCATCTCCATGATTGCGTCCATCATGGCGTCATGGCCTGCGTAATCCTGTAATGTCAGTACATTTTCCGGAGTGATGTCTTCTGGCGGAAGCACTCTGTCATATGTTAATTTCTCACAGCCAAGTCCAACCACCATAATCTCGCCTCCAAAATTCGGGTGGCGTATAACATTGGTAATCGCCCGGATCGGAATCTTAGCCATGGGGGCATTGATGGCAACGCCGCACCCGTAAGGATGAGTCACAGCCACCACCCCGTCCACATTCGGGTATTTCGGCAGCAGTTCCTTCTTGATCTGCTCAACCGCCACCTTCAGCACGCCTGCCGCACACTGTACCGTCGTTACAATCCCCAGAAGATTTCTGGTTGCCGCCGGGCCCGTCTCATTCCGGTATCCCATCCATGTGGTACGCACCGGAAGGGGCAGCTCCTCCTCCGGCACAAGATTGGTCCCATATTCCAGATTCTCAACAGAGGGGCTCTCTGGCAGATCCAGCATATGCTCATTAATCCACCGGCCCTTTTGTATATCCTCCTTCGCATACCCCAGAACTACTCCATAGCGGATAATCCCGCCGCCTGCCGGGATATCCGTCAGTGCAATCTTATGGGCCTGGGGGATATCGTCTAAAAGCGTCAGTCCGGGCAGTACCTCTGTCCCTGCCGCCAGATCGTAGATTGCTACCGCCACATTGTCAATATCTTTGATCTTGATTATATATTTTGACTTCATCTTTTCACCGCTTTCTCGCTTTATTCCTCTTCCGGGAATCCATACTTCGATTCAATCCCGTATTTATTCATCTTTCTCCACAGCGTCGTGGTGCTGATCCCCAGTTCCTCCGCCGCCAGCTTACGGCTGCCCCGGTGTTTTTTCAGAAGTTCGCCAATCTTTACTGCTTCCTCATTCTTATATACCACTACCTTATCTGCTCCTTCGGACTCGCCCACATAAGGATACAGTTCCCCGTACAGCTTGCGGATCATGCCCTCGGCAATGCTCCGCTTTTTCGCCATAAGAACCAGACGTTCCATAAACGCCTTGACCTGCAGCATATTTCCCTGCCAGGCAAACTCAAGAAGACTTTCATACCCTCCCTCCGTAATGGCAAGACGTTTATTATATTTCCGGCAGAACTCTGTAAAATACTTGTCAATATAGTACCTGAGATCCTCACTGCGTCTGTTAAGCGGCGGAATCTCCAGCGTCAGGCCATGCAGTACATAATAAAGACTCTCCTGAAACAATCCCTTATTCACACTATACTTAAGATTCTTCCGTGTCATCCCAATCACCCGCACGTCCACATTATCCATGGGCAGTGCGTCCGTGCGGTTCAAAGCGCCGTCCAGGATTACCCGTGTCAGCTGGTACTGTACAGACGGCGTCAGTTTCTCGATTTCTTTGACCAGGATCGTTCCATGGCTTGCACGCACCAGCGCTCCCTTTCCCCACGGTTCCTTCCCCGCGGCTCCGTTCCTGCCTCCAAAGAGAACCGCCATCTGCTCCTCTTCTTTAAGACCACTGATATTCACGCTCACGAAGGGGCCTCCTTTACGGATACTGCTATTATGTATCGCTTCTGCAATATGATAATATTCTGTTCCTGTCCCACCGTAGATCAGCACCGGGCTGTCCGACAACGAATACTCCTTCGCCATCTCCAACACCTTGCGCATAGCCTCGTTATCCGTATAAATATCAGAAAAATGTGTTTCCGCCGTATAGCCATGCAGCATATGATTCGCCATCTGACGGTCTTTGCGTGCAATCTCCGTAATCGCATGCAGAGACAGAATCGCTCCCGTGATGTGTTCATCAAACTGAATCGGAGCTGCTAAAAACATCCAGTTCCTGCCTCTGATTTCGGCAGAAGAAGAACAGTTCTCCCTCTCCCCCTTCAGAATCGCCTCCACCACCCACTTATCAATCTGTGGAAAAACATCATACAACAATTCTCCTTTGACCTCTTCCATGTCTTTTCCAAGCAGATTCTCCACCAGACGGTTAACCGCAATAATTCTTCCGCCAGAATTAATCTTGATAATTCCGTTAAAAGACGTATCCAACACCGTCTCGAACTGAGCCGTATTGCGCTTTTCATTCTCCACGGCATAGGCCATACTCTTTGCCCGTTCCATGGCATCCCTGACAGACTCCCCGGTAGCCCTGAACTTAACCGAATAACACCCGAGCTTCTCCGCTTCCTGGCAGACCGTATCACCGCCAATCACACAGTCTGCACCTTCTCTTTTCATGTCATGCAGGATATCCGGTACTTCTTCAATCCTTTCGATATAAGAAATCAGGAGCCGTACCCCAAACAGCTCCTCCATATGTGACAGGTCGCACAGCATATTTTCAAAGGCCGCCAGCCCGATGACCGGACGCTCCTTATGGGACAGCCTCTTAGCCCTTTGAATCAGAAGCCCGATCTCCTGGGCGTGGAAACGCATCTCCACCACCGGTATGTTGGTGTAGCTTTTGATCAGCTGAGCCTGGTATCCGCGGGCAATAATGATATCCGCCCCCTGCTCCGCCGCAATCCTCGCTTCATTCACCGCATCCTCGCTTTCAATCACTTTCACATAATCAATCTGGTAATGGTTCTCGTCAATTACCCTCTGTGCCGTTTCTGCCATATCCTTGTATGGCAGCAATACTGCGATTTTTGTCATCTTTCATTCTCCCGGGACATTATTTTATCCTGCATTCATCATACAATATTTCATTTGCATCCGCAATTCTATTTACACACCATGTAGGTTCTTTCCCTGCGAATATCTTCCTGTATTCTTCTCCTCTACCCATTCCAATATTCCTTCTTCTGCCTGTCATTCAGCCCTCTTACGAACCGCTGTTTAAATACAAGGAATTCTTCAAGATCCATCAATATATGATATAACAGCGCCCTGCTTTCAAACTCTTCTCTGGTTACAGGCAGTTTTTCTTTCTTCATCTGCCGAAAGATCTCCTCAAGCCGTTCAATCTGCTGATCTGGTGCGTTGATTTCTATCACAAACTCCGTCAGATACATCATATAATCAGCAATAATTTTCGCCTGCCTCGGTATAGACCGGATCTTTTTCATCTCATAGTGCAGATTGTGCAGTATATGGCACTGGTTCTGCCGCATTTCAAAATAATCAATATAATATCCCGGATGGGAATAGAACGTATTCGCCTGATATTCGTATGCCTCCTTGATAAACCCCTGCAGGCATTTTTCCAGGCTTAAGATTTCGTCCCAGATATTGTACTGCATCTCTCTGCCCGACAGATAGGCTGAAAGACCTCCAAGAATCATCTGAAGCCGTTTTTCCGTATAGCGCATATTTGCGATAATAGAATTCTTACTGCTATTATAATCGTGGAACAGATTCAAGAGCAATGCTGCCGTAATCCCAATCAACACAAGGATCAGTTCATTACAGACAGAATGGAAGCTGAAATCCCTGCTGACCAGAAGATGTGCCCCTACCACAGAATTCACGGATATGGTCGTCCTCCATCCTGCCAGTTCTGAAAGAAAGACAATGATAAATATGAACAGTCCATAGGCAATCCATATCTTCTCTACATGTAAAAAGATTACCCAGGATACGGCAATCGTAACAAAAAATGTAAGAAGCCGGAATATTGATATCTTTACCGTTTCCCACTTCGTCATCATGAGCGTAAGAAGTGCAATCGTACCGGCAGAAGCCGCATATTCAAGCTTAAGGCACTGGGCGGCATAAATCGCAGAACTGCTGCCTACGGCAATTTTGGCTGCCAGAAGCAGCAGTTTCTTATTTATCTTACCAGACAAGGCTTCTTTGGATTAAACTTCCATCCCGGAATCAGATACTGCATACCAACAGAATCATCTCTTCCGCCAAGGCAGTTGTCCAGATACAGCTGATGAGCCTTCTTCACCTGTTCCATATCCACCTCAATTCCAAGCCCCGGCTTCTTTGGAACCGCTACACACCCGTCTGCAAACTGAAGAGGCTCTTTGGTAAGACGCTCAATCCCCTCCTGCCAGATCCAGTGGGTATCCAGCGCATTGTACTCGCCCGGAACTGCAGCACCTACCTGGGTAAACATAGCCAGAGAGATGTCAAAATGGTTATTGGAGTGAGACCCCCATGTATAGCCGAAATCATGGCACATCTGGGCAACTCTGACCGACCCGCTCATAGTCCAGAAATGCGGATCCGCAAGAATAATGTCTACTGCCTGTGACTCCAGCGAATGTCCCACCTGCCTCCAGTCTGTGGCAATCATATTCGTAGCCGTCGGGAAACCGGTCCTTCTCCGGAACTCGCTCATTACTTCACGCCCGGAATATACCCCTTCTGCCCCGCATGGGTCTTCGCAGTAAGTCAGGATTCCCTGCATCCCCTTCACGTACTCTACCGCTTCCTCCAGAAGCCATCCGCCGTTAGGGTCTAAGTCAATCCTGGCATCCGGGAACTCCTTCTTCATGGCGCGGATAACGTCCATCTCTTCATTTCCTGCAAGGACGCCGCCCTTCAGTTTGAAATCCTGAAAACCGTACTTCTCCTTTGTGGCCTTTGCAAATGCAACAATCTTATCCGCATTCAGCGCTTCTTCGTGACGGATCCGGTACCAATCGCACTCTGCGTCCGGCTCCTCATCATAGGGAAGGTCTGTCTTTTTTCGGTCGCCCACAAAGAACAGGTAGCCTAACATCCGCACCTGATCCCTCTGCTGTCCGTCTCCCAACAGCTCGCACACCGGAACACCCAGCATCTTCCCCATCAGATCCAGACATGGAGCCTCAATGGCCGTTATCACATGTACGCCGGTACGAAGGTCAAATGTCTGCTCCCCGCGGACATCCTCCTCGCCTTTTGCGTCCAGATGTCTCTTCACCTTCAGAAGGGTGCTCTTATACTCGGCAAGATTTGTGCCCTCCACAAGCGGAATGCATTCCACCAGCGCATTCTTAATCTTCTCGCCGCCCGGAACCTCCCCGACTCCCATGTCGCCATTGTCGGCATGGAGGATTACAATATTTCTTGTAAAATAAGGCGCATGCGCACCGCTTAAATTCAGTTCCATACAGTCTTTTCCAGCTACAGGGTAAACTTCCATTTTCACGATTTTTCTCATGGTTTCTTCTTCCTTTCTGTTATGTATACCCAAAGGCATATCCATTCGTACATCCCAGTCAAATCAATCCCGCATTCTTCATCTCTGTCTTCATCTTATCAAGCACAGCTCCTTCTGGCGTCGGAAGGCTGGGTGTATAAGGGGTCCCCACATTTCTCCCCCTCAGATTCGCCATATCCTTCGCCGCAACCGGAAAGCTGGCTCCATCCATGGAAAGCCGCACCGGATTCAGCTTAAACTGCGCTTCCAAAGCACCGCCCAGATCGCCTGCAACATATTTATTGTAAATATCCGTAATCAGCTCCGGCATAAAATTCCCCGCCGTACACACGCCGCCCACAGCGCCATGGCACAAGGACGCATACAGCAGCGTATCCTTCCCGCCAAACACCTTAAAATCCACGTCCCTCGTCCTGCGGATGAATTCAGCCGTCTGGGTCATATCACCGCTGGTATCCTTCATTCCTACGATATTCTCCACTTCATGGGCAAGACGCTCTACCAGGTTCCCCGACATCGTGTAGCCAACACGCCCCGGGTTATTATAAAGTAGCATCGGCAGATCCGGCACCGCATCGGCAATAGTCTTAAAGTGCCTGAATAATTCTTCCTCCGTAGGCTTTAAAAACATGGGCTGCAGCACAGAGATTCCTGTCGCACCCCCCGCCTTTGCCATCTTAGCCAGACGGACACTTTTCTTCGTGCTGATTGCGCCAATCCCGAAGTAGACCGGAACTCTGCCTGCGGCCTGGTCAACCATGATTTTCAGTCCCCGCTCCATCTCATCTTCTTCGATAACATAGAATTCCCCGTTGCTTCCAAATGCAAGCACTCCAAGGACGCCGCCTTCTATCACGTAGTCGATCTGATCCCTCAATGCTATCTCATCAATGGACTCTTCTTCATCTATCGGCGTAATAATGGGTACGATTACGCCTTTTAAAAATTCTGTATTCATACACTCTTCTCCTCCAAACAAAACCCAACACTAATGCATGAAAACTGACAAAATCAACAGTTCTACAATTCCTACACCTGCCATAATCAGTGAAATAGCCGTCTTACAGCGAATCTGGTCCTTAAGTTCCGTAACTCCGAACATCCCGTTCCATACCCAGAACCCGCTGTCGTTAAAATACGAGAAGGAAATCGCACCAACACAGCAGGAGATTGCCATCAGAAGCGGACTTACGGAAATCACTCCCATTAGGGACGCAGACAGAGAAGCCGCCGTCGTAATCGCCACAGTTGCCGAGCCAAGTGCAATACGCATAAGCGCTGCAATGATAAACGGAATCAGTATAGCCGGAAGCGGAAGCGCCATTACTGCTTCTCCAAGTGCATCGCCGATACCGCTTACTTTGATTACATTTCCCAGAGAGCCGCCTGCGCCGGTAATCAGCATAATAATACCCGTACTTTTAATCGCATCGTCCATAATTCCCAGGACTTCTTTGTTATCATTCTTCATCATAAGCCCATAGATTGCAATCAGCGTACCAATCGCCAGGGCAATAATCGGAGCGCCCAGGAAGGAGAGAACCCCGATTTTCACTCCTACCATTCCCAGAATCGTATTCGACAGGATCAATACCAGGGGAACAACAATGGGTGCAATGGACATCCACAATCCCGGAAGATTTTTCTGCCCAATCATGCCGTCCAGTTCATCCATAGACTTAATGAATTCCTTTTTATACTCTTTCCTCTCAAAACCGCCGTCATCGGTCGGAATCTGGTATATCTTCTTTCCAAGCCACTGACAGTACAATACCGCAACAATCAGCATCGGAACGGAAATCAGCGAACCGAAGATAATCATCTGTCCTACGTCAACTCCCAGCATGGTAGCCGCCGTAGTCGGTCCTGGCGTAGGCGGAACCAGGCAGTGGGTCAGCTGTAGACCCGCAGCCATGGCAAGAGCAAGACCCACCAGTGATTTGCCCGTAACCTTTGAAATCGCTTTACACAAAGGGGCAAAGATTACGATTGCAGAATCCGCAAACACTGGAATCGAGATAAACCATCCCGTGATGGCAAGCGCCCATTCTTCTTTCTTCTTTCCTACCGCTTTTATAAAAGAGTACGCCATCCTCTCTGCAGCGCCGGATTTTTCCAGGATTCCGCCCATCATAACACCAAGGCCGATGATAATGCCTGTACTCTTCAATGTATTTCCAAAGCCATCCTGAATCGCTGTGACCAGGCCGGTAATCACAGTTCCGTCATCCTGCGTAACATCCACGAACGGCATACCGCCGATAATTCCTGCGATGCAGCACGCAGCCAATAATGCGATAAATGTATGCACCTTGGTCTTTGACACCAGAATAACCATAACCACAATGCCCAGGATCAGGCCCAACATCATACGTGTAGATTCACTCATTTTTCCCACCTCATATTATGTAAAATATTTCCTGATTCATTGCCTACTTCTTTTCTACGGAAGTATCGGCAATCTTCTCATAGTATTTTACAATCGCACTATGGTCGTCCTTCTCATTGCCGTCTGCCTTGAGTGCCTGCATAATCTCCATAACCTGTGAGGTAAACGGAACCGGAGAGCTTACCGCATGTGCTGCATTCAGCGCATTGTTCAGATCCTTAATGTGCAGTTCGATACGAAAGCCCGGCTTAAAGTCATGCGCCATCATCATAGGAGCCTTAGCGTCCATGACCGTGGAACCGGCCAGCCCGCCCCGGATTGCCTTATAAACCAGCTCCGGATCTGCACCGCTCTTTACCGCCAGCGTCAGCGCCTCGGATACTGCGGCAATATTCACGGCGACAATTACCTGATTTGCAAGCTTCGCCACATTGCCGGATCCCAGAGGTCCTACATATACAACAGAACCAGCCATCGCCATCAACAAGTCATAATACTTATCGAAATCTTCTTTCGTTCCGCCCACCATAACAGAAAGCGTTCCGTCGATTGCCTTAGGCTCTCCTCCACTGACCGGAGCATCCATCATATGAATTTCCTTCTTCGCCAATTCTGCGCCAATCGCTTTCGACTCTACAGGGTCAATGGAACTCATATCAATCACCACCGTGCCGGCCTTGGCTGCCTCCAGGATACCTCCTGCGCCCAGGCACACTTCCCGCACATGGGGAGAATTGGGAAGCATTGTGATAATTACCTGACACTTCGCCGCAACGTCTGCCGGACTTTCTGCCGCCTCGGCTCCAAGCGCTGCCACTTCCTCTACGCCTGCACGGCTTCTGTTGTAAACCACCAGCTCATAACCTGCTTTCATAAGATTCTTGCTCATAGGCTTTCCCATAATTCCAAGTCCGATAAATCCGATTTTCATGATTCTACTCTCCTTATCCTGTTTTCTTAAATTTGATATCCAAGGCACCTTGCGTTTCTGTGATTATTTTAAGAAGTTCCGGAAGAAAAATCCATTAGCAGAATTTATAAGACTCCTGATTCGATTTTATTTCATTTTTCTATTCATTCAAAAAACGAAAAACTAATTTCAATATTTATTTCATTTCTATTTCTTTTATTTCTCCTCCTTTCAATTCGTGTTTTATTTCCACCTTATGAAACTTGTCATGAAATAAAAAATTCAGTTTGTGAAATTCTTGACTAATGTTTCAATCCTCTTCCTGCTATTTATATGCTTCCGCTTATTGACGGACTGGGAAAGCACAACTGGTATGGTATATTTTATAATTATTGGCTCTTTCTTTCAATCCAGATATGATATAAAGTATCTACATCAGTAAAGCGATTCTGTTTTACATTAATATGAACAAGAAAAGAGGTCATTCAAATGAACACGAATACGAATCTAAAGAAAATTGTAATGACAGCCTTATTCGCCGCACTGGCATGCGTGGCGACCATGTCCATCCGCATCCCCACACCGGGAACAGGCGGATATATACACCCGGGAGACGCTGTCGTTATTCTCTCCGGCGTCATCCTCGGTCCGATCTGGGGGCTTTTAGCGGCAGGAATCGGCTCTGCCATGGCCGACCTTCTAGGCGGATATTTTATCTATGTGCCAATTACATTTGCAATCAAAGGAATCATAGCATGGATTGCCGGCATCATCTATCATAGGCTTGGCCAAACCTCCAAAAGCCAGTATAAAGCCGTCATCCTTGGCGGAATTGTAGATATCATCCTGGTAGCCGGAGGCTATTTTATCTGCGAGATCCCCCTCTATGGAATGTCAGCCGCAATGGCTGGCGTTCCCGCCAATCTGATACAGGGACTCAGCGGACTCATCATCGCCTTCGCACTCTATCCGGTTCTGCTTGCGGTACCCGACGTCCGGCAGATTACACAGATGTCCCACATCCACACCGGAAAATAAGCAAAATCCCCATGTAAGAACCCCTGCCTTCACAGCATACAGACGTTCCTACATGGGGATGAAACAAATCTCCCTGATTAATTCTCCATTCCTCTCAACCGTTCCACTAACGCCTCTTTTGAAAAACGCTTCATTGAGACTAACGTAATGGCAAGCGGTACCACAATCAGCACTCCGGCATAGGCAAGCGCAAAAGCAGCAGGGAACTGAAACTCCATATAAAATGCCCCCAGACTGCAAAGGACACTGCTCAGCACATACCCGCATCCCGTTCCGATTGTCATCGTTATTCCTACCGTAACAAGAACCAGGAAGAGGCTCTCACTAAGAATCATTTTCCGGATCTGTCCCCTGGCCATGCCGATGGATTCCAGCATTGCAAGTTCCTGCTTCCGGGTCACAATATTGGTAATCAACGTATTCATCATGCTTAAAATACTGAACATCATAATAAATACTGCAAGACCGCTGATTGCCCCAAACATCTGATCCGCCGACCGTTCATAGACAACCCTGCGGTCTGCAAGGGTTTCGAGGCTCAATTCCGGCCTGTCTGCAACCATCTGCGCAAGTACTTCTCCGATTTCCGCCTCCTTTTCTGCTTCCGTCGATACCAGCAGACATTGATTCAAATTATCATAAGACACCAGATTCAAGGCTGCCCGTTCCGGGATTAAAAACCATCCCTCAAGCCCCTTATGTTCTATCACATACTGATTATTCAAAATACCGAGTACGGTCACTTCTTTTTCCTTCATCTGACTGCCGTCATAGAAGCGCAGTGTAATACGGTCACCTACAGCAAATCTCCATCCATAGATTTCTTCTGCAGTGTCATTGCCTGCCGCAAGAATATAATCGCCGCTCATTAATTTCTCAAAGTCACAGCTTCCGTCTTCCAGATATTGGCCGGCTTCTCTCAGCTCATCTTCTGTCAAGGGGTATGCCGCATCATCCACTTCATATTCATCATTCTTCGGATAATCAAACCTGACTCCCCAGCCTTTGATTTCTCTTACCTTTTTTACTCCGTCTAAAGCAGAGATTTCCTGCACGATTCCGCTGCCAAGAGGTGATTCTGCCTGCAGGCCGCTCTTCCCGTATTCGTTTAACTCAACCGCACCGGCAGAATACTGGATTGTAAACTCAGAATCCGTAAAATATCCCTGCCTTGCATATTTCTCCCTGTCAAACGAAGACATATACGTGGAGGCTGTCATAAAAAGAATCCCACCCAAGGCAAGAGAAAGCATGGTAATCACCGTTTTCTTTCTGTTCTTTGAGAAATTCATGATCCCTAATCCAGAGGGAGTCAGATTTCTGCATATCTTTTTATTTGCTGCCTTTTTCATCCCCTCCTGCGGGACATATCGCAAGGCTTCCATAGGGGATACAGCTGCAGCAAGACGTGCCGGCTTTCGGACGGAAACCATCGTAATCACATACACGCCCGCAAACACAGATGCGATAATTAAGAATACACTCCACAGGCTGAATCCGTCCGGGATTATGAAATATCCCGCAATCCCGCCGAGCACAATCCCAATGGGAGCCGAGCCCAGAAACAACATTCTGCCTTCACGGGAAACGAATTTCTTCATCTGCTTCTTTGTCATCCCTATGGTACGAAGCTGACCGAACTGATGGATTCTGCCAATCACGGACAGATAAAACACACCATAAATCACAAGCACACAGGCCAGCAGAATCATCATGCCCACCAGTCCATACAGCGTGACAAACTGCATATTCACAGATAAGGAGTCCAGAAATGCCTTGGAGGGAGACACATATTCTCTTTCGATTCCTGCATCACTTCCAATCAGATACATCTCTTCTCTGCACTCGTCCCGGTGCATGGACTCAGCCCCATTCAGCCTTGCATATACTTCATAGGGTTGTTCCTTTAACTGGCTGCCATGCTTCGCATAATTTTCAGAAAAGAATACAGAAAACTGCTTCGCCGCCTCTGACCCCTTCAAGATCCCTGACACGGTAAATGTCTCCGTACTGCCGTCATAAAACCGGAAAGTCACACTGCTGCCCGCAGCAGGTTCCACATTCATCTTCTTCAGCATTGCCGCCTGTACGGCAATCTCCCCTTCTGTTTCCGGCATTTTACCGCTTTCTAATTCTCCCACGCGAATCTGATCCGATAATTCGCTTACAAAAAAAGGCTTGATGTCAAATCCATCCATCTCAGAAAGAATCCCTGACTTTACCTGTATCTGGCAGGAAATCCTCTCATCCCTTTTTAACCGCTCCGTCTGCTCTGAGGTAAGATTATAATAGCTGACCTGCTGCCTATGGGAAAGTTCGTTTTTCTCCCTCTGTTTCTGTCCTGATGCAAACATAAGAATTGCCGTTAAGAGACCCGAGGCCAGCACAATCGCAAACATTACAAACAGATTCCGCATACGGTTGGATTTTAAACTCTGCTTCGACATACAGGAAATCATTTTTGCTGTAATTTTCTTACTGTTCATTCCTCTGACCTCCTATACTGACGGGCGGATCCTGCCGTCTTCAATACGGATTCTCACGTCTGCCTTTTCTGCAATATCAGGATTGTGGGTAATCATAACAATCGTCTGATGGAATTTCTCACTGGTCATTTTCAAAAGGTCAATCACCTTATCACTTGTGCGGCTGTCAAGATTTCCCGTAGGCTCATCCGCAAGAATAATCGCAGGCTTTGACACCAAGGCCCGGGCAATCGCCACCCGCTGCTGCTGTCCGCCCGAGAGATGGCTGGGATAATTCTGAAGTTTTCCGTCCAGTTCCAGAAAATGCACAATCTCTTTCAGGAAATCTTGATCTTCCGTCTTTCCGTCCAGCCGGACAGGCAGCACGATATTCTCATACGCCGTGAGATAAGGAATGAGGTTATAGTTTTGAAAGATAAATCCGATCCGCTGACGGCGGAATACCGTAAGCTGTTCCCCGGTCATTTTTTCCAGACTGTTGTTCTCCACCTGAACGCTGCCCGAAGTAGGAGTGTCCAGTCCGCCAAGCATATTCAGCAGTGTAGATTTTCCGCTGCCCGATGTGCCGATAATGGCTGCAAACTGCCCGTCTTCGATGGATACATTCACATCATCTAACGCTTTTACAAGACTTTCATCCCTGCCGTAATATTTTTTCAAATGAAATGCATTTAAAATGTTCATAAAACTTCCTCCTCGTATACGCCGTACCTTGATATGCCTATCATACACCGGCCGAAAAAAAATACAACAGAGGACGTATATTCTAATATCTACAACGTAAAATCTAATGAAAATAAAATCTATGACTTTCCCCGGCACCCTCAAACATAAAGATTCCCATATACCTTCCGGTCCTTCACAGCCAACACCACACAAAGCGCCGCAAAGCAAACGCCAAAGGCCAGAACCGCCGCCCAGGCAGCCTTCGATGACCCGCTTCCATAGATAAACCCAATCAGCAGCTGATACAGACTGGTCAGACCCGTCCGCATCACTTCCGAAATCCCGCTGATCCTGCCCCGGTGGCTTGCCGGCACCCGTTTCGTCAGATACGGGCTATTGGCAAGCATACTGAATCGGAGCAGCCAATGGAACCCCCGCTGATCAAGAACGCAAGCCACAGATAATCCCGAAGCAGAAAACCAGCAATCGTCGGTGACAGGACAAGCCCCAGGTTCGAGCAGAGATACTGAAGAGAATACGCCCGCTCCCGGTCATCCATAACGGTAATGTCCGCAGTCAGCGCATTATAAGAAGGGTGTTCCATATTCTGACATGTGGCTGCAACGAACATCAGCACAATTGCTTTCACGGATAATGGAATCACGGCACAGACCATATAGCAGACCACAGAAATAATATCCAGATAGACAATATTCATTTTTTTGTTAAAATAATCCGCCATCTTTCCGCCGATCAGATTGGCCGGCAGTGACAGAACCCCTGCCAGCGCCATGACCCAGGAGATATGCTCTGCACTCATCCCCATCTTCTGGCTTAAGATCATAGTCAGCATGGGCCAGATCATTGCACCCATAGACGTGACCAGACGACCAAAACACAGTATATAATTCTCCCTGCGTAATCCCTTATATTGTGATAGTAGATTCATCTCTTTTCCCCTTCATATACTGAAAGGGACTGCCGGGAAATCACTGAATGTACGTTCTTTCCCGACAGCCCCTTATCAAAAGTTTTGCTGGCTGTCTATTCTTTTCTCAGCTTAAACTGCCTTACCAGATTCCGCAGTACCTGGGACTGGCTGGATAATTCCTCACTGGTGGCCGCACTCTCTTCTGCCGTGGCCGAATTCGTCTGTACAACATTGGAAATCTGATTCATGCCTCCGGTAACCTGTTCCAGTGAGTTGGACTGCTCTACTGCCGCCTCTGCAATCTTATCTACCAGACCGGAAATCGCCTGGCTGCTCACAACGACCTTCTCCAGAGACTGCGCCGTCTCATTGGCAATCTCCATTCCCTTCTCAACTGCACTGACTGCGCCCTGGATCAGTTCAGACGTGCTCTTGGAAGCGCTTGCAGACTTCCCGGCAAGATTACGCACCTCATCTGCCACCACGGCAAAACCTTTCCCGGCTTCTCCTGCCCTCGCAGCCTCCACCGCTGCATTCAGAGCCAGGATATTCGTCTGGAACGCTATATCTTCAATGGTCTTGATAATCTTACCAATCTCCGTTGACCTCTTTCCAATCTCGTCCATGGCCGCAACCATCTCTTTCATCTCCTGGTTACAGATGGCCGTCTCCTCTCCGGACCGTGCAGAATGATCACGGGCATCCGCCGCATTGCGGGCTGTTTTCTGTACATGCTCGGAAATTCCTGCGATAGTTGCCGCAAGTTCCTGAACAGAAGCCGCCTGCTGCACAGATCCCTGGGAAAGAGCCTGGGCTCCGGATGCCATCTGATCACTTCCCATAGAAACCTGATCCGCAGAGCCGTCAATCTGAGTCAGCGTGCTGCTCAGACGGCGGTTCATCTTACGCACGGAAAGCAGCATTCCTTCAAAAGCCCCCACGTAGCTTTCCTCCGCCCTGGTTCTGACGGTAAAGTTCCCTTCCGCCATCTCTTCCAGGACATATTTCATATCTGTAACAATCCGCTCCAGATTTTCCGTCATCCTGCTGAATGTCATTGCCAGGACTCCGATCTCATCCTGATTCGTTGTATCAAGGTTCACTTCCAGATTGCCCTCTGCAATACTGTTGGCAGCCTCCACAATCCCTTTGACCGGGCTGAGCACTCTTCTCAGCACAAGAATAATAGCCACAATAATCACAATCAGGACTACCACAGAAATGGCAATCATCCAGAAGAGCGTTTTCAGCATTGCATCGTTAATATCCCTCGTCTGGACTGCCGTCAGAGACCACCAGGTCTCTCCTGCCGCATTAATCGGTGCAAAGAAGCGCGTAACCTTCCTTCCGTCCTCCCGGGTCGTCTGTATCTGGAACTCCTCAGTCCCATCCATCTTTTCCTGGATTGCCTTGAGTTCTCCTTCATCCGGAGTGAAATCCGAAAGGGACTTGCCAATATCCTCGGCAGCCTCGCTGTCATAAATAATCTTCTCATTGGCATTATAAATCGTACAGTACATGGACGGATACTTCTCATCCGTAGTATCCAGTCTGTCGAAGTTACTTGCCTTGATATCCGCCACTACGATCCCCTGCAGTTCATCGTTATGAAATACCGGGCTGGCATAGGAGACCATGTTAATACCGTTGTAATCATACGGATCCGTAACCACGTCTGATCTCTTCTCTGCCGCAAGTTTATAATAGTTCTCCTGGGAATACATTTCGTATTCTCCGAACGGGCTGACATTGCCGTCCGTATTGTCTTCCCCAACGTAGAAAGCATAGTCCTTCATATCATCCTGGAATTTATATGGTTCAAACATCACGCCCACACCGGCAATATCCTGATTATTCACCGCCGCATTACGGGAAGTCTCCCGCAGATACATCTCGATGTCATAGTTAATCGAAGTCAGTCCCCTGCCGTAAATACTGCTCTGGCAGATGGCTGCAACAGCGGGATCCGTAGGCAGAAGATTCTGGGATGGATCTGCCTCGACCGTCTTATAAGCAGTCTCCAGGTACTTCTGCATATCCTGTGCAGTTGCCTCCGCCTCGTCAAATATGGCCTGGATCTGTATGGAATTGGAATCTGAAAGTGCCTCCAGTTCCCCATATGTAGCTGCTGAGATCGCACTTTTTGACATAAATGCTGCGGATCCGACAAGTACCGTCAGACTCACCGCCAAAATGACTCCGATTACCAGTGCCAGCTTCTGTGACAGTTTTAATTTTTTTAACATTCATTCTCCTCCTTTCAAGCACGATGAGCAGAAACGCTCTTCTCCCCGTCACTTGCTTTTCCCTCTCTTACAGAAAGGCCCCGAGACAAAAATCCGCTCCAATATAAAATAGCGTGGCAGTTACCACACTATTTTAACATTCGCTCTATTCTGCTTTTCGTCCTTTCGTGCGCAGATACAGCCCCCAACGCCTGTAAAAAAGTGTACATTCGCAAATTCCGTATATCGTTCTTAATTGACTCATTATATCATGAACGTATCACTTTTTCAACATAATCAGACAAATTAAATCCCCTATTTCACGGCACAGCACTGAAGTTCAATCATTTGCTCCTCACACCCCTGCGCCGCAACCGTAACCACAATCTTCCCTTCTTCTTCACCCGAGCGGACAACCGCCATGACATACCCGTCATAAGTCTCCCATTCCGCATCGTCATAACTGCCAAGGGCCTGCGGGTCTGCGCTCCCCAGCGCCGCCAGACTTCCTGCGCCCTCCACAGATACAGAGATTTTCTTAGAAGCAGAAAGATTCGTCACACCATCACAATCCGTTAACCGTACCGTAATAAAGGAAACATCCTCACCGTCCGCACACAGTGACTTTTTGTCCGCCTCTACGCAGAGTTCCACTTCTTCCTTTGCCGTCACAAGAGAAAACCGTCCGGTCTCTGCGCCATCCTCATAGCTTACCGCCACCAGTTCACCCGGCTCATAAGACAGCTCATACGCCGCCGTAAATCCATACTCCTCCCCCGCAGGCTTCCTCCCCAGAGAACGCCCGTTTAAGAACAGTTCCACCTCCCCGGCATCCGCATAGACATCTACCACCGCAGGCCTGCCCTCATATCCCGGCCATGTCCAGCCTGCGACTGTATCCTTGTGCATCCACGGCGTTTTCGAACATTTCATCCCATACCGGTTCAGCCGCTCCACGGCGATATACGGTTCCTTCCGCAACCCATACACAATCTCCCGCAGATAACTGACCGGCCGTCTGTAACCAATCAGGTCCAGATCTCCAATATACGCCGCCCGCTCTGGATAGACACTGGAAAAATTCACAGAATCATCATAATGGAAGATCCCGCTTCCCGCTTCCCCAAGATAATCATACCCGGTCCAGGTAAAATCTCCCAGCATATGAGGATACCGCTTCACAATCCCCCACAGTCTCACAATATCCGCCGGATAAGTCTCTGTCCCCACCACGGTCTTATTGGGATGCAGCTCGTGCTCCAGTATATGCCGCCCCGTCAGATAATTCAGACCAATGACGTCACTGGCAGATGAACATCCTTCCAGAGCCTCCGTAAGCAGCGGATGTGTTGCAAAATATTCTCCCCGCTCCCCTTCCATCAGACTCATAAAACTGTTAAACCCATTGCTTCCGTCCTGGTTTCCCGGCTCCTTCGCCTGCACAGGCCCGAACTTCTCCATAATCTCCTGCATGATCGGCCGAAGCCTTGCCCCCGCCGACATCAGCCCGTTCTGTCCCATCGTCGTAAACCGGGTATGATCCAGTTCATGCAGCTTATTGCACATCTTCCGGTTAATGGCCGCTCCGGCCTCCGAACCGGCCTCCGAAATCTCATTTCCCGTGGAATACAGAATTACTGACGGATGGTTATAATCCTTCGCCACCATCTGCTCTGCAACCTGCTGCCAGCAGTCCCCAAAATGCAGCGCAAAATCATGAGGATTCTTGTGAACCGTCCACATATCACTGATCTCGTCCATCACCAGCATCCCATACCGGTCACAGGCATGAAGCATTGCTTTTCCCATGGGATGGTGGGAACTTCTGACGCTGTTAAATCCAGCCTCCTTAAGCTGCCTGATCCGGCGCTCCTCCGCCCCCTTAAGCGCAACCGCCCCCAGAATCCCATTATCGTGGTGGACACAGGTTCCACGAAGCTTGACTGTCTTTCCGTTTAACCGCAGCCCATGAGCCGCATCCAGCAGAATCGTCCGAATTCCAAAGTTCTCCGTCACTTCATCCAGCACTTCCCCGCTTCTCTCAATCTGTACCCTGCACACGTACAGTTCCGGCGTATCACAGTCCCATAACCTTGGCTTCTCCACACAGATCAGATGGCGGGACCTTTCTTTTGCTCCCGGGTACATCACAACCAGCTGCCGGTCACAGGAAATCTCTTCACCGCCCTTCTCCAGAACTACCTTCACATCCACCTTTTCCCTGGTTCTTCCGATATTCTCAAGTTCCGCTGCTACCTCAATGACCGCAGACTCCTCATCCGCCGCCAGCGTGGTAATCTTAACACCGTCTGCGGGGACATGAATTCTGCCCCCGACCATCAGCTTCACATCCCGGTAAATCCCACTCCCCGTATACCAGCGGCTGTTGGGAACCAGACTGTTACTGGCAATCACCTTCACCCGGTTCTCTTCCCCAAAGACCAGCCAGGGATTCAGTTCCACATAAAATCCCGAATACCCATACAGACTCGTGGCTGCCAGAGCCCCGTTGACATAGACCATAGCCGTCTGATAGATTCCCTCAAACTCCAGAAGCACTTTCTTCTCTTTCCATTCCTCCGGTGCCGGAAACGTCTTCTGGTAAATATATTCCCCGCCCGGATAAAACCCGGTCTGTGCGCCGCTCTCTACATCAGGAGTACGCTCCTCATGAATCATCCCATCATGGGGAAGATGTACCGTCCGGGCCTCATCGGTCCCCATAAAAGCCGCCGTTGCCGCATTACTTCCCCCTTTCACTACCTTCCAGTCCCGATTAAAATTCTCTCTGATCATGCTGCTTCTCCTTTCAGATGCTTCGCATCCCACTCTTTATTCGCTTTCTCGACCTTCATCAGATAAACCAGTATCGCCATCACAACACCGAATGCAAGAGGCAGCACTGCATACATGAAGAATATCATATTCACCGCACTTGCAGACTGCACTGCCGCCTGGCCGTCAAATCCTCCTGCCGCCAGCAGCCATCCAACGACTGCGCTTCCGATACCTCCGCCCAGTTTCACGCCGATAGAAGAACAACTGAACATCACGCCGTCGATTCTGACCTTCTGCGTCCTCCAGGTATAATCGCTCGTCTCCGCCACCAGCGCATTCAGAGATCCCGTCAGCGGTCCGCCCGCCATATTCCGGAAGAACGTGGCAAATAACATGACCGGAAGGTTCTTATTCACTGCCCCGAAGATAAATACACACCCCATCAGAAGCGTGATTACCCTTGCATACAGATTCACCTTCCACATACTTCCCATTTTCTTCACAAGCATGGGCGTCAGGGTCAGGATAATCATGACAGGCACCAGCTGGAATAAGGAAAACGTACCCAGAAGCGCCGGGTCGCCCATGTAATACGTCATAAAATAGATTGCCGACCCCTGGGTAATACCGCTGTAAATATAGTTTACCAGATACAGCCCCAGGATGATAATATAATACGGATTCTTCAGCAGCAGCTTCAAAGACATCCCAAAACTGACCTTCCCATCCGCAGCGCCTTCTGTGTTCCCGGACTTGTCCATTTCTCCGGAGGTTCCCGTTTCCCCGCCGGTCTCCACCGAAACATCCTCATCCGGCACTTCCTTCACCATCAGAACACAGAAGGTATTTACCGCAAGCGCAATCAGCGCAAAGATCAAGGCAACCGTACGCCAGCCTTTCGCACCGCCGCCGAAAATCTCCACCAGGGTCATTACATTATAAGAGACCACGAGAGTCGTAAACGTTGCAAAGATAAAACGGATTGAGCCCAGCTGCACCCTCTCCTGTCCGTTCTTGGTAATCTTCGCCGCCAGCGCCGCATATGCAATACTGTTGGCCGTATAGAAGATTGCATTAAACGCTGTATAGAACACAAAGAAATATGCATACTGCATCGTCTCACTCACGTTCGGAATACAGAACACCAGGAACAGACAAGCAGAAACCCCGATCTGGCCAAACAACATCCATGGCCGCGCCTGCCCCATCCTGCTCTTCGTCTTGTCCATCAGTCCCCCAAAGAAAATATCTGATACACCGTCCAGCAGCTTTGACGCCATCATCAGCGTTCCAATCACTGCACTATTAAGCCCCACGGCATTCGTCAGATAAAGCATGACAAAACTCGAAATCAGCGCATACCCACAGTTCGATGCCAGATCGCCGGAACCATAGGCGACTTTTTGATACCATTTTAAATACTTTTTCTCATTCATCTGTTTTCTCCTTTACTTTTTTGGCGATAATGTATATACTTTATCTTAAGATAAACAAATTTTAGCAATTATCACCAAAAACAACAATGTCACGAACAACTATATGTGCATATTATCTGTATCATATTCGTGGGTCGCACCAGGAATCACTCTGGACAGCGGCACATATTCTGACCTCAGGAACGAAAGCAGCACCTCAGAAGAACAACAGAAAGGAAACCATGAAAGAAAAAGTAATACGCTCCAGCAAAGAAAGCAACATTCTGGAAATCCATCATTCCGACAGCATCATCAACGCATATTATGACATGTCCGCACCGCTCCAGCTTACCTTTTCCTATAGCAGCGGCCTCCATGAAGATGACTACTACAATATCGTATCCGCATCTCCGGATAAAGACTACTTCTATGCGTCCCGCATCGTTTCCGATTTTCACAGGTTCAACGACCGTCCCCTGCACCAGCACAGCTTCTTTGAACTTCTGATTGTCTTAAAAGGCAGCATTATGCAGAAACTCGAGGACAAGGAATACCTGTATCCGGCCGGAACCTGCTGCCTGGTCAACCAGAACATTTTTCATATTGAAAAATACATCGGGGAAGCCCAGCTTCTCTTTATCGGCTTATCCGTCAATTTTATCAGGGAATTACTGGAATCCCACAAGACCGCCTATTTCCAGAAAGAAGAAACTGCCTGTAATAATTCCATTTTCCAGTTCATGGACGCCAACATCCAATCCGGCGACGGGAAAAATTATCTGGATTTCCTTCCGGCATACCAGAACCGGAAGAATATCGAAGAGCTCCGCAAACTCTCCGATGCGCTGATACACTCCATGATGTTCCCCAGATTTGGCTCCACATACATTATCAAAGGGGTCATCTGCGAACTGTTCCAATATCTGGATACAAAACAGTTCTACCACATCAGCAAGGTGAAACTGCATTCCAGCTCCGACCAGCTCCTGTTTTCCCGTATCGGCCATCTGATGGAAGAAACCGATGGCCGTATGTCCCGCTCAGACTTAGAAAGCGCCTTGTGCTACAGCGGGAATTATATGAATACGATCGTCAACAAGTATGCGGGGATGAACCTTCACGACTACGGCCTGACTTTCAAATTGAAAAAAGCTGCCTCCCTTCTGGCAGATACAGACAAATCCATATCCGCCATAGAGACACAGCTTGGCTTCACGAACCGGACACATTTTTATAAAATGTTCAGGAAAAAGTACGGCGTCACGCCCGGGGAATACCGCAGTCAGCAGATAACATCTGCTTAAAAATCCCGGTATGCCCACTTTTTAAGCCGCCCACTTCTACAGTCATGACAGGTATTGCTTCCCATGCCTCCACAGTCCTGCCCGCCAGTGGCAGAATGCATTCCCGCAGGTAATCATGGCCGCTATCGAAATAATCAGAATGCAGATCAGAAGCATACGCTTCACACCAAACAGATCAATCACAATTCCCGAATACAGCAGGCTGATAATCCCCGCCACGCTGTTATACACCCCGTCCGCAATATTATGTCCAAGATTGCGGAACGCAGGAGTTACATTTCTCTCTGTAACACTCCGCATAGTGGGCAAAAGAATCCCCACACTTACATTTAACAGGAAGGACCCCGCAAAGACCATGACCGGCGAAACAGCCCCGAATGCCAGAACCATCGCCAGAAGTGGCAGCACTGTAATCATTACATACCGCAGACGAAGCGAGTACCGCTCCATCCTGTCCGCAATCGCAATAAAGGGCACCTGTACAATGGCACAGATAAAAGCGTCAAGCCCCAGATCCGAAACCGTGCCCCCGACACTCTGAAGAACCGTTGCCTTCAGATTATTCATCGGTGCGACCGCCAGTCCCACCAACAGCAAAATCAGAATCAGATAACGGTAGGAATGCACAGAAAACACCTGTTTCAAAGAATGCATGGAAAAACCACCCTCCCGCACCTTCTTCTCCTGCGCCTCTCTCTCCCGCCCCATGTTCCCGCCATCCGGAAGCATGACCGCAGCCGCAATGCCCGTCAGCAGGAAGAACGTCCCAAAAATCAGCATAAAATAATAACCCCATCCGGAAATAAGCCTTCCCAGCACCACAGACGTAACCGCAAAAAACAACGACGGCAGACAGCGGATCTTCCCGTAAACCGCAAGATTATTTCCACAGGTCAGCAGAAGCCAGGAATCGATATTCGTTGCATTAGGCAGGCACACAAACCCCAGCAGCGGATATAAGACCGCAAGCACCGGAACGCTTTCATAAGAAAAATAAATCAGATACATCAGCACTCCCGCCGCCAGGAAGCAAAAAACCGACACCTTTCGGTTCGTGCGGAAACGGTCGCACACCATTCCCCATACAAAAGATCCCAGTAATGCCGCCAGCAGATTCGAAGCCAGAAACATGCTGACAACCGTATTGGAAATCCCCTTTGACAAAAGATAAGACATCAGAAAACCAAGAAACGAAGCATGGAAACTCCAGTACGAGATTTCAAGCAGCGAAAACCCGATCCAATATGATTTCTTCATTGTCTTCATAATATTTTCCCTCACATTCTATATACCAGATCTTAACCAAATTATAGAAAATCATTGACGTTATGGGAATATCATTTATAATCGGATATATAGACAAAATTGCACCTGCCAGATACCGCAGGGCATTACCCTGGACAGAGCGAAAGGAGATTCTAATATGCTACAGTTTTCAGCATATCTCTATGACCAAGACCTTGATTTTTATAATGTACCCCTTCCTTTTCTGGTGCACAGCTGCGGCAGGATTACCTTTAACGGCAATAAGAATCTGAATATCAACCGGCAGAATGGCAGACGAGATTTTCAGATCATCTATATCCACCAGGGAAAAGGCCATTTTCTCCTAAATGGAAGGGAAACGGTGCTGGACGAAGGATGTACCGTCATCTACCAGCCCTATGAAATCCAGCGCTATTCCTTTTGTTACCAGGAAAATGCACAGTTCTACTGGCTTCACTTTTCAGGGAGCGATATCCCCGGCATCCTTCACGAGGCACGGTTGGACCGGCAGATCGTCGACACCGGAATGGCTTCCTACATCCCGGTCCTCTTTGAAGGAATCATCCGGGAACTGATCATGAAGCAGCCCGGCTATCTTCAGCTTTCCAACTTAAAAGGGCAGGAGCTTATCTGGCTTTTGTCCAGGGAAGCACAGAAGCAGGAACACCGGAACAGGAACGGCTATAATGCGGAGATGGAAGAGATCCTTGGAACCATCCATCTGAACTACCATCAGGATCTGACCATAGAACAGCTGGCAAGAGAATACGGGACCAGCACCGGCTGGTTCATCAAAGAATTCTCCAGATATACCGGCTGCACTCCCAAGAAATATATTAATGAAGTCCGGCTGAACCATGCAAAGGAGCTGCTTACCTCAACCAACTATAACATCAGCAAGATTTCCACTGTATGCGGGTTCGAGAATCCTTTGTATTTCAGCAGATCTTTTCAGAAAAACTATCATATGGCGCCGACGAAATACCGGAATACACTAAAAGCGTGATAGGACAGTTTCCGCAGGAATTTATGGAGGGCAACTATGCCAAAAAGATTTAACGTCACCGGTGTATGCATACCGGAATTGCATTACATGGTAAATACAAAAAATCAGATCGATCAGATCATCGCAGACTATATCCGGAAAGGAAGCTATTTTACCATAAACCGCGCCCGGCAGTTCGGTAAAACAACCACCCTGTACCTCTTAGAGCGGCAGCTTCGGGAACAGTATACCGTGATACGCTTAAGCTTTGAGGCTGCTGACGAACTGTTCCAGTCCCTGTAT
Source organism: uncultured Dorea sp. (assembly GCA_910587575.1). Lineage (GTDB taxonomy): Bacteria > Bacillota > Clostridia > Lachnospirales > Lachnospiraceae > Sporofaciens. The sequence goes on from CAJULU010000002.1 coordinate 97,330, forward strand.
ACCTTTACCAAAGGGCTCATTCGCAGCATTAGCCGGGAATTGAAAATGCAGGAAACAGAAAACAGCCTGATACGGCAATGGGAACAGCCTGTTTCCCACGACCTTCCATTTTCTGATCTGAGCGACCGGATTACAGACTTGTGTTCGGGCAATGATAAAAAGATCATACTCATGATCGATGAAGTTGATAAAAGTGCCGATAATCAGATCTTTCTGTCTTTCCTCGGATTACTGAGAAATAAATATTTAGGGCAGCAGCAGCAAAGGGACCTCACCTTTCAGTCCGTGATACTGGCAGGCGTCTATGACATTAAAAATCTAAAATTAAAGCTTCATCCTGAAGAAGAGACCAAATATAACAGCCCCTGGAATATAGCCGCTGACTTTCATCTTGATCTTAGCTTTCAGCCGGAGGATATTGCCGGAATGCTTGCGGACTATGAGGCAGACTATCACACGGGCATGGATATCCCTGCGCTCAGCCGATGGATTTATGAGTACACTGACGGATATCCTTATATGGTATCCCGTATCTGCATGCTGATCGAAGAACGGGCGGCTGGCAGCAAGGACTTTCCCACACGAAAAGACGCCTGGACAAAGTCTGGATTTTTATATGCTATCCGCTTATTTTTGCAGGACACCAACACGCTCTTTGACGATATGGTAAAGACTCTAAAGCAGTATCCTCTTCTGAAGGAGCGGATAGAAGATATTCTGTTTTGCGGTACACGGTATACGTTTGAAAGCAACAGTCCTCTCATCAACATCGGCGTGATGTTCGGGTTTCTGAAAAACCGTGAAAATATGGTCGCAGTTGCTAACCGTATCTATGAAACAAAAATGTATAATCTGTTCCTTTCCGAGCGTGAGCTTCATTCTGCGCATCTGCCGGAACTGAGAGATAACGGAACCAGTCATGGTACGACATTCATCCTGCACGGAATGCTTCAGATGAATATTGTAATGGAAAAATTTTATGAATATTATGAAGAGATCTTCAAAAATGCCAATGAAAAATTTTTAGAAAATGAGGGCCGCCGTCTTTTTCTTATGTATCTGCGCCCAATTATAAATGGGGCAGGGAATTACTACATCGAAGCACAGACCCGGGATCAGACTCGAACAGATGTGATCATTGATTACAGGGGACAGCGTTTTATTGTTGAGATGAAGCTCTGGCATGGGAAATCTTATCATGAGCGGGGCCAACGGCAGCTTCTTTCTTATCTGGATGATTACCGGCTGGATATGGGATATCTGCTCAGTTTTAACTTTAATAAGAATAAGCAGACGGGTATTCATGAGATTGTACTGGACGGGAAAAAGATTCTGGAAGTCGTAGTATAGTGGTTGTGAACGAGTGATCATAAGGGGGCGTTTAATCATTTAATACTTGCCGTAAGGGGCTGTCGGGAAATGTTGGACTTTCTGCAATATATGTCATACTTCCTCAAGGGAAATCTCTATATATTGTCTGAAAGGCATCATTTTCCGACAGCCCTCTTAAAGTGATTTGTGCTAACCTAATTTTTTCACATATGCGCCATTCTCTCTGACGAATCCCATTTTCTCCAGATAAGTCCCATGAGCCTTAGACTCTTCCTCAGAATACACGAGCGTACGGATCCCTTTTGCCGGCAGTTTTGAATATAAATACGCTCCTACGGAACAGTCCCGGTACGCAGGCACCGAGTAGTCGAGAGTCACGTCCACAACGCCTTCTTCCCGCTCTTTTCCCAGCATTACTCCCGCCGGATCTCCATTTAAGCACACCATATACGCCCGGTCTGTCTCCGGATTTTCCTTGGAAAACCCGGGAAAGAATTTCTCAATATCCATACGGTAATAGTCCAGGATATAACCCAGCAGTCCGTCATCGCTCTTCATTTCCACCAGGTCATAATTCTGTTCCTTCTTACTGAGTTTTACCAGGTTATAGACATTGATGGCAACCAGGAAAAGGTTCATAAGAGCCGTAGGATAGGAATGGATGATCAGCGCATACACACAGAAAATACCGCTTCCTATGGTATTAATCACTCTCAGTTTTATTACCGATGACATCAGCATAGACACCACCACCAGCATGGAGCCTAAGTATCCCACCATTTCAATCAGCATTGAGGCATTCATCGCAATCTCTTCTCCTTCGTATCCTTCTTATTAATATCCCGTTCCTGCATCCGTGTTTTTCATACTCCTGACCAGCCGGCTTGTTCCCAGCCTGTCTGTGCCAAGCCGCAGGAATTCTTCTGCATCCGCAAAGGAGGAAATGCCGCCTGCCGCTTTGATCTTCACGTCTTTTCCCACATGCTTTCTCATCAGTTCCACATCCGCAAAGGTCGCTCCTCCTGTCGAGAATCCCGTAGATGTCTTGATATATTCCGCCCCTGCATTCGTGACGATCTCGCACATCTTAATCTTCTCCTCTTCTGTAAGCAGGCAAGTCTCGATAATCACTTTCAGTATCTTCTGTCCGCAGGCTTCATGGATCTGGCGGATCTCATCTTCAATCTCCTGATATCTCTTATCTTTTAAGAAACCGATATTGATCACCATATCAATCTCATCCGCCCCGTTGGCAATGGCGTCCTTCGTCTCGAAGACCTTTACGGCCGTGGTACTGTATCCATTGGGGAATCCGATCACCGTGCAGATGGGCAGCTTCCCTTCCACATATTCTGCCGCCTGCTTCACATAGGCCGCCGGGATACAGGCAGACGCAGCCTCATATTCTACTGCGTCGTCCAGGATCTGCCGGATTTCCTCCCATGTGGCAGACTGGCTCAGCAGCGTATGGTCAACAAGTTTCAGAACTTCTCTTTTCTTCATTACCTTGACTCCTCCCCCTACATTTACTTTAACTGATCAAGAATGGTACTTCCGATGGTTCCCTCCGGCATATCCAGTCCAAAATTGTCAGCGATCGTTGCCCCGATCACCCCAAAGGTCTGTGCATCCTCAAGTCTCCCGAATCCTTCCATTGACGGAGAATAAGCAAGGAACGGAACCTTTTCTCTCGTATGGTCCGTGCCTGTATGTGTGGGGTCATTGCCATGATCCGCCGTAATGATCAACAGATCGTCTTCCTTAAGAAGCCCTAATAATTCTCCCAGCTTCACATCGAACTTCTCCAGTTCCTGCGCATAGCCCTTCACATCCCTGCGGTGTCCCCATAATGCGTCAAAATCCACCAGATTCACATAACAAAGGCCTTCAAAATCCCTCTTAGCAATCTCGATCGTCTGCTCCATCCCGTGTACGGAACTCTTGGATTTGTTGGACTGGGTAAGTCCCTCCCCATCAAAGATATCGAAGATCTTTCCCACGGAGATCACATCCAGCCCGGCATCTTTTAACACGTTAAGCGCAGTCCGTCCGTAGGGCTTCAGCGCATAATCATGGCGGTTGCTGGTCCTTTTAAACTCGCCCTTCTTCCTGCCCACATACGGTCTTGCGATCACACGCCCTACCTTCCACTCGTCCTTCATGGTAATCTCACGGGCAATCTCACAGCAGCGGTATAATTCGTCCAGTCCAAATGTCTCCTCATTTCCGCAGATCTGAAGGACAGAGTCTGCAGATGTGTATACGATCATATGGCCGGTGGCGATTTCCTCCTCTGCAAGCTCTTCTAAGATCTCTGTCCCGCTGGCGCTCTTATTTCCGATGATCACACGTCCTGTCCTCTCCGACAGTTCATCCAGAAGCTCCTGTGGAAACCCATTCTCCGTAAATGTCTTGAAAGGCTTCGTGATATACAGCCCCATCATCTCCCAGTGGCCGGTCATCGTATCTTTTCCGGCGCTGGCTTCGCTCAGACAGGCATAGTATCCCAATGGCCGTTCTGAGGGCTCTACCTGCTTTAACGGATGCAGGTTCGCCATTCCAAGCTTCCTAAGATTCGGGATATGGAACTCATCCATCTGCTGCGAGATATGGCCCAGCGTATCGGTTCCCGCATCCCCGTAATCCGCTGCGTCCGGCAGCGCCCCGACACCTAGGGAATCCACCACAATGGTAAATATACGTCTGTATTTCCTCATTCTTATACCCTCTTTCTTAATCCTTATACTGTTTTAACCGCAGAAACTGTTCTTTGGTAAGTGTAATCTTTCCATTTGCATTGGATATCCGTTCTTCGTTTTCCAATGACGCAATGGCCCGCTGGATACTCCTTACATTGTATCCGATCCGGTCCGCAAGCTCTGCCTGCGTCTTCATGACCCGGTGCCGTCCCCGATTGTCCGTCTGTCCGTTTTCGTAGGATTTGACCAGATAATCCACCAGTCTTTCTTTGCAGTTCATGAATATGTATTCACGGTCAACGATCCTCTCGGAAGTTAGCGTTGCCATGATATTTTTCATCCTAAGGAACAGGGCATTCTCATCATGCCGGATCCAGTTCATATAACTGCCTGCCGGAATCTTAAGAAGCTTACAGTCCTTCGCCGCACAGACAGACACGCAGTATTCCGGAATATCTGCGAATATTTCAAAATCCCCGATGATATACATCTTTGTGAAATCCATAAAATAATACACACGGCCCATTCTCTGATGATCCACGCCCGTAATCTTTCCCGACAGGATGATGTATACCATGTCGCCCGGCATTCCTGCCCGGAGAATGTACCGGCCGCTCTTCACCTCTTCGTATATCAGTTCTTCCACAATCCTGTCCGGCATGTAATCAAATAATTCCTTCAGATACCCGCTTCGGTCGGGTTCTGTCTTCTCTATAAGTTCTAATAACTGTTGTTTTGACTGCATCTTATCTCTCCCGGGAAATCATGCGGCCCTTACCGTACCCTACATACTTGTAACAATCATCGTGACCAGCTCTTTGAAGGACTTGGCCACTCGGTCGGCTGTCTCCTGCACCTCTTTGTGATTCAGTTCCTGCTTTGACAGGCCTGCCGCCATGTTGGTGATACAGGAGATACCGCAGACTTCCATTCCCATATGATGTGCTGCCATGGCCTCGCATGCCGTACTCATGCCGACGGCGTCTCCACCCCAGCTTCTTGCAAGCCTTATTTCCGCCGGAGTCTCATAATTCGGACCGGTAAACTGTACATAGACGCCCTCCTTGATATCAATCTTACACTGTGCTGCACATTTCCGGATCACGCTCTGCAGGCGCACACTGTAGACTTCGCTCATGTCCGGGAATCTGGTCCCTAATTCATCCAGGTTCGGCCCGATCAGAGGGCTTGGGACGCCGGTCGTAATATGGTCTGTGATCAGCATGAAGTCGCCCGGCTGATAAGTGTCATTCACACCGCCCGCCGCATTGGTCAGAAGAATCTTCTTTGCACCGAGCATTCCCATCAGACGGGTCGGGAGTACCACGTCAGACATAGGATATCCTTCATAATAATGGACACGTCCCTGCATGATCACAACAGGAGTTTCCTCCACATATCCGAATACGAAACGTCCCTTATGCCCCTTTACCGTAGATACCGGGAAGCCTTCAATCTCCGTATATTCCACAGTATCTGCAATCTTGATCCCGTCTGCATAATCACCCAGTCCGGAACCTAAAATCAAGGCAACCTCTGGTTTAAAATCAGTTTTTTCTCTTACGCTGGTTACGCATGTCATTAATTTGTTGTACATCTCTTCACATCCCTTTCTTTTTCATTGTTATGATTCGGTTTGAAACCATGCTGCATAATATATAATAGATAAGAACTATGTTATAAATAAATTATACATAATTTTTATTAATTTCAAAACGACATCTGTCGTATTTGGTGATGTTTTATCATTTTGGGATATATGCACAAAAATATTTACACGTTTTTGACTACTTTTCACAAAAGACTTGTTCTTAAGCAAAAAATGGCTATGGGAAATGATAGAAAAATACCATTTTCCCATAGCCAATTCTATTATCTCGGCCACCGGTCCCGTTTCCCCGCCAATGCACCAAACCTCTGGTGCGGTTCACTCTGATACCAGTACGCCACGCTCGCCACATCATCCTGACGCTCGAACAATCCCTTATAACACACCCCGATCTGCTGCACCGTAACCCTTAGATCCTCCTCAAAACAAATTGGATCCAGGATATGCCACCGATAGAATCCACGCATAGGCGGGCAGTCATCATTATGATAAGGATTATGGATCCGTTCATCATGGGCAGAATAATAAGGATATCCAAGAAACAGCGAATGATACGTCTCTTCCACAGATCTGCCCTCCACCTGCCGGGTAAAGCTCCAGGAACCTCCAAAATAATCCTCCATCCCTGTACCGCAGATCGTAGGATAATCCTCATCCCCGTCCAGATAGAACTTCACTTCACCCTCTCCCCACCAGTACCTCTCCAATGTGGTCAGGGCAATATAAGTCCCCACATAATGCCCCTTTCCTTTCACTCCATCCAGAATCACGTAGTCCTTCCCAGGCTCGGTCAGCCGCTGCCGTCTCCACTGGGCATGAAAATACGCAGTATCTTCTGGCAGCTCCTCATACAGACAATAATCAATCTGATAGAAAAATGCCGGTATGGGATTATCATGCTGATTTTCCAGCGTAATCCTCGCCCTCCTGCCAAATGGCATCTGAAAGTAACAATTCATCCCGCTGGCAGGAATTACCTCCATAGGCATGGACGATACCCTGCAGGCCCGTCCAAATCCACAGCAGAAGAAATCTCCCAGCGGACTTTCCACCGAAGCCTCCTCCTCGCCGTCCCAATACATTCGAAGAACCAGATCTCTCAGCACAAAACAATCTGCGTCCGATGTCTTCCAGTCCACGGTAATCCAGATGTGGTTGATGATCCCCGGTCCCTCGACATCAGCAAGAGTCACCGTCTTCCCCGGTTCGATATCCCTGAGACAAGGGCTTCCCTTCCTCGAAGGTCCCAGCTCTCCTGCTGCCATCCCGCCACGGCCTCTTTCCCCCGTCGGGTTCTCCGCCGTAATTGCCCTGGATCTGCCCTTCCTCTGGCAGGCCAGCCCGGCAAGGGTTCCATACATCATCCTATACATGATACTTCTCCTCCTTTATTTCACATGACAGCCGCATGTTATTTACCGGCCATCTGCTTTATTGCTTTACGCCCCCCGCCATGATACCTTCCATGATCTGCTTCTCAAATACCAGTATAAAGATCACAATCGGGAATAGAATGATCCATCCCACCGTACTGATCAGATCCCATGGCATACTGTAGGAAGTCTCCCTGGGGATCGTCGTAATCGCAACGCTCAGCACCTCTATCTTCTGGGAAAAGAACAATGGCGTAAACAAGTCATTCAGGCAAGTGATAAAATTAATGATCAAAATTGTCGCCACGGCCGGTCTCATGAGCGGCAAGGTAATCAAGAACAACTTCTGACGCATATTCGCTCCATCCACCTCTGCCGCCTCGTCCAGGGAAACCGGTATCTCTCCCAGGAAATTCCCCAGAATCATCATGGTAAACGGTATCAGCGCACTGGTATACAATATGATCAGTCCCGGGAACGTATCCACCAGTCCAAACTGCTTGAACAAATCATACAGCGGCCTTGCCGTCACGATTCCCGGAATCAGCATAGATCCTACGATCGCACCATACGCAATCGACAGCCCTCTGCTCTGATAGCGGGTAAATGCATATGCCCCCATCAGACAGATCACCGTGGAAACAATCAGCGCAAACACCGTTATGATTGCCGTATTCAGAATCTTCTCTCCCAGATTCATCTGCGTGAACATCCTGATATAATGTTCCAGCGTCGGATGTTCCGGTATATACTTGATCGGAGAGCTGAACAATTCATTCGTCGGTGTAATTGAAGATATAAATATCCAATACAGCGGCAGAAGAATCACAAATGCCACCACAGCCGTAAGCGCCCACTTCAAGACAGCCGCTGCTTTTTTCTTCGTTTCTGGTCTCATACCCGCCCCTCCTTACTCAAACTTCTTGATCGCTTTCATCTGAAGCATGCTCAGCACGGCCATTACCAGGAACAGACATACCGCAATTGCCGAAGCATATCCCAGGTTCAGATTCGTGAATGCCTCCTGCATGATCCTGTAGGCAACAAGGGTCGTGGAATCCCCAGGCCCGCCTGATGTCATGGCATATACTACGTCAAAGCTGGTCAGACGCCACATCGTAAAGAAAATGGACAGGCTGAGCACTGTTTTCATTATATTCGGCAGCGTTATGGAGAAGAAAGCGCGTATGGTTCCCGCCCCGTCAATTTTTGCCGCCTCATAGATATCCGAAGAAATGAACTGAAGCGCCGCCAGCACCAGTATAGCAAAAAACGGCAAATCTTTCCACAGATCCACTGCAATTACCGCAGCCCTCGCCGATCCCCCCTGCACCAGCCAGTCAAAATGAAAGTCCGGGACAAACCTGCGCACCAGGTCATTGATCAGCCCATAGCTGTCATTAAATGCCCACCGGGCGGCAAGTCCCGCAACTACCATGGGCATAGCCCATGGAATCAGCACGATCGTCCTTAGGAATTTCTTCCCCTTGAACTTCATATTCAACATTACCGCAAGCCCGATTCCCAGGATCAAATGCAAAGACATTGAGACCACGGTAAATATGACCGTGAACTGAATTGATGTCATCAGCTTGTCATCTTGAAAAATCCTGATATAATTATCTAGTCCTACAAACTGAAAATCGCCGCCTTTCAGCAGACTCATATCATATGTACTGTTAATAAATGTCACGATGATGGGATAAAGGGTCGTAAATCCCCGGACGAACAGTACCGGAATCACCAGAAGCCATGCCACCCATATATTCCTTCGTTTCTTTTCCATCTTACATCCGCTCCTTCACTCTCTGACAGATACATCATCACTTATTGTCAATGTAGGTGTCTACAGATGTCTGAGCCTTGTCGCAGAACTCCTCCAGAGTCAGTTCATCTGACACATACTGCTGGAACAAAGAACCCATATCACTGATGAATTCCATCGCCTGGGGAGCCATGGGGCGGGCCAGGAGCGTCGTATTATTGACATATCCCTTGATTTCTTCCAGTCCTGCAAGTTCCATCGCTTCCAATTCTTCACTATTGAGCACGTCCGCTCTTGCCGGAAGCCGGGAACTCATCGCCGTATAGTCCAGTTCGCCCTGCTCACTTGCCGCATATTCCAGAAACTTCTGCGCCGCTTCTTTATTCTTGGATGCCGCATTCAGCACATATCCCCAGGTTGACATATACGCCGTCTGGTTCTCAAATGTAGGCATTTGCGCAAGATGCTGCTTATCCTCACCGTAGTTCCCTGAATCCACAAACGTCTGAATCGCACCCACATACATAAAGATAGAAGCATAATCACCGTCAAAAAATTTCTGCATCATGGGATCGTACTGATCTGCAAGCTGCGCCAGGGGCGTCTCCCCATTTTTTGCCATGTCATACATGAATTTCACGGCTTCCTGGGTCTTGGGGTTCGTCCAGTCATAGTAATCGCCGCCAAAAAGATTAACGAACGTGCCGATGGAATTGAATACATATGTCTTCTCCCAGGCGTCCCCATAACCATATTTGCCGTCTCCTGAATTGGCTTTGACATACTGCTCAAAGTCTTCTTTGGTCCGAATCTCCTCAAGGCCCGCATTCGCCATCTTCTCCTCATCCACCCAGAACGCAAGGATATCCATGAAACAAGGCACTGAATATGCATTTTCCCCGACCATAGTCATTTCTTCCATATACTCCTTGGGGAACTGCTGCATAAGTTCATCAGTCATGACCGTATCCTGGAGCGGCTCCAGATAACCGGTATTCTTGAATGCGCTCATCATCTCATCATTAATGGTAATGATGTCCACACTGTCATCACCGGATGAAAGTATGGTAGTGATCTTAGCCTGCCGGTCATCCGTATTCGTCGGACAGGCAACCGTCTCAATTTCAAGTCCCGTTGCTTTCTCCGCCTTTTGGATATACTCCTCAAATGCCTCGCCATAAGTCGTGTCCTGGGACATAATCGTAATCTTGTTCGATCCCTCGTTCTGTTCCACGTCCGAACCTGAATCTCCTGCCGTCGGCTTTACGCATCCTGTTACAAGACCTCCCGCCAATGTAAGCGTCAGTAACAGACTTACTACTTTTCTCCTCTTCATTGCTGCTTCCTCCTTTTGTTTTTCTGCACCAATCATACCGGATTTTCATTTTCAGTGAAATATATTATTTTTCGAGTCTTTTATAAAATATTTCGTTTTCCGTTCTCTTCCTTGTATCGCCTCCCACTTTTCATTATAATAAACTCAACCAAACTACTTCACATACAAATGAGGTGCAACATGAAGATTCTGCAAAAGGTCAAAAGAAGTTTTCGTATAAAATTAATATTGTGCTTTCTGCTCTGCGCAGTCATGCCACTCCTGTATCTGGGTCTTTCTTCTTATCTGACCTCTCTTGACATCGCCCGCCGAAAAATCATTGAGAGTACGAATCTTACCAGCAGGCAGGCTGCCAAAAGTATTGATGAACGTATTACCCAGGTAGAAAATATGGCGGACTCTGTCCATTTTTCCCTGTACACACTGTACAATACGCCTTCCGAGCCATTATCCGGATATTTGGATGCATTTTCTTCTGCAAAAAATACGATTTCTTCGCTAATGGATGCATTTGACATTTACCATATCAGCATTTTTCTGGACGAAGATTCCATTGGCAGCCAGGAAGGCGTCAACTTCTTTCCCCTTGGCCAACTTACCGATTACCAGGTAGGGAAAGAAGAATTGTCCAATCTGGGCACTGCGCCAAGATGGTCGTTCAGCCAGAATCTCCCACTCCCCTATATTGTTTCCAGGGGCAAGGCTTTGAATGGATTCCTGACCTGTTACCGTTCTTCATCCCTGAATTCCGATTCCATGGATTGTGCTTTCGGTATCCATCTGACTTCTGCCGAGTTATCAGAATATCTCACGGCCTCCTATGCCCAAAGTCCCATCCGTGCATATCTGACCGATGACAATGGCACGGTCATTGCCAGTACTGACCCGGAACAGATCGGACAGCTCCTTCCCGGCAATCAGGCAGCAGCTTTCAAATCCCATACCGGGACAGATCCTCTCCACTGGCAGGATAACGAGTTCCTTATCACTGCCGTCCATTCCGGTGAATGGCAAGTGGTCACGGAGATTCCTGACAGCTATATTAAACAGAATACAGACAGTCTTGTACAGACAATCCTGTTCACGCTCATTATTATCATCCTGCTCACGGTCACTGTAATCCTGTATGTATCCAAAGGCCTGACCCGTAAAATCGACCGGCTGGCCATGGCCATGGAGCATACCCAATGGAACCGGGAAGAAACCGTTGTTTCTGATTTTGCCGCCCTGCTTCCGCAGGTTCCCGGTTCCGGTGATGAAATCGACCGGCTGACCGTCAGCTGCAGCCATATGCTCCATGCGCTGAATCTTAGTTTTCACGAAGTCCTGGAACTGTCAGTCAGAGAAGAACGCCTGAATTATCAATTATTACAGTCGCAGATCAACCCGCATTTTCTGTATAACATCCTGGCCTCCATACAGACACTCCTGTCTCTGGGGGAACTGCACAAAGCGGACCAGATGTTGTCAGATCTTTCCCATTTTTACCGCGGTCTGCTGCACAGGCCAGATGAACTGATACCGCTCAAGGACGAGCTTGAGATTGCAGAACTTTATCTCCGAATGGAAGACCTGTGCAAAAACCATGGATTTGACTGGTCTGTCCGTGCAGACGAAGGAATCGAGAATTTCCTTATCTGCAAATTCACACTGCAGCCAATTCTGGAAAATTCCATCCGCCACGGGCTTAAAAATGACAGGCAGACCATGCACATAGACATAGACATTTCCTATGATGACGACATGATCCGTATACTCGTGACAGACAACGGAACCGGAATTCCTACTGCTAAGTTACAGGAAATCCGCAAAGACCTGGCAGAAAAATCTGTGCGTTACGACAAGCATTTCGGTATCAGCAATATCAACGTCCGTATCAACTCATCTCTGCAGGAACATGGAACGATTACCATTGACAGTGTTTTAGATAAGGGAACGTCCGTCTGTATCCTGATTCCACAGATAACAGACGAAGATCAGAAAGGGGGAATACCATAATGTACCATGTCATGATCATCGATGATAACCATCTGTCCGTGGAAGGTATCTATCATAACATTGACTGGAAGTCCATGGATGCAAGTGTTACTCAGAAAGTCTATGACGGAAAGACCGCCGTAGAGATTCTTGAACAGGAACCAATCGACTTGATTATTTCGGATATAGAGATGTCACAGCTAAATGGCCTTGAAATGGCAGAGAAGGCGCTGCGAATCAATGCAAATATTAAGATTATCCTAATCAGTGCTTTTGACAAGTTTGAATACGCCAAACAGGCGATACGCCTTGGCGCATTCGACTACGTGGAAAAACCTCTGGATTACAGATACCTGTCCTCTATCATTTGCAAAGCTCTGGATGCCCTGCGTCAGGAACGCCGTAATCTTGCGATCTTGAACCGGAGCAAGCCTGCCATGATCGAGAACTTTTTCTCCGAACTGATCCATTCCTCCAGCGACGAAGCCAGATACAGTCTGAACAACTATCCGGATTACCTGAATCTTAAGCTGGACTATCGGTATTTTCAAGCTGCCGTCATACGGATTGAAAATGCAGATGAAGTAAAATCGAAATTCGGAATTGAAGAGTACCATCTTCGCCTGATGGGACTGACCGACCAGATCAAGGAACATTTCATGCCTTCCTTCTCACTGGTATATGTTTTGACAAATTTTAATAAGCTGATCGTAATACTGGGCCATGACCATAGCAATGGAAAATATTTCCAATCCTCTTCTGCCGATTTATTTTCCCGGCTGTCCGAGTCGCTGCGCGGCCGTTTATTTGAAATCAGCATTGGAATCGGTACCGTCATCAAATATTTGTGGAACATGCCCCTTTCCTATAAAAATGCGTCGAAGGCGCTGGAATATTCCTTCTTCTTTCCCCAGAAGAATATCTTCGACATACGCGACACCATGCGCAAGGAAGTTCCTTCGGAATTATTTACCAACCGGCATGAAGAGCAGCTGATCCAGCTCATTTGTAAAAAGCAGCCGTCTGCCATCCACGACTGGATCCAGGAACTTTCAGCAGAACTTCTGGAGCATTATGGCAGCAAACAGCTTATTTTCATTCAGATATACTCGCTTCTTGGCCGTCTGCTGAAATTCATGTATGAAATGGATATCGATGTGAAAGAAACGGAACACGATATCATTGACGTATACCATAAAATGGAACACGCTGCCTCAAGCGCAGAGATTTTCCTGTGGCTGGAACAAATATGCTGTAACATCTGTACGAAGCTGGAAGCCTCCGTCCATGACCACCATGCCCACATATGCGGTGCGACCATAGACTACATCAATGCACATTATCACGATGCTTCCCTCTGCCTAAAAGACATTGCTGACCATGTAAACGTAAGTCCCGCCCATTTAAGCGCCCTGTTCAAGAAGAGCCAAAAGCAGAATATCTCGGACTTGATCACAAATGCCCGCATTGAGGCTGCCTGCCAGTTACTTGGTAATTCCAATATCTCCCTGAAAGAGATCAGTGCGCGGGTGGGGTATACCAATCAGTATTACTTTAGTTCCTGCTTCAAAAAAAAGATGGGCATGACCCCTTCCGTATACCGTGGAACTCAGTCGCAGCGCAAAAACTCTGCAGCTGACCAGTAAAACGGTGCGCTATTATTGGGCATTTATTACGAGATGCCCTTTCGGTATAATAACTCAGAAAAGGAGATTGAAATACTATGAATTCTTCAAAACATTTATTTTCTCTTGACGGAAAATTATTTCATATTTTAAGCAGGATTGCAGACCTGATCCTGCTCAACGTGTTATGGCTGATTACCAGCGTTCCAATTATAACAATTGGAGCCTCTACTACCGCACTCTATTATGTTGTGTTAAAAATGGTAAAAAACGAGGAATCTTACATTATCAGAAGTTACTTCCATTCCTTCTGCGGGAATCTCCGCCAGTCAACCACTCTCTGGCTGTTGCTTCTTACGACTGGCTCCCTCGTGTCCTATGATATCTCAATCTGCGCACAGCTTGATTCCCCTTATGCGAAGACCTGTCAGACATTGCTCGCATTCATTGGACTGATTATCCTTGCTTCTGCATTCTATGCCTTTCCTGTACTGGCGCGCTTCGACAATACTGTCCGCCTTATTCTGAAAAATGCAGTTCTGATGGCAGCGGCCCACTTGCCCTCCACGATACTCCTTTTCTTACTCTACATCGGTCCACTCTTGATCATGCTGCGCTTTCCAGTCATGATGATAAGCGGAATCTACTTTTATCTCTTCATCGGAGTCTCTGCTACGGCCTGGATTGCTTCTCTGATACTTCGCCGTGTCCTGGACAGATATGTCTGATTCGTCAGACATATCCCTTACTTATCAATTTATCACATACTTTTTGATTTTTACATTTAATTCATCCGCCTTATTTCCTTCTAACATACCCAAGGGCACACCGTAATGCATGCCCCCAAGGGGCGGGTGGACTCCGTCCAGTAAGGTATAAAAAAGAATATTTTTTCCTTTTTAATCATGAACTTTCCTCTCATCATATACCAGCCACTTTCAGAATAGCATTTCTGTATCCTTTTGCTTTTCATATCTACAACATGTGTTTCATCTTCTCCAATTGCACTGATATAATTCCCTTCATACTCAAAATCATGAAATCGTCCCTCTTCCAATTCATATAATGTCTGTATTCCGTCCCCATAGTTTACCAATCTGATGAAATCATTTTCTCTCTTTACAAATGCTATTTTTTTAACCTCTTCATTTTTCAGAATCTGAAATTTCCGTAATTCCGTATATAATTTGTTAAACTGTTTTACCTCAAGATCTTTTGCTTCCTCCAGGGATAATTCACCTCTTTTTAAATCTAATTTTACTATATCCCCATTATAATCAGACAACAGCACGAAATCATGATTCCACTTATAGAAAGGTGAACTTCTTTTACTAACATTTCTCTTTTAGAATCCCCAATTCGTTGAAAAACCTTCTAAATAACTTTTGCCTTCCTTAGTTTATTCCATTCTTCTATACTAATTTTTACCATCACTATTCCAACAACCTTTTTATTGGAATCAAACAAAATATAATTATTTCGATCAATTTCATATCCCATAATAGATTTACTCTCACTTATACCGCAATCCATGATTCCAATACAATCATTCTCCATAAAAACATGAAAACTTTTTCTGAATGTTGTCTCGTAATTTTTGTCATTCCAGTCTAAATCTACTATTTCTATTCTTTTATCATAAAAATCAATTAAACTCAAAAAATGTTTATTAACAATCTTTTCATCTTGAATAAAATAACTAATATATTCTACGGTGTTTTTTTCTGGATTAATTGCTATGTCCAGCGGTGGTTTTCTATCACTGGCAAAAAACAGATGATAGTTCATTCCTACTCTTTTTTTAACATTTGTAACTTCCAGCAAGACTAAATTTTCGCCCATCAATCCCACATTTCTAATATATTTTTCGTTGTTTTCACTTTCATATATCATTTCAAGCTATACTCCTTATACGAGTGTGCCCCTGGGTATATTCTTTCAATTACTTATCCGTTTATAGTTATTTCTGGTTCCCATTGTGTAATTACTTCAATAATATAATTCATTGTTATGATCACATAATGTTTTAGCTCTAATAAATCACATAGTTCTCCTGCAATTTTCTTTGAGAATTCATAAAACTCACCTTTTTTTATTTGATAAATTACATCGGGAAATCCTGCACTTCTCAAGCATCCGATCTCTTCACAATTAAATAAATCATTTAACGCCATTCCCTCCTCTATCACCCTGAACATAGATATATTACCAAAAAAAATCGTAACTTGCTTAGATTCGGAAAGAAGCTGAATCTCTAACCCTTTTTCTTCTCCATGCCGCAAGGAGACTCTATACTCATCTTTGGGAATCTGATTTTTTGTTACTTTTTCCCATGTCTCCATCGTTGTCTCCCTTCAATATCTTATTCTTATGTCGTCTTTTCACATTTCCCCCGGAATATTTTGTTTTTCCTGCATTATCAATCAACTCTAAAATGTTGTCACCTTTTACCGGTGTACAAGACAAATCTGCCTTGCATAGGCCTCTTCTGAATCCTCAACTACCCTGATCTTCCCCTGCCGGATAAAATGCTCAATCCTTGCGGCAAACCACCAGTCGCTGATACTCAACCGGTAATTTCCCAGGATATTCCCTATCAGCCTAGCTTCCTTTATCGGTTCTTCTGTAAGCCTCTTCCATATCGCAAAATCATAAAAATCTTCCCGGACCCCGACCAGCCTGCCATTTACCATTGCCCGTACAGGGCTGTTATCTTCCACAAGTTCACTCCACCAGCCAGCATACATCCGTATCTCTTCTTTTGACAGTACTTTCTCGCCAGGCAGGAAAGAGGCGAATTCCTCTGCAGCAACCTCTCCCCAGTTCTGGTACATGACAATAGAATCTGTCTGGACACGGTATTCCGGCAGCTTTACTGTACGGATCTCATTTTCATATTTTCGCAGCATTGTACACAGACTGTAAAAACCACATCGGGAATATGGTGCATCGCTGTACCATATCCGTATGGTTTCCCCTTCTTCCAGATATTTTTTCAAACGTTCCGTTTCATATACACCGGATTCTGCAATCTTCTTAAATTCCACATCCGCTTCAATCGCAAGACCTCGTGCCTGTGAATACAATGAGTATATCTGTTCCCTGCGGTACTGGCTATCTGCTGTTTCCTTTATCTCTCCTACATCCAGCATAAATCCGAAGCATACCACTTCTCTTGCAGTTCCCTGAATCCAGCCTGAGAATTCCTTTTTGGAAGGTTTCTTTTTCCCTGCCACCCACACAGAGGTCGGCCCGTCAGAGCCTTTGACCGTTCTTACACTGATTGTATGTTTTGCCGCTTTGCTTTTAGCTGCCTTCATTGATTCTGCTTCGCTTTCACTAAAAAGAACCTCTATCATGACTTTTTCTCCATCCTATACCTAAACTATCGCTTTTTATCAAGTTGCTTCACACTTATAAAAATCACTATGGAAGTTTCCATAAGATTGAAAAACCTGTAACAAATTATAACATGAAATGAATAGAATAGAACCGGAATATTATGCAATCGTTCTGCTTTTCTGCCCCCGGTAAATCCCAAAAACAGCTGCAGCGGCAATGGCAGCTAAAACGAGGATCGTCATAACCGGATAGCTGACATTCATGCCAAATACATGGAAAACCTTATAGCCGCCGAATACCTCTTTTGCCAAAGTGACATTTGCCAGGCCGAAATCCACAAGTACCCCAAGCTTCTCCGTAACGGTATCGCCCATTGCCGCCAGTCCTACGTTCACAAACAGAACCGCCAGACTTACACCAACCGTACCCATCTGGCTTTTCATACGGGAGGAAATAAAGCAGATGATCAGGCTATAAACCACACCGGTAAAAATAAGCCACACCGCTCCCACAGCGGCAAGCTGCCAGACTTTCCATCGGAACGGGGACCTGGCATAGGTGGGAATGGACTGGATGGCAGCGTCCCAGCCCTGGAAACTCCCATGGGGCAGAAACCCGAACATAAAAGTAGCGGCCAGATACAATACTACCACAACAATAGAGGTGACAAGTACGCTCAGTAATTTTACTGTGACGATCTTCCCCCTGCCGTTTGGGGAACTTAAAATCAGGCTGTCCATACCGCTGGAGCGTTCCACAGCAAAAACCGGAGCAATGACAAAGGCCAGCGGCACAAACAGCAGGAACTGCATCATATGCTCTCCCCAGTTGCCACACAAGTTCTCCCATAGCAAGGTGTTGGCAAACTGTGGCTCACCCAGTTCTTCCAGCCTTTGAAGGGAGGCGGACAGTTCCCGGTAGGCAGCGGTATCCTGCTCCCCCTGACTTTCCAGCTTTGCAAGCTTCGCTTGCAGAAGGGCAATCCCATAAGGTTCCTCTGCACTCTCCGGCAAAGTGCCGTTCCAATACTCCTCCACCCGTTCCGCATAGGCGTGGTAGTTCACTGCCAGAATAATCTCCGGCTGATCTTTGACGCTTCGGGCAATCATCCTTGCATCCGTGCCGTACCGGGCGCTGATTTCCTGATAGATTTTTTCTGCTTGTGCAGCCCTTTCGCTGTCAAATGATCCCTCCCAGGCAGCGGCTGATTCCTCGTAAGCGCGATAGCTGTCATTACCACCAATCAAGAACATGGTGGAGGTCAGTCCGACCACACTGTAAAGAGCAAGCAGGCACAGCAGCAAGAACAAGTTTTTTTTGCCCAGCAATAATTTTCGCAGTTCAAATCGAAATAATGACATCACATCACCTCCCGGTCTTTTCAGGCAAATAGTGAAAGAGATACAGATAAGCGTCCTCCAGCGTTGGTATAGCCTGCACCGCATCACTGGCAGGCTTTGCTTCCTCAATGACGCGGACTTCCATACGGTCATCTTTCGCCCTGACATTGCTGATGACAGCCTGGTTTTGATAGTCCACAAGCTGCTCGGCGGACATCTCTGCAAGCCAGACCCGCCCCTCCATCATATGGATATATTCCCTGCCCGTATGGATGTGCTGGATGGCGCCATACTCCATCATCATGATGTGTGCGGCAATCTGCTCCACATCAGATACAATATGGGTGGAAAGCAGCACCAGGCGGTCCTTTGCATAGGCGGAAATAATATTACGGAACTTTATTCGCTCATAAGGGTCAAGCCCGGAGGTGGGTTCATCCAAGATCAAAATCTCCGGGTCATTCAGAAGCGCCTGGGCAATGCCCAGCCTGCGCTGCATCCCGCCGGAATAGGCGGTACATTTCCGGTTCAGATCGTCCCACAAACCCACACTGTACGCCAATTCCTCAATCCGCTTTTTTGCGCAAGCTTTCTCCATCCCTTTCAGCGCCGCCGAGTATTCCAGGTAATCTCTGCCGGTAAAGTCACTGTAAAAGCTGACATCCTGGGGCAGATAGCCTATTTTCGCCCGGTATTCATCACCCACAGCATGAATGTCCTTTCCGTCATACAAGACACTCCCTTTTGTGAGGCACAGCACATCAGCCAGTATCCGGATCATGGTGGTCTTTCCTGCTCCGTTGGGTCCAAGAAGTCCGTAGACTCCTGTCCCCATGGTGAGTGAAATCCCCTTTAGAACCTTTTTGCCCTTGTAATTTTTTGTTACATTTTCAAGTTGCAATTCCATAAGCTACCCCCTTGCCGGAGCGCCGCCGCCCCGCATCCCTGCGGCAACCTTGATGGTGGAGAAGTCCGCCCGGTTAAATTTGCGGACACACAGCGCAAAGAAAAAGGCGCCAATCAAAATGGTAATTACCAGTCCCATCAGCGGTGTGATGACAAATCCGCCAATAGAGAACGCCATACCCTGTTCTACCAGTTCCTCCGCAGTCAGTGTGTGGGCGCCCAGAGCGATGTACCGGAAGATAGAAGTCGTATAAGTCAGCGGATTCAGGTAGACGATGGGCAGGAGGAAACCGGGTATCATGGTGGTGGGTATATACGCACCGGAAACAAAGGTCAGAGGCATCATGATCATGGAGCTAATGGTCTGAAAGGCAGGGGAGTTGCGGGAAACCGTAGCCAAAAACAGGCCGATGGCGGAAAATGCCATAGCGGAAACCAGCATGACCGCAGCCAGAAGCAGAATTTGCAAAACATTCACCCTCAGTCCTAGAACGATACCGCAGATCATGGTAACGATACCCTGAATCGTGGCGATAACCGCCCCCGACAGAATATGCCCCATGGAAATCTGTGTCCGCGCAATAGGCGCGACCAGAACCTCTTTCATATATCCGCTGGAAATGTCAGACAGGATATCAGAGGAGTTGTTGACGCTGACTTGGAACACGCTCATGATGATCACACCGGAAATCAGGTAATTCATGGGCGTATCCAGATTGCCCATGGAGGATTTCATCAGGAATGAAAACATCACCAGCATAAACATGGACATAAAGAGGGCGCCCAATACCCGTCCCTTACTCCTTACATAATTCAGTAAATTTCTTTGTACAATAGCTGTAATTGGGTTCATGATTCTCGAATCTCCTTTCCTGTAATCGCCAGGAACACTTCGTTCAGTGTCCCATTTTTTACTTCAAAGTCTGTGATTGCATCCTTGTGTGCCGATAAAATTTCCAATGCGGCAGGCGCTTTCTTTGTATGGAAAACCAGCTTGTTCCCATCTTTCCGGCAGGAAACACCCCGTTCCTGCAATGCGGCCATGAGCGGCTCGGTCTGTGTGCAGACAACGTCTACCTCTGTGCCGGTATATTGGTGTTTTAAGTTCTCTGGCGTATCGTGGGCGACGATCTTTCCATGGTCCATAATGACGATTTTTGAACAGACCTCCGCCTCATCCATATAGTGGGTGGTAAGAAAGATCGTCATATTTTTCTGCTTTTGAAGCCGCTGGATATATTCCCACACATTGGCTCTGGTCTGTGGGTCCAGACCAGTGGTAGGTTCGTCCAGAAACAAAACTTTTGGGTCATGTACCAGCCCTCTGGCAATCTCAGCACGCCGTTTCATACCGCCGGACAGACTGCCTACCGCCGCACGCCTCCATTCTGTAAGTTCCACCAGATCAAGGGCGAAGCTGATACGATCCCGCACCTCATTCTTAGGCACTTTGTAGAAACTGCAATGGTATTTTAAGTTTTCTTCTACTGTCATTTGGGCGTCGAGAGTAGAATCCTGAAAGACGATCCCAATGTCTTTGCGCACCAGACTTCGTTCCCTGCAGACATCATGACCGTTAATCGTCAGGCAGCCCTCCGTTTTGTCAAGGATGGTACACAGGGTATTGATAGTCGTGCTTTTACCTGCGCCATTGGGTCCGAGGAAAGCAAAAATACTGCCCTCGTCTACGGTAAAAGAAATGTCGTCCACCGCTGTAAAATTCCCGTATTTTTTAGAGAAATGCTCCACTTGTATGATTTTGTTCATGTTGTTACCTCCTAAAAAAAAATTAAGTCCCATGCGGTTAACCCGCATAGGACTTATCTCTATAGCAATCTATAGTGCCTCAGCCATTCTATTGTTCCATCCTGCATTTTTAGAATATCATCACCTCCAAATATCGCCCAGTTCAACCAACCTGGCCTGGATACGGACATAGGCTTTTGCATCCTCTTCCCCCAAAGCCTCCAACATCTTTGCCACCGAACGAATCATTCCGATCCGGCGCTCTTCGGTCAAAGCTATGCCTTTTTCCGTCAGGCAGACAATGACCTGCCGGCTGTCTAAGGGGTCGGGGGTTCGTGTAATCATGTCCTGTCCCTCTAAAGATTTCAGCATGGCCGCAACCCTTGCTGTGGTCAGCATAAGTGCCCTGCTCATATCTTTGGGGTATGCCCGGTTTCCATTTGCCGACAGATAATTTAGCGCTAAAACCTCGCCCCTTGCTATATGGGACATGGTCCGCTCCATCTTGATGTGCGGAGCGGCGGCACGCATGTCAATGAGTTGTCTCGCCAATTCAGTATAGTCCATAATTTTTTCCTTTCTGAATTACTAACTCTATTAGGAATAATAGCATAGATTCCTGTCGCTGTCAATAGGGTAAGAATTTTTTTCTGCGGGTGTTGACATCCTCCTGCCAGACTTTCATCAAATAAAGACGGTACAGCCCGTGTAATCGAGACTATACCGCCTAATCTGAAATTACTTCCTTATTGCAAACCTTAATGTCTACAGGCTTTTTTAGCTGTTAATACTTTGCATCGTCTGTGTACTCTGCGAAAGTATCCTTCCCTGCATCAGATGTACTGCTACTGGTGCTGCTGCTATGTTTCACACCAGAATCTCTATAAGTGGGTGTGCCTCCCAAACCGCTGTTATCCAGTCGAAAACGGTTGACCAGCTGCTTGAGCACATTAGCCTGTCCTGAGAGCTCCTCACTTGCGGCGGCAGACTCTTCAGCGGTAGCAGAGTTCGTCTGCACTACACTGGAAATCTGATCCACAGCTGCGGAAATCTGAGAGAGCGAATTAGCCTCATCTTCGGTAGCGCTGGAGATCAAGTTAACAGCCTCCAACACCTTCTGGGAACTTTCCACCACGGTCTGCAACGCCTGACTCGTCTCCTGGGACAGGTCAAGCCCCTCCTTAACCGCTGAAACGGTGTCTTCAATCAGCGCAGCAGTACTCTTGGCCGCCTTGGCAGACTTGCTGGCCAGACTGCGGACCTCGTCAGCAACCACAGCAAATCCCTTACCTGCAACACCGGCACGGGCAGCCTCAACAGCGGCATTCAAGGCCAGAATATTAGTCTGGAACGCAATATCTTCAATGGTGTTGATGACCTTGCTGATCTCATTAGAATGGGACTCAATCTTACCCATAGCCTCCATCAGAGCGTTCATGTCTCCAGAACAAACGCCAATCTGCTGGTGGGTATGATCATTCTCAGATTTGGCAGTTCTGGCATGGGAAGCGGTGGACTCCACCTGCCCGCTCACATCCTGGATAGTAGCGGCCAGTTCCTGCACGGAGGAAGCCTGCTCCGTAGCGCCCTGCGCCAACGCCTGCGAACCGCTGGATACCTGGTCTCCGCCTGCATTAACCTGATCTGCAGCAATCTCAATCTGACTCAGCGTGTCGCTCATAGATGCTTTCATGATGCGCATAGCCTTCAGAATACCCGAGTAATCGCCAACGTAAGCTTCCTGTTGTTTACTGACTACCGTAAAGTTGCCCTGCGCCAGCTCATTCATGCAATAATCGACGTCTCCGACAATATCTCTCACGATTCCAGTTAATTTCCTCATATTTTCCGCCATTTCGCCAAGCTCATCAGCAGAATGATAGGTAATATCTATATCCATCTGACCCTGAGCCATATTTGCGGCCACCTGGCGAATTTCTTCCACCGGTTTACGAATACTATTACTCATTGCCAAGGCCAATATCACACTGACCACCACCGCAAAACAAATCATCACAATCACAATTATATCTGCAATTCTAGCCAGTCTGGCGCCATCTTCTACTTTATTCAAAGCGTTCTTCTGAGCAGTCTCGCCTACACTGACCAAAATGTCCCGCGTCTCGTCCATGTACGGCTTGTAATTGCTCTTATAAAGAGTCAGCGCTTCATCGTCCTGCTGCTGTTTTGCTAAATCTGTCACCTGGGACAGGGCTGGCTCTGCACTGTTCAGATTCTGCTCTATCTGGGTGAGCTGAGACATATCTCCCTGATATGTCCCTTTCAGTCCATCCAGCAGGGTGTAGAGACTCTGAAAATCGCTTTTGGCAGAGTCGACGGTCTCTTCGTTATATTCTACAATAGAAGATATGATATTTCCCCGAACAGCAAAAACTGTACGCCGTATATCCAATGCATTTTCTACCGTTTGAAACTGTTGATTGTAGAATTCCTGCAATCTGTTGCTCTCCTGTTGAAGCATGACAATTGAAACAATACCGACAATCAACAACAAAACCGTGATGAGCAGATAGGATATCAACAATCTGCTCCGAATCTTCATATTTTTTAACATTTGTCCTTTCTCCTTTTTGTTCCATCCAAATACGTTTTTATCTTTTTCAATAATCATCTGATAGTTCTCTTTCTATCTAAACCGCCGAAAGACAAATCACCACATTCTCCCTCCTTTCTCATAACGCTCAACAGTTTTTTATTCCTTCAAGCAATGCCTTTCGTGATACTTTTCCCCCCTCCTCTATTGCGACGTTCCTGCCACTTAAAAACCCAAATGGCATATTCTGACTGGGTTTGTAAAACAAAAAAGCCTCTATTCCCACAGATTACTGCGAGCATAGAAACCCTGTGCCGACATATAAAATTAAGTACAAAGTACGGGGTCTGCTTAAGCAATAGCACAGGAATTTCCATTTATCCAGCCTTCCATACAAAATATATTTTAATTATAACAAAAAATTATCTCCAAAACAAGATGTAAAACAACTGTTTAACAATTAACAATTCGACTGAGCTTTTCCGTTCTGGTTCAGCCAGTTTAAGAACCGCCCGGCCAGATCGGAGGAAAGCTTCTTCATGATGATCTTTTCCACCGGGAGGGATCTCCTGTGCGTATGGCTCTGCCTCCATCATAGGGCAGGCTGCTCTTTCCGCTGTCCACAGCCATTCCCAGGGGAATGCGCCTGATGGACAACCTGATGACCAGTATTTTATTATATCTTAACTAATATGGATCCGGGAATAGACGGTTGGGTGGTATTACGCCGCAGTTCCAGAAGTATTTTAAGCTGTCCTATCCGCGTCCCTTTCTTGATGGCCTGGGTTCTGCTGCTTACATTGCTGATGATCACATGGATCTTATAAACTACAAATACAATATCAGTTATTTCTCCCATAAATGAACCTATATTTCCGATAACAGTTTCTCCTAAAGGAGCATTCGCATATCCCGCTGATAAATCCCCTATTGTATCATAACGGTCTTCGGCTTCACTATTTTCTTCATCATACTCAAATACCATATCTCCTAGCGTAAACGTAACTGTTCTTGATTCCTTTCTTTTAATCACTCTCACCTCACTTATGAACTCAATCAAAATAGCTATATATGAATTAGTTTTATTCCATATTTTCTTCCCACCATGCTTCATTTTTTAAATAACGTTCCATGATATCAAATCGTCTAAATGCTGCCGCCATTGTTCGTCCATCTATTTCTGACAAATTATTATTATTAAAATAATCTCTTAGAATATCCACCATTGCCTGTTCTGCCTTGCTATACATTAGTTCCTTATTTTGTTCAAAATAATCTTTTAATCCAATAAAATTAACATGGGTAATTTTTTGCAAAGTGATACCAAAGTTTTTTAAAATTTGTTTACCTATCATATATGACATAAAATATTGACTATACAGTCGATGTTCCTTAATTCCCTCCTGTTCACTCTCTTTCTTTCTATTATTATCACAATAACGGAATATCAGCACTGCAATCACCATCTGAGCAGCATTAAGATTATTAAAAATTACTAAATAATATTTATCAAAAAATTCATTGCGCCTATATTTTGCCAAATGCGGACTTTCCCGCCATATCGCGAAAACAGCCTCGGCCGCAACCGTTGACGGTATAACATTTACATTCAATGTATTATCCCTCTTTCGTTTATAGACATATCCCAAATCAGATGCACCGATTTCCAAAATTCGTTGACATTCATCGTTCGATTTTAAATCCCTGAAGTCCACCGGATTTTGACTATTTGTAGCATATATAATATCCTGGATAATACCTGGATTCTCAATATCTTCAACTTCATAAAGACGTACTAACAAATATGTCTGTGAAAAATCCGAATTGGGATTTTCTTTTACTGTCTGATGTATTGTTTTACATGTTTGTCCTCCATTTATAATTTGCAAATCATCCGTTTTAACTATCCAGTTCTGTTCCTGCAACGCATTAAAACTAAATTTTTTACAAATCATTGTTGCTCCATTATTAAAAAAGAAAAAATTTTGACGTTTATCTGTATCCAATAGAGTCTCTGTGATTCCATCATTAACTACATTTTTTCCTAAATAGCGGCGAATATTTTTTTCTAGTAAACTATCCCCGAATTCCTCCATTAATCTATAGACTTCCATTACAGAAACACGTCCAAGGAGCACTCTTTTATAATTAAAATTCTCCTGAATAGCTTTTCCGCTTAAAGAAATCTGCGTATTAATGACTTGGTCTCTATTAATATATCGCATGATGTCAATATGGGAAAAATGCTCAAACCTGACTTGACTCTGGCCTCTAAATGCATTATTAATATGATTCTGACCATCCTGATTCCAGACCAGTCCATTATTAAGCATCACAAAAGTTACATATGGAATTGCACCATCTAATATAAAGGAGCGAATCTCTTCCACTTTTTTTCGACTCTGTACATTTAGTTCAATCTGCGTAGATGGATCAAATACACATTTTACAGTATTCACAGCCTTTTCAACTGCATTAGCCGGAAAATTACTGTCACTGTCCAGTTTTCTTGAATACTTTGATTGAAACAATACCACATTTAATTGTGAATCTTGTGCCTCCACAATATATGCCGCATCAAATCCTCCGTCATATCCCCCATCAGTCAAATACTGCACTGCCTCTATCATATCAATATCTAAATATGCAGCAACCCCTAATAATAAAAAAGCTTTAGATCGGTTTCTTTCATTATCGCTATCAGTAAAAATTTCTCTATTATCTTCTAGTATCTTATTTATTCTTTGATCAATAATTTGTTTTGCTATATCCATTATATACACCTGCCTTTTAGATTCTTTAAATCAACAAGCCACCATCTAATTGAATATTTTATATTATATACCACATTATTTCAATAATATTAGCTCATCAAACATAAATTATTGTAAAAAAGGATACATCCAGAATTTGAATAGCAGCGCAATCCCGATTTATTTTTGCCAACTCAGGGAACTTGAAAAAGCCCGCAAACACTCCTGTCTGCGGACTTTTTCAAACTCCCCGAGTTGGGCTCGAACCAACAACCCCGCGGTTAACAGCCGCGTGCTCTACCATTGAGCTATCGAGGATTATTTACTTTTTACAGGTACCTTCAAAACTGCATACAAGAAATCTGTCATCCATTCTTTTACCTATCCACCTTTGGTCATGCCCTCGACCGATTAGTTGCGGTCAGCTCCATA
>CAJULU010000003.1:0-572 GCA_910587575.1 uncultured Dorea sp.
CATGCGTAAGAAGCGGCAATTGTGAACTGCAGCAGCTCTGCCATGAGTACGGCGTGGAGGATGAGGATTTCTATGAGGGCGAGATGAACCATTATGAACTGGATGAGTCCGCTGCCCACATGATCCGTGACAACAATAAGTGTATCTTATGCCGCCGCTGTGTCGCCGTATGTGAGAAGACACAGGGAATCGGCGTGATCGGGCCGAATAACAGGGGATTTGCCACGATGATCGGCTCTGCGTTCGGGATGGGGCTTGGTGAGACGAGCTGCGTATCCTGCGGCCAGTGTATCGCTGTCTGTCCGACGGGCGCTATTTATGAGAAAGACTATACGAAGCAGATTCTGGAAGCCATCGCAGACCCGGAGAAATATGTGGTGGTCCAGACGGCTCCTTCTGTCCGCGCAGGACTTGGCGAGGAATTCGGTTATCCTATGGGGACAGACGTGGAAGGCAGGATGGCCGCAGCTCTGCGGCGGATCGGATTCGATAAGGTATTCGACACGGACTGGGCCGCAGACCTTACGATTATGGAAGAGGCGAACGAATTTATGGAAAGAATGCAAGGTGGA
>CAJULU010000003.1:582-28061 GCA_910587575.1 uncultured Dorea sp.
ACTGCCGATGATTACCTCCTGTTCACCGGGATGGATCAAATACTGTGAGCACTATTTCCCGGATATGACGGAGAATCTGTCGACCTGTAAGTCCCCCCAGCAGATGTTCGGCG
Organism: uncultured Dorea sp.; assembly: GCA_910587575.1. GTDB lineage: Bacteria > Bacillota > Clostridia > Lachnospirales > Lachnospiraceae > Sporofaciens. The sequence goes on from CAJULU010000003.1 coordinate 696, forward strand.
CAATGCTGAAGACTTATTTTGCCGAGAAGGAAGGGATTGACCCGAAGAAGATCGTATCTGTCAGTGTGATGCCGTGTACGGCGAAGAAATTCGAGATCGGAAGAGACGACCAGAGTGCGGCAGGCGTACCGGATGTGGATATTGCGATCACAACCCGGGAACTGGCCAGGCTGATTAAACGCTGCGGCATTGAGTTTACGGCGCTTCCGGAGGAAGGATTCGACAATCCGATGGGCGAGTCTACCGGAGCCGGCGTGATCTTCGGAGCAACCGGCGGCGTTATGGAGGCGGCTCTGCGTACGGCGGTGGAGACGCTGACGGGCGAGGAACTTGCGAACCTGGAGTTTACGGATGTCCGGGGAACGGAAGGCATCAAAGAGGCGTCCTACAATGTGGCAGGGATGGATGTGAAAGTTGCCGTTGCCTCCGGACTTGGCAATGCGAGAGAACTGCTGGACAAGGTAAAGGCAGGAGAGGCGGACTATCATTTCATCGAGATCATGGGATGTCCGGGCGGCTGTGTAAACGGCGGCGGCCAGCCCCAGGTATCCGGCGATGTGCGCAACTTTACGGATGTGCGGGGAATCCGGGCAGGCGTACTGTACCGCAATGATGCGGCGAAGACGATCCGTAAGTCACATGAGAATCCGGAGATCCAGAAGCTCTATGAGGAGTATCTTGGAGCGCCGGGAAGCCATAAGGCACATGAGACGCTGCATACCAGTTATGTGAAGCGGTCTGTGAATTAGATCTATGAATTAGAAAATTGGAAATAGCACCTTACTTTGTCAGAGCGGGGGTGCTATTTCTTTTTTTAATTCAGAATTGCGGTGACTAATGAGTCTGTCTTTATGCTAAGAGATTGAAAAAACTGTCGAAATGGCTTGAGCGGGTATCTGTGTTTTGATATAATTAGGAAAGAAATCATGCGGGAGGCGAGAAGATGCGGGTAATTGATTTTAGGGATGCAAGCTGCAGGCATTGTTACAAGTGTGTGCGCCATTGTGAAGTGAAGGCAATCTCGGTAGAGAACGAACAGGCACACATCATGAAGGATCACTGTATTAACTGCGGACACTGTCTGGAGGTCTGTCCCCAGAATGCGAAGACATTCGCAAGCGACATGGATCGTGTAAAAGGGTATCTGAGGCAGGGAATGAAGACCGTGATCTCTATTGCACCGTCCTATCTGGGCGTTCTGGAATACGACAGGCCCGGACAGGTGGTTGCGGCCCTGAAACGTCTGGGATTCTTTGCGGTGCGGGAGACGGCAGAGGGGGCGGCCCTGGTCACGAAGGAATATGCAAGGCTGCTTGAGGAGGGACGGATGGAGAATATCATCACCACGTGCTGTCCCAGTGTCAATGACTTGATTGAGAAATACTACCCTTCCCTCGTTCCACTGATGGCCCCGGTCGTATCGCCTATGGTGGCCCACGGCCGGCTGATCAAGAGCATTTACGGGGACGATGTCAAGGTGGTGTTCTTAGGGCCGTGTATTGCCAAGAAGGAGGAAGCAATCGGGGACGAGTGGGTCAGAGGTGCAGTTGATGCGATCCTGACCTTCGAGGAGATTACAAAATGGTGGAAGGAGGAAGGAATCGACATTCACCAGTGCGAAGATCTTCCGGCAGACAACCCGTGTCCAAGGGTGAACCGGCTCTATCCTGTCAGCGGCGGCGTAATCCAGTCCGTGCTGGCCGGGACGGCAGAAGATACTTATTACAAGGTACATATTGACGGTCTTAAGAACTGTATGGAATTGTTTGAAGAATTGAAGAAGGGCCAGATCAGCAAATGCTTCTTCGAGGTAAATGTCTGCGAGGGCGGATGCATCAAAGGCCCTGCTTCGGATAAATGGCAGCAGTCACTCATCCGGGCCAGGATGGACATCGAAAGACAGGTGAAGCACCGGGAAGAGGCAGAGGGAATCGACGGCAGCATGCTGGATCTTGGCAAGGAATTCAGAGACCGCCATGTGACTGACCGGCAGCCGGACGACCAGGAGATGGAGGCGGTTCTTCATGCCATGGGCAAATATACCAGAGAAGATGAACTGAACTGTGGCGCCTGCGGGTATGCGACCTGCCGTGCCAAGGCAGCAGCGGTGTTCCAGAAGAAAGCGGAGATCGGCATGTGCCTGCCTTATGCCCTGGCCCAGGCGGAGTCCATGTCGAATATCGTCATGGACGTGACGCCCAGCATGATTATGATCATCGGTAAGGACATGCGGATCCGGGAGTGCAATAAGAAGGCCATGGAGATGCTGGGAGTATCCAGGGAAGAGGCGCTGGAACGATATATTTTTGAATTTATTGACGATAAGGATATTGCCCAGGTGCTGGCAACGAAGGAGCAGATCATCCATAAGAAGATGAATCTGGACACTGCGAAACTGAAGGTAGTGGAATCCATCATCTATATTGAAAGCCTGGAATCCGTTCTTGTCACCTACCAGGACATCACGAAAGAAGAGAAGGCGAAGGAACAGCACTATAATCTGAAGATGGAGACCGTGGAGATGGCACAGAAGGTCATTGACAAGCAGATGATGGTGGCCCAGGAGATTGCCGGGTTATTGGGAGAAACTACGGCAGAGACGAAGGTGACTCTGTCGAAACTTCGGGATTCGATTCTGTTTGAAGAGGAAGAATAGTATGAGTGTGAGTGTAGATATATCCTGGAAAAGCCTGAACAAGCACGGGGAAGAACTGTGCGGGGATAAGGTGGAGATACTCAAGACAAAGGACTCCGAGATCGTGATTCTGGCGGACGGCATGGGAAGCGGGGTGAAAGCGAACATCCTGGCAACCTTAACCTCTAAGATTCTGGGAACAATGTTCCTTGAAGGGGCGGCGATCGAGTCCTGTGTGGAGACGATTGCCAAGACGCTTCCGGTCTGCAAAGTCCGGGAGGTAGCGTATGCCACGTTCAGCATTCTGCAGATTTTCCACAATGGAGAGGCCTACCTTGTGGAATTTGATAATCCGCTGTGTATCTTCGTAAGAGACGGGAAGGTGATGGATTATCTTTATCAGGAGAGGGCAATCGAGGGGAAGACTATCCGGGAATACCGGTTTCAGGTGAAGTTAAAGGACTGCTTCGTGCTGATGAGCGACGGCGTGATCTGGGCAGGAGAGGGAGAGCTGATGAATCTGGGCTGGACCTGGAAGGATATGGCGGATTATACGCTGAAATGTACGAAACAGACCCTCTCTGCCTCCAGGCTTGCTGCGATGCTGAGCCAGCTGTGTGATGACCTGTACGGAAATAAGCCGGGGGATGACACCACCGTAGCCGTGGCCAGGGTGATTGAACGGAGAATTGTCAATATCTTTACCGGTCCGCCCACCCATAAGGAAGACGATGAGAGAGTGGTCCGTGACTTCATGAAGCAGGAAGGAAAGAAGGTAGTCTGCGGAGGTACCAGCGCCAATATTACGTCCCGGGTATTAAAGAGAGAGATCGTGACATCGGTCAATTATGCGGATCCCACCGTCCCGCCGACTGCCGCCATCGAAGGCCTGGATCTGGTAACCGAAGGCGTCCTTACCATCGGAAAATCCCTGGGGCTGTTAAAAAGGTACGAGCAGGATGAATTTGACGAGAGATTCTTTGATGAGCTGGATGCGGATAACGGCGCCGCAAAGCTGGCAAAACTGATTATAGAAGAGTGTACGGAACTGAATCTGTTTGTGGGGAAAGCAATGAATGTGGCACACAAGAATTCAAATCTGCCTTTCGACTTAAGCGTACGGATGAACCTGGTAGAGCAGATGAAAGAGTGCGCCGGGAATCTGGGAAAGACAGTAAATGTGAAATATTATTAATAAAAAAATATAATTGACGTATGATAGGATTATCACATATAATATATTCATTGTGTTAATTTATAACTATTTTATATATAATTACAACAAGCAAAGAGAGGAACTACATAATGAAACAGATTTTTGGAAAAAGCCAGAGTGGAAATCTGCAGGAGGCGGTCCGCAGTATCAGCAGACCGCAGCTTCTTATGCTGTTCTCTAACAGTGAGCAGTTCGAAAAGCATGTAAAAGAACTGGAAGAACTCTATCCGGGAGTTCCCAGTATCGGATGTATCGGGATGAGTTACGACACGCAGATCGTGGAAAAAGGGGTAAGCGTGATTGCGTTTACAGAAGGGGTCCTGGCGGCTGCGAACGTACTGGAGAAGGTATCCGTGATGCCCGTAAGATATATTGAACGTCTGGAAAAGGATGTGAACAGCGTCAAGGCTTCCCAGAATGACACGGTCTGTATTGATTTCTGTTCCGGCAACGATGCCTGTGTTCTGACGACCGTCTATTCTGTGCTGAAGCGCAGGAACATCTCGCTGGTAGGCGGGACCGGAGACGGCGGCAAGGTGTCGGCTAATGGAAGAGTATATGAGGATGCCGTGGCTTATGCGGTGGTGAAGAACCAGGGCGGCAGGGTGAAAGCCTATAAGGAGAATATCTATAAGCAGATGGAGAACTACCGCTTTATCGCCTCCCGGACAGACAAGGCAAACTATGTTCTGGGAGCGCTGAACGGGAAGCCTGCGAAGCAGGTTTACCAGGAGATTCTTCATGTGACGGAACAGGAGATCACCACGCAGACTTTCCAGAATCCTTTCGGGAAACTGAACGGGGATGACGTATGTATCATTTCCATCAAAGAAGTAAAAGGAGATTCCCTGGTATGTTTCCGGCAGGTCAATGACTCGGATGTGCTGGTACTGCTGGAACTGGGGGATTACCGGGCCACTGTCAGGAATACGATACAGGCAATCCAGCAGGATTTTCCGAAGGTTTCAGCAGTATTTTCCGTGAACTGTCTGTTCCGGTATCTGCTCTTTACCCAGAATCATTACATGCAGGAATATCTGAAAGACATGGGGAGACTCGGGAATCATGCAGGCCTCGTCGGATACGGGGAGCATTATAACAACCGGTTTGTGAACCAGTCCATGACCTGCGTGGTATTTGAATAGAGGGAGGGGTTAATGATGTTGTTTTGGAAAAAGGATAAGCGGGAATCTGCCGCAGTATCGGAGAATGAAGACAACCTGTATCCGGTTGTGCATGTCATGAATACGCTGAAAGATTACCATAAAGAGATGGTTCAGAAGGAAGTGGATTCTCTGCAGGAACTGAATGAGATCCGTGGCTCGTTCGATACGGTTCTGGATGAGGCGGAGAATTTTCAGGGAAAGCTGATTGACTTTGAACAGAATTTTATGAGTATTGAACAGGCTTCCAGCGGTTTTGCAGGGGTGAAGGACACGGTTGCCCAGTCGGTGGGGCATGCCCAGAGCGAGGTTGCGGAACTTAAAAGCAGTTCCATGCAGGTTGCGGAATATTTCGGCGAGATGGAGCATACTTTTGTGGAACTTCAGCAGGCCGTGGAGAAGATTAAGCAGTGCACGGGCAAGATTGTGTCCATTGCCGACCAGACGAACATTCTGGCAATCAATGCATCCATTGAAGCTGCCCGTGCCGGCGAGCAGGGCAGAGGCTTTGCCGTGGTGGCAGTAGAGGTGAAAAAGCTGGCGGATGAGATCAAGGCTCTGACGAAAGAGGTGGATCTGGGGCTTCATGACGTGGAGCAGGGGACGGATCATCTTAACAGCAGCATCAACACTTCCCAGGCGGCGCTTGGGGAGAGTATACATAAGGTGCAGGAGACTTATGATACGTTTGACGAGATTACCCGGTCGGCAGAGGGAGCCGTCCGTGTACATACGGAGATTTCAGGAGTGATTGATCAGTCCAAGAATGCTCTTCAGATACTGTGCGGATTCTTTGAGCAGGTAAAGGGGCAGTACCAGGAAGTGGTCAGACACATCAATCAGGCGGCAAAACATGGAACCACAAAAAGCGCCATGTTTGAAGATATTGAGAATCTTTTGTCACAGATTCCGCCGATTATAGAAGATTATACCTCCGAAGAATAGAGGGTTTTGTGCAAGAAGAGGAGGATGTCACCGGATGTATTTCATTGCGCTTTGTGACGATGATGTGAGGGAACTTGACATAATTGAAGATTATCTGACAATCTATCAGAAGTCAAAAGAAATGGATGAATACAGAATAGACCGTTTCCAGAGTGCAGAAGAACTCCTGGAGAGGATTACCGAGAAGGAGTATGTGCCGGATCTTTTGTTTCTGGATATTTTTATGTCGGGAAAGACGGGAATAGAGGCGGCGGGAGAACTGCGGAGACAGGACTGCGACACGCCCATTGTGTTTCTGACCACGTCAAAGGAATACGCCCTGGAAGCCTACGGGGTGGATGCGGTTCAGTATCTTGTGAAGCCGCTGACGCAGGAGAGGTTTTTCCATGCGATGGATATGGCCTTCCAACAGATGAAGATGGCGTTGGAGAACCAGATCGTGGTGAAGATCGCAGGAGGCGGAATTCGGCAGATGAAGGCGGATGACATCATCTACTGCGAATCACAGAAGAATTACCAGATGTTATATCTGGAGGCAGAGGAATGCAGGGTGCGTATGACGACAAAAGAATTGTGGGAAACGCTGGTGCGCTTTGCGCAGTTTAGTAAATGCGGCCGGTCTTATATTCTGAATCTGAACCATGTGGTGTCCGTTGAGAAGGAAGAGATTCTGATGGACAATGATGGAACCGTCTATATCCCGAGAAATGTGTCTTCAGAATTTAAGAAAGTATATTTTTCCTATTATTTTAACAATGAAGAAAAGCGGTAACAAGGCTTCCGGAAGATACTCCGGAGGCTTTTTTCGTCCCGGAAAAACAGCGATTCGTCCCAGTTATAAGATATTATTTGTCTTTGTGATAGGGTATAAACGTAATAATATAATGAATATATTATTACAGTCAGTTTGGCTGTCAGTAGGTATTCTGATACATACGAAGGAGGAACGAAAGATGTTAGGAGGTTCTTTTGGGGTTGCGATTCTGCGCAATGGGATGAGTATCATATTAATGCTGTCTTTTTTTCTTATGCTGGACCGTCCAAGGCTGCCAATGAAGAAGACTGTCTGCGGTTACGTGCTGTTTGGTTTTTCGATGATCATGGTCTGCAGTCTGTGGTATCTTCTCGACTATGCCAGTTTTATAAAGATGGCGCCGCTGTCATCTCTTCCGCTGATCGGGATTTTCTGTACTCTGATGAGCAGGGATAAGATTTATCTGTCTCTGTACAAGATGGGGGCAGCCTTCTACCTGTTTTCTGTAGGGACTTTTTTGGGTGTGGATGTGTCACGATGGTGGTTTGACGGTAATTTATGGGTAGATATTCTGGTACGGTTCCTGTGCTATTCGGTAATGCTGGTCTTTACCTGGAAAAAATTCAGAAAACAGTTCCTGGAGGGGCTGGATTTCCTGGTTGAAGAGATGGATCTGTTCAGTACGTTTACGTTGTTTATTTCCGTGTTCTTTGGGGCAATTATTGCATACTGGCCGAACCTTCAGGGATTTTCTGTCTTTAACATGGTGAGGGCGTTCTTCGTCCTTGTTATGGCGGGATTTCTCCAGTATACCATCCTGCATCTGTATATTCATCTGGGCCGGGAACACCATTTTCAGACGGAGAAGGAACTGCTGGAACTGAATGAACAGCTTCTGCGCAGTCAGCTTGACCTTGTGGGCGAGTCGGAGAAGGAGGCTGCAAGAATCCGCCATGACGTACGGCATCATGTTCTTCTGATAAAAGACTATATAGAAAAAGGGGATATGGAGAATCTGATGGATTATCTGGATGAATACGGCGAAGATGTGGGAAACCGGAGGGTAAAGGTCATCTGTGCCCATCCGGCAGTGAACAGTATTCTGTCCGTCTACACCAGACAGGCAAGAAGCAAGAAGATTGCGGTGAATCTGGACGTGGGAGTCATGCCGGGGATTCAGGTCCGGGACATTGACTGGGTAGCGATTCTGGCGAATATTTTTGAAAATGCCATCCATGGCTGCCAGGATTCCGGCAAAATGGAGCAGGAGATTGACATCTATATCGGAATCAAGGGAAACAAGGTGATCATCCAGTGTGCCAATACCTATACGGGCAACGTCAGAATCCGGCAGGGACTGCCGGGATCCGGCAAGGGAGAGGGAATCGGAACGGCAAGCATTATTAAGACTGCTTCCCGTTATGGCGGAGAAGTTGATTTTGCCATGGAGGATGATCGGTTTGTATCAAGAATCATGCTGAATCTTCCGGGAAAGTAAGGTTTTTTGTCTCGTTTGCTTTAATGCTTTAAAGCCACAAATTGTTGACAAGCAGGGACTGTTTGCGGTAAAATAGAGGTAGTCTGAAAGCAAGGAGCAGAGAAATGATGAGGCATAAAATCGGATTTATTGGTCTGGGACTAATCGGAGGCTCGATCGCAAGGGCCATCCGGCAGTATTTCCCGGATTACGGGATCGTGGCTTTTGATAAGAATAAGGAGACGCTGGCGCTGGCGACGCAGGAATCGGTGATTGATGTAGCTGCAACGACGATTGATGATAATTTTCATCACTGCAGCTACATATTTCTGTGTGCGCCGGTTTCTTATAATACGGCTTATCTGAAACAGGCTGCACAGTATCTTCATGCAGACTGTATCCTGACGGACGTAGGGAGCGTGAAGTCGAACATCCACAGGGAAGTGGAGGCGCTGGGGCTTGAGGAATATTTTATCGGAGGACATCCGATGGCGGGATCCGAGAAGAACGGCTATGTGAATTCCAGGGCAATGCTGATTGAGAATGCATATTATGTACTGACCCCTGCAAAGGGGGCGCCCCGGGAAAAGGTGGAGCGTTATACACGGTTTGTCCAGGCGCTGCGGGCGCTGCCGGTTCTTCTTGATTATGAAGAGCATGACTATGTGACGGGAACCATCAGTCACCTTCCCCATATTATTGCAGCCAGTCTGGTGAATTTCGTACGGGATACGGACACGGAAGGAGAACTGATGAAGAATCTTGCCGCCGGGGGATTCAAAGATATTACAAGGATTGCGTCTTCCTCTCCTGTTATGTGGCAGCATATCTGTGTGAAGAACAAGAAGTACATTTCCCGGATTCTTGGAGAATATATTCAGGCGCTGGAAGGGGCGAAAGATCTGATTGACCGGGAGGATGAGCAGGGGATTTATCATCTGTTTGAATCTTCCAGAAACTACCGCAATTCGATTCCGTCATCCTCGGCAGGCCCCATTAAGAAAGCATACGAGGTTTACTGTGATATTATTGACGAGGCCGGCGGAATTGCGGCCATTGCCACGATTCTTGCCTCCAACAATCTGAATCTTAAGAATATCGGGATTGTGCACAACAGAGAATTTGAAGAAGGGGTTCTGCGTATTGAATTCTATGATGAATCGTCTTCGAAGAGGGCGGCGGAATTACTGCAGAAATTTAGGTATATTGTCTATGAGCGTTAGAATAATCTGCCCTGGAAGAGGGCTGAGAGGTGAGGTTACGGTTCCAGGGGATAAGTCCATTTCCCATCGTTCGGTGATGCTTGGCTCCATTGCAATGGGAACCACGGAGATTACGAATTTTCTAAAAGGTGCGGACTGTCTGGCTACGATTCAGTGTTTCCGGAAAATGGGAATTGAGATCGAACAGAAACGGGAGGTGACTCTGGTCCGGGGGAAGGGACTCGGGGGGCTGTCTGCGCCTGTGGAAACACTGGATATGGGCAACAGCGGAACCACCACCCGGCTTCTGTCCGGGCTTCTGGCAGGACAGAATTTTACGTCTGTCCTGTCCGGGGATGCGTCTCTGAATTCCCGCCCCATGGGACGGGTCATGACGCCTCTGAACCAGATGGGGGCGCAGATATACAGCCTTAAGGGAAACAACTGTGCTCCGCTTAAGATAGAGCCTGGGACGATTCATGGCATCCATTATCAGTCGCCGGTGGCTTCTGCACAGGTGAAATCCGCAATCCTGCTTGCGGGGCTTTATGCAGACGGCGAGACTTTTGTGACGGAGCCGGCTTTATCACGTAATCATACAGAATTGATGCTGGGAGGGTTTGGAGCCCGGGTTACATCGGCGGTTCATGAAGACGGCAGTGCCACCGCAGGCATATGCCCCTGCAGGCAGCTTTATGGCCAGAAGATCCATGTGCCGGGGGATATTTCATCGGCGGCCTATTTTATCGCAGCCGGGCTGCTGGTTCCGGATTCAGAACTGCTGATACGCAATGTGGGAACGAATGCTACCAGGGCGGGGTTCCTCAAGGTCTGTGAAGCCATGGGGGCGGATATTACCTATCTGAATTGCCGGGGGACAAAGGACGGCGGGGAGCCCACTGCCGATATCCTTGTCAGATCGGGTATGCTTCACGGAACGACGGTAGAGGGAAGCCTGATTCCCACTCTGATTGACGAAATTCCCATGATTGCAGTGATGGCAGCATGCGCCGGTGGCAGGACCATAATCAGAGATGCTGCGGAACTGAAAGTGAAAGAGACGAACCGGATTCATACGGTCACGGAAAATCTCCGGGCCATGGGTGCGGACGTAAGCCCCACCGGGGACGGGATGATCATCGAGGGCGGCAGACCTCTTCGGGGAGCAAAGATTCAGAGTTATCTGGATCACCGGATCGCTATGGCGTTCTCCATTGCCGGGCTGGCTGCAGAAGGTGAGACGGTCATTGGGGACAGTCAGTGTGCAGAGGTATCTTACCCGGAATTTTTCGAGACGCTGGAAACCATTCAGAAATAAGCGGTATGAATTTTAAAGGAGAACAAAAATGGATTTTGTACAGTATAAATGTCCCTGCTGCGGAGCAGCCCTTAAGTTTTCCCCTAAGACCCAGAAACTTTCCTGTAAAAGCTGTGGGAATCAGTACGACCTGGAGACCATGGAAGGATACGAACAGGAGGAAAAGTCTCCGGGAGAGCAGGATCTTCACTGGGAATACAAGAAGGCAGAGCAGGGGGCAAAGCGGACAGAGGACGGGTTATATATCTGTCCGTCCTGCGGAGCAGAAGTAGAGGCGGATGTGAATACGGTGAGTACCGTCTGTCCTTATTGTGACAATGTGGTGGTGATTCACGGGACTTCGTCGGGAGAGTTCGAACCGGATGCCATGATTCCGTTTCAGGTGAAAGGAGAAGAGGCCAGACAGAAGATGCAGAATTTCTGCAAAGGAAAACATCTGCTTCCGAAGAATTTCCGGGACCGCAGCTATCTGAAGAATCTGAGAGGATGCTATGTCCCCTACTGGCTGTTTGACTGTAAGGCCAGTGCGGACATGAGCTTTAACGCAACACGGATCAGAGCGTGGAGCGACAGTGAATATGACTATACCGAGACTTCCTATTATCTGGTTACCCGGGCGGGGACGATGGAATTCGTCCATGTACCGGTGGACGGCAGTGCAGAAATGGATGACGATACCACGGAGTCCATCGAACCCTTTGACTATAGAGGCCTGACAGAGTTCCAGTCTGCTTATCTGGCCGGATATGAGACGGATAAATATGACGTGGATGCAAAGGCCGCAGAGGGAAGGGCGAAGGAACGCCTGTATAACTCTGCAGAAGACGTGCTCCGGTCAACGGTACAGGGATACCACTCGGTGACGGTAAGAAGGAGGCATCTGGCCTCCCAGAGCGGCAAGGTCCTGTATGCGCTCCTGCCTGTCTGGCTGTTCGAGACCGTGTACCGGGGGAAAAAGTATCAGTTTGCCATCAACGGACAGAATGGAAAGATGGTGGGAGAGCTTCCGGTTGACCGGGGAGCCTTCTGGAGATATCTTGGCGGATTCACGGCGATTGGCACGGTGGTGTGTTCCATACTGGGAATTCTGCTGTCTGGAGGTGTATAATCATGAATAGAAGGAAGATTCTTGGAGCGTTGATTGCCCTGGCAGTGTCTTTCGTATACCTGCAGGCAGGAATCCCGGAAGTATGGGCCAGGGGGAATGTCCCCCAGTTTGACGGCTGGGTGCAGGATGATGCCGGGCTTCTGTCTTCGGAGGAGGAAGAGGCTCTGGAACGGGAGTGTGCCAGAGTCTCGGAACTTCATCGTACCGGAGTCTATATTGTCACGACACCGGATTTTGGCGGCGGAGATATCAAGAACTGGCAGCGTCAGATTTTTGCGGAGTACAGTCTGGGGGCAGACTGTTCGGACAGCGGAATTATGCTTGCCGTCAGTATGGCAGAGCGGGACTGGGGACTGGTAGGATTCGGTGCGGCACAGGAGGCGTTCACTACATACGGAAGAGAGCGGATGGGGGAGAAGTTTCTGGATGACCTGTCTGACGGAGAGTTTTATGATGCATTTGAAAAATATGTGTCCATGTCGGAGGAGTTTCTGACGGAGGCAGAGAAGGGAACCCCCTACACAGAGGATCATCCCTATGGGGAAGGATGGAGAATCCCGCTGATCATCGGAGTGTCGTTTCTGCTATCGTTCCTGGTGTCACTGGCCGTCGTGCTGTCGTGGAAGAAGAGTATGAACACAAGGGTGCGCCGGGATGGGGCCATGGAGTATCTGAGAGAGGGAAGTTTTCATCTGCATGACCGGTCAGACCGGTTTTTATACCACACGGTTACAAGGTCAAAACGGGAGACTGAGGATCATTCCGGCAGCGGAGGCGGGATGAGTTCTGATCATTCGGGAACCAGCGGGAAATTTTGAGAAAGGAGTCTGTTATGGGATTAATTAAAGCAGCATGGACGGCTGCCGGCGGGACGCTGGCAGACCAGTGGAAGGAGTATTTTTATTGTGACGCACTGGATGCAGACGTACTGGTGGCAAAAGGAGAAAAACATGTATCGGGGCGTTCGGCCAACCGGAAAGGGGATGACAATATTATTACGGACGGTTCCCATATTGCCGTGGCCAACGGACAGTGTATGATTATTGTGGAGGATGGAAAGGTCATCGATGCCTGTGCGGAGCCGGGAGCATATACCTATGACACCGGGACCAGTCCTTCGGTGTTCGGAGGTTCCTTTGCAGAAGGACTGAAAGGGGTTGCAAAGGAAGCCTGGAGCCGGTTTCAGTTCGGAGGCGGCGCAGGACGGAATCAGAGGATCTATTATGTGAATATCAAGGAGATACCGGGAAATAAATACGGAACACCGAATCCGGTACCCTTCCGTGTGGTAGACCGTAATATCGGGCTGGACGTGGATATTTCCATACGGTGTAACGGAGAATATTCTTACCGGATCGTAAACCCCATGGTGTTTTATGCCAATGTCTGTGGGAATGTGGGGTATGTATATACCAGGGATCAGATTGATTCCATGCTGAAATCCGAACTGCTTACGGCATTGCAGCCGGCTTTTGCCAGGATTTCAGACATGGGAATCCGCTACAGCGCTCTGCCGGGACATACCCTGGAATTATCGGATGCCCTGAATGAGGTTCTGTCGAAGAAATGGACGGAACTTCGGGGAATCATGGTCTATTCTCTGGGAGTCAACAGTGTAACGGCCGCAAAAGAGGATGAGGAGATGATCAAACAGCTCCAGAAGTCTGCGGTTATGCGTGATCCCGGGATGGCGGCAGCCACTCTTGTGGGTGCACAGGCGGACGCCATGCGTTCGGCGGCGGCGAACAAAAACGGGGCGATGTCCGGCTTCATGGGCATGGGGATGGCCCAGCAGGCAGGCGGTGTTAATCTGCAGGATCTGTACGCCATGGGGCAGCAGAAGGTCCAGTCCCGGCCTGCACATGAGAACAATGCCCCGGAGCCGGAAGGCGCAGCAGGGTGGACCTGTTCCTGCGGGGCAGCCGGAAATACGGGGAAATTCTGTGTGGAATGCGGCGCTAAAAGGCCCGTACCGGCGGCAGGGTGGACCTGTTCCTGCGGTACGGTGAACAAGGGGAAGTTCTGTTCTGAGTGCGGGAAGCCGAAACCGGCAGGGGTTCCCCAGTACCGCTGCGATAAATGCGGCTTCGAGCCGGAGGATCCCACAAAGCCGCCGAAGTTCTGCCCGGAGTGCGGGGATCCCTTTGATGACGGAGACATCGCTTTGTAAAACCATGGCAATCCTCAATCAGATATTGACAACCTATAGAGAAAGCCTGTATATTATATAGAAAAGACAAATAGGAAGAATCTGTCCGGACGAAAGTCCGGGCAGGAAACAGGGGGAAAAACAATGGTTCGATATTTTGCGAAACGGTTAGGACTGATGCTGGTTGCGCTTTTTCTGATCATACTTGTGACGTTCGTGATCATGCATTCTGTTCCAGGCGGTCCGTTTACGAGCGACCGGAATATCAGTGAGGAAGTGGAGGCGGCGTTAAATGCCAAGTATCATCTGGATGATCCGCTGCCAAAGCAGTTCTTTGATTATCTGAAGGGGCTTCTTCATGGAGACTTCGGCCCTTCTTATAAATTCACCGGGAAGTCTGTGAATGACTTTATTTCTAATGGATTCCCTGTGTCGGCAAAGCTTGGAGGCATTACGATTATCTTTGTAATCCTGGCATCTGTCCCCATGGGGATTCTTGCAGCCGTAAAGAACGGAAAGTGGCAGGACATGCTGGTAATGGCGATTGCTACCATCGGTGTCACCATTCCGTCCTTTGTCATTGCTTCCATGCTGATCTACATATTTTCTTTCCGGCTGGGCGTTCTGCCAAGTTTCGGACTGGATTCGTGGACCGGTTATATCCTTCCGGTCATCACCCTTGGCGGTTATTCTGTCAGCTATCTTGCAAGACAGATGCGTTCCAGCCTTCTGGAAGTCATGGGGCAGGACTATATACGGACAGCCAGGGCAAAGGGACTGTCCGAACCGAAAGTGATTATGAAGCATGCGCTTCGTAATGCCCTGATACCAGTGATTACTGTCCTTGGGCCTACGGTGGCGAATCTTCTGACAGGAAGCTTTGTTGTGGAGAAGATTTTTGCGGTTCCGGGTCTGGGAGTTCATTTTGTCAACAGTGTTTCGATGAGAGACTATACCACGATTATGGGTGTGACGGTCTTCTATGCCACATTCCTGCTTGCCATGGTGTTTATCGTGGATGTTTTTTACTGCCTGATTGACCCGAGAATTAAGTATGATTAAGGACAGGAGGACGGATACGATGGAGAATAAATGGGAAATGCTTGAGTCCTCCAATGAGGACCGTGAAAAATTATGGAAGAAGAACCGGACGTTTGCGGGAGATGTGTGGTTCCGGTTCCGGCGTAAGCCGACAGCGATCGCCGGATTCGTCATCATTCTCCTGCTTCTGCTGTTTGCGCTTGCAGGGCCGCTTTTTACAAAATACAGTTATTCGGCCCAGAATCTGGAACTGGTGAATATTCCGCCGTGGATGAAGGTGTATGAGACGCCGGATAAGGATGGATATCTGTATATTACACAGGCGCTTAAGGTGGTGTGGGTGAATAAGGACGGCACATTGGGAAGTCAGTTAAAGAAAGTCCGTGAAGAATCGGATTCTTCCATGACGATTTTTGACTGTAACGGCACGGAGATCGGACTGTATTATGGAAGCAAGCCATATATGATCGCAGATCCCGATACGCGTGTGCTGTATCCCACAAAGCATGTATTTAATAAATCCTACATCCTGGGAACAGACAGTCTGGGCCGGGATATACTGACAAGGCTGATGTATGGAACGAGAGTTTCTCTGATGGTGGCCTTTGTTGCGGTGCTTGTAAATCTTGTAATCGGTATTGTTTTCGGAGGAATTTCCGGTTATGCGGGCGGTACGGTGGATACGGTCATGATGCGTGTCGTGGACATTATCAGTACGATTCCGCTGACTCTTTATGTTATTCTGATCATGGTTGTCCTGGGAACAGGTCTGAAGAGTATTATTGTGGCGCTGGGAACCGTTTACTGGGTAGATATGGCAAGGGTAGTCCGGGGGCAGGTATTAAGCCTCAGAGAACAGGAGTTTGTCCTTGCGGCGAAGACCATCGGTTCTTCTACGAAGTCCATTCTGTTCCAGCATCTGATTCCCAATGCCATGGGTTCGATTCTGGTAACGGTTACCATGCTGATTCCGTCTGCGATCTTTATGGAAGCATTTCTCGGATTCCTGGGAATCGGACTTCAGCCGCCTCTTGCAAGTCTTGGGACGATGTGTAACGATGCGACGGAGAATCTTCGTTCCTGCCCGTACCAGCTCTTTATACCAGCACTTGTGATCTGTCTGATCATGTTTGCATTTAACTTTGTTGGGGACGGACTGCGGGATGCACTGGATCCGAAATTGAAGAAGTAGGAGGGGCGAATGAGCATGGAACCGATTTTGAAAATAGAGAATTTGAAAACTTCATTTATGACCAGTAACGGAGAGGTGCAGGCTGTCCGGGGCGTTAGTTTTTCTGTGAATAAGGGAGAGATCCTGGGGATAGTAGGAGAATCCGGAAGCGGTAAGAGCGTTACGTCAATGTCTGTCTTACGGCTTCTTGCGGATACGGCGGTGATCAAAGAGGGTACGATTACATTTGAGGGAAGGAATCTGATTGATCTCTCCAAAAAAGAGATGCGGCAGATCCGGGGAGAGAAGATTTCCATGATCTTCCAGGATCCCATGTCTTCCCTGAATCCTCTGATTCCGGTAGGAAAGCAGGTGGCGGAGATGATTCTGGAACATCATCCGGACCGGAACAGGGAAGATGTGAAGAAGGAAGTGCTGGAGCTGTTCGCCAGGGTAAGGATTCCGGAACCTGAGAAGCGGTATAAATGTTTTCCCCATGAATTTTCCGGGGGAATGCGGCAGAGAGTCATGATTGCCATGGCACTGGCCAATAAGCCGGGACTTCTGATTGCCGATGAACCTACGACGGCCCTGGATGTGACCATTCAGGATCAGATTCTGCACCAGCTCCGGGAACTGGAGAAGGAATATGGGACAAGTATCATATTCATTACCCATGACCTGGGAGTCGTGGCGGAATTGTGCAGCCGTGTGATTGTCATGTATGGCGGACTGGTAATGGAAGAAGCGGCCATTGACGATATTTTTGAGAAACCAGGGCATCCTTATACTATGGGGCTTCTGGTATCCATACCGGACATCAGGCAGGATAAGAATGTGCGGCTGATGCCGATTCCCGGTTCACCGCCGGATATGACCAATCCGCCTGTGGGTTGTCCGTTTGCACCCCGGTGTCCTTATGCAAGAAAAATATGTGCCCAGGAACTTCCGGAATTTGTAGAACTTGGCGAGGGGCACAGGAGCAGATGTTTTCTGCAGTATCCGGATGCACCGGCCGATGCACAGAATCCATTCCGGAGTAAGGAGTAAGCTATGAGTAATGAGAATATACTGGAGGTCAGGGACCTTACAAAACATTTTAAGGCAGGCAAAAAGCAGGTGGTCCATGCAGTGGACGGCGTGAGTTTTACGCTTGCAAGGGGAAAGACACTGGGTCTGGTAGGTGAGTCCGGGTGCGGAAAATCAAGCTGTGCAAGAACCATTATCCGTATGTATGACGTGACAGACGGTCAGATTCTTCTGGACGGAACCGATATTACGAATATGAAGCAGAAGGAACTGAAACCTCTTCGCAAAAAGATGCAGATGATCTTCCAGGATCCTTACGCTTCCCTGAATGCGAGAATGACGGTGAGGGATATTATTGCAGAACCGCTGATCGCTCACGGAATTGTGAGAAAGAAAGAAGAGGCGAATGAGCTGGTATATCCGATGCTTGAGTGGGTGGGGCTTACGAAAGAACATGCCAACCGTTATGCCCATGAGTTTTCCGGCGGACAGAGGCAGAGGGTTGGGATTGCGCGTGCGCTGGTTCTGAAGCCGGATCTGGTAATCTGTGACGAGCCGATTTCGGCGCTGGATGTATCCATTCAGGCGCAGGTCATCAATCTTCTGAAAGATTTCCAGGATGAGAAGGGGATCTCCTATCTGTTTATCGCCCATGACCTTTCCATGGTGCGTTACGTGTCAGATGATGTGGGAGTTATGTATCTCGGGCATCTGGTGGAGATCTGTGAGTCTAACGAGATTTATGAGAATCCGCTGCATCCTTATACGAAAGGGTTGCTTGGCAGTATTCCGATTGCGAATCCGAAGCTTGCGCGCATGAAGGAAAAGAGCGGCATTGAAGGCGATATCCCAAGCCCGATCCATCCGCCGGCAGGCTGCCGTTTCCATACCCGGTGTCCCTATGCAAAGCCGGAATGTGGAGAGAAAAAGCCGGAGATGAAAGATGTGGGCGGCGGTCATATGGTGGCTTGCCATCTGTATTGATCAGAGCAGTACCTGTAACAGGGTTTCACAGCACGATTATGTGCTTTGAGACATAGAATTCCAAATCAAGGAGGAAAAGAAGTATGAAAAAGAAGCTGAGCTTACTTCTGGCGCTGAGTATGGTTTGTACGGCAGCGCTGGCCGGCTGCGGCGGTAAGGAACAGGAGCCGCAGACCATTGACGATGTCAAACAGGAGTCAGACGACAAGACAAAAGGTGAAGCGGCAGGCGAACAGGAGATGACATTTGTCCTGAACAACGAGCCGGACACCATCGACCCGACAGTCACCAACAATTCTTTCGCAACACCGTTCCTGATCAACTGCTTCGAGGGGCTTGTCACTTATAATGAAGACGGCGAGGTGGTTCCGGGTAACGCAGAATCCTGGGAAGCGAATGACGACCTTACGGTCTATACATTCAAGCTGAGAGAAGGACTGAAATGGAGTGACGGAAGCGACCTTACGGCAAAGGATTATGTATACTCTGCACTTCGTGTTTTAACACCGGCAACGGCAGGTCAGTATGTGAACATGATCTCTGATTACGTGGTAAATGCAGAAGAATTCTATAACGGAGAAAAATCCGCAGAAGAAGTGGGAATCAAGGCAGTGGACGACACCACCCTGGAATTTACCTTGAAGGAATCCTGCCCGTTCTTTGTTGACCTGGTAAGTATGTGGGTATATTTCCCTGTACAGGAAGCGACTGTTGAGAAGAACGGGGATAAGTGGACTACGTCTGCAGATTCCTATATCGGTAACGGCCCGTTCAAGGTAACGGAGATGAAAGAGAAAGAAAGCTTCGTGCTTGAGAAGAACGAGAATTACTGGGATGCAGAGAACGTAACGCTGGAAAAACTGACATACCGCTATATTCTGGATGTGGCTACAGCGCTGACCGCTTACGAGAACGGCGAAGTTGACGGTGTAAGGACCATTCCGTCCAGCGACATTGCCCGTCTGAAAGCAGATAACGCAGGTGTGTATACGGCTCCCAGCTATGGAACCGTATATTATGATATCAACTGTTCGGTAGAGCCATATGACAATCCGCTGGTAAGGAAAGCGCTGAACCTTGCAATTGACCGTGATGCTTTGATTAACAACGTAGCACAGGTTGACGGAGTGCCGGCATATAGTTTCTATGCGCCGGGATATGTGGTTGACGGGAAAGATCTGACAGAAGGACGTCCTGATTTCGGGCTTTCTTCTACCGCAGACGTAGAGGGAGCGAAAGCAGCGCTGGCTGAAGCAGGATATCCGGATGGAGAAGGGTTCCCTACATTAAAGCTTTCTTTCTATTCTGACGACAATGTAAAGAAGATTGCCGAGGCGATCAAAGAGATGTTAGAAACAAACCTGGGAATCAAAGTAGAAGTAAGTTCTGCTGACTGGGCGGTATTCTATGATGATGTACAGAACGGCAATTACGAAGTAGCTGCAATGGGATGGAGCGCTGATTATGTAAATCCTATGAGTTTCCTTCCGCTTCTGTATACAGATGATGTGACAAACAACAGTTTCTACAGCAATCCGGATTATGATGCAATCGTGGATCAGGCTAAGAAAGAAAAAGATGCTTCGAAATTCGGCGAACTGGTAAAACAGGCTGATGAACTGGTATCTGCAGATTACCCGATGATTCCGCTGTATTACAAGTCTAATAACATGTTGATCAAAGACTATGTAGACGGTGTATATATGACATCATCTTCCAATATCTATTTCAAGAATGCAAAGATTCTTGAAAAATAGGAGACGGGATTGAGATGCATGATTTCGACGGAAGGTTTTGGGGACATGGTCTTTGACCTGTTCCCGGATCTTGCGCCGGTTACCGTAAAGAATTTTGTGGATACTGTAAAGAGCGGGTTCTATGACGGACTTGCGTGGTGCAGGATTGTGGAAGATTATGTGATTCAGTCCGGTTCTCCGGACAACGACATTATGACAGACAGTGAATGGCACATAAAGGGAGAGTTTGAGGAGAATGGAATCCATAACCCTCTGCAGCATAAGAGAGGCGCATTATCCATGGCCCGTGACGATGATTATGATACGGCAGGAACGCAGTTTTTTGTTGTCCATAAGGATGCGCATAAGCTGGATGGCCGTTATGCGGCTTTTGGAGAGATGGTTTCCGGTTTTGAAGTGCTGGATCAGATTGCAAAGCTTCCAACCTATGGACCGGAGACATGGAATAAGCCGAAGGAGATGCCTGTCATCACAAAGATTGTAATTGAAGAATGAAAACAGGAGATGCTGCAAAAAGAGAGTTGTATTTTGCGGCATCTTTTTTTCAATTTTTGATGAAACAAAGAAGTGGAAATATGGCAGGTTATGCGGGTAATGCTGGTTTTAGTGTAGCAATTTTCAGAATATTCTGTTATAATAATTATAGCAAAATATTTGGCAGGAAGGAGTGCATATTATGTCAAAACGAATCATTACAATAAACCGGATGTATGGAAGTAATGGAAGAAAGATTGGAAAGGCTTTATCCGAAGAGTTAGGAATCCACTGCTACGATAAGGATCTGATTGAGATTGCCAGCAAGGAACAGGGACTTCCTTACGAAGAATTGCTGAAAGTGGATGAGAAGCGTGCCAGTCAGTGGCGTTATCCGTTGGAGGAACCGGCTCAGATGGAATCGCAGTACCGTTTTTATCCTATGAATGATGTACTCTTTCAGGCACAGCAGGAGATTATCAGATTTATTGCAAAGAAAGAAGAATGTATCATTATCGGCCGCTGTGCCGGGCAGATCCTGGGGGAGGACAGTCTGAAGGTCTTTATCCACGCACCTTTTGAATACCGGGTCAAAGTGGCGGCAGAGCGGATGGAGATTACCGAGAGGGACGCCCGGACCTATGTGAAGAAAGTGGATAAGGAGCGGCGCAGCTTCTATGAATATTTTACGGATGAGAAATGGCTGGATATGACTACTTATGATTTGTGTATTGACAGCAGCCGGTTTTCCCAGGAGCAGATTGTTAAGATGCTGAAGCAGGCGTATGAAAATCAGACTTTCTGACGGCTGGTCTGTGCAATGATGTATATTCAGGCCCGGAAGGGGCGGACTATCGTTTGGGAATACATTTAGAAAGGAAGGAAATATCTATGACAAACAGAGAGCGAAGAGACCTGCAGCTGCCATATATATCAGACGGGGAGATTTTCGAGGAGCAGAAAAGAGCCAGGAAGCTGACTCAGGCATTGAATACAGCCGACAGGTCGGATTTTGAGGCGATCGGAAAGATTGTTAAGGAACTCCTTGGCAGATCAGAAGGAGCATTTATCAATCCGCCGTTTTACTGTGATTATGGTTCCCATATTGAGGTTGGCAGGAATTTTTTTGCTAATTATAACTGTATGATTCTGGATGTTGCCAAGGTCGTGATTGGAGATAACTGCCAGATGGCTCCAAATGTGGCGATTTATACGGCAGGTCATCCGGTACATCCGGATACCCGGAATACGGCATATGAGTACGGGATTGAGGTGACAATCGGGGATAATGTCTGGATCGGAGGCAATACGGTAATCTGTCCCGGCGTACACATCGGAAGTAATACCGTTATTGGCGCCGGAAGCGTAGTCACCAGAGATATTCCCGACTGGGTGATTGCGGCGGGGAATCCCTGTAAAGTAATCCGGGAGATTACGGAGGCGGACCGGAAGTTTTACTATAAAGACCGGGAATTTGATGAAGAGGCGTGGGCGCATGTACTGGAACCTGGCCATGAATAGATAAGAAAAGCGGGGCTGCCGGGAAGTAAAATACAACATTACCGGCAGCCTCAGGGCTAATATCTCAGCTTAATATTAGAAAGAGAAACATCCGCCTCGTATCCCTTGGCATGCAGCATATATTCCATCCCGCTTTTGGCAAGGTCAATATGATTCTGGGGCGCTACCATGATCTCCTCAATCGGCAGATTCCTGTCACTTAAGGGAATCTCAATGTAGGGAAGCATGAAGCCGTCTTTCGGGCGGAAGTACACTACCGTATCTTTCTGCTTTTTGAAGATAAACCGGTATTCCTGTTCCTGTGCGAATCCCTCATGTTTAAAAAACATGGCATAAACTTCTGCTGTTTTCTGAAATTTTCTGCATGCTTTCAGATAATCACCGTCTTTCCGGTCCCGGTTTCCGGCCTCCAGAATGGTTTCCAGGGGCATCCGCAGCAGATTCGGTAAAGAATTCAGGATAATCCTGCGGATCAGCTGTTTCTGCTGTTTTGAATCATAAACCACAAGCCCATGATACGCAATCTCAGCCGCCTCTTCTATTCTTTCAATAATGTCGTCACTGCGGAATCCTATGTTATAACCGGTTTTATTGCCAAATTCTGACCACATCGTAATGCTGTCCCTGCATTTTGAAAACGAAAGCACAAAATATTCTCTGTTCTTTTCTTTTCCGGCATAAATAGAGTCCTTAAGGAACATGTCTCTCAGAGCCGGATTTTTAATATTCTCCCGGCACACTTCATCTATGATTCCGCGAATATGGGAAAATTCATTGGGATCATTCAGAAAATCACTTTTTGTCGCCCAGAAACAGTTATGGTTTATAATACCGTTGACACCGTTGCTCTTGGTATAATGATATAGAATACTGCCTTTTTCGGCGTGTTCCAGTTTCACCTGTCTGCCAGACATATCATACCGCTCCCTTCTGTTTTGTCAGTCTGATTTTATAATAGAGGGTTTTTACGGAAATGGCAATGAAAATTTATGCCTGGAATGCTGCGAAAAGAATTGACAGGAATTGGAGAATAGGACATAATATAAATATTACAAATGTAATATAAAGCCTTGTTCGCAGGAGAGAAGAATGAAGAAGCAAAGAATGATATGGAGCGTAACTGCAATGATAATGATTCCGGTCTTTCTCATCATGCTGGCAATAGACAGGCCGGGAGAAGAGCGTGGATACGAGGAACGGAAAGGCGCCGGCAGCGAACCGGACGGAGGATTGAGCGGCAGCCAGGACACAGCAGTTGAGGAAGGCAGTGTAAGCGGTGAGGGAGATTCACAGGATTATTCATTGAAAATAGTGGAGATGGACCAGCAGGAAAGGGATGGGGTACTTAAGAAATTGTTTTCCTATATGGAGAGCTGCCGGGCGGTTTACGAAAGAGCAGTGAATTCCGGTGGTGCGGATCGGGAAAGTCAGAGGACAGACACTGCCAGAGCGGCAGACTCTGCAGGGATGGCAGATTCCGCTGGGACGGATCTGGAAGAGAATACGCTGCATGAGATGATTGAAACCGGTGGGGCAGAGGGTCTTTCCGTTACCTGCGGAAACCGGGACTATAATCTGACGAACTTTGAGAAAGCAGACGCTGCCTTGAAAAAAGCCCAGGAAGGGAAAGACGCTGAAATGGAATTCTATCAGGTGAATTCTGTCGGTATCTTCCGGTATTATCGTCTTGAATTTGAGGAAAACGAATTATATGTGACGACTGCCGGCGCCATGTGGGATGAAAACATGGAAACGGGAGTCCAGCAGTTAGAGAAAATCCAGGCATATCAGTGGGAGTACACGAAGAAAGGCTGGCTGATCTGGGAAAAGGCTCTGTCCAGAAACCAGGAGATGGATATGCACATCTTCTGCCGTGTTCTGCCGTTGGATGAACAATGCAGGGAACTTACAAAGCAGTATATTGAACCCGTCAGTTATTTCAGCAATAATCTGTTTCTGGAGGACTGGGATACAACATGCATGGAGAAGATTGAATTCAACGATCTGTTTGATTTCCTTTATCCTATGGCATATGGGACTCCCCTGAAGGAGGAGGCATATACGGACGGAATTCCCAAGGAGGAATTCGAATCTGTGATCGGACGGTATTTTGACCTTACAGAAGAACAGATCATGCGCCTGGCCAGGTATGACGGCAGTACAGGACGGTATCCCTGGATTGCGGTAGGGTTCTGGAACCGTGTGCAGCAGTTACAGCCGTCTTTTCCCGAGGTTGTCCGATGTGAGGAGAATGAGGATGGGACGATAACGGCATATGTGGAGGCGGTTTCAACGGAAGAGGGGACGGACTGTTATTATGCTCATGCGGTAACCCTTCGCAGGAAGGAAGACGGGACTTTTGTCTATGTGGGCAACCGGGTTGACAGGGAACGGTCTTATTGTATTCCGGCGTACAGGGCCAGAAGAGAATTTGAAAGAACGTAAAGATTTTTAAAGGAAGGGAATTCAGGTATGGAATGGGAAGATGGAAAAATAAGATGCCAGTGGGCGAATCCGAAGAATGAGCGGTATCTCAGATATCACGATGAGGAGTGGGGCGTTCCCGTATATGATGACCATAAATTATTTGAAATGCTGGTGCTGGAGTCCTTTCAGGCAGGGTTATCCTGGGAATGCGTACTGAATAAGCAGGAGAGCTTCCGGCTGGCGTTCGACAATTTTGACCTGGAAAAGGTCTGCGGTTACGATGAGGAACGTATGGAACGGCTGCGGGAGAATCCGGACATTATCCGTAATAAGCGGAAGATTCAGAGTGCGGTGATAAATGCAGGAGTATTCCGCAGCATTCAGAAGGAGTTCGGAAGTTTTTCGGAATATATCTGGGGATTTACGGATGGAAAGGTGGTCTATGAAAAAGGAAAGTCCAGTTCGGAACTGTCGGATGCCGTGTCAGAAGATCTGAAAAAAAGAGGGATGAAATTCGTAGGGACTACGATTATCTATGCTTATCTGCAGGCGATAGGGGTGATTTATTCCCATGAGGAAGGGTGTTTCCTTGAACATACAGAGGACTGGGAGATATGAGAAGGGGCAGCAGCCTGGGCATTATGTATGACAGGGCGGAGGAATTTGAGTCTGGCCGGCGGGGAGGTTCCCCGCCGTTTTTACTGGCAGAAAGAATAAAAAACTGTCGATATTTTTCCGGATTGCAGCAAATTTCCGACTTGTAATATTGTAAGAATCTTGGTACAATAAAAAAATACGTGAAGGGGAAGAGAGATTTCATTGCAATGAAGGAGAAGTTAAAGAAACTATTTGCCTATTACGGCCCATATCAGAAATTGTTCTACAGCGATATGTTTTTTGCAATCCTTGGTGCGGCGGTAACACTGATCATTCCGCTGGTTGTAAGATATATTACCAATGAGGTGGTATATTTTGAGGCGGCAGAGGCAGAAAAGTCCATCCTGCTGCTTGGCGCATCGCTGGTTGCACTGGTGCTTCTGGAGATTTTCTGTAATTTTTATATCGCCTATTTCGGGCATATCATGGGTGCGAAGATGGAGGCCGATATGCGCAGGGATATCTTCGGACATTACCAGAAGCTGACCTTTGCTTTCTACGACAACCAGAAGGTGGGCCATCTCCTGTCGAGGATTACCAGCGACCTGTTTGATATCAGTGAACTTCTGCATCACGGGCCGGAGGATCTGGTGATATCGGTCATTAAGATCATAGGGTCATTTGGGATCCTTCTGATGGTAAATGTCAGGCTGGCCCTGGTGGCATTTGCGTTTATTCCGGTCATGGCAGTATTCGCATTCTATTTTAACCGGAAGATGGGAAAGGCTTTCAAGAGGAACCGTGAGAAGATTGCGGAGATCAACAGCCAGATTGAAGACAGTCTGTCCGGAATCCGGGTGGTGAAGTCATTTGCCAATGAAAAGGAAGAAATGAAGAAGTTCAAGAGGGGGAATGACAACTTCGTGGCAGCGAAGAAGATCAGCTATAAGTACATGGGGATCTACAATTCCGGCCTTGGAGCCATGAGTACGCTGATTACGGTTGTGGTGCTGGTCACGGGGGTGAATATGATGCTGTCGGGAACCGTTGGTCTGGCGGATCTGATCACCTTCCTCCTGTATATCAATAATTTCACGGATCCGGTCAAGAAGCTGGTGACGTTTACGGAGCAGTTTCAGAACGGATACTCGGGATTCGAGAGATTTCTTGAGATTCTGTCCATTGCGCCTGATATCAAGGATAAGCCGGATGCGGTTTCCGTAGGTCAGCTGAAAGGAGAAATCGAGTTTCAGGACGTATCCTTCCGGTATGACGACCAGAACGAGGGAGTGCTGAATCACATTCACCTTAAGGTGGAGGCAGGGGATTACATGGCGCTGGTGGGTCCTTCCGGTGTGGGGAAGACGACCCTGTGCAGTCTGATTCCAAGATTTTACGATGTATCTTCCGGGGCAATCCGGATTGACGGTATTGATATCCGTGATATGAAGCTGAACGATCTGCGGAACAATGTGGGAATCGTCCAGCAGGATGTATATCTGTTTGCCGGGACAATCCTCGACAATATCCGTTACGGAAGAATGGACGCAACGGACGAAGAGGTGGTGAGGGCAGCGAAGAATGCCAATGCCCATGAATTTATCATGAGTTTTCCCCAGGGGTATCACACAGATATCGGACAGCGGGGAGTGAAACTGTCCGGCGGGCAGAAGCAGCGGCTGTCCATTGCGCGGGTGTTCCTTAAGAATCCGCCCATACTGATTTTTGACGAAGCGACGTCGGCGCTGGATAATGAGAGTGAGCAGGTGGTACAGAAGTCCCTGGAAGGACTTGCGAAAGAGCGGACGACTTTTGTGATCGCCCACAGGCTGACCACGATCCAGAATGCACAGAAGATCCTGGTGCTGACAGAAGACGGAATCGCAGAAGAGGGGACGCACGAGGAACTGCTTCAGAAGAAAGGAATTTATGAGGCGCTGTATCACCGTAATTTTGAAAACATATAATTTTCATAAGCAGATAAAGGAAAGCAATCATGAAATCAGAATTAAGAAAATGGGTCCGGTCGGGAGCTGCCGGTATGTGTGCCGTGGCTCTTTTCTGTCCGGCAGCAACTGTTAAGGCAACGGATCTGGACAGTATGGAGAGTCAGTCTTCGGAATTAAAAAATGAACTGGACAGTATCAACGGAGAGATCCTGAAGATCGGCGGTCAGATCGCAGAGATTGAAGTGAATATTGACGAGGTCGGTGCAAAGATCGAAAAAAATCAGGAGCAGCTTGCCATCGCACGGAAGAGTGAAGAACAGCAGTACGAAGAGATGAAGCTGCGTATCCAGTATATTTATGAAAATGAAGGAGAGTCCTGGCTGGGAATGATTTTCACGGCACAGAGCCTGGCGGATTTGGGGGCCCATGTGGGCGCCATGACTCCCGAG
>CAJULU010000003.1:28071-103728 GCA_910587575.1 uncultured Dorea sp.
ACAGAGCCTGGCGGATTTTGTGAACCGGGTGGATTTTGTGCAGACCATGAATGAATATGACCGGAACATGGTAGAGGAACTCAAGACCCTCAGGGAGAATATCGAGGTGGAGGAAGCCCGCCTGGATGAACAGCAGCAGCAATATGCACAGATGGAAGAGGAACTGAGCGCCAAGAAGAAAGAACTGAATGCAAAGGCAGAAGAGACTTCCACAGATCTGAATGTGCTGTCAGACAAGATTCAGAAGCTTAAGGAGGAGAAAGCCGCCGAGGAAGCTGCGGCGGCAGCGAAAGCGGCACAGGAAGCAGCAGCGAAAGCGGCACAGGAGGCGGCGGCAAAAAAGGCCGCAGAAAATGCGGCTTCGGCGGGGAATAACAATACGTCTTCTGGTTCGAAGCCGACGGGAGGATACGTGTATCCATCCAATACGGGAAAACTCAATCCCACAGTAGGCGTGGTCTATTTTAACGGCCATAGGGAAACCTATTATTCCCAGAAGGTACTGCCAGGACACGGTCTGAAGATTCCGGGGCGGCATGTTGCGTCTGACGGTACCATAAGGGATGCCAACGGGAATCTGTGTCTTGCCAGCAGTGACTATCCGAAAGGGACGGTGGTTGAGACGTCTCTTGGTACGGGAGTGGTCTATGACAGCGGATGTGCCTCGGGAACCATTGACATTTATACGGACTGGTAGAAGGGAATCCATGCATTGTCTGAAAGCGGCCGGATGTATGTCGCATCCGGCTGCCATGTAAATCAGGAACCAGGTAATACATGCTGCGGGAAAAGGGGCCTGGAAGCATGTGGTATAAAGCCGGAACAAGTATTTTAAGGGGAGAGAAGAAAATGGATTTTAGTAAGAGAATGCGGGCATCTATGCTCATTGTGATTATGCTTTGTATGATGTGTGTCTCGACTGTGCTGGCAAGGGAAGAGAGGATTGCAGAGGCAGAGAAGGAGCCGGGAGCGGATCTGTATGTGACCTGCGAATCGCTGTATTAGATAGTTGGGCAGACAAAACAGGAAGCAGTATGATAAGGGGAAATACAGGGAAAATGAATAGTCTGGCGCCTTACGAGGCATGATACGAAAGAATAGATAAAAAGAGAAGGACAGGATATGGACGAGATACAGTTTAAAAGAGCAGAGTTAGAAGATAAGGATATCATTTCACATTACTTTCACCATCATACCAGCCGGAGCTGTGAGAGGACATTTGCCAATGTGTACCTGTGGTCACGCCAGTATCCGGTGAAATGGGCCATTGTGGAGAATGCGCTGGTATTTAAGAGCGAGGACGAGGAACATCTGGCTTTCGCCTATCCGGCCGGAGAGGCAGAGGACGTGCACAGGGCCATTGAATGGCAGATGGAGTTTTGTAAGGAACGGGGCGTGCCGTTTCAGATGTATAATCTGACGCCGGATCAGTTTGAGCAGCTGGACCAGTGGTATCCTGGGAAATTTCAGATTGAGTATGACAGGGACAGTGCGGATTATGTCTATGAGTCGGAGAAGCTTGCGGCTCTGTCCGGTAAGAAACTGCATGGGAAACGGAACCATATTAATAAATTTAAGAAACTGTACGAAGACAGATGGTCGTATGAGGCGCTCTCGGACCAGAATGTGGAAGAGTGTTTTCAGATGGCGTTAAAGTGGCGGGAAGAGAACGGATGCGAGGATGACCCTGCAAAGCGGGGAGAGATCTGTGTGACTATGAATGCCCTGCGTCTGTTTCACGAACTGGAACTGACAGGCGGGATTTTGCGCATTGACGGTAAAGTGGTGGCATTTACCATCGGGGAACCGGTATGCTCCGATACTTATGTTGTCCATATTGAGAAGGCGTTTGCAGACGTGGAAGGCGCATATCCCATGATTAACCAGCAGTTTGTAGAGCATGAATGTACAGAGTATACCTATGTGAACCGTGAAGAGGATACGGGGGCGGAAGGACTGCGCAAGGCAAAGCTGTCGTACCGTCCTGTATTTATGGTAGAGAAGGGGCTTGTGACAGAGGGATAGAAGGAGAGAAGAACATGATAGCAGAGAAGATGAAGAATATGGTGGCAAACAGTTCGGCGATCCGGGCGATGTTCGAGGAGGGCAACCGGCTTGCGCAGATTTACGGGGCGGAGAACGTGTTTGATTTCAGCCTTGGCAATCCGAACGTGGCGGCGCCGGAGGCGGTAAAGAAGGCAATCCTGGAATTGCTGGATGAGAACGACCCGGTGGTTCTTCATGGGTATACCAACAGCAATTCCGGTTATGCAGACGTGCGGGAGACGGTGGCACAGTCTCTGAATGAGCGGTTCGGGACGAAGTTTGCCGGAAAGAATATTGTCATGTCCGTGGGTGCGGCGGGAGGACTGAATGTCATTCTGAAGACCTTGCTGAATCCGGGAGACGAGGTCATTGCGTTTGCCCCGTATTTCGGAGAATACCGTTCTTATACCAATAATTATGACGGTGTTCTGGTGGAGATCTCACCGAATACCGTAGATTTTCAGCCGAAGCTTGGGGAATTTGAGGAAAAGATTACGCCTAGGACTAAGGCGGTCATTGTGAATACGCCGAATAATCCTACAGGAGTGGTTTATTCGGAGGAGACGATACAGAAGCTTGCGGCGGTTATGGAGGCAAAACAGAAGGAATATGGGACGGAGATCTATCTGATCTCTGATGAGCCTTACCGTGAACTGGTCTATGACGGGGTAACGGTTCCTTATCTTACAAAATATTATGCCAATACGATTGTAGGGTATTCTTACAGTAAGTCTCTATCCCTGCCGGGAGAACGGATCGGCTATCTGGTGATTCCGGACGAGGTGAAGGACAGTGAGGAGGTGCTTGCGGCGGCCAACGTGGCCACGAGGATCTTAGGATTTGTGAATGCGCCGACTCTGCAGCAGAAGGTGGTTATGAAGTGTATCAGTGAGAAGACGGACATTTCTTTCTATGACAGGAACCGTGAGACTCTGTACCAGGGGCTTAAGGAATGCGGATTCCAGTGTATCAGACCCCAGGGGGCATTTTACCTCTTTGTGAAGTCTCCGATTGCTGATGAGAAGGAGTTCTGTGCGGCGGCGAAGAAATACAATCTCCTTCTGGTGCCGGGAAGTTCTTTTGCATGCCCTGGGTATGTAAGGCTTGCCTACTGTGTGGCTTATGAGACTATTGTGAATTCATTGCCCAAATTCAGAGAACTGGCCGGGGAGTATGGTTTAATCTGACAGACTGTAAAGGAGTCCGGGTTCTGGAGGGCGCGGCACCAGGGACGGTGCGTATCGGAAAAGAGGACAGAAATGATGAGAACATTTGAGAAAAATATCCGTAAGGTAGAGCCTTACGTGCCGGGGGAGCAGCCCCAGAATAAAGTAATCAAACTGAATACCAACGAGAATCCCTATCCGCCGTGTCCGGGCGTGGTGAAAGCCCTGGAAACGTTAGACACGGACAGACTCAGGCTTTATCCGGATCCTGCCTGCACTTTGCTGGTAGATGCGCTTGCGGATTTCTATCATGTGAAGCCGGAGCAGGTGTTCGTGGGCGTGGGATCGGATGATGTGTTGTCCATGTGTTTCCTGACCTTTTTTAATTCACAGAAGCCGGTATTATTTCCGGATATTACATATTCCTTCTATAAGGTCTGGGCAGAACTTTACCGGATTCCATACGAATGCCAGAAGCTGGATGAGGATTTCCGGATTGTGAAGGAGGATTACTACCGGGAGAACGGCGGCGTGATCTTCCCGAATCCGAACGCTCCCACTGCCATCTATGAAGAACTGGACGTGGTGGAGGATATCATCCGGAACAACCAGGATGTGATCGTGATTGTGGATGAGGCTTACATAGACTTTGGGGGAAAGTCTGCGCTGGAACTGATTGACCGGTATGACAATCTGGTGGTGGTCCAGACATTTTCCAAGGCCAGATCCATGGCGGGTATGCGGATCGGGTATGCCATCAGCAATCCTCTGCTGATACGGTACTTAAATGATGCGAAGTATTCCTTTAATTCCTACACCATGAACCAGGCGGCGCTGGTATGCGGCGTGGAAGCGGTAAGGGACAGGGAATATTTTGAGGAAGGAATCCGTAAGATTGTGGAAACAAGGGAGTGGGCCGGGAAGCGGCTGGCAGAACTTGGGTTCCGGTGCCTTGATTCCAGTGCGAACTTTATCTTTGCCACCCATCCTGCATATGATGCGAAGGAATTATTCGAGGCATTGAAGGAGAACGGAATTTATGTCCGTTACTGGGGAAGTGAAAGGATTGGGCAATACTTAAGGATCACCATTGGAACAAGGGAAGAGATGGAAGTATTATTTGGATTTCTTGAGAGATATATGGGAAAGAAGAACTGAGGATTGTTAAGGAGAAGGTTATGACAGAAACATTAGTACAGAGTATTATCGATGCCCTGGGCGGAAGCGTTGGAAAGGAAGCGATTGTATTTATCATATCCATGGTACCGATCCTGGAGCTCAGGGGTGCGCTTCTGGTGGCAGGGCCGCTGCTTGGCGTGCCTGTGGCCAGGGCAATACCGCTGTGCATCATAGGAAATATCATTCCTGTGCCGTTTATCCTGCTTCTGATCACGCCGGTTTTTAACTGGATGAAGGGGACGAAGCTTTTTAAACCCATGGTGACGAAACTGGAATCCAAGGCCATGAGCAAGAGTGACAAGATTGAAAAGTATGAGTTCTGGGGACTGGTGCTGTTCGTGGGAATCCCTCTTCCTGGAACCGGAGCGTGGACGGGATCGCTGATTGCGGCACTGCTTGGCGTGAAGTTTAAGAAAGCATTTCCGGCGGTAATTCTGGGAATCTTTATGGCGACTGTGATTATGTGGTTTATTTCCTATGTGCTGCTTGGAGGAGTGCATGTTCTGGGGTAAATATATAGCTGGGCTGCCATGAAATACGATTGTTCTGCAGTATTTCATGGCAGCCCTGTTTTTTATCAATTTCATTCATTGGTTGAAATGCGTAATGGGGTGTGATAAATTGTGAGACAGAGGAGAAAATGACATGAGAAACGTACAGGGAGTGGAATTTCATGTCGGAAGCAGGGAAGAATTTTTCCCGGAATTTGCGGCTGATTTTCCATATATTGCTTCCCGGGCAGAACTTGACAAGTATGCCGGGGGATTAGCGCCGTGGCACTGGCACAGGCCGGTAGAACTTTTTTATATGGAGAGCGGCCTTCTTGAGTATGAGACTCTGGGCGGCAGGGTTTTGTTTCCGGCAGGATCCGGCGGCCTGGTGAATGCCAACGTACTTCATATGACGAGAGTCCTGGGGCAGACGGAAGAAAACATCCAGCTTCTGCACATCTTTGACGTTTCCCTGCTTGCAGGGGAACAGGGCAGCAGGATTGAGCAGAAATACATCACTCCGGTTACAGCGGATTCACAGATAGAAATCCTTCCCCTTTTCCCGGAAGATAAGGAGCAGCAGCAGATTCTGAATCTTATCCGGGAGGCATTTCGCATTCCGGCAGGGCAGTTCGGTTATGAGATCAGACTGCGCCAGGCCTTGTCAGAGATCTGGCTGCGGTTATTTGAGCAGGCCCGTCCCATCCTGGCAAAGGGAGGAGAGCCTCAGAAAAGGAACGGCCAGATCAAACAGATGATGATCTATGTCCGGGAACACTATTCTGAAAAAATCTCTATCTCAGAACTTGCGGCTGCTGCCTACTTAAGCGAACGGGAATGCTTCCGGGTCTTCCATGACTGTCTGCACATGACGCCTGTGGAATATATCAAAAGCTATCGTCTGCAGGAAGCCTGCCGCCAGCTGGCAAGGGAACAGAAGCCGGTTACGGCGGTCAGCCATGCCTGCGGCCTGGGGAGCAGCAGTTACTTCGGAAAAGTTTTTCGGGAATACATGGGGTGTACGCCCACACAATACCGGGCAAAATGGCAGGATTGTGATAGACAGGGGCAGTAATGGAATAGTTTTCTTATATTGTCTGCATTATAATGACATCTGTAACAGCAACGGCTTATTGCAGGAGGAAAGATATGGAACTAAATCAAAAGACTGCCGAACAGGCATTAAGAGAAGCAGCAGAATCGAATCCCGGGGCATGGGTGGATCATTCCCGCTATGTGGCGGAAGCCTGCCGGAATATAGCGGCCTGTTGCCAGGGGGTATCCGAACGCCAGGCTTACGTGCTGGGATTAATGCATGATATCGGGCGTTATGCGGGAGTCAGTTCGGAAAAGCATCTGATTGACGGCTACCGCTACTGTATGGAGCGCGGATGGGAGAAAGCAGCCCAGATCTGCATTTCCCATGCGTTCATGATACAGGATATCCACACTTCCATCGGCAGATTCGATGTGAGTGATGAGGATTACCGGTTTATGGAAGAATTTGTCGCACATGCAGAATATGATGATTATGACCGTCTGGTGCAGTTATGTGATTCGTTAGCACTGCCCACGGGATTCTGCCTGCTGGAGAAGCGGTTTGTGGACGTGACGATCCGTTACGGCGTCCATCCGGCAACGGTGGACCGGTGGAAGAAGATTCTGGAGATTAAGTCTTATTTTGAACACAAGACAGGCTGTTCTGTCTACAGTCTGCTTCCGGGCGTTGTGGAGAACAGTTTTGAACAGTCCTGGAATATTACCGGCTTTTCAGCGACCGGAAAAACGGTTCCATAAGGTCACAGCCGTACTGGACCAGTGAGTACCGTTTCTGCTGCAGGCACCAGTTGTAGGTAATTCCAATCTGGAAGCTGGTAATCATGTCCGTCAGAACCGTGTAGGTATGCTGTGATTGAATCTGCCCGGATTCAATTCCGTCTTTCAGAAGCTGCCGGAGAATCTGGTAATACTTCCTGTCCGGATTCAGAATATGCCGCACGCCGTCTGTCATGACCTGAAGTCCATACAATGTGGGATAGAAGGCACAGAAAGGGGAAGACTCTACGGCGTGCATGACATAGTGGTTGAAGGAAATCAGATTATCTACGATATGCAGGCTTTCATCATAGTAATCTTTAAGCCATGTGTCGTAATCATTGTCATAGATGTAGGCAATGGTAAAGAGCAGTTCTTCTTTCCCGCGGAAATGGTGATAGAAAGCGCTGCGGGAGGTGCCTGATTTTTTAATAATATCTGATATGGTTGTCTCATCATAACCATGCTCCTGGAATAGTTCCCATGCAGCCTGCATGATTCTGTTTTTCGTATTCTTCTTATAAGGGCCGCGCATATCATTCTCCTTTTTCTCCTGTAAACGATTAGCAGTTTTATAGATTATATGGTAACATAAAGAATCTTATTGTTCAACTTGACTAAGACATTATCCTTTGTTAAAATAAAAACAGGAATGAAGTACGGAATTTAGTTTGAATTTGAAAGGAGAAGAAGAGATCATGGAGCGGTTAAGGATAAAAAAGCCGTCTGACAGAGAAGAAATGCGTTATGCGCTGGAGGCGGCGCTGCTTCTGGGGTTTCAGTCGGAGACAGCCGTTTTTCCGGCTGCAGCACCGGACGGTGAGACTGAGGTTCCCAGGACAGAAGAAGAACTGCTGGGGCTGTGGAGGATGGAAGACAGGGAGCAGACGGGAGGATATCTTCCCGCTGAAAAGAAGGGGCCGGTGTTTGAACCGGACTTCCGGGAGAAAAGAGGGCTTGAGTATCTGTTCTCGAGAGGAGTGTTTTTAAAAGACGAGGATTATGATTTCCTGCCGGACAGGCTGGATGTGAAGCTGGTTCTCCCGGACGATGCGGATGAATGGATGCTTGCGGCAGCCTGTAATCTTGCCTTCCGGTTCGGAATGGAGACAACGGCTTACCAGGGCGGTATTCTTGCGCCGGAGGGGTATGAGGGAAATGCAGTCATCTTTTCCTATGGAGAGACTGCGCAAGTGGCCCTGATCGAGAAGCCGGAAGGGAAAGCAGCAGAGAAAGCAGAGAGCCGGAAGCCGGATGCAGTACAGGTGCGGGTAAGCGGAAGCGGCCGGGAACTTCTGGAATTATGCAGCCTGATCTGTGAGAAATTCCCTCTGACGGACGGAGTGTGGAGAAGCTGGCGGGATGTGCTGATGGACTTTACAGATGATTTTGCCATGAGGGGAGCTGACGGACAGCTTGCCTTTCTTCGTGCGCTTGAGGAGGGGAAGGATGGAAAGCATAAGTTCGTCCTATATGGTTCCCCGGAGATCAGCGGGGCACAGAAAAGGTATTTCCCGGAGGCACAGATTAAGGATTATAAGTCCGGAAGGAAGATTTATGAGAAGAATTATGAACTTCCCTGGGAAGCGGATGTTTTTGAGAGGGTTTTAAGGGATGAGATTTATCCGAAACTTGGGAAGGGGGACAAGGTAAGGATAGAAGGGGCTTTAAGCGAGGGACAAAAGGTGCGGGAGGAGATTGCCGCACGTATTGGGGAAGAAGTGGAAAAGAGGGGCGCCTGCGCCGGAGGGATCCGGATTATCTGTGCCTATAAGCAGGGGTATTCATGGATGGCTGAGAACGTGATCCCGGCTGTCATGGGGAAGGAGACGGAGAAGATTGAGATTTTCTTCCGTCCGTTTCTCCCGGAGGGTGAGACAGAGTGGCTGGACGAGAACGGCGCAACCCCTTCCTACCACAATCTGAAAGCAGATGACCCGGACCGGTGGTATGACCTTCCGATCCGTTATCTGCAGGAACTGTATCCGATCCAGGATATGCTGACAGAGAAACTGTCCGTTCCCAAGGAGCGGGTGGTATTTGGGGCCTATGAAGGAGAAGAGGAACTGACCTATCTGTGCAGGATCACAGGAAAGGACGGGAACTGTGAGGAGTTCCGGTATCTTGCCAGATATTCGGAAAGGCCGTATCTTGACGGATATCCCAGTCTTGGGAAGGTTCACCCGGCAACGGGATATATCCAGGTGTGGATCAATGAAGAGGAGGTTCTGAACCGGAAGCTTCCTACCGATCTGGAAGGGATCTGGGACATTTACCAGAAACAGGTATTACCGGAGTGCCGTGCCTATATTGAGGAGAAGACAAAGGGAGAGGCTCATTCACATATGCAGCCCTTCTTCCAGGAATTATCCCTGGAGGTCTGGGCAAGCGAACCGGATTTCCGGACAGGAAGCAGGGAGGATCTGATCTCTTCGTTAGATGCGCTTCATGAGGATCTGTATTTCGTTGGAAGTGATTATTTTAAAAATTATGGCGTTCAGACGGTGGATGAGGTTTTTGATGCGCCGGGACTGATCCTGCCAAAGATTCATCAGCGGAAGGGCGCGCCGTCTTTCCGGGTAACGCTGTATGAGCGGCAGAAGGAGGAGCCTTGTATTCTGGATGGCGGTAAAGTAATACTGAGTCAGAAGGAGAGAGGGCAGATTTCCCTCTGGATTTCCAGGATCAGCTGCCGGGATGGAAAGCTGGTGGCAGAGATTCCGGTAAAGGGCGTCAGGGCGGAAGTGACTGCGGCGTATGCGAAGCTTTTTTCCGATGGCGTCCTGTCTGCCGGTCAGGAGATGGATGAAGGGTATGAGATCTGTTTTGTGGGCGAAGATGGAAACAGATATGAGGCGTCGGTGCCGTTAAAGAGCCCGGTCCAGAAAAAGTGCATTACGGAAATCGACCTTCATGAAAAGGAACTGATCGGTTATGAAACTTACCGGGAGATGATAGAAGAACTGAAAGGTGTGGAAGGCATCCGGGTTTTCAGAACGGCGCGTTCTTATGCCGGGAGAGAGCTTTACGGAATCTGGCTGGAGCCTCAGTATCAGGGATATCTTTCCATGACGAAGCGTCTGGGCAGGTGTCCCAGTGAGATTATCAATGCCAGACACCATGCCAACGAGGTGTCCAGTACCAACGGGGCCTTTCTGCTGCTTCGGAAGCTGCTGACAGAAGAGGACTACCGGGGAATTTCGGACTGGCTGAATCTGGTGATCGTCCCCATGGAGAACGTAGACGGTGCGGCAATCCACTACGAACTTCAGAAGGAACATCCATACTGGAAGTTCCATGTGGCAAGATTCAATGCCGTGGGAAAAGAATTCTATTATGACCATTTCCTTCAGGATACGATTCACGGGGAGGCAATGGGACTGACCAGACTGTTTGAAAAGTTTGTGCCGGACATCATCGTGGATAACCACGGGGTGCCAAGC
Source organism: uncultured Dorea sp. (assembly GCA_910587575.1). Classification (GTDB taxonomy): domain Bacteria; phylum Bacillota; class Clostridia; order Lachnospirales; family Lachnospiraceae; genus Sporofaciens. The sequence continues at coordinate 38,212 of CAJULU010000003.1, forward strand.
CATGAGTGGGAACAGCAGTTTTCCGGCTACACATCGCCGTCCTACAAGGGATTCTGGCTGCCCAGGTCCCTGCTTTACGGGTACTTCTGGTATGTGACGGATCCGGAATACCGGGGCAATTATCCAGTCAACAAGAAGATGGAGGATGTGATTGCCGATAAGATTGCAGAGAATGAGGAGATGGCGGCATGGAACCGGGAGTGGAGCGCACAGTTTGAGAAATATGCCCATGGGTGGATGCCGAAGCTGTTTCCGGCAGATTACTATAAAGAGATGATTAATTACTGGATACCATTTGCGTATGACAGAAATCACAGGTATCCTTCCATCCGCTTCCCGTGGATCACTACGGTGGCATACACCAGTGAGGTGGCGGATGAGACGGCACAGGGGGAATATCTGAACCTTTGTGCAAGGGCACATATGGCACATGACGAGGCGACGCTTTCGATGCTGAAGAATGCAGAGCATAGGAAAAAGTGTGTCTGCGAGTGCCGCAGCGGACAGATCTTTGCCGAATATTCGAGGATGAGGCCGATGGTCATCGGAGATTCGGAGTAAAGATAGAGAGTCAATCATATTTTATCTAAAGGAGGAGTTTTCTATGGAACTTGTGAAATTGGCGGGTGTACTGATCGTAATCGTCGGGTTTGCGCTGAAGCTGGATTCTATTCTGATTATTTTTCTGGCGCTTATTACGACCGGGATCGTGGGAGGCCTTGGGGTTGGCGGCCTTCTGGAGACGATCGGGGTGAATTTTGTGGCAAACAGGAGTATGGCAATCTTTATCATGATTCTTCTGATTACCGGTGTTCTTGAGAGGAACGGTCTTCGGGAGGCGGCGACGGATCTGATCAAGAAGGTCAAGGGCGCCACGGCAGGTAAGGTGGTTGCTGCTTATGGTATCATGCGTGGAATTTTCGCTGCCTTTAACGTAGGATTCGGCGGTGTGGCAGGATTTGTACGTCCGGTAGTGCTTCCGATGGCAGAAGCCGCTGTTAAGAACCAGGGGCACGAGGCAAAGGAGGAGCATGTGGAGGATATCAAGGGAATGGCTTCCGCTATGGAGAACTTTACCTGGTTCTTCTGGCAGGTGCTTTTCGTGGGCGGTTCCGGCGGGATCCTGGTGCAGAGTACGCTGGCATCCTTAGGGTATGAGGTAGAACTGATTGAACTGGCGGCAGCAGAGATTCCGGTTGCGGTTTTTGCTCTGATTGTGAGCTGTGCCATGACTCTGATGACGGACAAGAAGCTTACCAGGAAATACTATGGAGAAAATAAGTAGGAGGCAGGATGAAGAATGGCTGATTTAAAATTTATACAGGTAAATGAAACACTGGGCGCAAACCTGCTGAACATGGTGTGGGTACTTGTGGGCCTGATTGCAATCTATGCAGGAATTAAGAATCTGCTGGACGAGGAGAATCCGTCCAGATATGGAACTGCCCTGTTCTGGAGTTCTTTTGGCGTGGTATGTGCGTTTGGTACATGGCTGCCGGCGAAGGTTTCCGGCGTGCTGGTGATTGTGATGTGTCTTCCGCCGATTTTTAAGAAGGTGAAGGTAGGCAAGGTTGACACGCCCTCTAAGGAGCACACGATCGAGCAGTATCAGAAGGTGGGCATGAAGATCTTCTTCCCGGCGGTCTGCGTTGGTATCTTTTCGCTGGTTTTTGCATTTTTCAGCAATATCAGTTCGATGGTTGCGGTTACGCTTGGAGTTATTGTTGCAATGATCATTCTGATGGTTTATAATCCTAGTGAGAATAAACCGGTTGTGTTTTTAAAAGAGTCGGAGAGATTTCTTTCCATCATGGGTCCTCTCTGTATGCTTCCGCAGCTTCTTGGCTGTCTGGGAGGCGTGTTTACGGCTGCGGGCGTTGGAGACGTGGTTGCGGGTATTGTTGAGAAGATTGTTCCGAAGGGAAATGTCAATGTGGGAATCATTGTCTTTGCCATCGGTATGGCAATCTTTACCATGATTATGGGAAATGCATTTGCGGCGATCACGGTTATCACCGTGGGAATCGGCGGTCCCTTCGTACTTGCATATGGGGCGGATCCGGTTACGATCGGTATGCTGGCTCTGACCTGTGGTTACTGCGGTACACTGTGTACGCCGATGGCGGCGAACTTTAATATCGTTCCGGTTGCGATCCTGAACATGAAGGACCGCTGGGGCGTTATCAAGAAGCAGCTGGCTGTGGCGGTGATCATGCTGGTGTTCCAGATCGGTTATATGATTATTTTCAAATAGAGTCCGGAGGATTCCGGTAAGGGATGGGAAGAGATGAGTAGAGATGTCGCATAATATGGAGCGTGGCGCAAAGATTGTCGTGGAAAAATGGATGCGGGTGAAACCGTGGGATAAGCTTCTGATTGTTACGACCAGGGAACATACGGAAGAAGCAGAAGTGATCCGGCGGTTTGCAGGTGAACGGGTGCATTCTGTGAATACGCTGGTGGTGGAAGATACCGGACGGCATGTGGGTGTGTTCTTTGATACCAATGCAGAGGTGTTTGACCCGTATTCCGCAGTGATCGCAGCTACGGATTACTCGCTGGTGACCACAAAGGCGGCGAAGCGTGCGATCCAGAAGCACAAGAAGTTTCTGTCTCTTCCTCTTTCTACCAATGACGGAAGGTCTATGCTGGAATATGATTTCATGACCATGGATATGAAGAAGAGCCGTCTCATGGCGAAGGTGATTATGAAATATCTCCGGCACAGTAAGTTTATCCATGTGACGACGCCTGCGGGAACGGATCTTAAGGTATATAAGGAAAACCGGAATCCGGGTTTTTTTAACGGAGTGATTAAGGATGGGAAGGGATATTCATCTGCCAGCATCGAGGCTTATGTCTCCATCGAAGAGACGAAGACCGCCGGAGTGCTGGTGGTGGACGGTTCTTTCGGATATATCGGAAGACCCCGGGAGCCGGTGAGGGTTCTGTTTGAACAGGGAAGGGTCAGGGAGATTGAAGATAGCCCGGAGGGCAGGCGCCTTCTGCAGTATATGGAGGACTACCGGGATGACAGGATCTTTATTGGCGGTGAGTTTGGAATCGGCCTGAACTCTTACTCCCGCTGCCTTGGGAACTGCTATATTGAGGATGAGTCGGCATATGGGACTTTTCATATCGGCCTGGGGCGCAATCTTGCACTGGGAGGAATGCAGAATGCCAACGGACATTTTGACCTGGTGTGCCTGGAGCCGGATATCTATACGGATAACAGACAGATTATGCAGCAGGGGAAGATTATTATACCGGAACCTGTCGTGTATTAGATTAGACTTTTAGGAGGTAAGTGGCAGTGAAAGTATTAGTGACAGGATTTGACCCCTTCGGGGGAGAGCCGGTGAATCCGGCGTTTGAGGCGGTGAAGCTGCTTCCGGACGAGATTGCGGGCGCAGAGATCGTGAAGCTTGAGATACCCACCGTATTTTCTAAGAGCGGCCCGGCCGTGGAGGAAGGGATCCGGAAGTATGAACCGGACGTGGTCATTAATGTAGGACAGGCGGGCGGACGCTCCTGTGTGACCATTGAGCAGGTGGCGATCAATCTGGCGGAGGCAAGGATTCCGGATAATGCCGGGGAGCAGCCTTCTGACGAACCCATTCAGAAGGAAGGGGAACCGGCCTATTATGCAACGATCCCGGTGAAGGCGATTGTGAAGAATGTACGGGATCACGGGATTCCGTGCCACATTTCTTACACGGCGGGGACCTACGTGTGCAACAGCGTGATGTATAACGTGCTTCACATGACGGCGAAGAAATATCCGCATATCCGCGCTGGATTTATCCATGTGCCGTTTGCAGCGCAGCAGGCGGTGGAAAAGCCCAACGGGACACCGTTTATGTCTCTGGAGATGATTGCAAAATCTCTGGAGTATGCCATTGAGGCAACGGTGAAGAATAAAGAGGATATTGCGGGAGTGATGGGTGAGACCCATTAGTAATTTTTATGGGTGTATTGCTTGATGTTATCTCTTTCACACAGGCGTCCGACCGAATATGCAGGAACGAGCCTCTGAATAAAAGGGTTGGCTACTGGAAGGAGTATATAAAAGGGGGGCAGACAATGTCTGCCCCCGGTATTTTGGACTGGTCATTCCCGACAGCCACCTTAAAAAGTTACCTGGTAATTATATAGATGATTTGCTTCTTATAGGAATAGATATTTCAGTATAAACAATACCGCCAGTACATACATCAGCAGACTGATCTTCTTTTCTTTCGCCTTTCCCGTAATCAGATTCAATGCCACATAAGAGATCACACCCATGGAAATCCCTTCAGAGATACTATAGAAAAACGGCATTGCCGCAATGCAGATATAACACGGCAGAGCCTCGGAAATATCATTAAAATCAATATTCACAACATTTGTCAACATATAGAATCCGACCACAATCAGCGCCGGCGCCGTTGCAAAGGACGGAATCGCCAGAAAGATCGGAGAGAGGAACAAGGCCAGTCCGAACAGAATCGCAGTGGTTACAGAGGTAAGCCCTGTCTTGCCGCCTTCTGTGACGCCGGAAGCGCTCTCTACAAATGTGGTAGTAGTGGTGGTTCCCAGTACCGCTCCCGCCGTAGTGGCCACCGCATCCGCCATAAGCGCACCTTTGATCCTGGGAAGTTTCCCTTCTTCATCCAGCATATCTGCCTTGGAAGCCACACCAATAAGGGTTCCGATGGTGTCAAACATATCCACAAATAAGAATGCAAAGATTACCACAATAAAATTCAGTGAAAAGATTCCGCTAAACTGCAGTTTCCCAAATACCGGCATAATACTCGGTACGGACAGTCCGTTGCTGAAATCGGGAAGAAGACCGTAAAATCCCAGTTCCGGATTGGGAACATAGAGACCCGTAAACTGACAGATGATTCCAAGAATCCAGGTAATCAGAATCCCCCACAGAATATTTCCCTTAATATTCTTAATGACCAGAATTCCAGTGATGATTACGCCGATGATCGCAAGCAGAACCGTGATTCCCACATCCTGCATTCCGGCTGCGGTTCCGTTGGCAAGATTATAACCGTCTATGGAGAACAGTTCCACCAGTGTCGCACCGCTGATTACGATATTCGCATTCTGAAGCCCGATAAATGCGATAAACAGACCAATCCCTACGCTGACTGCAGCCTTGAGGTTCAGCGGGATTGCATTAAAGATCGCCTCACGCACATTGGTAAGGGACAGAACGATAAAGATAATTCCCTCTACGAACACTGCCGTAAGCGCCACTTCCCATTCGTATCCCATGCCCAGGACCACGGTATAGGCAAAGTAGGCGTTCAGCCCCATTCCGGGTGCAAGTGCAAAGGGATAATTCGCCAGGAACGCCATCAGAAGCGTACCGAGAAACGATGCAAGTGCGGTTGCCGTAAACACAGCCCCCTGATCCATTCCGGCAGCGGCCAGGATGCTTGGATTCACGGCAAGAATGTATGCCATTGTCATAAAAGTGGTAATCCCCGCAAGTACCTCTGTACGGATATCTGTCTTGTTTTCTTCCAGTTTGAAGAATTTTTCTAACATCTTCTTCCTCCTTTTCTCTCATGCTGTAGCAATAACATAGATTGATAACCAGAGTATGCCTTCGCATACTACCACTTATTTTAGCAAAATAATGTCTTAAAGTAAATGTTCTCTGTCTATTTTCTTTTATTTTGATATGCGTGTGATATAATAGGAAGTATCATGATCAAAAAAGCAACAGAAAAAGGAGACACATATCCCATGAAAAGACGGAAAAGAATTTATCTGTATATGACCGTAATCTTACTGTTTCTCTATGTCGGACTAGTGACGCTTCTTTACTTTTCCGAATACACCAGCAATAGTGCATCCATCCGTACATTTGGCGATGCATTCTGGTACTCTCTGGTGACGCTGACGACTGTGGGTTATGGAGACCTGACGCCGGTAACGCCTCTGGGGCATGCGGTTGGAGTAGTTTTTCTGTTCCTGTCCGCAGGCATGATGATGACATTATTCGGGGCAGTGATATCCTTTGTCACAAGTGAAGGGCTGCCTTTTCTTATGCTTGGATTTCAGCGGAAGAAAAACTGGTACTATTTTGCAGATTATGGTGCGGAAGCAAACACGCTGGCAGGCAACATCTATAAGGAAGATTCGGAGGCCGTAATCATTTTCGGAGAGAAAAGGGATGAACAGATGGAATTTCCGGATTATCCCTGCCTGTTTATCAGCGCATCGCCGGCCCGGATTGTAGCATGTAAGAAAGGGACTGGTTCGGAATGCAAGATTTTTCTGATGAAGGAAAATGATATCGGAGTGAACAGCCGTGCAATTGATTTACATAAATTACCTGTCAAAGTCTATGCCAGGACGACCAACGGACACGACCATCTTTCGGGAAATATTAATTTTTTTCACAGCTATGACTGCTGTGCCAGGCAATACTGGCGTTCCAGAGCGCTTTGCAGCCATGAAAATACGATTATACTGATTGGATTCGGGAACTATGGCCGCTGCATTCTGGAACGGGCAATCCTTACGAATATCATTTCTGCAGATCAGCATGTGGCTTATCATATCTTTGGAGATGCAGGAGAATTTCTTGCCATGCACAGCCATCTCCACGAGATGTTTTCGATGGGGGAAGAGTCTGAGAAGAGAGACTCCCTCATCTTCCACGAAGAGATCTGGGAAACGAACCATACGCTTTTAGAGCGGGCGGACCGAATTATCATCTGTCCGGATGACGAACCGGAAGGCTGGAACATCTTCTGGCGGCTGGATCAGTACTATAAGATCTGCGGACAGATTCATCTGCATAGTAACCGCAAGGCTCCCGGTGTGTCTTATTTCGGAACCAATGAGGAGATCTACACTCCAAATCAGATTATGCGGACTGCTCTGAACCGGGCGGCGATTACGATCAATGAGATTTTCTGCAGATCCGTGTCTTATCCGACTCTTAGCTGGGACGAACTGGATGATTTCCACAGAGAGTCTAAAATCACTGCTGCGGATCATATCCTGATGAAAATCCGTATTCTTCTGAAAGACGAGACGATTACAGATTTTACGACAGAAACAGTAGAAAAAGCATATCAGAAATATTGTGAAACAAAAACGGACAGATCCGTACAGGATATGTACCGCAGGATTGACCATCTGCGCTGGCTGCGCTTTTATACTTTTTACAACTGGAGCTACGGACCTGTGCGGGATGATGCGGCAAGGGTGCATCCCATGCTGTGCTCTTATACGGAGCTCAGTGCAGAACAGAAGAAAGAGCGGGATGCTGCATGGGAACTTCTGGGCAGTTTTTCAGTGGAACGTTAGATAAGGCTTATGCATTAAGATATTTTTAAGAATTCTGTCAGGTTTCTTTTAAGTCGGATATCTTATAGTACCTGTGTAAGAAACAACAGGCAAAATACAGCAGGTAACCGGAAGCCGGACCTGAAGATGTACAGAAACGGAGGGATGTCTATGGAAGCGGATACGATACTGGTGGTAGACGACAATAAAGAAATCGTATATTCCATCAGCGAACTGCTGAAATACGAAGGGTATCAGGTCGTAAAGGCCTATGACGGCATGGAGGCGCTGGAGGCAATGGAGCGGCAGAGGATTGACCTGATTCTGCTGGATGTCATGATGCCAAGGATGAACGGACTGTCTGCGCTTATGAAGCTGCGGGAGAAGAGTAAGATTCCTGTGATTATTCTGTCGGCAAAGACGGAGGAGAGCGACAAGGTGTCGGGACTGGTGCTGGGAGCGGATGATTATGTGGAGAAGCCTTACCAGCCGGCAGAACTGACGGCAAGGATCAAAGCACATCTGCGGCGGTATCACGTCTGGGGAGCGCAGAAGCCCAAGGAGGATGAGGACAGGATTGTCAACGGAGGACTGGTGCTTGATAAGAAGCAGAAGCTGGTGATTGTGGAAGGGGAGGAGGTGCGCCTGACCGCTACGGAATATAAGATCATGGAGCTTCTGATGGACCATCCGGGGCAGATATTCCCGGCAGAGCAGATCTATGAGATTGTGTGGAATGAGAAGGCGGATTTTGCCGTTGAGAATACGGTGATGGTGCATATCCGCCATATCCGTGAGAAAGTGGAGATTGATTGTAAGAAACCAAGATATGTAAAGGTGGTGTGGGGCATTGGATACAAGATGGAAAAATATGACTGATGGAATTTATCTTTTCATTCAGAAGAAATGGATTTCGATACCTGGTCTGATTCTGATGGTTTTTGGAGCAGTGGGTTTCTGGATTATGATTACTTACCGGCGGATGTACGACACAAAGACGGTTCTGGCCTTTGGTGCATTGCTGAATATATGTGTGGGAGTTGGAATCATCCTTCTCTTGAAACAATATCTGAAGAAAAAATATCAGGAGTGTAGTCAGGAGAAGGAATGGGGCTATGAGAAATGGAAGAGCAGTGAGGCGGATTCCTTTAAGCGGCTTAACAGGGCATTTGCAGTCTGCGCTCTGGCAGCTGTCTGGTATCTGTATAATCTTGTGTATGGTTATTCCTTTGGCTGGCTTTATAATTATGCCACCGGCTATGTGGTGGTGATCACAGTCCTGGTTCAGTTTCTGGCTGCCAGGAAGATTGTCGCACAGTTCTGGTGCGGGAAACTGGATGGGGTCATGGGTCAGATGGACCGGAAACTGGAGGAGCGTCTGGAAGAAGCGTTAGAGATAGAACGGAAAAGTCTTGAGAAGGTATCGCGCAGCGATCAGCTTCGGGTTGATCTGATTACGAATGTCTCTCATGATCTGAAGACACCCCTTACTTCCATGGTGGGCTATCTGGAACTGATCAAGAAAGAAGAGTTAAGTGACGTTGTGCGGGATTATATTGATGTGATCTCAGCACGGACAGATAAACTGAAGGAGATGATCAACAGCCTGTTTTCACTGGCCAAGGCAAGCAGCGGCAACGTGGAGCTGCAGAAAGAAAATTTTGAGGTTAACCGGCTGATCGAACAGATTTTTGCAGACATGGATGACCAGATTAAGGAAAGTGAACTGAAGTTTGTCGTACAGCTTGCGAAGGAGAGTACGATGATTTATTCGGATAACACTTATTTTTATCGTATCTGCCAGAATCTGGTTGAAAATGCGCTGAAGTATTCTGCAAAGGGAACCCGTGTATTTGTGAAGACCTGTCTGAAAGGAGATTCACAAGAGAAACGGAATCTCTGTATCGAGATTACCAATACGGCAGGATATCTGATGGATTTTACGAAGGAGGATATTGTAGAGCGGTTTGCGCGAGGGGATCAGTCCAGGACGAGCGAAGGCAACGGACTGGGGCTGGCGATTGTGAGTACCTATGCAAAGGCGCTGGGAGGAGAGTTTGATATCAAGATTGACTGCGATCAGTTTAAGGCGTGTCTGGAATTTGAAATGTGAAAAGCCGTTTTATCTATAATACAAAAGAATGCCGGGAAATGACCTCTGAAGTCACTTCCCGGCATTCTCCTGTAAATGAGATAGAATGACAGAGCAACGGATTCTTTATCTGCTGTTGAGTTCATTCTCAAGTAAGTCAAACTGTCCGGTCTTAAGGGCTTTCTGATAATTCTCATTGGCCTGACGGATAAACTCCTCATCATTACGCTTCTCTGGCGGTATGTATGCATGCCCCATCTGTCTCTGACGGAGATTGAACTGATTCATTTCCTCTTCAAGAAGCCTTGCGTCTTCACGCATCTCTGTACTTGCCGCCGCAGCTTCCTCGTTCACGGACAGATTCGATGTGATGGATTCATTAATAAATTCTACCTGCTCGTGGATACGTGAAATTGCATCCTCCTGCTTCTGTGAAGAAGTAGAAATATTATTTACCGTCTCAATAATGCTGTCAAGGTCGTCAACAACGTGCTGGAAGGTTTCAAATGCCTCGGAACTGATCTGGCTTCCGTCCTTCGTTGCGCGCATCGTATCTTCGATCAGCTGCTTACTCTCATTCGCAGCATCGGCGCTCTTGAGGGCAAGAACACGTACTTCATCCGCAACCACAGCAAATCCTTTTCCCGCTTCCCCTGCACGGGCTGCTTCCACAGCGGCGTTCAATGCCAGAATGTTTGTCTGGAAAGCTATGTCATCAATCAGTTTGATAACATTGGCAATCTTCTGGGAAGACTTATTGATCTCATCCACAGACTTGACCAGCAGTCCCATCTTGGCATTACTGTCCTGCATATCCTGAAGGATAGAATGAGAAAGCTCGGTTGCGTGCTGGACTTCCACACCGTTCTGGGTTACAAGATCTCTGGTCTCATCGGTGGAACTGTTCAGTTCATTGATTGCAACCACCTGCTTTGAGGCAGTGTCCGCCAGCATCTGGCTTGCATTTGCAATATTCTGCGAAGCGGACGCAACGGACATGGCTATCTCAATAATCTTGGCAAACATAAAGTCATTGGACTGTACAAGGTGGTACAGATTCCTGCCCAGTGAATCCTCCTGGGAGCGGATATTCACGAATACGGTCATGTCGCCCTGGGCGAGACGTTTCACGACATCCACGTTCTCGTGAATACTCTCTACCATACGCTGGAATGAATGGATCATGGAACCGATCTCATTATCTTCGTTACCTTTCAGTATCTTCTGTTCAAAGTCAATCGCATCCGCACCCATGGACAGTTTCTCCGACCATTCGGCCACAGCCGTAATCGGACGGGAAATCTGCTTCGCAGAGCGGTTCCCATAGAACATTGCAATCAGGAAACCTGCCAGTGCGCATACAATATTCAGTACAATCATGATAAAAATCAGCCGGTCCATCTTCTCAGAAGCCTCATTGGCAATACTCTCATATTGGGAAGATATCTTGCCCAATCCATCAATGACCTGTTCTGTCAGAGGCTTAAGCTCTTCGGTGAAACGCATATATGCCGCAGATGAATCTGTCTTTGCGAGTTCCAGAACGTCAGAAGCCAGTGTGTGCATCTCCTGATGGGGATCCTGAATCGCTGTCAGGGTATTGCGAATCGTAGAATCGGAAAGATCTGAGTCATTCACTCCTGCCATCCATTGACCTAAAAGACAGGTATTGTAATCCAGGCTTCCCTTAAATTCTGTTCCGTTCAGCACACTTTCGTTAAACAGTTCCAGCCATTCATAATGTTTCGCCAGTGCGGTCTGGGTGGCCGCCTGATTATCGCGGTTACTGGATACGACACGGTAATCCCTGCTGATCTGTAATAGAGACACCAGAGAGATTACAACTAACAGACACATTACCAGGATTACATGGCGATATCCTGATAATATCTGTTTTCGGATTGAATTAACCTTTTTTTTCTTCATTTCATCATTCCTCTTTTTGCAGTTGTATTGATCCTGTAGTTCAAATCTTTTTTTATTATATCAAAACCTATGTGAATGTTCAAGTAGGGATGTATGAAAATAATAACTTTTACTGTTTTCCAGGTGATTTTACAGATTTTTTTCTATAATACACATGTGGATAGTAAAATATTGAGATATGGATAGAAAAAGCCGGGACAGGCAGCCGGGAATATGCTAAAATTAAAAAAATCTGCATTCTGCATATATAGAAAGGAAGGAGGGAGCAGAAAAGTTGATTTATGAACTGAAGCAGCTTGAAAAAGCGGATATACTGTTTAGAGACTGGCAGGAGACGATGGTATGGTCCTGCCTGCAGGGTGTGATGGGGACGATCTATGTGGATTCCCGGGAGCATCCGCAGACCGCAATGGCGCGGCTGGGAGACTTCGTTTTTTTTGCAGGCAGGCCGGACAAAGAATTTGTGTTGTCCGGACCGGGACGGGGAGGCCATGAGTTTACGATCATGGTTCCTGGAGATGGGGCGTGGACGGATCTGATTGTGGAATGCTGCGGTAAAAATGCCAGGAGGGTTGTCCGGTATGCGATTCAGAAAGAGCCGGACGTGTTTGACCGGGAAAGGCTTCAGAAGCTTGCCGAAGGACTGCCTGAAGGAATGGTTTTTGAGATGATGGATGAAAGGTTGTTCCGGTATTGTAAGGAAACGGAATGGTGCAGGGACTGGGTGGCTCAATATGATGATTATGCGATGTACCAGAACTGGGGGATGGGAGTGGTGGCCCTGAAGGATGGGGAAGTGGTTTCCGGGGCTTCCTCTTATTCCGGTTACAGGGGCGGAATTGAGATTCAGATTGACACCAGAAAAGATTGCCGAAGACAGGGGATTGCCTGTGCATGTGGGGCAAAGCTGATTCTGGAATGCCTGAAACGGGGGTGGTATCCAAGCTGGGATGCTCAGAATCCCGCATCCGTGGCCCTGGCAGAGAAGCTGGGGTATCATCTGGATCATGAGTATACGGCTTTTGAAGTAATGGCGGATCATTGAGGTATTGCTGCCGCTGTTGCGGCAAATCATTTTGCGGAAGAAAAGGCAGATGAAATATTTACAATATCTCTTGACTTTAAGTATACTTCAGGTTGTATGATAAAATGAACAATGAAACCAGAGGCAAGGAGGAGTTTGACAATGGGCAAAGTATTGGTAGCATATTTCAGCGCAAGCGGAGTAACTGCGCAAGTAGCAGAGAGACTGGCAAGGGAGACAGGGGCGGACTTGTTTGAAATAGAACCGGAAGTTCCATACACGGACGAAGATCTTGACTGGCGGGATAAGGGAAGCAGGAGTTCTGTGGAAATGAGCGACAGGGGATGCCGCCCTGCAATCCGCTCTAAGGTAGGGGATATGAGTCAGTATCATGTGGTATTTATCGGATTCCCGGTGTGGTGGTACAGGGAACCGTCTATTATTGATACTTTTATGGAAGCCTATGATTTTGCAGGGAAGACGGTGATACCGTTTGCTACATCCGGCGGAAGCCCAATGGGAGAAGCCGGGAAAAATATACAGGCTTTAGCGCCAGGGGCAAAAGTTGCGGACGGGAAACGTTTTGCGGCGGAGACTTTGGGTAAAGATCTTTCCGGCTGGGCGTCAGAGTGGATATAAGTAAAATAATTTCCTTGCTGTTCTGAGAAAGGGCAAAACCTGGTGAATGGTTTTGCCCTTGATTATTTCAGATAGATCCTGTGGGTTTAAAAGTTAGTCACGGGGACGGATATCAAACTCAGGGTTGATGGCATAGAAGTTTTTGCTGTCTAAGTGATCCTGGACGATTCTTAAAGATTCACCGAAACGGGAAGATTGAAGTAGAATTACCTCAAAAAAGATAGCGGTTAAAATCCGCTTTAGATTTTCCATGTGATTTCAATATTCCCGTTTGCTATCTTAATTACTTTGATTAAAGTATCAACGACTGTCTGCTTATCCTCAAAGGAAATCTTATCCCATTTCCCTACATGGTCTGTTATTTGTCCGATTTTATCACCTGTTTTAGAAACGGGGAGAGAATGAAGTTCTTCCTGTAAGGTCTGGCGTTCAGTATCTAACTCGGTAATCTTATCATTGATGTATTTCATCAAAACGCTATTGGCGTTTGCTACTTTTGAAAGCAGGTCGTTGATTTCCTCGTCGATTTGTGTCAAACGGATTTTTGTTTTTGATAATTGGGGATTTGCCCCAGCGTCTTTTCCACTGGATAGCTTTTTAAACTCTGACAGTCTGTCACGGATAGCGTTCAGCATATATTCTTCCAGAACGTCGGCATAGATGGTACAGCCTGTTCCTTTGCAAGTTCCGCTGTTTCCTACGCAGCTACATACAAAATAGCGTCCGTGTTTTGTCTTTGCTTTTCTCACTACCAATGCATAACCACAATTACCACATTTTACTTTTCCTACCAGCCATGAATTTTTAGCCTTGCAGGTCTTAGTTGACTGGCGGTTATTCAGACAGCGTACCCGACATGCTATCCATGTCTTAGAGGGAATAAATCCCTTATGTGGTGCTAACACAATTTCTTTATCAGCAAGGTCACATTGTTTTCTGGTCTTTGAGACTGTTCCCTTGTAGAGATAACAAGCATTATAGCCTGTAAAATCACTTGCAGGATTGAAGATATTCGCACCTTGATTTTTGTAGAAATTGTACACATCAATATCCGCTTCAACATAAATAGGATTTCTTAACATTTCACTTAACCTTGCGGTACTCCAATTAGCACCTCGTAAGTTTTTAATACCGTGATTATTAAGATACCGCATAATCTCACCAAGCGAATTTGACGGGTTCGCATACATGGAATAAATGAGTTTCAGTTGTTCACTTTCTTCTGGAACTTCTTCATACATGGAAGTGCGGACATTATCAATTACCGTATCCACAAGCCGGAAACCATAAGGAATACGACCACCCATGTAAAAACCATGCTTACACCTTGCATAATAAGCGTCTGTTACTCGTTTCTGTATTGTTTCTCGTTCGAGCTGTGCAAAAACAATACAAATATTCAACATAGCTCTGCCGATTGGCGCTGATGTGTCGAACTTCTCTGTTGAGGAAACAAATTCTACACTGTATTTCTGAAATACTTCCATCATGTTAGCGAAGTCCAGTATCGAACGGCTGATACGGTCTAGCTTGTAAACGATAACTCGCTTGATTTTACCAGCTTTGATGTCAGACATCATTTTTTCAAAATCCGGTCTGTTTGTGTTCTTTCCGCTGAATCCCCTGTCTGCATATTCGATATAAGGGTCTCCGTGGGTTTCATATTTACAATATTCAAGCTGGCTTTCAACGGATATACTGTCTTTCTTTTCGATTGATTGGCGTCCATATAATGCGTCATACATCATCTCTTTGTCCTCCCGACAAGGACGTATGACATAAGCCGCCCACACTTATATTATACCACCGAACGTATATTCTTTCAATAAAATCAATCATATTTTTTAAATATCTGGAATAACTGTTTTTCAATTTCCTGTCTGGCAGCTTTTTGTGATTCTTCTGTATATTGTGGGCGGCGGTTGATTACAATTAGTTTCATTTTTTGCTGATTGATATTATCTTTATCAATCGCATAAAATATTTTATCTTCCATAAAACATACCCCCTTGCAGGTACTTTTGTATATCTTATGAAAGACAGCAAGTACACTATAACAATGAGCAATCAGACGGCTTTGGAAAGCTCCGCTGGATTTTCACCATTCCCATTCTGATGGGCAAACCGTGTCATACGGGCGTATCATTATTCTGATATACAGGTCATGGCAGCGGTTTATCCAACAACCGCCCACGGTTCACTGAAAATTATCGCTCTATGATGATTCCCCCTTTCGGTCATGGCGTTTTCGTCCGTCGGCTCGCTGCATATCAAACGTATCTGATTGCTTTATTCTATTGTCAAAGAACACTCGACTGTAATTTGCCAGTCTATGAAAATCCACTATTAGAATAATGGATTTTCATAAACTAACAAGAAAAGTATGTTGGAGTATTGCTTTAAGCTATTTCCATCTCAAATTTCATTATCATCTTCATTAAAGCAGTTCAGATTCTGCCCTTTAATTCCATATCCACAGCAAGATAGATATTTCCATATTCATCAAATAGAGGGCGTAAACTGGCTTTTGATATGTATGCGTCATAGTGATTTAAAACTTTATGAATTGCCATTTCGTTTCCATCTGTCGCTGCTGCAATAACAGCATATTGCGGACATTTAGCTGTTGATTTCATCATCTTTCATTTCCTCCTTAATTAATCTCCTAATTTCCTTCAATGCATTTGCACGGTTTCTGGTAGCTGTCGAGCGTGCTATTTGAAAAAAATTTGAGATTTCTTCATCTGTCATATCCAAGAAATAATACATTAAAATAATGTCTCTTTTTCTTTCAGACAGACATTTTAGAGTAGCGTACAACCTGTCATCTAAAACATGGATAATCTCACCCAGCACTTTGAATGATGTTAAATCAGAAAAGTATTCATCCGTCTTTCCGATACAGTTTATTTCCGTTTCTGATAAGTCTGAAAATGTCAATTCATGCTTTGCACGTCTACCAATTTCCCGTTCATAATCTTTTACGGTACAATCAATAACTTTACGTGCCAGAGTGTCAAATTGAAGTTGGATAGCTTTTTGGAAAGAAGTTATTCTCATAATCTCACCCCCTTTCTTGTGGACTGAAAGGGGATAAAATTGTTCTTTCCCTTTTCGCACTAACACTCGTTTCATAAGAGCGTTTTGGTGCATATTTCTAAAAAAAGTAATATTTTCTTTTGCATAATAAAAAGCCTGACCGATAAAAATCGGCAGACTTCGTTACAATCTGTTTATTTCAATAAACAGATACAAAGTAATAAACTTTGAAGATGTTGTATGGGGAGAGCATTACACCCCTTATTTTTGCTGGTTATGTCATTTAATAGCAAAATTTTTATCGGAAAATTTTACATTTATTTACAATTTTTTTGTTAATCATACATCAATATATGTGAAAAAATTGTCAAATATTGTCAACAAAAAATATTTGTCTTATTCATTTCCTTGAAATGGAATTTATAGATTCCATTTTAGCTACATAAAATTATTATAATTTTTTTATTCCCAAACCTAAAGGAGAATGTAGTTGATTATGAAACTAAAACAAGATATATCCATAGGTGAGAATCTTCGTACTCTTAGAAAGAGAGCAGGATTGTCTCAAGAAGAAGTTGCGGCAAAATTACAGATATTAGAACTTCCAGTAAGCAGAGAAGTCATTTCACAAATGGAATGTGGGAAATATAGTATCCGAATAAGTGTGTTAATGGGAATGATTTTCCACCGCCAAGAGAGCCTAAGAACGCCGCCGCTAACGCATTGGTGACAGAACCTTTTACTCCCTGTGCTGCAAGGCTGGGTTTTAAGTAGACGTTTCTTCCCGTATCAAGGTTATAGCCGATATAAATACCGTCCGTTTCCCCTAACTGCTGCGTCGCCCCGAATCCAAGTCCGGCAAGGAAATCGCTGGTAACATACTGGATATAGTCATTCATGTACCGCTTGCTTGCTGGTAGAAATTCCCCATGCAATCCCAGCATATCCCCGAACGGGCGTACCAGCTTCACATTCAAGTCGTCGTAGAAATCCTTGACTTCATCACAGCGGCGTTTCAGCTCGTCCAGATTGTCAGCCGCCACACGGATAACATAGGACAATTTATACATGGATTCCTTTGACTGGTCTAAACTGGTTTCCAGCTCATTTACCGAATCCAAAGCCTCCATTACGTTGCTGCCTGTCTCATTGTTGGATTCCCACGCATGGTTATCCAAGTCTTTTAGCTCTTTCTTCTTGTTGCGGACGGTTGATAAGGCTTTTTTATTTGTCACAATCTCTACATTCATTGAGGTTGAGACAGGGAATGTGAACTGCTGTTGCTGGTAGTAGAAGATTTCCGAAGATGGAAAGTCCAACTCCCCGACAATGTTGTTGATGGTAAAATAAGCAGCGTAGGTTATGATATCCTCACTGTCTATTTCCAAATACCGTTGGTTTTCGGTTATCATACGGCGAGTAGGACGGATGAGGTCATATCGCTTTACCAGTGTTTCACGCTTCAATCTTTTTATGGGAAAATCGTATTCATAATCCTCATAGGCAACACCGGCTCTGCCGTAAATATGCTCTATGAGATAGCCAAAATCCTTTTTCTCCAATCTGCGAAATTTAAAGCGTCTGGAAATTTTATTTTCCAGTAACTTTTCCATCTTTATGTAACGATTGATTTCATCATTGCTTATGGAAATGAAGTCGCCCATCAGTTTATGGTTGACCTCATAGATAAAATCTGTAAAGCTCATAGACACTGATTTCCTTATACCTTTTAAGCTAATTTCTTCTTCATTTACTAACAGCTTAAAAAAAAAAAAAAAACGGTAGTCAATCTGGTTTTCTCCAATCATATCTACTAATGCTTGTGTCTGCTGGTCTATCTTCTCACAGGCGACCTCACATAGCCGCCCTGTGATTTCCTTCTTTGAACGCTCTTGTGTAGCCCGTATACTTGATTCCGTGCTTATCTGTAAGGCATGGATTTTCCCGTCACGGCTCTGTGCGATAAGCTGGCGGAAGTTATCATGTACCAGATACTTTTCCTCTGGTGACAGGAACGAATAATTGTAGGGTATCAACTCGTAGTAGGCAAAACATTCGCCGTCATAGTTGAATACCAGATTGTTTTCAATATATTTAATCGGGAACATAGATTTCACTCCTAACTGCTGTGACAGCGGTATTAAAATTTTCAGTTTTCAGATGGACGGTCTTTCCGGCATAGGTGACTTTTGGGCGTAAGTAGTAGGAAATACAGGATTTTAGGAATCCAAATGGTTTCTTCCCGTCGAAAGTCTTTTGGGATACGAACCATGTAAACGCTACGGGAAATCCAAAATATTTGAGGAATACCCCGTCAATCATGGAGAATGGCGGCAGCTCCCCGAACAGGATAACGACGAACAGCGACAGCACAAACCACGCCATCTGGCTAAAGGTCACGGGAAATGGGAGCTGAAAGTCATTGATAGCATAGATAACTTTCTCCACGCTCCAAATATTAGTGTAGCTTTTTAATTTTTTCAATTTTCTGAATCATCCCTTTCTTATTTTCTTTAACTGAAAACGGCAGTCTGTTTCCAGACCGCCGCATATCTCTTGTTGCATAAAAAAACCAGTGGTGCTTCACTGGAAGATAATAAATCCGTATGCTATTATCACTACTGGTAGAAGTATCCTTAATACGGACATTCAAATACCCCGTGATTGGTAACTACAAAATGTCCTTCTAAATCTAAGTCACGCCCGTATGCTTCATAATCTATGTAGCTGCGGATTCTGTCTGGTATCTCTCCGAGACTTTGACATTCATCTATGAAATAGTAGGCAACGTCGGTCATATCGTTGCAATCGGGATACTGGATAATCTCATCTGCATGTTCGCATAGTTCTTCTAAATTGCGGTAGTAGCCAAGCAGCTCCGAAAGCTCGTCCTGTATGTCCTCCGGTAAATCCTCCACCATCTCGCAAAGTCGGTTGATTTCCTCAATAGGCGTATACTCGTCAATGTCAAAGGGCAGCTCGTAGTCGTGAATTGCGTATTCCTCATACTCGTCATTTAAGCCGATACGTTCTGCCATCTCGTCATAGTCTATGGGCGGCGTGAACCATGCGCCCACCAGTTCCCCTTCATTGTATTTTCCGAGGTTGGCAATGTAAACCTGCATTTCTTCTATGATATACCACCACCTTTACCGATAGCGGAACACGCCGCTTGCTGTGAAAAGATACTCGTCGCTTGCTTCTAATTCCTGCCCGATTGACGCATAGTCGATATGGTTCTGCAGAGCAGCCGGAATCTCCCCGTAGAGCTGTTCCTCTGTCAGAAGAATCCTTGCCAGCGATTCCCCGTCGTATGCGTCATAATGGCGTATCTCGTCCTTGTTTTCAAAAAAATCCTCAAATCTGTAAAACCACTTTTTCTGTATGGTTTCTATTTCATTCCCCACAGGCGTACCCTCTATTTCCTGTACCTTGCGGCAGTTCTCGTTGACCTCCCAGATGGGAGTGTCGGTATTCACATAGAACGGCAACTCATAGTCTGCAATTAATAATTGTTCCTCATGCTCCACGCCTAATCTTTCCTTGATTTCCTCAAAATCCACAAGGCAGTCAAACCAGTCGCCGGAATATTCCTCGTCGCCCTCTCGGTAAGGCTTTGTATTGTTCA
Source organism: uncultured Dorea sp. (assembly GCA_910587575.1). Lineage (GTDB taxonomy): Bacteria > Bacillota > Clostridia > Lachnospirales > Lachnospiraceae > Sporofaciens. The sequence continues at coordinate 57,865 of CAJULU010000003.1, forward strand.
ACAGGTAAATCCTCATTTCATACACGTTGTTTCACGTCCTTTCTTAATTTCCTGTGTTCCCATGATTACAATATAATCCTCTCCAAATACATAATGGGAAAATTTTTCTAACTGTTCCTTTGGGTAGGAGTACGGTGGCAGCTCCTTTAATTCTTCCAACACCCTTTTTCTGCGATGGGGCAGGTCAGAGATATAGTTGCAACCAGCCAGTCCTACCATGTCCTCAAAAATATCTGTTTTCATTTAATCCTCCAATTCCACATAAAAAAAGCAGTAACCATGTTTGATATACTGCTCATTAATTATGAATATAAAATCGTCACCCAAAGACAATACTGAATATTTTTTTACAATTTCAGGTATTTAATCGTTACTTTAATTGTAAATCTAGTGAAAGCCTATATTTTCTATCTCTTTTTTCATTTTTTCTATCCAATTCTGAATTAACAAAGTTCATATGCCAACAAAATTTTTGGTAGGTTTTTTCGTCGATGTCTTTGCCAATTTCCTTTTGCATATTTTTAAACCCATTCATTAGCATTTCACCGCAAAAATGGCAATCATTGAGAAAGTTCAAAAAATAAAGATTATCAAAATCTTTTCTAATATATCCACTCAACTTGCTATCTTGAAGAATTTCATTGACAACATTTCTATCAATTATAATTCTAGGGTAATTCGCAACCTTATCCTCTAAGTAATATGATTTTAAAAGTGCTTCCCCCCAAACCATTACATCATCTATAAAAAGTTGTCCTATAGAAATATCACCACGCATGAGCCAACCTACACAATCGCTTGCTGCCAACTCTTGAAAATGACCTGCACACATTAATAAACTTCTAATATCACGTTTACGTTGTTTTGTTTTACTTGATATTTTTTTTGCTATGATGATATTATCGGAGAAGATTTTAAATCGAATATCTTTGTTTTCTTCAATTTGAACTTCCTTTGTTACATTTATTGAGAACGTATATAAATTGTGTAATATGTTCATTGCCAGTTGTTGGTCTGTTGACTTGATTTTGTTTGTAATACCTAAAAGGTCAATATATGCAACAATATAAGTATCCGTTTTTCGACTATAAGCATCTGCATTTTGGTTTATTAACATGATGTCTCCTTATTTTTCTGTAGTTATAAAGTATATATGTTCATTTGTCTGTTTCTCACATTATATCACTATTGATTTGCTGTTTAAATATTTATTTCTTTTATTTGTGTACCATTCCTTCACCCCCTTTTCATTCCCCCTATGCCCGAACTCCCATAGGGGGAATGGTAAGTTTGCGTTGAGACGCAAACTATTAGATTTGCTATGCTCCGATAATTCTATTGAAAAGCTGCAATAACACCTCTTTCACGCCAGCAGCATTGAATACCAGACCGACAGCAATCAAGGCAATCACCAAGAACCCGATAAGTTTTGAAAACTCCCGCTTGAATCCAAGATACACCCCAATAACCACGATTGCCATAAGCACCAGCGATTGTGCATTGCTTAAAAACCAGTTGTATAAATTCTGTCCAAAATTCATTCTTCATTTCTCCTTTCAAATTGCTCCATTTCCCTGTCAAATCGGCTGCCAGCCTGTACCAGACATAACGCCGAGATTCCTACGCCTGCCCCGAATGATAATAGGAACAAGTCAAACAATAATTGTTTCAATCCGTATCCTCCTGTCTTTGAATCACTTCCTCTGTGGAAGTCGTCTGTTGTTTTATCAGTTTCTTATGACGTTCGCTTAGCTCCACATCATTTAAAATGTCTCTAAGAAAATGTGTGCCGTTGGCACGGTCAATCTTTTGCAGCATTTTCCATGTAGGGGCAACCTGCCTGTCTATCCAGTTTAGCGTCCGTGTGAGCGTATACGGCTCTGGCTGCGTCGTCAGTTTCAAACGTCTGCGGTCAGAACCGATAAAGTATGCCCATTTTTCGTTGGTTTTCCATTCGCTGCGCCGCTTGTCCACCTCCTTATCAGCGAAACGGATATATCGGTTGATAATGGAAAATGCGGTACGCTCTGCGTCGTAATAAGTCAACAAGTCACATACTGCATGGTAGGCTCTTTCATTTTTGAGCCGGATTTCAAATCGGTTTCTGATTTTCGTATCCTCTATGGGAATCCCATTCTTCACATACTGCTCATAATTCTTTTCATAAATGCAGAAGTAAACTTCTGATTTCAGAGAACCGATATACAGTGTATTTCCCATACTATATCCGTCCTGTTCATGGGTTCGCACCAATTCGCCGCTGCGGTAGCTCTTGAAACTGCGGAATACAGAAATACATTCTTCATGGTTACATTTTTCGGTCAGCTCTGGAATATCCAGTATACCGACCATATCGTTAATAGCAAGGTCAAGCCGCTTCATTACGCCGCCGTCGCCTAAAGCGTCCATGAAGAAATCGTACCAGCTTCTATGCTGTGCTAACAGATAACTCTCCATCTGTCGGCAGCCTTTTCCTTTCAGTTCCAGCAGTGTACCTTTTTCTTCATCAGCGGAAGTAAGTACGAACACGTCACCTAAGACATAATGCTCCGAGTAAGAATAAAAACCGAAATCTTCATGTATCATCATATTTGTTTTCAGTTGCAGAATGTCCTCTATCACATGCTTTACATCAGTTGTGGGAAAGCGTATGCGTACATAGTCAAACAGCATGGTAAGCGGTGATTCTGGATTATATTTTTCCAGTGCCATAAGTAATTGTTTCTGGATTTCCTCTGTCAGTGCCACCTTGCCGGATTCCAGACGGTTCAAATGTTCTCTGCTGATTCCTGCTTCAACCGCTAGCTTATTTTGAGAAATGCCATAGGCAATACGCTTTTCCTTGAAATCCTTTATCCAGTCCGTTTCATTCAGTCTAACCCCTCCTAACTTAAAAAGGTGTGACAGGATACCAGTCTTTTGTCACACCTCTAAAATCCGTCGAAAATGCCTGTACCATAAGGGATTTTCAGATTTCCGAATCTGTTTTCAGTTGTATTTGTGCCCCCCTGTTAGATACCGGGGGCATATGGCAGGTGCGGCATACCGCACCTGCACAGGCTAGTCCGTACCTGCGGCTTCCGCTTCGCACGCCGCCTGTCCGTCCTGCCTGTCCTGTGTAAGTTTCCCTATCTCCTTTAGGAAGTCATACCCTTTTGGTACAAGGGGAGTGTAAAACTCGGATATAACACTCGTACCCGTATCCACATAACCACGCCCCTTTATCTGTTTTAAGAAGAAGTCCTTGTTTACTTCTCCGAACATCATAGAGTAACCCAGTTCCGACATACGCCCAAGAGCCACACGGAAATTAAATTGGTCTCGTATTCCATCGCCCAGATATTTTGCGTCTGGTCTCTGACAGGCGAGAATGAGAAAATATCCTGCCTGCCGCCCAAGCATGACTATTTGTTTCAGCTTATTTAGGACAGCCGCATTTTCTTTTGTCGTCAGCATTTCCATAAACGCCACATATTCATCAAAGATTAGGAAGTGGGGCGGTAATCCCAAGTAAGCATAGTTTTCACCCGTCTTATAATTTTCCATGTGTTTCATGGTTTCCGAGCGTTCCATCATGCCGTTATAGAAACGGTCAATACAAGCGGTAATATCTTCCTTTTTGTAGTAGACTTCGGGCATGACAGCGGCAAGGTCGGCAAGGTCAGCGTTCTTCGGGTCTAATACATATAGCACTGAATTACAGCGCAACATGGCTTCAATAATGGTAAGGATAAAATAGGTTTTTCCTCCACCTGTACCGCCAGCAATCAGCATGTGGGGGAGTTTGTCATACTCCCACCAGATATTTTTCATCAGCCGGAGTCTGCCCTTTTCTGCCTGTACATCATTGATGGTAATGCGGTTTGCAATCGTATCATAGAGCAGGGCATACTCCACGTAGGAATCATGCAGCTCTTTGGATACCAATTCACAATATAAGCCTGTTTCCAGCTTTTTCTCCAAATGTAAGAGCTGGTCTTGATATTTTCCCAGCGTGATTTCCGTCTGGATATGGAGCAAGCCATTCTCCATGCGGTAATACATCTTTGGAAAATAGGTAATCCGTTTCTTTTTCCCATCTAACGGCAGGTCTTTGAAGATACCGCCATCCTGTGAAGTTTCTTCTTCATACCAGCCATTTTCCAGAATCATACGTGCCAGCTTTTGGCGGTGAAGGAGTTGCTTAACCTTGTCATATCGGAATCGGTAATAGGACAGAGCAGCAGCTAAACAGATAAATGTTGATATAATGAACGTAACTATCCTGTATGGCGTAAGGTGAAACTGTATGTTGCCGCCACTAAAAAGCGTGACCGAGTTCCAGTCAGTTGTTATGATTGTCTTTAGGTTCAAGAGTATCATTGCCATAAAGAACAGCCGGAGCAACGAGCTAGCAGCAAAGCGGAAAATCAGAGATTTATCACCGGCTCTGATACGGTTCCTTTTCCTTTTAAATAATTGCATAATCTTTTCCTTTCCATGAAAAAAGCAGCAAATCCTGTAAAATCTGCTGCTTACTTATATGTTATTTATCTATCATTTTAGCTATTTTACAAAGCGTTCGATACCCTTCAATTCCTGCGATTTCTAATAGAGCATATTGCTTTAAAAGTGACTGTAGTGTTGATGAAATTTGTTCAGGCGTATATGGTGTTAAAGAATCCCCGTTAGTAATAGATATAAATCTCTTTCGTTTACTTTGATAAATACTCCAAAATCTGCTCATATCAATATCAGGGTTATTTTGTTCAATCTGCTTAACTAAATTAGTAAAAATCTCAGATTGTTTTTCGGCACTTGCTGTAGAAACCTCTTGAAAAAAGGATTGTAATTGATTGCTAGATACAGAGCTACAATCAACCTCTTTCAATGTTTCAATTATAAATGAAATTTCCACATTGCATATAGCATTTTGCTTTTCATAGAAATAATTTCTTTGTAGATTGCGTAATAATTCCTGTTGTTCTTGCATAGAAGTAACATACTGGTAAAATTTATTTATACTATCGTAACTTTTATTATCTATTTTACGAACAAATAAATGCTTATAATTATTCCAATAATTAACGTCAATTAAAGGAAGTGATTCATAGAACGCAGTTAAATTTAATCCTTGATTAGTTATGTAAGATTGGATTTCCTGTACACGCTTTTGAAGTTCATTTATTTGTAATACAATCATACAAGCTGCATCACGTAATTTCTCTTTTTCCTGCATTTTGTAAATCCATACAGCAGATAATCCCACCAAAATCAAACCAAGATTGACCCAATTCGCTTTTAAGAAATCAAATAATTCCATACATATTGTCTCCTTAGAATATTTTTATCAATTATATCACTTTCAAATATTGGACACAATATATATAGGTACGTTCTTTGATTTTTTCAGAAACCGTTCCATCCTCATTCTGCTTATATACATTTCACCGCTAAGAAAAGCAGCTAATCATCAAGACTAACTGCTTATACTTCTATTATCTGATTGAGGGAGCAAATTATAAATGTTTATCCGTATCTCTAGCACCATACAGTAAACGCCGTACTTCCATTACATCACCAATCACCACATAATAAATAACGTAATTTCTCACATAGATTCTATAGTACGGATAGTTTCTCTTTTTTGCGGAAACATATGGTTCAAAGGCAACAGGATTATTCAGCCTTTCCAGAATCGCAGTCTCTACATCATCAATCAAACGCAGCGCAGCGTCCTCATTTTTTAAAACATTGGTAATGTAACTCGCTGTATTGATTAAATCCTGTTCAAAAATCGGCAGATAGCGAAGATGATAAACTTTATTTTCCATGTATCGTACTCCTTACATTGCTGAATACGGTTTCATGGGAAAGCCTTTCTTCCGTCATTGCCGCCTGCCTGTCGGCTTCGTCAAGTTTCATCTCTATATCATCTGTCAGATTTGCGTACTCCTCCAAACTCAAAACTACCATAGCTCCATAGCCATTCTTTGTAAGATAAACAGGTTTTCCGCTGTTTACGATAGTTTCAATTTCTGGAAATTTATTTCTAAGGTCAGAAACAGGTCGAATTTGTATCATAGTCTAAGCACTCCTTTTTTGTTTATTTTATCCTAATTTTATCAGAATATTATCGTATAGGCAATGCTTATTTATGATTCTTAATTTCCTTTTTATCATGCGGATTATGATTCTGTAGATTTTCCGTTGAGTGTCCGTCTTTATTCTTCAAGACAATATCCTCAGCTTTAATATACCAGTCCACGTCTGCCCCTTGAAACGTAGCTGTCGCCACTGTATCCGCTACAGGATTGATAATCTCAACCTCCGCATTATAATCAAACGCCTTTAGTGGCACGGCAGCCGGAATACTCACCTGTATCATGCGTCCTTGTCCTCTGGATTTCAAATCGTAAGTGCGTTCTTTGATTTCTTCAGAAACCGTTCCGTCCTCATTCTGTTTATGTACCTCACGCCGCAATGCAGAAAACTTCAACAGTCCAAAGGTCTTTTCCTTGTCTATAATGATTCCATTCGCTAATCTCATAATCTCTGATACCTCCTTACGCCTTCACCATATCGTCAGCGGACAAAATATAGTTTGTGAACCCACGGTTGCCGATTTTATAACCCTCTGCGGTAATCTTCGGATTAATAAGCCGTATTTTTTCTTCAACCTCGAAATTCTTCTCTCCAGCAGTAGCAGGCAGCACCACAATAATGTCGTCGGCTCTCTGTACGTCTGAATACAAGTTATAGCTACGGGAAATTACAGCCATACGCCCGTTGATTCTCCGCTGTTCTACCTTATTCTCACCTGCAAATTCCAGATTCCCGAAAGTCTTTTCCATGTTCGGGATAACATGCTTTAATTCCATATATGTTTACCTCTTTCTTTCTGATTTTCTATATCTCCATATGGGGAGCTACACTCCCCAAACCCCTAGTGTACTGTTTTTTCCAGCCAATCAAAAAGACGATTGACTGAAAAAAACAGTTTGCATATCTTATATAGGCATACATATTCAAGGCGGAGCATGGGAATTGGATTTCATATGCTGATTCCTCCCGTATTAATTATGTTTTGCTTTCATGCTGCGGTATTTTCTGTATGCCGTAAATACAAGTCCGGCAGCGGAAAAGATAAGTAGGATAAACAGGAGAGCAAGATTTGTCGTGTCGCCTGTTTTTGGTTGATTGCCATTACCTGTCGGGGTACTGGATTCTGGTGTGGTTGGTTCGGTGGGATTTTCTGTGATTGTCACCGTCTGCCCTTTATCCTCAATGTCCTTATTTTCCGCTACCTTGATAGGCTTGTCGGGATTTGTTACGTCGTACAATTCCTCAAAGGTCACAAGCTCTTTTCCTGCAAGTTCACTGGCATTGAAGGTAAAGGCAATCTGAATCTCCATTACGCTGTCAGTAGCGGTAAACGTGAGGTCTTTTTCCACACGTTTTTCATTGATGATAAGCTCTGCATTTTCAGACCTTACCATCTCCCAGCCTTTCAACTGATATTTCACGCCTTTTTCTATACCATCTAAGGAAACCGTATCAATAATCGTTACTTCCTTGTCAGCGTCGATTGCCTTTTCTCCTGTAGCTTTATCGGCAGCGTTGGTGTGCATAGTGATAATACGCTCTGTAATCGCCACGGTCTGTCGGTCATTCTCAATGTCCTTATGTTCTGCCACCTTAACAGGCTTGTCGGGATTCGTTACGTCGTATAATTCCTCAAAGGTCACCAGCTCTTTTTCTGCAAGTTCACTGGCATTAAATGTAAAGGAAAGCTGCATTTCCATTTCTGAATCCTCTGCAATGAATGTAAGTTCATTTTCCACAGGCTTTCCATTAATCAGAAGTTCCGTATTTTCCGATTTCACCATTTCCCAGCCTTTAAGCTGATATTTTGTATCTTTCTCCAATCCGGCTAACGCTACCGTGTCAACAATGGTAATATCTTTGCTGGCAAGAATCATCTTATCGCCTGTCGCTTTATCACAAGCCTTTGTGTGAATATCTATCACACGTTCCTCAATCGTCACGGTCTGTCCGTCGTCCTCAATGTCTTTGTGTTCTGCTACCTTAACAGGCTCGTCGGGATTCGTCACGTCGTACAATTCCTCAAAAGTCACCAGCTCTTTTCCTGCAAGCTGGCTGGCATTGAAGGTAAAGGTAATCTGTACTTCCATCTTAGAATCCTTTGCGGTAAATGTGAGGTCATTTTCTACACGCTTACCGTCAATTAAAAGTTCAGCATTTTCTGATTTCACCATTTCCCAGCCTTTTAACTGGTATTTTGTACCTTTTTCTAATCCAGCTAGAGATACCGTATCAACAATAGTTATGTCTTTGCTGGCAAGAATCATCTTGTCGCCTGTCGCTTTATCACAAGCCTTTGTGTGAATGTCTATCACACGTTCCTCAATCGTCACGGTCTGTCCGTCGTCCTCAATGTCTTTGTGTTCTGCTACCTTAACAGGCTCGTCGGGATTCGTCACGTCGTACAATTCCTCAAAAGTCACCAGCTCTTTTCCTGCAAGCTGGCTGGCATTGAAGGTAAAGGTAATCTGTACTTCCATCTTAGAATCCTTTGCGGTAAATGTGAGGTCATTTTCTACACGCTTACCGTCAATTAAAAGTTCAGCATTTTCCGATTTCACCATTTCCCAGCCTTTAAGCTGGTATTTTGTATCTTTCTTCAAACCATCTAAAGCCACTGTATCAATGATAGTCACGTTTTTACCTGCAATAATGGATTTCTCCCCTGTCACCTTATCAATGGCAGTAGTATGGATAGTCAGTTCCGGTTCGTATTCGTCCGTCAGAGTGCCTAAATTGATAACAACTTTATTTCTGGATACCACAATATCAAAAGCAGGAATCAGTGTCAGCCCCTTGTTGGAATCACAGCGAAGCTCCTTAACCTCATATGTATCGTAAAGCAATGCCCCCTTACTGTCGTCCGGCTCTGACGTTCCAAACCAGATACCGTCCTCACTGGATTTTCCGGCATTAGTATTCTTCTTGTGGGATGTCCAGTCAGAACAAGTAGAGAACTGCCCGTTTTTATCCGTGACGATAATATGGCTTTCACCAGTAGTCTTGCTGGTTATTTTAAAAGGTACATTAGAAAGCCGCTTGTGCGTTCCAGAACCGATTTTCACGCCCTCAATATCTCCACGCTTTATCTGATTATAGATAGATTTTTCTTCGGATGTTAAATCTATGATTTTTTCATTATCCACAATATCAAATTCACGGGATACCGCACCATTTATCAGATACCCCTCAGGCGGCGTTACTTCATCAATTCTGTAATGTCCGTAAGGAAGTGTATCGGCGGCTGTGGTAGCGATACCGTCAATTCCCGTATGAATTGTCTTTACGATTTCATTCTTCTTATATAATTTTCCGTTCACCAGCACAGGATTCTTACTAAGGTTAGTGATAGTAAATGCCGTATCGCTAAAGGTTGCGCTGCCTTGTGGTTTTGTATCCTTAGTTTCAAGGTCACGCTTCTGAATTTTCACGCCGCCACGGATAATTTGATTGTAGATAGATTTTTCTTCGGATGTTAAATCTACGATTTTTTCATTATCCACAATATCAAATTCACGGGATACCGCACCATTTGTTAGATACCCCTCTGGCGGCGTTGATTCATCAATCCTGTATCGCCCATAGGGCAGCGTATCAGCAGTAGTAGTAGCGATACCGTCAATTCCAGTACGGATTGTCTTTACTACTTCGTTTTTCTGATACAGTTTCCCCTCAACCAGTACAGGATTCTCATTCAGTGAAGTAATGGTAAATGCTACATTTTTTAAATCTGCGTTGCCTTGTGGTTTAGTATCCTTAGTTTCAAGGTCACGTTTCTGGATTTTCACACCGCCCCTAGTAACCTTATCCGATACGAAATACTGGTTGCCGCCATTCAGTATTGCACGCTCTCCATTTTCTGTTACCTGTGCGACGTATACGCCTGTTACCTGTTCGGAAGTTCCATTTACGTGTAAGTAAGCACCGTCCAGCAAGTATCCATTTGGAGCTGATTTTTCTTCTACAGTAATCGTACCTAGCGGCAGACAGATAACATCATTCTGTGTATAGAAACTGTCGCCAGATACCTTATAAGAATCCGACAGCCGTGTAATATAATGATTTGTTCCGTCGTTGCCCTTTTCTGCTTTAGTTCTGGTTGTCCATGTGCGTGTCGGCGTTGATGGGAGATTGTTTCTGGTGTAATACCCGTCATAATATTTCCAGATAAACTCTGCGCCCTCTAAGGTAGCTTTGCCCTGTGGTATTCCTTTTGATGTTTCCATATCCAGCTTGAAAAGTTCAATTTCTATATTTGTAACTTTGGGCGTATCACCGACCTGTAAGGTAGCAGTTTCTCCTACATTGACTGTAAGGGTATAGATATGTTTATCTAATTGGAATCCCTTTGGAGCTTTTTCTTCTTTCACATAATATGTTCCGGCTCTAAGTTCCACAGCATTTGTATTCCCGTTTTCATCTGTAATAAGCGTGGTAACGGACTGTGTGCAGCCATTATCAGAATAAACTCCATAGGTCGCACCAGATAAGGAATAGCAGTCATTATTATTCGTGATTTCAGTATTCGCAGAAACTTTTTGGATTTTTCCTTTTCCGATTGCCAGATTCGCCCAGAACTGTCCTAAATCCTGTCCTTCACCGATATAAATATAGCCGCCGCAATCATATCTTCCCTTATTTGCTTTCACAAATTCTTTTGCGTTCTCATATACTTCTGCTTGAATTGTTTCTGGTAATTCGCTGAAATCAGCATGTACATTATCATATCCCCATCCAAGATGAACGCTTAACCTACGCCATACAATACATTGTTCAAGCAAATACATCTGATTAGATGTGAGGTTTGTATGCTGCTGCGCATACTGTTTAACATATTCCAATGATAAAGCAACATCTGAAATCTGCTCATTATTCATTCTATCCGAAGCGTTAATGCGATTTTTATAACCCGATGTGAAATGTGCGTTTATATCAATACAATAGGCTATCTGCCCGTCAGCGTGCATGACGCTTTCCGTAAGGCTGTCAACGACTACGCCACTGTTATTGACTTTGATAATCTTTCCGGCGATTCCTGCGGTATCCGTATAAACATGTTCCGCTGCCTGTGTCTGTATGACAGGTAATGTTGTAAATACAGTTACGAGAGCAAGGATAGCTGTCAGTAACCGTTTCAAGATTTTTTTCATAATGTTATGATTCTCCTTTCGTTTTGGATAAAAAAATAGACGCTCATTTCTGAACGTCTTAATTCTTGAAATCAATAAACTATGTAGTATAGTATTGCTTCACTTTATCATTTTTTGAGATATACAGGAAATAGGGCGGCTTATGCCTGTGTCCTGTGAATTTTCTGATTGTTAGTATCTGCTCAAAAGTGCCGTAGTTGTGGGCTTTTAACACCTTTGAATTTTTACTACAATCTTCCCGATTCGTTTCACCGAAACGCTGATAGTGGACGATTTCACGTTCCCTCAGGAAACGGATGGGTTCACAGACCTCTGGGTCTTTTACGAGGCGCAGGATATTGTCGTAGGTGGTTCTTGCTTTTTGTTCTGCCGCCATATCCTCATGTATATCCGTAATCGGGTCGCCCTTGGACTGAAAGTAAGTTGCAGTCCAGGGTGCGCCGCTTGCCGCCTGGGGCCAGAGGGCAAGGGTGTGGTCTACATAGTATTTGTCGAATCCGGACTTCTCCAGTTCTTCCGGCGTCAGGTTGCGTGTAAGCTGATGGACGATGGCACATATCATCTCCATGTGGGCCAGTTCCTCCGTACCGATATCCGTCAGTATCCCAGTCACTTCCTTATAAGGCATCGTATACCGCTGTGACAGATACCGCATGGAAGCAGCCAGTTCTCCATCTGGTCCACCAAACTGAGTGATAATAATCTGTGCAATCTGAGGATTCACCTGGGTAATCTTTACCGGGTGCTGTAACCGTTTTTCATAATTCCACATATACTAGCATCCTCCTTCCTGCCATGGCCATGGCTCATTGATCCAGCACCAGTAATCTGACGGGGTGCATGCCGTGTCAAGGGTCAGCGGGCCGAAATATCTGGCATATTCTTTCAGCGCCTGAACCCGCTGCTTCTTGAATTCTTCAAAATACTCCAGTGCGTCTTCATCACACGGATGGGTATCCAGGAACAATTTTACATCGTCAACTGCAAAACTGACTACATTGATCCATTCTAATAATTCATTACGGTCGGGTCTGTTCTCTGTCATCTGCAACAACCTCCCATTCTGATTCCTCTGAACGGTTTATCCAGTTCCTCGAAAATAGTCCCTATATGAAATCCCTTCTCTGCTTCATAAAGGTTCCGCCATTCCTGCCATGGGACGTAGGCCATGGCGACAGGCATATCGTTCAGTTCATCGTATCTGTCCCTGTCATCACAGCAGGCAGGCTTTGGTTCGGGCGAAACGGCAGACGGGCAGGGTTGTGCGGGCTGCGGCGCACTCACAGGTGCGGGCCGGTTGCAGCCGCTTCTGCGCATGTAATCCTGTGTGCTAAAACGGTAATTCGGCATGTGTGTAACTCCTTTCATAGAACGTTTGCAATAACAGTGTATGGAAAATTTAGAAAGTGGTGCGTGTTTTCCTTCGTTTGAAGGTTGTTTTTGTAAAGGTATCTGAGTATAATAGATACGATAGGGGTGTGTAAATATATGGCAAAGAATCGAAGAGTAAAAAGACAGAAAGCTGCGAGTGTGGAGAGGAGAGAAAAAAAAGGCGCCAGTGTAATTCGCTTTTTTGACTTTAACCTTCTGACGGTGCTGATTTTTCTGATCTGTTTCGGGCTGGTTATGCTCTATAGTACGACTGCGTACAGTGCACTGGTAGAGCATGAGGACAGTATGTTCTATTTTAAGAGGCAGCTTTTCTTCTATGCGGCAGGATTCGCAGGAATGTATATTGTCGCAAAGATTGATTATCATGTTTATATCAGATGGGCGGATAAGATTTATTTCTTTTCTATATTTATGATGGCGCTGGTGCAGACGCCTCTTGGAAAAGAAGTCAAAGGTGCAAGGCGGTGGATCCGTCTGCCTTTCGGCCAGCAGCTGCAGCCGGCTGAGATTACCAAGATCGCAGTGATCCTCTTTATTCCGGTGCTGATCTGTAATCTGGGAAAGGAGATCAAGACTTTAAGGGGGATTCTTAAGGTGCTTCTGTGGGGCGGTATTGCGGCTGTCTGTGTTCTGGTGCTTACGGACAACCTCAGTACGGCGATCATCGTGATGGGGATTACCTGTATCATGATTTTCGTGGTCCATCCCAGAACCAGGCCCTTTGTTATCATTGCCGTGACCGGGCTGGTCTGTGTGGCTGCCGGAGTGCGCATACTGGGGGCGGTGCTGAAGACCAGTGATAACTTCCGTCTGCGCAGGATCCTGGTATGGCTGAATCCCGAGGGACATGCCGAGGAGGGGGGCTACCAGGTGCTGCAGGGGCTGTATGCCATAGGATCCGGCGGATTTTTTGGAAAAGGTCTGGGGAACAGCGCCCAGAAGATGATTATGCCAGAGGTTCAGAATGATATGATCCTTTCCATTGTATGCGAGGAACTGGGAGTTTTTGGCGTGATTATTGTGCTGGTCCTGTTCGGGCTTCTTCTGTACCGTCTGATGTTTGTTGCTCAGAATGCACCGGATATGTACGGTTCTCTGGTGGTGACAGGGATTTTTGCCCATGTTGCGCTGCAGGTGGTTCTGAACATAGCCGTTGTGACTAATCTGATTCCGACAACTGGAATTACTCTGCCGTTCATCAGTTATGGAGGAACATCCAGCCTGTTTCTGATGGTAGAGATGGGGATTGCCCTCGGAGTGTCCAGAAGAATAAAAATCAGTGAATAAAATGCTTTCTTTTCCGGTATAAATATGGTATGATAAAATATGTAGTATTTAAAACTACATAATATAGAAATTAATGACATGCCAGGATGGAATGGAAACCCCGTGAAGAGGTAGGCCTGGATGACGGCATGCCGGGAGGATGAAGATGAGTTACAAGATTATTGTCGATAGCTGCGGAGAACTGACAGAAGAGATGAAAGCATCAGAATGTTTTGAGACGGCTTCTCTGGAGATTGATGTTGAGGATTACCATATCGTAGATGATGAGACGTTCGACCAGACGGATTTTCTGAGGCGGGTAGCGGCATCCCCGGTATCGCCGAAGTCTTCCTGCCCGTCTCCGGAGCGTTATATGGAGGGATACCGCTGTCCGGCGGATCACGTCTATGCGGTTACATTGTCGGCCGAACTGAGCGGTTCTTATAACAGCGCCGTTCTGGGGAAGAATCTGTATCACGAGGAATATGGAGAGAAGGATATCTATGTGTTTAATTCACGTTCCGCATCCATCGGTGAGACGCTGATTGCATTGAAGATTGCAGAATGTGAAGAGAAGGGCATGGAATTTGCACAGGTAATTGAGACGGTAGAAGAATATATTAAGGGACAGCATACTTATTTCGTCCTCGAGACACTGGATACACTGCGTAAGAACGGAAGGCTGAAGGGCGTGAAGGCGGTGGTGGCTACGGCGCTGAATATTAAGCCGGTCATGGGTTCAACGCCGGAGGGCACGATTGTGCAGCTGGGGCAGGCCAGGGGCGTGAAGAAGGCTCTGGCTAAGATGACGGAGGAGATTATGAAGGATCTGAAGGATCCGGGCAGGAAGATACTTGCTGTCTCACACTGCAACTGCAGGGAACGTGCGGAGTATGTCAGGGATACACTGATGAAGAAAGCAGAGTTCAGAGATACGCTGATTCTGGATACGGCAGGCATCAGCAGTATGTATGCTGCGGATGGCGGTGTAATTGTGGTTGTATAATTTGCTGATTTGTGGTAGAATGGATTCTGGTACGGACTGCATGAAATGTTTTGGGTTTTATGCAGATATCAGGTTAAGAAGGAGAAATCAGAAAGCATGAGCCAGGAGAAAGTTGACAGATATAAACAGGAAAAAGCGAACCGCAAAAAGAATGCAAAGAAGGAGAAGTTTCAGAATGCGGTGCGCAGGTGTGTGGTGCTAGTGGTTGGCGTTGTGCTGATCGGATGGATCGGCTATTCTGCGTATGGAACTTATGAAGCGAAGAAGCCGAAGCAGGAGGCGCAACTTGACTATTCGGCCCTGACGGGATTGGATTCCGAACTTTCTAAAGTCAATGGGTCGGCAGAATAATATGCAAAAGGGGAGCAGAAATTTTCTGCTCCTTTTTTTGTGCAAAATCCCAAAATGTGAAAAAAGGGTTGAAATCATCAAAAAAGTGGTTTACAATGGGGACAAGTGGTAGAGAGTGGTGATAAGTGGATCAAAGTGGTGACAATGTGGAGCTACTTGGAAGAAGGTGCGTTCAGACATGTTAAGGGGGGAGTATAGCCATAATATAGATACGAAAGGCAGACTGATCATTCCGGCAAAGTTTCGTGAAGATCTAGGGGAGAATTTCTTCATAACCAAAGGAATGGAGAAGTGCCTGTATATATACCCGGAAAGTGAATGGAACATCTTTGAGGAGAAGCTGAACAGACTACCGACTACGACTGACAAGAAAGCCCGTGACCTTGCCCACTTTTTTCAGGGGAGCGCAATAGAGGGAGAACTGGACAAGCAGGGAAGAACATTAATCCCTTCTGGTCTGAGAGGATTTGCACATCTGGAAAAAGAAGTGGTATTTATCGGTATGGGGAAGCGTGCCGAGATCTGGGACAAGGCGAGATGGGACGAGAAGAATGCTGAATTGGAAGATAACATTGAGGATATTGCATCCGATATGGAAGCGGGCGGATTTAGTATCTAGTGTTGAAGACGGTACAAAAGGGAGAGGATATGGAATTCGGGCACAGATCAGTATTGTTACAGGAGACGATTGATGGGTTAGCCATCAGGCCGGACGGAATCTATGTGGATGGCACACTGGGCGGAGGTGGTCACAGCCTGGAAGTGTGTAAGCGTCTTGGGCCAAAGGGGAGTATTGTAGGCATAGACCAGGATGCCGATGCCATTAAGGCGGCAGGTATCCGACTGAAAGACTTCGGGGAGAAGGTCACCATAGTCAGGAGCAACTATTGTGAGATGAAGTCAAGGCTCCATGAATTAGGAATTGACAAGGTTGACGGCATTATCCTGGACCTGGGGGTATCGTCATACCAGCTGGATACGGCTGAACGGGGATTTTCCTACCGTGAGGATGCGCCGCTGGATATGCGGATGGATACCAGGCAGAAGATGACCGCCAGAGACATTGTTAATGACTATGATGAGAAAGAACTTTACCGTGTGATCCGGGATTACGGGGAGGATAAGTTTGCGAAGAATATTGCAAAACATATCGTAACGGAGCGCGGGAAAGGACCGGTTGTGACAACGGGCCAGCTGACAGAGATCGTCAGAAGGGCTATACCGATGAAATATCAGAAGAATTCCGGCCATCCGGCGAAGCGCACATTTCAGGCGATCCGTATTGAACTGAACCGGGAGCTGGAGGTCTTAAGAGATTCATTGGATGACATGATCGGTTTGCTGAATCCAGGAGGGAGGTTATGTATCATAACATTCCACTCACTGGAGGACAGGATTGTCAAGAGTGCATTCAGAAAGAATGAACATCCTTGCACCTGTCCGGCGGATTTTCCGGTATGCGTATGCGGGAAAGTCCCAAAGGGGAGTATTGTTACAAGAAAGCCGATTCTGCCGGGCCAGGAGGAACTGAGGGAAAACAGCCGCTCTAAGAGTGCAAAGCTTCGGATCTTCGAACGGGCATAGCAGAAGAAAGCAGGACATCTGACGGGAAGGGGTGACTTACATGGCAGCAGCGGGAAGACGTGCAGATAACGGACAGCAGTATCGGAGACGGAGAAACGGGACATCGCCGTATGTCTATGGGAATGTGGCAACGCAGCCGGAGATATCACCGGATTACCATGAGCAGTCACCTGAAAGACCGAAGAAGAAGGTAAGCAGCCAGGTGCGCAGAAACAGGAAGCTGGCGCTTCATATGAATTCCGCTTATGTGATTTTTCTTGCGGTAGCGGCGGTCATGGCGCTGGTGGTGTGCGTGAATTATGTGGAACTTCAGTCACGTATTACGAACCGTTCCAAGAGCGTCACGGCCATGCAGGAAGAACTGGCGAACCTTAGGGAAGAGAATAATGCGAAATATAATGCAGTGATGGATTCCGTGAATCTCGATGAGATCCGGGACCGTGCCCAGAACCAGTTGGGAATGGTATATGCGTCTCCGGAACAGATTGTAGAATACGAGAATCCGGCAACGGATTATGTCAGACAGCTTGAAGAGATCCCGGATGACGGTGTGCTTGCCCAGTCAGGTAAACGCAACAGATAGGGGTGTGACATGGCAAAAAATACGAAGAGTTTATTACGGATAAAATTTACAAAATTCATGCAGAAAAAGCTGGTATTATTGTTTGTGACGATTATACTGGCTTTTGTTGTCTTAGTAGGAAGGATTACTTATATTAATGCCTCGAATGGTTCGGACTATACGAAAATCGTCCTGGACAGGCAGCAGTACGACAGCAGGACCATTCCGTTTAAGCGGGGGGATATCGTGGACCGTAACGGGACAAAGATTGCCACCAGCGAACGGGTGTATAACGTGATTCTGGATGTACAGTATATGTGCAGTGACGAGAAGTGCATAGAGCCCACCATCGCAGTGCTCAGGGACTGTTTCGGAATAGAGGAAGCGGCGGTGCGGGAAATAATAGAAGAAAAGCCCTCCAGCAGATACAGCATTCTAAGAAAGGGCGTAGACTATGAGACGGCCCAGGCGTTTGAAGCGATTGACGCAGATGATGAGAATTATCCTGATGTCAGAGGAATCTGGCTGGAAGATGATTATATCCGCAAATATCCCTACAACACCCTTGCCAGTGATGTCATTGGCTTTACGGTAAATGGGAATGTGGGAAGCTGTGGGATTGAAGCGTCTTACAATTCCGTTCTTAACGGGATGGACGGGAAGGAATACGGGTATCTGGATGAGGATTCCACGTTTGAGCGGACGGTGAAAGAGCCGACTACCGGAAATACCGTGGTTTCCACCATAGACCTGCAGGTGCAGAATATTGTGGAGAAGCATATCCTGGCATTTAACGAGGCCCACAAGAATGAAGCGAGGCCGGGAGAGGGCAGCAGGAATACGGCGGTTCTGATCATGAACCCGCAGAATGGAGAGATCCTGGCGGAGGCTTCTTATCCGAATTTTGACCTGAACCAGCCAAGGGACCTGACGAGATACTATCCGGCGGAAGCAATTGAAGCCATGTCGGAGGAGGAGAAGGTAGAGAAATACAATGAACTCTGGAATAATTTCTGTGTCAGCGAGCCTTATGAACCAGGTTCCACCTTTAAGCCGTTTACCATAGGGGCAGGGCTTGAGACGGGAATTCTGACGGGCGGGGAAAGTTATTCCTGCGGCGGCATGCTCCATGTGGGCGATCATGACATTCATTGTAATAACCGCAGCGGCCATGGTTCCCAGACTCTGAAGCGGGCGCTTGAGAATTCCTGTAACGTTGCCCTGATGCAGATCGGGCAGACCATGGGAAAAGAGGAGTTCAGCAGATACCAGGAACTGTTCGGTTTCGGAGAGTCTACCGGGATAGACCTGCCTCGGGAATCCGTGGGTCTGCTTTATGACGCAGAGAATATGGATGCTGCCAGCCTGGCAACCAATGCGTTCGGGCAGAACTTTAACGTGACCATGACCCAGCTTGGCGCTTCCTTCTGTTCTCTGATCAATGGCGGGGATTATTATAAACCCCATGTGGTCAGGCAGATCTGGGATGAGAACGGCGACCTGATCGAGAATAAGAGTCCGGTGCTGCTCAGGAAGACCGTTTCCAAAGAGACCAGCGACATTCTTAAGGATTACATGCTGGGAGTTGTTGAGGAAGGAACCGGGTCATCGGCGGCAATTGAAGGATATGACATCGGCGGAAAGACCGGTACTGCAGAAAAGCTGCCCCGTACGGATAATAATTATCTGCTGTCCTTTATCGGGTATGCGCCCCAGGAGAACCCGCAGGTAATGGTCTATGTGGTCGTGGATGAGCCGAATGTGGCAAAACAGGAGGTATGCGCCTATGCGATCCAGCTTGCAGCTGACATTATGAGAGAAGTATTTCCTTATCTGGGTATCGAGAAAGCGGCAGACGCAGTTCAGGAGGAAACCGGAAACTGACAGGATACCCGGACAAAGTATTCATAACCTTGCAGAAGCGATAATAAATTATACAAACGGCTTTTGCGAGGTTTTTGCAATATGAAGAATAAAACATATAACAAGAGGAAGATCCTGGTGGTATTCATTGTTGCCGCCGTGATTATCCTGGCGCTGGTGGGAAGGCTGGTCTATCTGATGGTATTTGATGCGAAATACTATCAGAAGAAGGCAGAGGATCTTCACGAGAGGGAGCGTGAGATCAAAGCCGCCAGAGGAGAGATCCTGGACGCCAGGGGTGAAGTGCTGGCGACTAATAAGACGGTCTGCACCATCTCTGTGATCCACAGCCAGATCCGGGAGCCGGAGAAGGTGATTAAGACGCTTGCCCAGGCTCTTGAGATGGATGAGGAGACCGTACGCAGGAGGGTGGAAAAGGTGTCTTCCATGGAGCGGATCAAGACCAATGTAGATAAGGAGACCGGGGACAATATCCGTAACATGGAACTGGACGGCGTGAAAGTCGACGAGGATTTTAAACGGTACTATCCCTACAATGAACTTGCCTCTAAGGTTCTTGGGTTTACGGGGGGAGACAACCAGGGGATTATCGGGCTGGAGGTAAAGTATGAGGAGTATCTGAAGGGGAAGAACGGAACGATTCTCACAACCACAGACGCCCGGGGCGTGGAGCTAAACGGCGTTGCAGAAGGACGGGTGGAGCCGGTTGCGGGAAATACGCTGCAGATCAGCCTGGATTATAATATCCAGATGTATGCCCAGCAGATGGCGGAAAAGGTTATGGAAGAGAAACAGGCAGACAAAGTGGGGATCCTGCTGATGAATCCCCAGAACGGGGAGATCCTTGCCATGGTAAATGTTCCGGAATTTAATCTGAACGAACCGTTTACCCTGAATACAGGAGCGGACACCCAGTCCATGTCCGATGAGGACCGGCAGAATGCACTGAACCAGATGTGGAGAAACGGGTGTATCAACGATACCTATGAGCCGGGTTCTACCTTCAAGGCCATTACGGCCTCCGCCTGTCTGGAGGCGGGAGCGGTAAGGCTTGAGGATACCTTCAGCTGCCCGGGGTACCGGGTGGTGGAGGACCGGAAGATCCGCTGCCATAAGGTGGGGGGCCATGGGGGAGAGACTTTTGTCCAGGGAATCCAGAATTCCTGTAACCCGGTGTTTATCGATATCGGGCTCCGGCTTGGGACGGATGATTTCTACAAATATTTCCAGCAGTTCGGGCTGATGGATCTGACGGGGGTGGATCTTCCGGGAGAGGCCGGAACCATTATGCACAAGAAGGAAAATGTAGGAATGGTAGAGCTGGCGACCATGAGTTTTGGACAGTCTTTTCAAGTGACGCCCATGCAGATGGCAACCACCTTCAGTGCGCTGATTAATGGCGGCAGAAGGGTGACGCCCCATTTCGGCGTCCGTATCCTGGATGCGGATGGAAAAGAGGTGGAGAAGTTCAGATATGAAGAGAAGAAAGGAATCGTATCGGAAGAAACTTCGGCGACCATGCGGATGCTGCTGGAAAGCGTGGTGTCAGAAGGATCCGGAAAGAATGCGTATATAGAAGGGTATTCCATCGGCGGCAAGACGGCAACGTCCCAGACTCTTCCGAGAAGTGCGAACAAATATATCTCTTCTTTTATCGGATTCGCTCCGGCGGATGATCCGCAGGTGCTTGGAATGTGTGTCATATACAATCCACAGGGAGTATACTATGGAGGAACCATTGCGGCGCCGGTGGTGCGGAATATATTTGAGAGCATATTGCCGTATCTGGGCATTGAAAAAGAGTAGGAAATGAAGTATACTGGGATAGTTAAAGTGTTGTAATCAACAAAAGAGATAAAGAGGTGGATGTATGAATTATAATGTATTTTTTCCGGTGCTGATCGCATTTGCGCTGAGCGTGATAATGGGACCGCTGATCATCCCGGTGCTCAGAAAATTAAAGATGGGGCAGACCGAACGGGAGGAGGGCGTGAAGTCCCATCTGAAAAAGGCGGGTACTCCGACCATGGGAGGAGTGATCATTCTTTTGAGCGTGGTGGTCACATCGGTATTTTACATTAAGGATTATCCGAAGATCATTCCGATTCTGTTTGTGACACTGGGCTTCGGGCTCATTGGATTTCTGGATGATTATCTGAAGGTTGTCATGAAACGCTCTGACGGACTGTTTCCGAAGCAGAAGATGGCCCTTCAGATCGTGGTGACTGCCATCTTCGCATTTTACATTGTGAAGTTCACGGATGTATCCCTTGCCATGCTGATTCCCTTTACCGGCGGAATGTACTGGAATATCGGATGGCTTGCAATTCCGGTGCTGTTCGTTGCAGTGATCGGAACCGTGAACGGTGTGAACTTCACGGACGGGCTGGACGGACTGGCATCCAGCGTGACCGTGCTGGTGGCCACGTTTTTCACGGTGGTGGCAATTGGAACACGCAGTGGAATCGAACCGGTTACATGTGCGGTAGTGGGGGCGTTGCTGGGATTTCTTCTGTTCAATGTATATCCGGCCAGTGTCTTCATGGGAGACACAGGATCCCTTGCTTTAGGCGGGTTCGTTGCATCGACGGCCTATATGCTGCAGATGCCGGTATTTATCATTATCGTAGGGCTGATCTACCTGGTAGAAGTGCTGTCGGTTATGATACAGGTGACATATTTTAAGAAAACAGGCGGTAAGCGCATCTTTAAGATGGCGCCGATACATCATCATTTTGAACTGTGCGGATGGTCTGAGACAAGGGTGGTAGCGGTATTTTCCATCATTACGGCGCTCCTCTGTCTGATTGCGCTGATGGCTATGTAGGAGGAGACGAAAAGATATGGAAGTGACAGGGAAGAAGGTTCTGGTATTCGGATCGGGAATCAGCGGAATCGCAGCGGCGAAACTGTTAGAGCGGCAGAAAGCCCGTGTCATTCTCTACGATGGGAATGAGGAACTGAAAGAAAAAGACTTAAGAGAGAAGCTTGGGGAAGGGAGCGGCGCCAGGATCGTCATCGGTGCATTTCCTGAGGAATTATATGATGATCTGGATATAGCGGTCTTAAGTCCGGGTGTCCCGACAGACCTTCCGGTGGTGAACCGTATGCGGGAACAGGGAATACTGATCACGGGAGAGGTGGAACTGGCCTATGAGACGGGTAAGGGGGATGTGCTTGCCATCACCGGCACGAACGGGAAGACCACGACTACAGCGCTCCTGGGAGAGATTATGGGTGAGTATAAGATGACTTTCGTGGTAGGCAATATCGGTAATCCTTATACTGCGGCGGCGCCTGAGATGGATGAAGATTCTGTCACGGTGGCGGAGATGAGCAGTTTCCAGCTGGAGACGATAATGGACTTCCGGCCAAAGGTCAGTGCAATACTTAACTTTACACCGGATCATCTGAACCGCCATCATACGATGGAAGCTTATGTGAATGCGAAGAAGAATATTGCCAGGAATCAGACGGAGGATGATTACTGTATTCTGAATTATGAGGATCCCCTTACGAGAGAATTCGGGGAAAATATCCGGGCCAGGGTTCTATATTTCAGCAGCCGGCGTAAACTAGAAAAGGGGATTTATCTTGAGAACGGAGAGATGATCTATCAAAACGGAGAAAAAATTCCGGTCTGCCGGGTGGAGGAACTGAACCTTCTGGGAACCCACAATTATGAGAATGTCATGGCAGCGGCGGCAATGGCGCTGGTGTACGGCGTGCCGGCAGATGTAGTACGAAAGGGCGTTCTGGCGTTCAAAGGCGTGGAGCACAGGATTGAGTATGTGACGGAGAAGAACGGCGTGGTGTTCTATAATGATTCCAAGGGAACGAATCCGGATGCTGCGATCAAGGGAATACAGGCTATGAACCGGCCTACCGTGCTGATTGGCGGCGGATATGACAAGGATTCTGTTTATACGGAGTGGATCAACAGTTTTGACGGGAAAGTAAAGAAGCTGATTCTGATTGGAGCAACCAGGGAGAAGATTGCAAGGGATGCCCTTGCCTGCGGGTTTACGGATTATCAGTTTGCAGAGACCTTTGAAGAAGCGGTGCTTACGGCAGCTGAGGCTGCTTCGCCGGGGGAGGCGGTCCTTCTGTCCCCTGCGTGTGCAAGCTGGGGGATGTTCCCCAACTATGAGGTACGTGGAGAGAAGTTTAAAGAGATTGTAAATTCCTTATAAGGAGTGGCATATATTGGCACAGTCTAAGAACAGAAGGTATGATTATACACTTCTTACTGCGTTATTTCTGCTTGTGGTTACGGGGCTTGTGATCCTCTACAGTACCAGCGCATATAATGGCGAGGTGAAATTCCACGATTCATTTTATTATCTGAAGAAACAGATATTTGCGACATCCCTGGGAATCGCCGCCATGTTTGTGGTTGCGAATATGGATTATCATGTGTGGCGTCATTTTGCCATACTGGGATATATGACGGCAATCCTTCTGTCGGTGGCGGTCTTGTTCATAGGTGATGAGATTAACGGTTCCAAAAGATGGCTGTCTTTGGGGCCTTTTTCTTTTCAGCCGTCAGAGTTCGCCAAGGTTGCGCTGATTCTGTTCCTTGCCCAGATGGTGACCAGGAATGTGAAGGAGATCGGGAAGATGCGCACCATGCTGAAGATCATGGTGATGATCCTTCCGGTGGTGGGACTCGTGGGAGCCAGTAACTTAAGCACTGCGATTATTATCCTGGGGATCGGGGTCATCCTGATCTTCGTGGCAAGTCCGAAGTACGGACAGTTCGTTTTCATGGGAGTCCTTGGAATCGGATTCATGGCAGTTTTTCTGGCTCTGGAGAGTTACAGGCTTGAGAGGCTGGCAATCTGGAGGAACCCGGAAGCTTACGAGAAGGGATACCAGACATTGCAGGGATTGTATGCGATCGGATCCGGCGGGCTGTTCGGCCGGGGACTTGGGGAGAGTATCCAGAAGCTGGGATTCGTCCCGGAGGCCCAGAATGACATGATTTTTTCCATTGTATGTGAGGAACTGGGACTGTTCGGGGCGGGATTTGTTCTGATCCTGTTTCTGATTCTGATCTGGCGTTTTTTCGTGATTGCGACACATGCCGGCGACCTGTTCGGCGCATTGATAGCGACAGGAGCCATGGGACATATGATGATCCAGGTGATACTGAATATTGCGGTGGTTACAAATACGATTCCGAATACGGGGATAACGCTGCCGTTTATCAGCTATGGAGGAACCTCGGTGGTATTTCTGCTGGTGGAGATGGGGCTTGTGCTCAGCGTATCATCTCTGGTAAAATAAGGGAGTATAGGAAAATGGGAAAGAAAGAATACCGGGAACGGGAAGGCCCGAGAAGAAGAAAGAAGAAAAAGTCCCACAGAGTCTATGCAGCGGTTGTTCTTGTGCTTGGCCTGGCAATCATTGCGGCGATTCTCTTTCTTCTGTTCTATGTGCAGAAGATTGAGGTGAGCGGGAATGATTATGTGACGGAGCAGGAGATTCTGGAAACGGTTCAGGAGGATGAATTTTCAATAAATGCGCTGTATATTCTGGGGAAATATGCATTAGGGAAGGGGAATGTGCTGCCATGCCTGGATCAGATGAAGGTGAGCCTTAAGACGCCCTGGATTGTGAAGGTGTCGGTGAAGGAGAAGCCGATTGTCGGATACATACAGAATGGAGACACGTATAGTTATTTTGACAAGGAAGGGCTGGTGGTGCTGGAATCCCCCTCGTTGATCGAAGGAATTCCTTATATTGAGGGAATCGGTATGGGAGAAGTGAAGCTTTACCAGCATCTTGAGAGTAAGAATAAGAAGATTTTCCAACAGATTCTGGAGACTTCCAGAGAGATTACCAAGTATGAACTGGATCCCGACAGGATTGTCTGTGAGGAGGATGTCATCTGTCTGTATATCGGAAGAATCCGCATTCGTCTTGGAAAGAATGTTTCGGCGGTAAAGATCGCACAGATTCAGCCGATCCTTGAAAAGATCGGAGATAAGGAAGGGACGCTGCATCTGGAGAATTATTCGGAAGTCCGGAAGACGGTGACATTTCAGGAGGAACCGCTTGCCCAGGAGAGCCAGGAGGGGACGGGAGAGCCGGATGGCGGTCAGTCTCAGGACGGATCGGGTGAACCGGAAACGGAAGATGAGGGAACGCCGGAGACTTCGGATGCTCTGGCGGAAACTTCAGACTGATGTCCCAAAACCGGATAATCGGAAGCGGCAGGAAGAAAAGCGAGAATAAAATTGAGAAAAATAGAGGAATTCTATTGATATTTTGCACAAAAGTCTATATTATATAGTATATATGGCAAAGAACACATTTCATTTGCTTTATGTGTGGGATGTATGATATATAATAAGGATAACAAAGGAGGAGAAACCCTTGCTAGAAATTAAAACGAATGAATCAGAAGCAGCGGCGAAGATAATTGTTGTTGGAGTCGGCGGCGGCGGCAATAATGCCGTGAACCGAATGATTGATGAACAGATTGCCGGTGTTGAGTTTATTGCTATTAATACAGATAAGCAGGCGCTCCAGTTATGTAAGGCGCCGACGCTGATGCAGATTGGCGAGAAGATCACAAAGGGGCTTGGAGCAGGAGCGAGACCGGAGATCGGTGAGAAAGCGGCGGAGGAGAGTGCAGAGGAAGTATCATCAGCCCTTAAGGGAGCGGACATGGTGTTCGTTACCTGCGGTATGGGCGGCGGTACAGGAACCGGTGCAACTCCTGTAGTTGCGCGGATTGCCAAGGAACTTGGCGCACTGACGGTAGGCGTGGTGACGAAGCCTTTCCGTTTTGAGTCCAAGACGCGTATGAACAATGCGCTTTCAGGCATTGAGAAGCTGAAAGAGAGCGTGGACACGCTGATCGTCATCCCCAATGACAAGCTTCTTGAAGTGGTGGACAGGCGTACCACCATGCCGGAAGCTTTGAAGAAAGCGGACGAGGTATTGCAGCAGGGTATTCAGGGCATTACCGACCTGATTAATGTACCTGCGCTGATCAACCTGGACTTTGCGGATGTTCAGACGGTTATGACAGACAAGGGTATTGCGCATATTGGTATCGGACAGGGCAGAGGTGATGATAAGGCTCTTGAGGCTGTCAAGCAGGCGGTTTCCAGTCCGCTGCTTGAGACGACCATCGCAGGGGCTTCACATGTGATCATCAATGTATCCGGTGACATTACGCTGATGGATGCATCCGATGCGGCTGAGTATGTACAGGATCTTGCAGGTGAGGATGCGAATATTATCTTCGGCGCCATGTATGATGATGCAAGAACGGATGAGGCGACCATTACAGTGATTGCGACCGGACTTCATAATGTGGGCGGCAGTGCGTCCAAGCTGAAATCAAGACTTGAGACACCAAGGAACGGCACCATGGGTCATGCAGGAGGCGGTATGCAGCAGGGCGGATATGACCGGTCCATGCAGCAGGGCGGATATGACAGATCTATGCAGCAGGGCGGACCGGCGGCTCCGAGACTGGATTTCGGAATGGGCGGCATGAAGAGCAGCGGTACATCGGCAATGCCGAGACGTCCGGTGGGCGGAACAGCGCCTTCTCTGGATACGCCAAGAACTCCGTCCAGCAAGGTGAAAGAGCAGTCTATCAAGATACCCGACTTCTTTAAGAAGTAAGAATATTGTTTTATCAATATATAATCTGCAGCAGGATCATAGGATCATAAAGTACCATAAGAGATTCGGGCACATGAGATATGTGTTCGGGTCTTTTTATGATTTTTGAATGGTATTCTGGCAGAATCATTTCTATTCGAGTCCGTCTGACATGATCTGACAAATGATTACAGTAAATTTCATTTTTTTCCAGCAATTTGCAGTTTATTCCCTTAAAATTCTTTCTTTTATGTCAAAAAAAGATACCAAGTCTTGTGTCTGTATTTGAAGGATTCCCACAAATCCATTTCCTATAAAACTAGATATTGTGGTCAATGAGGTCTGTCGAACGAAAATCGGGATTCGTCCCACCATCTGACAAAATCTTTTGCCTGTGGCTCGTATAATGAATCTTGCTTAAGTAATTATTCGATTTCGTGTCACTGATCGTATCTAAAGAAAGAAGGTGGAGCGTGCATTATGAGTTGTACATAGACGTATTTTTTATGGAAAATTTTGCGATGGATTTTATCCTGCTTGTGATTGTACGCAAGATGATGGGAAGTTCTGCTGCATACTGGCGGATCTGCCTTGGGGCGGTTTTCGGGGCGTTTCTGACCTGCCTTGCGGTGGCCCTGCCGGTTCCATATGCGTTTGTAAAACTCATACTGCTCCATGGACTGGTAAATATCGCAATGGTCAGAATCGGGATTCAGACCAAAGGATGGCAGGAACTTTTGAGGGCGTGGTTGATGCTCTATATCAGCGGGTTCCTGGCAGGCGGGGTCTTTGGATTCCTCAGACAGTATGTCCGGGCGGGAAGTCTTTTTCTTGCTTTGGCTGTCGCCAGTTATTACGTGGTATCCGGTATCTGGAGCCTGGTGGTGTATCTGGGAAGGCAGAGCCGGTACAGATGCCGGGTGGTGCTGTCAGATGGAGGGAGGAGCGTTGCCGTGCAGGCTCTGATTGATACGGGCAACTGCCTGAAAGATGACATTACGGGAAAGCCGGTCAGTATTATTGACAAAAATGTAATCAGGAAACTAAGGGGAGAAAATGACATAACAGGAATACGTTATATTTCATATCACTCTATCGGAAAAGCGGAAGGTGTAATGCCATTAGTGACGCTGGATGGGATGTATGTATGCAGAAAAGAAAAGGAATGGGTTGAAAAACCGCTGGCAGCCATCTGTGAGGGAGATATGACGGCTGACCGTTATGAGATGATTTTGAATCCTGATGTCTTAATAGGAGGGATAGACTATGGTAATAAGAGTCGCAGTACCGCATCAATTTAAACTGAAAGTAGTTCCGGATTTCCGGACATTATTGTTCCCGGATAAGAAGGACGTCCACTATATCGGAGGTTCGGATATCCTGCCTGCGCCGCTCAATACCAGCGAAGAGACGGCGGCGATTAATGATTTAGGCTCAGAGGATGACGAGTCGGCAAGAAAAATGCTGATTGAGCATAATCTGAGGCTGGTGGTCTACATTGCGAAAAAATTTGACAATACAGGGGTGGGTGTGGAAGATCTGATCTCCATCGGAACCATCGGGCTGATCAAGGCCATCAATACGTTTAACCCGGAAAAAAATATCAAGCTGGCGACCTATGCGTCCCGATGTATCGAAAACGAAATTCTGATGTATCTGCGCAGAAATAATAAGACGAAGATGGAAGTGTCCATTGACGAGCCGTTAAACGTGGACTGGGACGGCAATGAACTGCTTCTGTCAGATATTCTGGGGACGGAGGAGGATACCATCTACAAGGATCTGGAAAATGAAGTAGAAAGGAAACTCCTGATTAAGGCGATCAGCCGTCTCTCGGGAAGGGAGCGGACGATTATCAAGATGCGGTTCGGCCTGGGAATGCCGGATGGAGAGGAGCGGACCCAGAAGGAGGTTGCAGATATTCTGGGGATTTCCCAGTCGTACATATCGAGGCTGGAGAAGAAGATTATGCAGAGGCTGAAGCGGGAGATGGTAAAGTATTCTTAAGGTATACCGGACTCTGGTTAATAAAGTATAGAAAACAACCCTGGATGGTGCTATAATAAAAAGAAAAGGGGTTGGAGAGATGAGACTTGAGTTTATTGGGGCGGCTCATGAAGTGACTGGAAGCTGTCATTATCTGAATGCATGCGGAAAGAATATTCTGATTGACTGTGGTCTGGAGCAGGGACCAGACCTGTACGAGAACCAGGAAATGCCGGTATCTGCGGGTGAGATTGACTATGTTCTTCTGACACATGCCCATATTGACCACTCTGGCAGGATCCCACTTCTGTGCAGGCAGGGATTTGCGGGAGAGATCGTCACCACCTTCGCCACGTCAGACCTGTGCAGCATCATGCTCCGTGACAGCGCCCACATCCAGGAGTTTGAGGCAGAGTGGAGGAACCGGAAAGGAAAGAGAAGCGGGGAGGCGTTGTTTGAACCGCTGTATACCATGGAAGATGCGGATGCTGCTATCAAGCTGCTGGCTCCATGCGACTATGAGCAGCGGATTACCCTGTGCGAAGGGATTGAGGTACAGTTCCATGACATGGGACATTTACTGGGGTCGGCGAGTATCGAGGTGTGGGTTACGGAGGAAGGGGTGACAAAGAAGATTGTCTTCTCTGGTGACGTGGGAAATGCAAACCAGCCGATTATCAGAGAACCGCAGAAGGTGAAGGAAGCGGACTATATTGTCATTGAGTCCACCTATGGGGACAGAACTCACGGGGACGTGATCCCGGACTATATCGGTGAATTTACAAGAATCCTGAGAGAGACTTTTGCCAGAGGGGGCAATGTGGTGATTCCGTCATTTGCCGTAGGACGTACCCAGGAGCTTCTGTATTTTATCCGGGAGATTAAGGAGAAGGATCTGCTGCCGGAGTTCCGGGGATTCGAGGTCTATGTGGATAGTCCGCTGGCCATTGGGGCAACAAATGTGTTCAATAAAAATGTGAAGTCCTGTTTTGACGAAGAGGCAATGGCGCTGGTGGAACGGGGAATCAACCCGTTGCTGTTCCCGGGGCTTAAGACTACCATCACCAGCGATGAGTCCCGGATGATTAATTTCGATGAGAAGCCCAAGGTGATTCTGTCGGCCTCCGGTATGTGCGAGGCAGGACGTATCCGTCATCATCTGAAACATAATCTGTGGCGTCCGGAGTGTACCATCTGTTTTGTGGGCTATCAGGCAGTGGGGACTTTAGGGCGTAAGCTGATTGAGGGAGCGCAGAGCGTGAAGCTGTTTGGGGAAGATATTACGGTGAATGCAAAGATTGAGACGCTCCGGGGAATCAGCGGGCATGCGGATATGAACGGTCTGCTGGACTGGCTGAAAGGATTTGAGAACAGACCGGAACGAGTGTTTGTAGTACATGGTGAGGATCAGGTGACGGATCATTTTGCACGACTTGTGGAGGAGACGATCGGGTGTCCGGCGTTTGCACCATATTCAGGCGGGACGGTGGATCTCATGACGAATGAGATCTTAACGGAAGGCTTAAAGATTCCTAAGAAAGCAGCAGAGAAGCCCGCCAGATCTAGGGCGATCCAGGCGTTCCAGCGGGTGGTTGCAGCTGCAAAGAGGCTGCTTGAGGTGGTCTATAAGAATGAAGGGCTGGCCAATAAGGAACTGGCGAAGTTTGAGACGCAGATCCAGAATCTGGCGGATAAGTGGGACCGGTAAAAGGTTTCCGGCTTCCGGCTCTGCCTGTGTGCGGCTGTAAGAAGTGAATCATGAGAATCAGAAATAGAAACCAGGTGCAGTGAAAGAGAGCTGCCCTGGTTTTATTATTTGTACTAGATATAGTGGTCAGTACAAAAGGTTTACATAATTTACAAAAAATTCATAAAATTGTAAATTTTAACGTTAATTTATGTTGATGTTCAGACGATATTTATGATATATTTATGCCTGGGGAGTTAGGCAGAAGGCTGCCTGGATGAACCTGTAAATATAGAAAATAAGGGGTGTAAGGGAAAGGAGAGAAGTATGAAGCGGATAGTTTCATTCATGCTGGCGGCGGTGCTGGTACTCGCACCATGTATGCAGAGTTTCGCAACGGGTGATGTGCCGTCAGCGGAGGGGTCTGCAGGCCCGCAGGATCCGACGCCGCCGGGCGGACCGGATCAGAAAACGCTGACGGATGGACCGGATCAGTCAACGGTGACAGACGGGACAACGGACAGTGATGCAGGCAATGGCAATGGGGGCGGAAATACGCCGGTTCCACAAGAGCCAGTGCCGCCGTTGGGAACGGGCATCAATTCGGGAGATATTTCCGGAATACTGCCTGTAGGAGAACTGGATACTGAGAAAACTGGAGAGGGTGTGACAAAAGGTCAGATTGATGTCTACATTATGCAGACTCTGATTTTTAAGGATAAGATCACATATACCGTTTCTCTGAAGGATCCAGGTAATAAGGAAAAGACGCAGGATATCGAGTTTGAGAAGAATTCTTCAGAACTGAAAAAAGGAGTCACCTTTGATAATCTGGAGGATGGAAGCTATACACTGTCAATCTCTGCGCCAGGTTACCGTACCAGGGTGCGGACGATTGATGTTAAGGGGCTTGCATACAAGCTGACATATTCCACTGGATTTTTAGACGGTTATGAATATGTAGCAGGCCAGAATCACCCGGGAGCTCTTCGGATCGGCGATGTGAATGCTGACGGAGAAATCGACGATACGGATAAAAAGCTGCTGGTTGACAAGATTGATTCCAAGGAGATCTACGATGAGAATGATAAAGAAATCCCTGGAGATCTGAATCTGGACGGACAGGTGGATCTTGAAGATCTGAACTACTTTGTTCAGGGATATTTTAAGCCGGGAGAGAGCAAAGAGGCAGGCGCCACCATAGAGACCATTGTGCCGGCATCTGCAATCAAGAGTAAGGCGGATGAAAAGACGAAGGCAGAGGGGCTTGATTATCTGTCCAGAGGAGAAGGCGGTGCGAAACTCAGCACGGCAAATGGAAACCCGATCTCGAAGGAGAATCCGGTTACCGTGGAGTTTGAATTTGAGGAAGGCGTCTATTCAGACGGAATCGTGATTGATTCCAGCGAGGAGAATCCGATTGAGACCGGAGATCTTCGGATTGAATATACTTATAAGGATGAGTCTGGAAAGGTAGTGGAGGCCGATCCGGTTCAGGTGCCGCTTACGCAGCATGACGTACATACGTTACTTACCTATGAAGGAGTAGATGTACAGAAGGATGAATATGGAAATATCGTGATTAATCTGGGAAGCCAGATTGCGGTTAAGAGGGTGACGTTTACCATTACCGGAACGAGGAAGAATAATAATCTGGCAGAGATCTCCAGGGTAGAGTTCGTGAACGGTATGGAGAACCGGATTCCGGAGCCGCCAAGGGATATTCCGAACCTTCATGAGCCTGTGGCTGGGAATAAATCATTTACCGTGTCCTGGGATCCCAGTGTGAATGTTACAGGATATGAAGTGAAGATCAAAGGTCCTGTGGGAGAGGAAGAGAATCTGGAGACTGTAGAAGTCATCGTACCGGTAAGAGGATGTTTCCTCTCTGTATCGTCGTTGAACGAAGGCAAACTCGTGAATAAGCAGGAATACGAGGTAAGCGTACAGTCTGTCAACGGAGCCTGGAAGAGCGGTTACAGCCAGATCAGGAAGGTTACGCCAAAGGTAGACAAGAAGCCGGATGCACCGGATTATGTGAGTGTAGTGGGAAGGTATAAGGCCATTGACGTGTCCTGGAAGAAGACGAAGGATACGGATTACTTCCATGTATACTATAAAGAGGCCGGTGAGGATGCCTTTACAAAGATTGAAGAGAAGATTGAGGACAGTAAGTATACCATCCAGGATCTGAAAGACAAGGCAGATTACGATATTTATGTGACGGGCGTGAATTCCGAAGGAGAGAGTAATCCGTCAAAGGTCTATACAGCCTCAACCCAGGATCCGAAACCGGCACAGATGCCGAAGTACAAGCTGCTGAACCGGGCGGACGAGGGAAAGGTAAGCGAGAAGATTGTCAGTGCGAAGTTTGGCGGAGGCGGTATGGTAGACAGTCCGTTGGATACGGAGAAAGATACAGCATGGGGAGCTGTCGATAATTCGCCTACCTCTCATTACTTTATGAATACCTGGGATGGCGGCGGATATAATCCAATGGGCGGACGAGGCCTTACCTTTGAGTTTGACAAGGCGTATAAGATGGACCGGCTTGCATTGCAGGAGGTGACGCCGCAGAGCCAGAATTATGGTTACGCCCAGGTAAGATACTGGGATGCGGCAGGGCAGTCTCATGATATCCCGAGAGGTTCCATGCGTGTCATTAAAAAGGCTGATTCGGAAGGACGTGCGTACTATGTGCTGAAATTCCCGGGAGCCATTGAGGCAAAGAAGATTCAGTTTGCGCTTTCCCGTGTCTATGTATACGGAACCATCTCTATTTCAGAGGTATACTTCTATGAGTATGATACGATTGAAGAGGAGATTATGGCGCTCTATGGGGATGATCTCCACACGGAACTGAAAGAAAGCGTAACACAGGATACGATTGACGCACTGAAAAAGAGGGTCGAGACGAAGGATCCTGTCAGCAAGGAATTCCATCCGGATCAGGAATATCTGAAGCGTGAACTTCAGAACGCGCAGGATATTCTGGATGCAAAGAATCTGGGCAGAACGGTAAAGGTGTATAACACGATCAATACGAAGGACGTAGGACGCGGATTTGGCGGCCTGAATGCATGGCAGCCTCTTGGTGTGACGGCAGCGGCAGGTGAGGAGATCACGGTCTATGTCGGACATAACAGTAAGAGAGCCGGTGATAGCACGAATCTGCAGCTTGTAAGTACACAGTACCATTCAGAAGCGGCTTCCATGTTCCAGGTGGTGGCAACGCTGAAGGTGGGACGTAATGATATTACGGTTCCGAAACTGTGGTCAATGAAAGCAGAAGCCGGAGGAGCCTTATATGTCCAGTATACCAATAACAATGCAAACGATCAGTATGCAGTACGTGTAAGCGGAGGCGTGCAGGTGCCGATGCTGGATCTGTATCAGGTGATGGATGCGGATCATGCTGCAGAACGTCAGAGCAGGGCGGAAGCATACATTAAGGAACTGGAAACCTATGTGGCCCAGATTGAGAAGAAGCATGACGAGGTACACAAGAATTCCACGAACAAGCTTGTACAGTATGACTATAAAGCCAATGACTGTATCCTGGGAGCTTCTGACATTATGCTGAATACCATGATGTTCTCTCTTCCGGCACAGCAGATTCTGGCAGGAACCGGAAGCGGCAGTACGGCAGATAAGGCGAAGAAGCTGGTAACTTCCATGGAAGCGATGGAGAACATGATGTATCTGTTCTACCAGCACAAGGGCCTGAACAACAGTGCGGCGGATGCGAAAGACCGCTTCCCGATTAACCATCTGAATATCCGTTATCAGACCATGTTCGCAGGAGCGTTCATGTATGCATCCGGCAACCATATTGGTATTGAGTATCCGGAAGCAGCGGGAATGATGGGCGGTGTGACCGTGGAAGCAGATGAGGCTGGAAAGTATATAAGCGGCCGGTATTACGGATGGGGAATCGCCCATGAGATCGGTCACTGTATCAACCAGGGTACTTATGCGGTTGCAGAGATTACGAACAACTACTTCTCTGTGCTTGCACAGGCTAAGGATACGAATGATTCCGTACGCTTTAAGTATGAGAATGTATATGATAAGGTAACATCGGGAGCAAAAGGCCGTGCTTCCAACGTATTTACCCAGTTAGGTATGTACTGGCAGTTACATCTTGCTTATGACAAGGGCCTGAACTTTAAGACATATCCGGATTATAACGAGCAGCTTGCGAATCTGTTCTTTGCCAGGGTGGATACTTATTCCAGAAATCCGGGCAAGGCGCCAACGCCGAATGATGTGATACTCTCGCTTTGCGGTGACAAGGATCAGGATCTGATGCGTCTGGCCTGTGCGGCGGCGGAGAAGGATATTCTTGAGTTCTTCGAACGCTGGGGAATGACGCCTAATGCGGATACGGTAAATTATGCGGGACAGTTCCCGAAGGAGACGAGAGCGATTTATTATGTGAATGATGAATCCAGAGTATATCGTCTTGCAAATCCGTCTAGTCCGCTGAATACGGAAGGAACCACGCCGGCGGTGGGTACCGGGACAAAAGCAGTCGTTAATAAAGATGCGGCAAACAAGGTAGATCTGACTCTGGACTCCACGCTGAATGCAAAGGATGTCCTTGGATACGAGATCGTACGCTGCTTCACTTCCAACGGAGAGGTAGAGAAAGAAGTGGCTGGATTTGCAACCGGAAGTACATTCACGGATACGATTACGACTGTGAACAACCGTGTTGTGACCTATGAGGTGACTGTGATTGACCAGCATCTGAACCGCTCGGCGACAAAGACGCTGGATCCGGTGAAGATCAAACATGAAGGAAACCTGGATAAGACTTACTGGAGTATTACTACCGATAAATTAGAGGCTACCAGTAAGATCACAGAAGATGAGGGAACTGACAAAGAGGATAGCTGCGGCCCGGCCGAGGAAGATCCGATTATGGCTGCAGTGGACAACAAGACCGCAACAACCTATACAGGTAAGGTGTTGGATGCAAATGCGGAAGTTGTGATGGAACTGAACCAGACTGTTACGGTATCCGGCTTCAAATATACGGCAGAGAGCGGCACAGCGGTTAAGGATTACAGTATTTATGTCCGTAATGAAAAGAATGAATGGGTCGAGGCAGCAGCCGGAACCTTTAAAGACAAGACCAATACGGTGAACTTTGGTATTGAAGGCAGCAGTAATATTGCGTTATATCAGACTTCTGCAGTGAAGCTGGCTATTAAGAACCAGAAAGGCGCTGAGATTGCCATATCTGAGCTGGATGTACTGGGTGTGACCGGAGATGACGTGGAATTCCGCAAGACGGAAGGTGACGGTACGACTGCCATCGGAACACTGGCTGCTGATTATGTGTATGGAACAAATGCGGCAAAAGACGTGATTCCGAAAGGTTCTGTCGTATTTACCGGAAGGTACAAGGGTAACGCGGCATTCAATGTTGTGATTCTGTATGACCAGGACGGAAATATTGTAGGCGGTCTGAAAGAAAACGATGAACTGAAGGCAACACAGGTACTTTTCTCGGATGTGGATGATTCGGGCGGTGACATTCAGGATGATTTTGACGGAACGTGGATTTACTGGATTGATCCGGAGGATGCGGCTTTGAAGAGTCTGGAATCTGTCCGTGCAGAGTTATACCGTGTGGATGATGCGTTAGGAAACGGCGGCCAGCGTCTGGTCAGCGACTGTATCTTTGAAAAAATGCCGGAGACACTTCCCGACATTACATTGAGCGGCAAGAAGAATTAAGCGATAAAAGGAGTAGAACATGAAGAAATTTAGATTAGGTATGATAATGGCAGTGTTCGCATTTATCGCAATGCTGCCGCTGCGGGTATCCGCAGAAGAAACAAAGGAAAAGGAGGTGGGCGTCACCTGTACGCCCACCAATGAAAGCAGGACAGAATATTCCATGGAATTATATATTCCCAATGCGGCAAAAGAAGAGATTGCGGCATTAAGCCTGGAGCTTGAGGTGGATGTGGATTCAAATGTAACGGCAAATGGTTTTAACGATCCGGTGGTGACATTCAGTCAGGAAGTGACCGGTAGGGCCAAGGTATATGAGTCCCGCTATCAGAGTTCTCTGAATATCTATATCGCAGGAATCGAGTCTCTTTTTAATGAGGACGATACCCTCAATATCGGGACCGTGTCTTTGCAGACCGTGTCTG
Source organism: uncultured Dorea sp. (assembly GCA_910587575.1). GTDB lineage: Bacteria > Bacillota > Clostridia > Lachnospirales > Lachnospiraceae > Sporofaciens. Next base: position 94,616 of record CAJULU010000003.1, read on the forward strand.
GCGAGGATGTGGCGTTATCCGGAGTCAGACTGGCGGATGACGAGGATGCGATCATGGTAGTCCGGGGATGGGGCGATGCAGAAGCGGTATCCAGGGAGATCTGGGAAGACAATACAGAGGATCCTGGCCCGGAGACTCCGCCGAATCCGGATGAGAAAGTAGAATCCGAGTTTACGGCGCCCGATGGATCTGAGATTACGGTTTCAGAGAAAAGTGAAAAGGTGATCAAAAAGAGTGTGCTTGCTTATCTGCAGGAGTATTATGCAGATAAGCTTGCAGAACTGGGGAATGATTACAAGGTTGTTTCCAGATTAAATCTGTCGAATCTGTCAGAAGATGAGATTGATCAGGCAGTGAAGAATGCGTTTTCTGCCGTGTTAAACGGAAAGAAGATTGGTCAGTATTATGATATCAGCATTACGGCTGACGTGATCAAAGACGGCGAAGTAGTGCTGGGACTTGGTAATATTGCGATTCCGCAGATGCAGGAAAAGATTGATCTGACGCTGAGGATTCCGGAGACTGTGAGAAAATCCGGACGCACTTACCAGATGTTCCATTGTAAGGCTGATACGATGGCAGAGGCTCTTGCGACTTCAAGTGGGAAAGACAATACGGTTACGTTCAGTACGGATTCCTTCTCTCCATTTGCTCTGGCTTATGCAGAAAAGGGCAGCGGAGGAGGCTCTTCTGAACCAGACGGATCCGACGGTACAAAACCATCTAAATCAGCAAAGACTGGAGATGGGGCAGATATGATGATATACCTCATCCTAGGAATGGCATCGCTGCTTGGCGTTCTGGCAATGAAAAAGTATAGAACAGAATAGGATTTACAGGTAAGAATGAACGGCTGTCCGCTTAGGGCAGCCGTTTTTCAGAGTGTCAGCAAGTATTTTACAGGTATAGATTGATACAGAATATGCATACTATTAGCAGGAAATATCTTGCTGAAAGGAGCATATAAAGTATGAAGGAACTGAAACTTGACCTTCTCCCAGGTAATCTCTATGCAGCCAGAAAGAAGGAGCAGCAGAGCAAAGAGGCGGAGAAGAAAAAACGTGAACCACAGAAAAACATCGTCAGGATTGAGAACGTATCAAAAGCTGACGCAATCGACGGGAATGGACGGTAGAGACAATGAAGACTTTCGAAGAACTTTATGGGGAACTTCTGAGGAGAAAGATTGCGAAGGACGAAACCTTGCCGGAGGAATATAACCCTTACCATCTGGACTGTCTTCTTCACCCGGAGAAATATGCCGCAGTTCTTCCGGTTGAGGAATGCGAGAAATGCGCTTATGACCAGGCGTGCAGGAACAGCTGTATCTTTGATGCAGTGGAAAGGATGGATGATGGGAAATTAAGAATCAATCCTGACCGGTGTGTCGGATGTGAGGCCTGTATAGAAGCCTGTAAGAACGGCAATCTGACGGCCAGCAGGGATGCTCTGCCGGCCATGAAAGCGGTGAGGGAAGCGAAAGGGCCGGTCTATATGATGGTGGCTCCTGCATTCCTGGGGCAGTTCCGCAGGGATGTGACGCCGGGGAAACTGCGCACGGCGTTTAAGGCTCTGGGATTCACCGGAATGGTGGAGGTTGCGCTGTTTGCGGATATTCTGACGCTTAAGGAGGCGCTGGAATTTGACAGGCATGTGCAGCAGACTGGGGATTATCAGCTGACAAGCTGCTGCTGTCCGGTCTGGATTGCCATGATCCGGAAGATTTACCATGAATTGATGCCCCATGTTCCAGGGGCTGTATCACCGATGATTGCATGCGGGCGTATGATTAAGAGGATTCATCCGGATGCGCTTACGGTGTTTGCGGGACCCTGCCTTGCCAAGAAGCAGGAGGCCAGGGAGCCGGACATTGCGGATGCGGTGGACTATGTGCTTACCTTCCAGGAGGTTCGGGATATCTTTGAGGCGGCAGATATCCACCCGGAGGAACTTTATGATGCCGGGAAAGAGCATGCTTCCAAGGCGGGAAGACTCTATGCAAAAACGGGCGGAGTAAGCCAGGCCGTGGAGGAGATGGTAGAACAGCTCTGCCCTGACCGCAGTATCCGTGTCCGTTCCGAGCAGGCGGACGGGCCTAAGGCCTGTATGGAGATGATCCGAAGGATCAAAGAAGGCAGGACGGATGCGAATTTCTTTGAGGGAATGGGATGTGCCGGAGGATGTGTGGGCGGACCGAAAGCGGTTCTAAGCGCAGAGAAAGGGAGGGAACAGGTGGAAAATTACGGGAATGCTTCCAGGTTCCGGACGCCTCTTGAGAATCCTTATGTGCGGAAGGTGTTAGAAGAACTGGGGCTTGAGACGGTGGAAGAACTGCTGATGGACGACGGGCTGCTGACGAGAGATTTTCGTGCGGGATAGATTCAGGATTTATATTGACATTTTCTGGCACTGCCAATATAATTGATTCAGCTTTTTATAGAGGAAGGATCAGAAATGCACTACTATCTTGCCCCGTTAGAGGGGATTACCACACGGATATACCGGAAAGCATATCACGATTGCTTTACGCCTATGGATAAATATTTTACCCCGTTTCTGTCACCCCATTCCAAGAAGGGATTTTCTGCAAAAGAACTGGCAGAGATTCTGCCGGAGAATAACCAGGGGATGCGGCTGGTTCCGCAGATTCTGACGAACCGGGCAGAGGATTTTCTGAAAACGGAAGAAAAACTGGCCTGCTATGGTTATGAGGAGGTGAATCTGAATCTTGGCTGTCCTTCGAAAACCGTGGTATCAAAAGGAAGAGGTTCTGGCTTTCTTGCGGATCCGGAAGGGCTTGAACGATTCCTTTATGAACTTTTTTCCAGGACGAAGATGCGGATCTCTGTTAAGACCAGAATCGGGAGGGATGACCCGGAGGAATTTCACAGACTGCTTATGATTTTCCACCAGTATCCCCTGGAGGAACTGATTATCCATCCAAGGGTTCAGAAGGATTTCTATCAAAACAAACCGAATTTGGAAGTATTTGATGAGGCGGTACGGGCAGGAGGATGTCCGTTGTGCTATAACGGGGATCTCTGTACGAGAGAGGATGTGTCGGAGATAGAAAAGCGATTCCCCACTGTGACGGCATGTATGATCGGAAGAGGGATCATTGGAAATCCGGGGCTTATGGGTGAGATTAAGGGACAGGAGGTTGCTGATAAGGAGCAGATCCGCAGGTTCCATGACCGGTTGTATGAGGATTACCGAAGCCTTGGCATGGGAGATAAGAATGTATTGTTTAAAATGAAAGAAATCTGGTGTTACCTGGGACAGTCTTTTCCTGGATGTGAGAAGCAGCTGAAGCGCATAAAGAAGGCGGAGAAGGCAGACAGATATGAGGAGGCTGTGAATGCCATCTTTACTTAATTTTATCTTTACTTTTCGGGAAGCATGCAATATAATAGAAAAAAATTCTATATACAGGAATTTTTAAGGAGGGATCCCTTTGGAGCACTTGAATCAGATTATTGCGGGTAATCTGAAAGAGATCAGAAAGCGTAAGGAACTGAGCCTGGAGCAGGTGTCGGCGCTGACTTCCATCAGTAAGAGTATGTTAAGCCAGTTGGAGAGGGGAGAAGTCAATCCTACGATTTCAACGGTATATAAGCTTTCACTGGGACTTAAGGTTCCGGTGACAGCGTTTACGGCGGACAAGCCGAAGCCATTTTCCAAGACTGGGAAAGGGCTGGTGGTGCCGCTGGTGGGAGATGAGGGGCGTTACAGGCTGTATCCGGTCTTCGAGTTCCGTGAGGGGCAGGATTTTGAGATCTTTGACCTGGAGTTTGATAAGGGCGGCAGGATGCGGGGGCATCTGCAGATGCATGGAACCAGGGAGTTTATCACGGTATATTCCGGCGAACTGACTCTTATTTTCGAGGACAGGGAGTATGTGCTGAAAGCAGGGGATTCGGCCGAGTATAATGCATTTGACGAATACATATATAAGAATTCGGGAGAAGGCATGGTGACTGCATGTATTGTGGTCCATTATCCATAGCAGAAAGGAGTTATCAGTAAGATGGAAGACCAGAAGCAGCGTGTATATGACGCATTGGACAAGTTGAAGATTAAGTACGAGGTTGTGGAGCATGAGCCGGTACATACCATGGAGGACATGGACAGGCTGGGACTGCCCGAGAAAGGAACTCTGTGTAAGAATCTGTTCCTGAGGGATTCGAAGGGAAAGAGACATTTTCTCGTAACCTGTGAGGAGAGCAAGAAGGTGGATCTGAAGGCGCTCGGACGGCAGCTTGGCGGAGGGAACTTAAGTTTTGCCTCAGAAGACCGGCTGGAGAAATATCTGGGGCTTAAGCAGGGGAGCGTATCCCCCTTCGGACTCATGAATGATACGGACCATGCGGTGGAGTTTTTTATTGACAAGGATCTCGGCAGATGCAAGAGTCTTGGAATCCATCCCCTGGAGAATACAGCCACTGTGTTCCTTTCTTTTAAGGATCTGGATAAGTTCCTGTGGGATCTGGACGTAGATGTAGTGAAGGTGAAGCTGTAGGAAGAAGCAAGGGATATCCATAGCAGTATCATTGCATAGCGTGTCTGAAGATTCATTTCTACAATCTGCCGTCTTACTTTACACCAGATTTTATGCTGAATTCAGTCAATGCAGCATAAATCTGAAAAAGACCAGGACGACATCCTGCAGAAAGTAATTTTCAGACACGCTCTGTCGGTTCATCCAGTCAGAAATCGGGCGGATAAGCCAGAACTTTTAACGACGTAATGGTACGGGCCAGGCAGTTCGCAAGTTCGGGTTCCGGCCGGATGTACTAGGGATTTCCCTCAATCAGATAGTCGTAGGAGACGTCAAAGATTTCAGTAAGAGCCTTTAGTTCCAGATCTGTCACATACCGCTTGTTGGTTTCAATCCGTGTTATGACGTTTTTATCCATGTCATAACCTTTTAACTGGAGCTGGTAGGCAAGTTTCCGTTGTGAATAATCGTGCTTTTTTCTCAGTTCGATCAGTTGTTTGCTGATCAGATTCTTTCCACCTTCTGGTGTTCTTGGCTTTGGCATTTTAAATTTTTCTCCTTTTGTAAGTATTTCAATATGGTTGTCTCATTTTCTGAACCATATATTGATTTTACAGGGCAATCTCTGCAGAATCGGTTGCAAAAATGAGGCGGACCTGCATAATGACAGTTTAAAGGTTTCATACTTGTCTGGGAGTCTGTAAGATGATAAAAAAATTGTGTGATGAGGATATCCGGGAACCATTATTTGATTTTCTGGAAGAATACTACGGGAAAATAAGAATTCTGGAAGAGAAACAGATTGGCAGGTCACGGGCGGATATTGTGATGGTAAGGCCGGATGAAATTGCCGGGATTGAAATTAAGAGTGATGTGGATACCTATGTGCGGCTGAAAAGGCAGGTGCCCGATTATGACCGGTATTTTGACCGTAACTACGTGGCTGCCGGTGCGAGTCATGGCCTGCACATGAAAGAACACGTGCCGGAATGGTGGGGGATCATAACGGTGGAATGGTTGGAGAACGGGATGGATTTCTATCTGCTGCGGGAGGCGAAAGACAGTCCGAAGACAGATCCAAGGCGGAAATTAGAACTTCTGTGGAGGCCGGAACTGGCTCATATCCAGGAAATCAACCGGCTTGCGAAATACAGGCAGAAGAGTAAGGCGTTCGTGATTGGAAAGCTTCTGGAGAAAGTGCCGGAAAAAGTGTTGAGAGAGCAGGTGAGTCAGGAATTGTTTGAGAGGGATTATACCAGGATTGAACAGACAATCAGGGAATATAAGGAGGGAAAATCGTGCAGTATCCGGTGATTAATGTGGAACGGACAGGTAAGAGAATTCAGAGAATCTGTGAAAGGAAGGGAATCAGCGCCAGAGAGATCCAGGAATTTATGGGGTTTTCCGCCAGGCAGTCGGTGTATGACTGGTTTCGGGGAAAGAATCTGCCGACACTGGATAATCTGTATGCTTTGTCACGGCTTTTAATGGTTCCCATGGATACGCTGGTGGCAGCGTCAGACCAGACGGAACCGGCGGAAGTGTGCGGGAGGTATGAACTGGCGGTGCTGCCCCGTCTGGGTATGAGGAGGATTTTGGTAAGATATAGTGAACTTTTGTCAACCAGTCTGTAACTGGATGCAAAAGGCATGGAGTTCTGATATTCTGTATATGACGGAGGAAGACGGCGGTACATCTGGAACTGCGAAGATGTCTGCTGCCGGTAAGATACTGGAACTGGATAGAAAGAGAAAGGTCGTATGCTCAAATCTATGGAACAGGTTTGGTGGAAGCTGACTGACCGTAGAGTTTCCTTGTGGCTGTATTGCAAAGAGTAAGTGAGTGGCGATGGGATGTACTTTATGATTGATTATGAGAATACAGGCGGCCAGGGACTCAAGGGTGCCGAGTATCTGGAACCGGAAGACAAGGTGATTATTTTCTATAGCAAAAGCTGTGATAAGATCGAGTATGGCTTATTGAAGCTGATTCTTGATTCTAAGAGCACGCTGGAACTCTGCAGACTTAAGAAGACCGGGAAGAATGCGCTGGACTTTTATATCACTTCCATGCTCGGTGAGATCTATGGAGGAGGGTATGATGGGAAGGCGGCAATCGTGAGCAGGGACCAGGGGTTCAGGGCAGTACAGGAATACTGGAGAGAAAGAGCTGCGAACAGGAGTGCGGTTGTACTGAATTCAACCATCGGTGGGTGCATCCGCACGGCGAATGAGGATAATGGCAGGACAAGAACGGCAAGAGAAGCGTTGCGGCAGGTTCCCATGGAAGATGAAGTGACGAGATATAGAGAAGAAGAAAGGCTGCGGAAAAGAACGAAGGAGATCTTCCAGGATACGAAGTATGGGATGATGGAAGAACAGGTGTGGAAGCTGCTGAAAGAGAAGGATTGTAAGAAGAATCTTTATCTGAATTCACTGAAAACATTCGGAAGAGAAGACGGACTTGTTGTGTACCGGAAGATAAGGGATGAGTTGTTGCAGACTGGTACGATGGATACGGGGAAAGATGCGGCAGTATAGAAACAGTATGCCGCATCTTTTCAGCTCTTATTTCATAATGTATAATAGAGATAGAAAACAGTTGTATACAAGGACGGATGGAAAGGGTGATATGCGTGACATTGGCAAAGGAGAAGGCTGTTGAGATGATTCGTCGTATGCCGGAAAATAATATGTTATATGTAATTAATATTCTTAAGAATCTGGAGGAAATGTCTGGAGACAGAGGAGAAGATCAGAAGAAAGCGGAAAGGGCGCTTGAGGCAGTATTGAATTTGGAGAAGAGATTACCGGAAAATTTCAATTTTAAGAAAGAGCTTGAGGAAGCACGAGAAGAAAGATATGACGATTTTAGTTGATACGAATGTTGTTTTAGATATTTTGTTAGAGAGAGAGTCACATGCGGGAGAAGCAAGATTTATATTGAGTAAATGTGCAGAGAGAGAGGTTGATGGATATTTAGCTGCGCATAGCATTCCAAATCTCTTTTATATTTTGAGAAAGGCATATTCTCAGAAAGAGAGACGGGTATTTATCAAGAATTTGTGTGATATTTTTTATATTTCGGAGTTAAATGCTAAGAAAATTATGTTAGCGGCAGAAAATGAGAAATTCAAGGATTTTGAAGACTGTCTTCAAGAAGAATGCGCAGTAGATGTAATGGCAGATTATATTGTGACAAGGAATTCCGATGATTTTCAGAAATCAAGGATAAAGGTTATTGAGCCTAAAAACTTTGTCAGATTATTAAAGGGAAGATAAATTTAATAGTTTTTTTATTGCATGTTCCATAAATGGGAAGTAGAATGAATAAGGTATATAGGATATATACGGTATTACATTTTGCAGAGGAAAGAGAGGGTGAATATGGAACAGCAATATGGGCAGGTTCCACCGGTGAGGCCGGAGAATTACGGGAAGCGTATCTGGCATCTCTGGGGACCGGTTGTAATAAAATGGGCAATAGGGTTTGGAGCCAGTATGATTGCCATGGGAGTCCTGAGCCTGGTCTATGTGATGGCTGATCAGGATGCAGCCATGGCAGCCATGCAGAGCGAAGAGAAGATGATGGAACAGTATGATAAGATTCTGACCCTGTATCTGAAAGCAGCGACTCTGATTGAAGGCGTAGCCGCATTGATCACGATTCCGATCATGGCATGGCTCTTTCACTCAGACCGGGTGAAGGAGAAGAAGCGGGGCTTCATTCCCAACAGGAAAGCGCCTTTGTGGAAGTATACGGCAGGGCTTCTCATGGCTCTGGCTCTGAGTCTGGGGCTTAACAATCTGATTCTGATCGGGAATCTGTCTGATATGAGTGAATCTTACCAGGCAACGATGGAGGCTTTCTACTCGTCTCCCCTTGTCATCCAGATTGTTGTGCTGGCAGTGCTGGTGCCGGTGTGTGAGGAGATGGTATTCCGGGGACTGCTCTTTCGGAGACTGCGTGAGCGTGCGTCATATATGCAGGCGGCCCTATACTCTGCGGTGGTGTTTGGGCTGATGCATGGGAATCTGGTGCAGATGCTCTATGGTTTCATCCTGGGAATGATGTTATCATATCTCTATGAAAAATATGGTTCTGTGAAGGCTCCGATTGCAGCGCATATGGCAATGAATCTTCTGTCCATTCTGGCAACGGAATTCAACCTTCTGGACTGGCTGGCAGAAGACCGGATGCGGATGGGAATGGTGACGGTTGGCTGTGCGTTTGTAGCCTCTACCATGTTTGTTCTGGTACAGCGAATTGAGGAGAAACCGGATATACCTGGAACATCCGGGGAGAAAGAGAACGTGGTTCAGCATCAGAACGGATGGTAAAAGTTACATAATCAGAGAAAAATCTGGCATAACATAAAATGTCAGATTTTTTATTTCAAAATATTAAATATTCAAATAATCTGACAATTGTAAACAAATTTCTTATTTACAAAGTTCCAAAAAAGTAGTATAGTAAAAAAAACGTAAAGAAAGGGCTGAATATATGAACGAACAGATGGTAAACAGTCATAAAGGACTGTACCGTCCGCAGTTTGAGCATGATAACTGTGGAATTGGTGCGGTGGTGAATATCAAGGGGCGTAAGAGCCACAGTA
>CAJULU010000003.1:103738-115122 GCA_910587575.1 uncultured Dorea sp.
TGGACGCTTTGAAGATTGTAGAGAATTTAGAACATAGAGCCGGCAAGGATGCCGAGGGTAAGACAGGTGATGGTGTGGGAATCCTGCTGCAGATTTCACACAGGTTTTTCTCCAAAGTCTGTAAGCCTCTCGGCATCTTTTTAGGTTCGGAAAGAGATTATGGAGTGGGTATGTTTTTCTTCCCCCAGGATGAATTGAAAAAAAACCAGGCGAAGAAGATTTTCGAGGTAATCGTAAGGAAAGAAGGCATGAAGTTTCTTGGATGGCGGGAGGTGCCGGTAAGGCCGGAAGTCTTAGGAAGCCGGGCGGCAGCGTGTATGCCGTGTATCCTGCAGGGATTCATCGAGCGCCCTGCAAAGGTGGCCCGGGGGATTGATTTTGACAGACGGCTGTATGTGGTGCGCAGGATCTTCGAACAGAGCAGTGACGATACTTATGTGGCTTCTCTGGGAAGCCGGACCATTGCTTATAAGGGAATGTTCCTGGTAGGCCAGCTCCGTCCGTTTTTTGAGGATCTGGAGAGTGCGGAGTATGAGTCAGCCATTGCGCTGGTGCATTCCCGTTTCAGTACCAACACCAATCCAAGCTGGGAACGTGCTCATCCCAACCGGTTTATTGTACATAATGGGGAGATCAATACCATCCGGGGAAATGCGGATAAGATGCAGGCAAGGGAAGAGAATATGGAGTCAGAGTATCTGAAAGGAGAACTCCATAAGGTACTTCCGGCCATTAACAGTTCCGGATCCGATTCGGCTATGCTGGACAATGCCATCGAGTTTATGGTCATGAGCGGGATGGATCTGCCGCTGGCGGTTATGATCTCCATTCCCGAGCCATGGGCCAGCGCCAAGACCATGTCCCAGAAAAAGAAAGATTTCTACCAGTATTATGCGACCATGATGGAGCCCTGGGACGGGCCGGCCTCCATTCTGTTCAGTGACGGGGACTGTATGGGTGCAGTTCTTGACCGGAACGGACTTCGTCCTTCCAGATATTACATCACAGATGATGATACGCTGATTCTTTCGTCAGAGGTGGGAGTTCTTGACATTGATCCGGGAAAGATTCTGGTAAAAGAACGTCTGCATCCTGGGAAAATGCTGCTGGTGGACACCATACAGGGAAAAGTCATAGATGATGACGAACTGAAAGAAATCTATGCCGGCCGGCAGCCCTATGGAGAATGGCTGGACAGCAACCTGATCAGCCTTAACAGTCTGAAGATACCGAACCAGAAGGTGCCGTCCTATACGGCTAAGGAGTGTAAGAGGCTCCAGAAGGCATTTGGCTATTCTTATGAAGAAGTGAAGACTTCGATCCTTGCCATGGCGCTGAATGGCTCTGAAGGGACTGCGGCAATGGGGATCGATGCCCCCTTATCTGTGCTGTCGGAAAAGCATCGGGATCTTTTCGGATACTTTAAACAGCTTTTTGCGCAGGTGACCAACCCGCCCATCGATGCGATCCGGGAAGAGGTGGTAACGTCTACCACCATTTATATCGGGGCGGACGGGAATCTGCTGGAAGAAAAGGAAGAGAACTGCCGGATGCTGAAGGTGGATAACCCGATTCTGACCAACACAGATCTTCTGAAAATTAAGAACATGAAGAAGGAAGGCTTCCGGCCGGTGTAGATCCCGATTGTATATTATAAGAATTCGGGGCTTGAAAAGGCCATAGAATACCTGTTCATTGAGGTGGACCGTGCCATCCGGGAAGGCGCCAACATTCTGATCCTTTCTGACCGGGGAGTGGACGAATACCATGTGGCCATGCCGTCCCTTCTGGCGTTGTCGGGACTGCAGCAGCATCTGGTGCGGACGAAGAAACGGACGTCCGTGGCGATTATTCTGGAGACAGGAGAACCCAGAGAGGTGCATCACTTTGCAACGCTTCTGGGCTATGGAGCCTGTGCGGTCAATCCTTACCTTGCCCATGAATCCATCCGGCAGCTGATTGAGACGAATATGCTGAAAAAAGACTACTATGCGGCTGTGGAGGACTATAATCATGCCGTCCTTAGCGGGATTGTAAAGATTGCCTCTAAGATGGGGATTTCAACGATTCAGTCCTACCAGGGGGCGAAGATTTTTGAAGCCATCGGGTTAAAGGAAGAATTTATCCGGAAATATTTTACAGATACGGTCAGCCGTGTGGGCGGCATTGGGATTGAGGAACTTGCGGCGGATTATGTGGCCCGTCACTCCCAGGCGTTTGATCCGCTGGGACTTGAGGTGGATATGACTCTTGACAGTATCGGCCTGTATAAGTCGAAAAGCGGCGGGGAGAGGCATCTCTACAATCCGCAGACCATCCATATGCTTCAGCAGTCCACCAGACGGGGAGACTATGAGATGTTCCGGAAATATACGGAGATGGTCAATGCAGAGGGAGAGCATATCAATCTCCGGGGACAGTTGGAGTTCAACTATCCGAAGAAGGGAATTCCGATAGAAGAAGTGGAGAGCGTGGAGACAATCGTGACCAGGTTCAAGACAGGCGCCATGTCTTATGGTTCCATTTCGAAAGAAGCCCATGAGACCCTTGCCATTGCCATGAACCGTCTCCATGGAAAGTCCAACAGCGGGGAAGGCGGGGAGGAAACCGGACGTCTGGACAGTGACCGCTGTTCTGCCATCAAACAGGTGGCCTCCGGGCGGTTCGGCGTGACCAGCCGGTATCTGGTGAGTGCGAAAGAGATTCAGATTAAGATGGCCCAGGGGGCAAAGCCGGGGGAAGGCGGCCATCTTCCGGGAGGCAAGGTATATCCCTGGATTGCCAGTACCCGCCATTCTACCCCGGGAGTAAGCCTGATCTCACCGCCGCCTCACCATGATATCTATTCGATTGAAGACCTGGCACAACTGATCTATGACTGTAAGAATGCCAACAAGGATGCCAGGATATCTGTGAAACTGGTATCAGAGGCCGGTGTGGGAACGGTTGCCGCAGGTGTCGCCAAGGCGGGCGCCGGGCTGATTCTCATCTCCGGGTATGACGGCGGAACCGGGGCCGCACCCAGAAGCTCCATTCATAATGCGGGACTTCCCTGGGAGCTTGGCCTTGCAGAGACGCACCAGACTCTGATCCAGAACGGGCTTCGGGAGCGTGTGCGACTGGAGACGGACGGTAAACTGATGAGCGGCAGGGACATTGCCATTGCGGCCATCCTGGGAGCCGAGGAATTTGGATTTGCCACAGCGCCTTTAGTTACCATGGGGTGTGTGATGATGCGGGTATGCAATCTGGATACCTGTCCCGTAGGTGTGGCAACCCAGAATCCGAAGCTTCGGAAACGCTTCACGGGCAAACCGGAATATGTAGTGAATTTTATGCGGTTTATGGCAGAGAATCTGCGGGAATACATGGCAAGGCTTGGCGTGCGCACCATTGATGAACTGGTAGGGCGCACAGACCTTCTGAAAGTAAAGGAACAGGCCACATCCGCACGGGCAAAGACTCTGGATCTTGGACAGATTCTCAGCAATCCTTATGAGGGAAGCAGGACTCCGGTGACATTTAACCCAAAGAAAGTATACGACTTTGAACTGGAGAAGACGCTGGATGAGAGGGTGCTGGTAAGACAGCTGCTTCCGTCTCTGGAAAAGGGTCAGAAGCGCAGTATTGAGGTGGATGTGACGAATACAGACCGTACCTTTGGGACCATCTTTGGTTCTGAGATTACGAAACGGTATCCAGAGGGACTTCCGGAAGACAGTTATGTGGTCAAATGTACAGGCGCAGGCGGTCAGTCTTACGGGGCGTTTATCCCGAAAGGGCTGACACTGGAACTTGTGGGAGACAGTAATGATTATTTCGGAAAAGGGTTGTCGGGAGGCAAGCTGATTGTGTATCCGCCGAGAGGAGTGAAGTACCGTCATCATGAGAATATTATAATAGGAAATGTGGCGCTCTACGGAGCTACCAGCGGCAAAGCGTTCATCAATGGCGTGGCAGGAGAGCGTTTTGCAGTGCGTAACTCGGGCGTGACTGCCGTGGTGGAAGGCGTGGGCGATCATGGCTGTGAGTATATGACGGGAGGGCGCGTGGTTGTCCTTGGCAAGACAGGCAGGAACTTTGCGGCCGGTATGAGCGGCGGAGTGGCATATGTTCTGGACATGGACAGTGATCTGTACCGGAATGTGAATAAGCAGATGGTGAATATGGAACGTATTTCTTCAAAATTTGACGTCAATGAACTGAAGGGCATGATCGAGGAACATGTTGCCTGCACCAACTCGGAGATCGGAAAGGAGATTCTTTCTGACTTTAAGGAGTATCTGCCGAAGTTCAAGAAGATCATTCCGGTGGATTACGAAAGGATGCTGACCATGATTCTTCAGCTGGAAGAACAGGGCATGAGCAGTGAACAGGCTAAGACGGAAGCATTTTACGCCATGAAGGGCGAACGATAGGAGGCGGATATCAGTGGGAAAAGCGACAGGTTTTATGGAATATGAGAGACAGGATAAGGCGGCGGAAGCACCGGAAGAAAGGCTTAAGCATTTTCACGAATTTCATACGCCTTTATCGAAAGAGGAGCAGGAACGTCAGGGGGCAAGGTGTATGGCCTGCGGCGTGCCGTTCTGCCAGGCAGGGCAGATGATTATGGGAATGGCCAGCGGATGTCCCCTGCACAATCTGGTTCCGGAGTGGAATGATTTAATCTATCACGGAAACTGGGAGGAGGCTTACTATCGCCTGAAAAAGACCAATAATTTCCCGGAATTTACTTCCCGGGTGTGCCCGGCTCTGTGCGAGGCTGCCTGTACCTGCGGACTGAACGGGGATGCGGTCTCTGTCAAGGCAAATGAGTATGGGATTATTGAAAATGCCTATGAGAAGGGCTATGCGGCGGCAAGACCTGTGAAGGTGCGCACCGGAAAGAAGGTGGCGGTCATCGGTTCCGGCCCGTCCGGGCTTGCGGCGGCGGATATGCTGAACCGGCGGGGGCATAGTGTGACGGTGTTTGAGCGGGAAGACCGGGTGGGCGGACTGCTCCGGTACGGAATTCCGAACATGAAACTGGAGAAACAGGTGATTGACCGGAAAATCCGGATTATGGAAGAAGAAGGGATTACCTTTGTGACAGGCTGCAACGTGGGGAAGGATCAAAAGGCGGCGGAGATTCTGAAAGAGTATGACCGTGTGGTTCTTTGCTGCGGCGCATCGAATCCAAGGGATATCAAGGTGCCGGGACGGGAGGCGGAAGGGATTCATTTTGCGGTGGACTTCCTGAAATCTACCACCAGGGCTCTGTGGGCGAACCAGATGCAGCTGAAAGAAGGGGAATATATCTCTGCAAAGGGAAAGAACGTGATGGTAATCGGCGGCGGCGATACGGGAAATGACTGCGTAGGTACGTCTCTGCGCCATGGGGCGAAGTCGGTCCTTCAGCTGGAAATGCTGCCCAAAGCGCCGGACGAGCGCCGGGACGACAATCCTTGGCCGGAGTGGCCAAGAGTCTGCAAGACGGATTACGGGCAGCAGGAGGCGATTGCGGTGTCTGGCAGAGATCCCCGGGTGTATCAGACGACGGTGAAGGAATTTAAGAAGGATAAGGCGGGAAAGGTCTGCAAGGCAGTTCTTGTGAAGCTGGAGCCAAAGAAGGATGAAAAGACCGGGCGGATGATGATGGCGGAGACTGCCGGAAGTGAATATACGGTGGATGTGGATCTGGTGCTGATTGCGGCGGGATTCCTGGGAAGTGAGAGTTATGTGGCCAAAGCTTTTGGCGTGAAGCTTGACGCACGGACCAATGTTGCCACAAGTCCGGGGGCTTACGGGACCAGCGCTGCGAATATTTTTACCGCAGGGGACATGCACAGGGGGCAGTCCCTGGTGGTTTGGGCTATCCGTGAAGGCCGGGAGGCGGCGCAGGAGGTCGACGAAAGCCTGATGGGGTATACGAATATGAACATCCAGTAATCTGTACTCTTCCTGTCCGGTACAGTTCGTGAAAATGCCCTGTATTCCGGGGGTTTCAGATATGTCGAAAACATTTGTTACAAAATTATTAAAAAATATTGCAAGTTTTAGTGGTTTGAGTTATAATTGTTACCAGATGTAGAGGGACTATGTCGGAAGAACGTAGAAGAGTGTAAATAGAAAGCAGAAAATACATAAAAAGGATGGTTTCATTATGAGGAAATTTGGAGCAAGATTTTTGGCTGCTATCGTTGCCAGTTCGCTGATTGTTACGCCGGTTATGGCGGCACCGTCAATTGATGACCTGAAAGAGGACAAGGCTGAGAAGCAGAGCGAAGTGAATTCCCTGCAGGAGGAACTGACGAAGATTATTTCCAAGATCAATGGTCTGGAAGAAGATCTGGTGAAGAAGGGTGAGGAGATCATCCAGGCAACCGATGACCTTGCCGCAGCAGAGGTGAAGGAAAAAGAACAGTATGAGGCGATGAAGCTTCGTATTAAGTATATGTATGAGGAAGGAAATACAACGGCGTTGGAGTCACTGGTATCTGCAGAGAATTTCTCTGATCTGGTGAACAAGGCGGAGTATGTCCAGAATGTACATGATTATGACAGGGATCAGTTACAGGAATATGTTGAGACGAAGAATCAGATTGCCACTCTGAAGACAACCCTTGAGGAAGATCAGAAGAAGCTGGAGTCTCTGCAGGTTGAGTATGAAGATGAGAAGACCACGCTGAATACTACCATTGAAGAGAAGCGGGCGGAAGTGGCTGATCTGGATGGCCAGATTCAGGCGGCAGTAGAGGCGGCTGCAAGAGAGGCAGAAGAGCGCAGACGTAAGGAAGAAGAAGAACGCCAGCGTCAGCTTGCGGCGGCAGGTAATAATAATTCGGGCAGCAGCCAGAATAATAACGGCGGTACACAGAATTCTGGTAATGGCGGGAATAGCGGTAATAGCGGTAATAGCGGCAACGGCGGCGGAAATAGTACTTCCGGCAATGTCAATAGCGGCAGCAGCAGTAGCAGCAGTAATCAGAGCGGCGGCGGAACCGGCAATGCATCGGTAGCCCAGGCGATTGTGAACGCTGCCTATTCCCAGCAGGGGGTTCCTTATGTATGGGGCGGTACATCACCGGGAACCGGCCTGGATTGTTCCGGACTCGTCCAGTATTGTCACCGGGTTGCGGGAATCAGTATCGGGCGTACTTCCGGTGCACAGGGCAGCGGCGGAGTCGCAGTCAGCAGCCCGCAGCCAGGAGATGTGGTATGTTATTCCGGACATGTCGGTATCTATATCGGCGGTGGTCAGATGATTCATGCACCTCAGACGGGAGACGTGGTGAAGGTTGCCAGCGTCTATGGTTCGCCTTGGTACAGACGTTACTGGTAGGAATGACGGTAAACGGAATGTAATGTCATTGCAGATATTGTAGAAAATGAGCAGACAAAAGCCTTGCATTTGCAAGGCTTTTGTGCTATCATGAAAAAGTCGCAAAAATCACGCATTTGTTTGTCTGAGAGGGTGCCGCACAGCCGGTTTCAAGGACTTACACATATGCGGAAGCAAAAACCAAAATGGAGGAAAGAGACATGAGCGTTATTTCAATGAAGCAACTTTTAGAAGCGGGTGTTCATTTCGGACATCAGACAAGAAGATGGAATCCTAAGATGGCTCCGTATATTTACACGGAGAGAAATGGTATCTATATTATTGACCTGCAGAAGTCTGTAGGCAAGGTAGACGAGGCTTACCAGGCTGTGTCTGATATTGCTGCAGAAGGCGGTACAGTGCTGTTTGTGGGAACCAAGAAGCAGGCACAGGATGCTATTAAGACCGAGGCTGAACGCTGCGGAATGTTCTATGTGAATGAGAGATGGCTTGGCGGTATGCTGACCAACTTTAAGACGATCAAGAGCAGAGTTGCCCGTCTGAAAGAGATTGAGAGAATGTCAGAGGACGGAACCTTTGACGTGCTGCCGAAGAAGGAAGTCATTCAGCTTAAGAAAGAGTGGGAGAAGCTGGAGAAGAACCTGGGCGGAATCAAAGAGATGAAGCAGCTTCCGGATGCAATCTTCGTAGTAGACCCGAAGAAGGAGAGAATCTGTGTGCAGGAAGCGCATACGCTGGGAATCCCGTTGATCGGTATTGCAGATACGAACTGTGATCCGGAAGAACTGGATTATGTAATTCCGGGAAATGACGATGCGATCCGTGCAGTGAAACTGATCGTTTCGAAGATGGCAGATGCTGTTGTTGAGGCCAACCAGGGAATGACCGGTGACGAGGTTGCTTATGATGAGGCAGGAGAAGGATATACGGACGAAGCAGAGTAGATGACATCTGCTTTTCCCGGACAATAGATTTGGAGGAGATTAATATGGCAGTTACGGCAAGTATGGTAAAAGAGTTAAGAGAGATGACAGGCGCAGGCATGATGGACTGTAAGAAGGCTCTGAACGAGACGGACGGAGATATGGATGCGGCTGTAGAATATCTGAGAAAGAACGGACAGGCTAAGGCTGAGAAGAAGGCCGGACGTATTGCTGCGGAAGGTATTGTTGCGACTACGATCAAGGGTGACGACAAGGTGGCAGCAATTGTTGAGGTCAATGCTGAGACAGATTTCGTTGCAAAGAATGAAGTGTTCCAGACTTATGTTAAGGAAGTCGTGGAGCAGCTTGCAGATTCCAATGCAGCGGATGTGGAAGGATTCAAGGCAGAGCCATGGGCTCTTGATGCATCTATGACCGTTCAGGATAAACTGGCGGCTATGATCGCCAAGATTGGCGAGAATATGAATATCCGCAGATTTGAGAAGGTCGTTTCCGAGAATGGGATCGTTGTGTCTTATATTCATGCAGGCGGTAAGATTGGTGTTCTGGTTGAAGCTGAGACGGAGAGTCATTCTGATGCAGTGAAGGAAGCCCTCAAGAATGTGGCTATGCAGATTGCGGCTCTGAATCCTAAGTATGTTTCTACGGATGATGTACCGGAGGAGTACAAGGAGCATGAGAAGGAGATTCTGGTTGCTCAGGCTAAGAACGATCCTAAGAATGCGAATAAGCCGGAGAATATTATTGAGAAGATGATTACCGGACGTCTGAATAAGGAACTGAAGGAAGTCTGCCTGTTAGAGCAGGAGTATGTGAAGGCTGAGAATAAGGAGACGGTTGCGAAGTATCTGGAGGCGGTTGCCAGGGAGGCAGGTACGGCGGTAACTTTGAAGAAGTTTGTGCGGTTTGAGACCGGCGAAGGACTTGAGAAGAAGAATGAAGATTTTGCGGCGGAGGTTGCGGCGCAGATGAATGCATAAGGTGAAATTGCCTGGTTATTTTGAATGAAGAAACCCCTGTGGATGGCGTGTATGCACTATTCGCAGGGGTTTTATACATTTCCTATGGTAATATTTAAAAAGATATTGATGGAGTTATGAGCAGAGACTGTCTACAAAAAATATTGCAATTTACTTATTTTTTGCATATAATATAAGAAATAAGAATAGGTTTTAATTCGTGAGGAGGTGTTGATATGGCAACATCAAGCATACTTACTAATATAAAAATTACAGATCCCCAAAAGGCGGAAGATTTTGCAGAAGCATTGGATATTTCGGCGCATGAACCGGAAAGGCGGCCTTCTAAACCAATTATTCCATTAGTTACTAATATAGGAGAAATACGTAAGTTTATGGGAATGGAGAATAGAGAAAATGAATGATTGTATAGCAGTAAATATTCAGGATATGCTTAAAGCAATCGGAGAGGAGGAATTGTTAAGACTTCTCTCCGATTTTTCGTGTCCATTAAATAGGGAAGTGGAAGATTTTGTACGAAATAAATCTATTGATTTTGCACAGAGGAAACTTTCCATTACATATCTTGTTATGAAGAGAACGAGTGAGGCGAAAAATATTCTTGTAGGGATTTATACGTTATCTCATAAAGCTATCGAGATTACGAATTCCAATATTAGCAATACAACTCGTAAGAAACTGTTGAGATATGCAACTTTGGACAAGGATACCAATAAATACAATATTTCTGCATTTCTAATTGCACAGTTTGGAAAAAATAATGCAGTACCAGAAAAATATTCAATTACTGGGAATGAATTGATGGATTTAACATTTGAGTTGCTGAAGCATGTTCAATATTGTGTTGGCGGAGGTGTTGTGTATTTAGACTGTGAAGACGTGGAAAAGGTTCTTGATTTTTATCAAAGTGAATGTAACCGCTTTAAGATATTTGGTGAAAGAGAATCAGAAGTTGATCAGAAAAGGTATTTGCAATTACTCCGGTTTTTTTGAAATATGTTGTATAAAGTATTGATAATATGTTGAATAAGAGAAAGATTAAAAGCCGAGATTTATTGATTGTTAAATGCTAAAATTACAAAAAGAGAATTATTATTTAAAAATACATCATAATAATAGGAGAATGAATATGGAAAATTATTTGGAGAAATGGAATCCTTTGGAAATAATAAGTATGAATGCAGAAGAAAATTATAGACAACTTGCCATAAGTAGTACTAAACAACAAATACGAAATATTTTGAAATCATATGTTGGGTATTATGATCCTTTTTGTGAATTGCTACAGAATGCAATGGATGCTACAGATAGAATGGCACATATTGTAGGGGACAAATATAGAAAAAAACTAAAAATATATATAGACTTATCAGAAAACAGTATTTATGTAGCAGATAATGGAATAGGATTTGAAAAAGAACAGTTCCGTGCTTTTTTGTCTCCAAATGTTTCTTATAAGACAGATGGTCATACAAGAGGAAATAAAGGTGTGGGAACAACATACTTAGCATATGGGTTTTGTAAGATGCAGATGTATACAAAAACGCCATCTTTTGAACAGTATGCAGAAATAAATAATGCCAAGAAGTGGATAGATGATAAAACAGGAGATGTAGATATGCCATTTGTTGAGTGTAAGGATGGTGAAGATAAAGCATTTCCATTTGATCAAGGAACGTCTTTTAAATTATTCTTTAAAGATGAAAACGGTAATAAAATCAAGGACTTAGCCTGGATAGGAATTAATACGGCAGAGAGCTGGAATTATGTATTATTGACGAATACACCTTTAGGACATTTGACTATAGATGGTAGTGATTCAAGAGTAACTTATGATTTGTGTGTAAAAGATATAAAAGGAAAAACAACAAGAATAGAAAATAGTCATGCAGAATTTTTTTATCCGCATATGTTTATGAAGCATACATCAATTAATATTGAAGATGTTATTGCATGGCAAAAAGCAGAAATAGAAAAGGGGAGAGATGGAACTAATATTCCACAAAGATTTCTGATAAAATTTTTTGGATTGTGGAGTTTTGATAAAGATTTTAGTACAGGAAAAGAACCAGCAGGAAACATATATATGCAATTTAAGAAAGCCAGAAGATATTTTGACGGAAAAGATATGTTTGA
>CAJULU010000004.1:0-1572 GCA_910587575.1 uncultured Dorea sp.
TAAGCGTTTGGTATGGAATACCGGAATCATCACTCTGCGCTTTGAAAAAGCTGATTGTGTTTTTACTTATATGTCAACTCTAAATCTGATGTTCAACTCTAAAAATCGCTTTAAATCCAGTAATATCAAGGGTTGATATAATGAAAGAACCAAAGTAAACGGCACTGATAGAAAGTAGGTGAAGGATATGCCAGGCCAGGCAGATATTGTCAGGGATTCGATAAACGAGTTTTCAAGGATTCAGGACTGGATGATATTAGCTAAAAAGAATGATGATCTTGAAACGTACGAACAGATACACAAACGTTATATTGAATTGAAAGTTACATTGTCTTCTTTAGGCATTAATATCACGGAACTTGATAGAATCAAAGTGTAATCGCATATCAAATAAGTAAATAGTAACCTGTAAGGTGTAAAGTCTTTATCGAATTATGAAAGTCTTTGCACCTTTTTACATTTTGCCATAGCGGTTTCAGAGATCAAATGCTAATATAGGAATGTCAGTAACTAAGGTAATATTCTATTGAATCAAGGCATACATTGAGAAAAAAGTATTTGGACAAGGGGTTGCAGATGGATTGAAAAGATATCACAGATATAGAAAATTCGGCAAAAGAAGCAGATACCGGCTTTTCCCCGTCAGATTCTCCGACCCTTTCTGGTACGGGATGCTGATTCTCCTCTGTCTTCTGATCATCGGAGGCCTGCAGGCGGCGCTTACACACCGGGAGGAAGGGCTGCAAGGGGAACGTAAGAAGGGGAGCCAGGAACAGAAAGAAGAGGAAGAACCCCAGGAAGAAAAATGGGAGATCGTAGTCAATAACCCCAATATCCGGGTTCTGCTGATGACGTACGGATATGTGGGTCTTACGCACCCCAGCGTAGAAGTGTGCGCAGGAGGCGGAATGGTGATTGCGTCCGGAGAGGAGAGCCGGGAGACAGAACCAGGGCAGGCGGTTACATTTGCACCGGACGACCCGGGGTTTCAGAATGGCAATATCCGCATCACTGCCAGGGACGGAGGCGAGATTACCTTGAACAGCATCAAGAGAAACTGCGGAACCCCTTCCTATGCCGGAACGCTGGAACTGCGGACCACGGCGGAAGGAATTGTGATTATTAATGAACTCCCTCTGGAGACGTATCTGTGCAAGGTAGTGCCCAGTGAAATGCCGCCTTCCTACGAACTTGAGGCATTAAAGGCACAGGCGGTCTGCGCCAGGAGCTACGCCTATCGGCAGATGACAGGCTTTGGGTATCCGGAATACGAGGCACACGTGAACGACAGTACGGATTATCAGGTATACGGCAATTCCAATGCCCAGGAATCTACGAACCGGGCAGTGATGGAGACCCAGGGACAGGTGGTACGCTATCAGGGGCAGATTGTGACCACCTACTATTATTCCACATCCTGCGGAAAGACAGCAGGGCCGGAGGCCTGGGGAACGGAAATCAATGAAGGAAACCAGTATCTCCAGTCTGTGGAGGTAAAGGACGAAAGCGGGGACTATGAGGCAGGGCTTCCCTGGTACCGGTGGGAGGCAAGGATACCGGCAGATACACTGT
>CAJULU010000004.1:1641-36371 GCA_910587575.1 uncultured Dorea sp.
AGGGCGTTGGGCGGAAGCGGCTATGAGATTGTGAAGCAGGACGGAACAACGGCGGCAGGCTCTGCGCTTCTTCCCAGTGCATTTATCACAATCCGGAAGGAGGGAGAGACCTTTGTGATTTCCGGCGGCGGGTTTGGCCATGGAATCGGAATGAGCCAGAACGGTGCAAATGAGATGGCAAAAAAAGGGAAGAGTTACATAGATATACTGACGTTATTTTTTCATGATGTGGAAATTCAAGCCGGTGACAGCTAAGCGCCCGGCTTATATTTTTTGCTTTTCTTTCATATACTATCTGAGTACTTATCATAGACAAATCCTGGAAAATCGGGTAAAATATAGAACAGAAATATGGGAGAAAATTATGAAGAGATTAAAGGATATCTATCAGAGAATTACAGGCATTACGGACAGTTTTAATGACCACCATGTAGGCGCTTATGCTGCCCAGACGGCATATTTTTTTATGCTGTGTATGATTCCGATTATTCTGCTTCTGCTTACTATGGTGCAGTATACACCGGTGACAAAGGCGGACGTGATGACGGCCGTCATCCAGGTATTTCCGTCATCGGTGGAGACACTGATCACATCCATCGTGAACCAGGTATACAATCAGTCTATGGGAATCATCCCGGTAACCATCCTGGTTGCGCTGTGGTCAGCTGGGAAAGGCGTTCTTTCCATGGCGTCGGGGCTTAACTGTATCTATGGCTGCCGGGAGACGCGGAACTACATTGTTCTTCGGATCCGTGCGACGGTCTATACCGTTCTGTTTATTATTGTCATTATTCTGCTGCTGGTACTGTCAGTATTTGGTAACACACTGAATCTGTTTATTGCAGAGCACATTCCGTTTCTCAGGAGGGTGGCGGATCAGCTGATTGAAGCACGTGTGATTATCACGCCGACGGTGCTGCTGGTCTTTTCCCTTATGCTGTACCGCTATCTGCCCAACAGGCGTGGGCGGTTCCGGGATCAGCTTCCGGGAGCCATGTTTGCAGCGGTAGGGTGGATGGTCATATCATGGGTGTTTTCCGTCTATCTGGATGTATTCAAAGGCTTTTCCAATATGTATGGAAGCCTTACCACCATCGTGCTGATTATGCTGTGGATGTATTTCTGTATGTATTGCATCTTGATCGGCGGAGAAATGAATATGCTGTTTGAGGGAAAGATATTTGAAAAGAAGTGAAAATGTCTTGACATCATTCGTTCTTATGCTATAATTTTAAAGATAAAGGCGATGACCGTGTAAGTAGAAGGCTGTTTTCCATCAGAGAGAGGAGATCACCGGGCTGAAAGTTTCCTCAGGTTCAGACAGTTCCTGTCGAATTTCCCACGCGAGCTGCATTTCTGAAATCATTTTTAAGGAGACTGCCATGTCAGGCAAGGATCAGAGAATCAGTAGGAGATGCCGTCATATGCACGTTACGCATAGTTGAGTGTCTGTACGGGAGACCGTGCAGGAATCAGGGTGGTACCACGGGTAATTGCTCGTCCCTTTCCGGGAGGGGCTTTTTTTGTGTCATTGTTTCCGGGGAAAGCCGTCTGAGGCGGATTCCGGGGATAAATCTTGTAGAAGGGCAGGAAAGGAAGAGAAGCGATGAAAGAAAAACTGCAAAGCATCAAGGAGGAAGCGTTAAAGGCAATCGAAGCTGCCGATGTGCCGGAGAAACTGAATGATGTGCGTGTAAAATTCCTGGGTAAGAAAGGCGAACTTACCGCAGTGTTAAAAGGCATGAAGGATGTTGCGCCGGAGGAACGTCCGAAGGTAGGGCAGCTTGTCAATGAAACAAGGGCGGCGATTGAGAGCATTCTGGAAGAGAGTAAAGTGAAGATGGAGCGGGTCATCCGGGAAGAGAAGATGAAACAGGAAGTCATTGACGTCACGCTTCCATCGAAGAAAAACATGGTCGGCCACCGTCATCCGAATACCATTGCACTGGAAGAGGTAGAGCGGATCTTTATCGGAATGGGATACGAAGTAGTGGAAGGGCCGGATGTGGAGTACGACTTATATAATTTCGAGAAACTGAATATCCCGGACGGTCATCCGGCCAAGGATGAACAGGATACGTTCTATGTCAATAAGGAGATCGTACTTCGTACCCAGACTTCTCCGGTGCAGGCCCGTGTGATGGAGCAGGGGAAACTCCCCATCCGCATGATTGCGCCGGGGCGGGTGTTCCGTTCTGACGAGGTGGATGCCACACATTCCCCGTCCTTCCATCAGATCGAGGGACTGGTCATTGACCGGAACATTTCGTTCGCAGATCTGAAAGGGACGCTGGAAGTATTTGCCAAAGAACTGTTCGGGCCCGATACGAAGACGAAGTTCAGGCCTCATCATTTCCCGTTTACAGAGCCAAGCGCCGAGGTGGATGTAACCTGCTTTAAGTGCGGGGGAAAAGGATGCCGTTTCTGCAAGGGCTCCGGCTGGATTGAGATTCTTGGCTGTGGAACGGTACACCCCCATGTGCTGGAAATGTGCGGGATCGATCCTGAAGAATACACAGGGTTTGCGTTCGGCGTGGGGCTGGAACGGATTGCGCTGCTGAAGTATGAGATCGATGATATGAGACTGCTGTATGAGAATGATATCCGGTTTTTGAAACAGTTCTAAGAAAGGGGTAGGAAAGATGAATACATCATTATCATGGATAAAAGCGTATGTTCCAGGGCTTGACGTGACCGCCGGAGAGTATACGGATGCGATGACGCTGTCCGGAACAAAAGTAGAAGGATATGAGATACTGGACGCCGATCTGGACAAAATCGTGATCGGCCAGATTGACAGGATTGAGAAGCACCCGGATGCCGACAAACTGATTGTCTGCCAGGTGAACGTAGGAAATGAGACGGTACAGATCGTCACCGGAGCAAAGAACGTACACGAGGGCGACAAGGTTCCGGTGGTGCTGGCAGGAGGACGTGTGGCAGGAGGCCATGAGCCGGGAAGCCGTGTGGCAGGAGGTGTAAAGATCAAGAAGGGAAAACTCCGGGGGATTGAGAGTTCTGGTATGATGTGCTCCATCGAAGAACTTGGCTCTGACCGTTCCATGTACCCGGAAGCTCCGGAAGAAGGAATCTACATCTTCCCGGAGGATGCAGACGTGGGAGCCAGTGCGGTGGAAGCGCTGGGCCTTAACGACGTAGTATTTGAGTATGAAATCACATCTAACCGGGTAGACTGCTTCAGCGTAGTGGGAATTGCAAGAGAAGCCGCCGCTACATTCGGCCAGGACTTCCAGCCGCCGGTGGTAACACCTACGGGAAATGCGGAAGATGTCAATGATTACATCAAGGTTTCCGTAAGAAATGACGACCTCTGCCCCAGATATTGTGCCCGTGTGGTTAAGAATATCAAGATCGGCCCCTCGCCGAAATGGATGCAGAGGCGCCTTGCCTCCGTAGGAATCCGCCCCATCAATAACCTGGTGGATATTACGAACTATGTGATGGAAGAGTACGGCCAGCCCATGCATGCCTATGACCTGGACACCATTGCCGGGCGTGAGATTATCGTGCGCAATGCCGGGAAAGGTGAGAAATTCACCACTCTGGACGGGCAGGAGAGGGAAATGGATGAATCCGTGCTGATGATCTGTGACGGTGAGAAATCCATCGGTATTGCGGGAATCATGGGCGGAGAGAATTCCATGATTACGGATGACGTGAAGACCATGCTTTTCGAGGCCGCATGTTTTGACGGCACCAACATCCGCAGATCCAGCAAGAAGATCGGCCTGCGTACAGATGCCTCGGGTAAATTCGAAAAGGGTCTGGATCCCAATAATGCCCAGGCGGCGATTGACCGTGCCTGCCAGCTGGTAGAGGAACTGGGAGCCGGTGAAGTCGTGGGCGGAATTGTGGATGTCTACGGAAAGAAGAGAGAGCCGGTCAGAGTGCCTTTTGATGCAGAGGAAATCAACCGTCTTCTTGGGACGGATATTTCGAAAGAAGAGATGCTGGGGTATTTCCAGAAAATCGGGCTTACCTTTGATGAAGAGAAGAGCGAAGTGATCGCCCCCACTTTCCGGCAGGATCTGTTCCGTCTGGCTGACCTGGCGGAAGAGGTGGCAAGGTTCTATGGATATGACAACATTCCGACCACGCTGCCTACGGGAGAGGCGACCACAGGAAAGCTGTCATTCAAGCTGCGGGTGGAGGAGATTGCCCGCGATATTGCTGAATTCTGTGGCTTCAGCCAGGGTATGACCTACTCTTTCGAGAGCCCGAAGGTGTTTGACAGGCTGCGGATTCCAAAGGATTCTCCTCTTCGCCGGACGGTGGAGATTATGAACCCTCTTGGAGAGGATTACAGTATTATGCGCACCACTTCTCTGAATGGAATGCTGACCTCGCTGGCAACCAATTATAATAGAAGAAACAAGAACGTGCGGCTGTACGAACTGGGCAATATTTACCTGCCCAAAGAACTGCCTCTGAAGGAACTCCCGGAAGAGCGGATGCAGTTTACACTGGGAATGTACGGGGATGGAGATTTCTTCAGCATGAAGGGGGTCGTGGAAGAATTCTTCGAGAAAATCGGGCTCCACAAGAAGGAAGTCTATGACCCGAAGTCCGGCAGGCCCTATCTCCATCCGGGACGCCAGGCAGATATCATTTATGACGGCGTGGCTGTGGGATATTTAGGTGAGATTCATCCGGACGTTGCGGATGCCTATGGAATCGGAACCAGGGCTTACATTGCGGTACTGGATATGCCAGAAATCGTTGGGCGGGCGTCATTTGACCGGAAATACACGGGAATTGCCCGTTATCCTTCCGTGACCCGCGACATCAGCATGGTGATGCCAAAGGAGATCCTGGTGGGCCAGGTCGAAGAGGTGATCGAAAAGAAGGGCGGCGCATATCTGGAGAGTTATGCCTTGTTTGACCTGTATGAAGGCGCCCAGATCAAAGCGGGATATAAGTCTGTGGCATATTCCATCGTATTCCGTGCGAAGGATAAGACCTTAGAGGATGGAGAAGTGACGGAGGCCATGGGCAGGATTCTGAAAGCCCTTGACGGTATGGGTATCGAGCTGCGCAAATAGGTGTTGATTGTATAAGAAATGGAGTAGGAAATGAATAAAAAGCAGATAGGCGGTCTGGTCATTGCGGTGATTCTGTTTATCATGGTGGGAGTGTCCAGCGTGCTGACGAATACGTTTTCAGAGACAGTGATGAGAGAGAGCATGAAGGAACTGCTTACGGACGACAGCGGTTTTAATCCTCCGTCCGAGGACTATATCGCCGTGGTGACGGTGCAGGGCACAATCCAGGAGCAGACGGAAACCGGAATATTTGACGTTCCGGTGGGATATCAGCATATTACGACTCTGGATTATATAGATAATCTGATGAGTGACAGCGATAACAAGGGAATCCTTCTTTATGTGGATTCTCCCGGAGGAACGGTGTATGAGTCGGAGGAACTGTATCTGAAACTTAAGGAATACAAGGAGCAGACCGGGCGCCCGGTCTGGGATTATATGGCGCATTATGCGGCATCCGGAGGATATCTGATCTCCATGGCAGCGGATAAGATTTACGCAAATCCCAATACCACCACCGGTTCGATCGGTGTCATTATGTCGGGATTTGACATGAGCGGTCTGTACGAGAAATTAGGAATCCGGTATTTCAGTATCACCAGCGGGGCGTATAAGGACAGTTCCAGGATGACAGAGGAGCAGATGGCGATTTACCAGACTCAGGTGGACGAATATTATAATAAGTTTGTAGGGATTGTGTCAGAAGGCCGCGGCATGGATGAGGAGACGGTGAGAACACTGGCTGACGGACGTGTTTACACGGCGAACCAGGCGTTGGAAAACGGGCTCATTGATGAAATCAGCCTTTATGAGGATATGACGGCGGCTATGAGCAGCGAACTTGGAGCATACGAATTCTATCAGCCGGAGAGTGAGCTGGATTTCTTAACGTCTTTGTTTGCAAAGATTCAAAGTGTGATTCCAAAGTCAGAGGCTCAGATTCTGAAGGAAACCGCAGCAGAAATGGAAAGCGGGGTGCCGATGTACTATGCAGAACAATTACGCTGACCGCAGCAGGCGGGAACTGGAGTATGCGGGATTCTGGGTGCGGCTGTCGGCATATCTCATCGACCTTGCCATCGTCTGGATCGGACTTCTGTTCGTCAGAATGGTACTTGGGCTAATGTCCATTGCGGGCGGAAATGTGCTTCACACCAGACTGCTGTTCCAGTATACGTTAAAGGATATCATCCTGTATGTGCTGCAGGTTCTGTATTTTATCCTGCTTACCTGTTACACCGGGACAACGCCGGGGAAGAGGCTTCTGAATCTCAGAGTGGTGAATGCCGACGGGAGTCCGGGGTTAGGGCTTGTCAATGTGATTTACCGGGAGACCGTGGGCAGATTCCTGTGCGGGCTGTCTGTGGGGATCGGCTATATTATGGCAGGAGTTGACCGGGAGAAGAGAGGGCTTCATGATATGATCTGTGATACCAGGGTGGTTTACGGAAAGAAAATCAAGGTGATTCCAAAGTACCAGGCTCCGGTCATGTATCCGCCGATGCCGCCGGTGCCGCCGATGCCGCCCTATGGAGGAGCGCCTGGTGGGAATATGCGGCAGACTTCCTGGGAAACCGGGCTGAGAGAGACAGATGATGCTGCAGAGGAAAACAGGAAGACCGACAGATCATAAGCACACAGAGAAATGAACGGATGAAAGAATTAGAAAGGGATTCATAAGGGAATGAAACGTCAGGATTTTTATTATGAATTGCCGGAAGAACTGATTGCACAGGATCCGCTTGCGGATCGGGAAAGCTCCAGACTCCTTGTACTTGACAGGGAGTCTGGAGTTATTTCGCACCGCATATTCCGGGAGATTACAGAATATCTCCGGGAGGGCGACTGTCTGGTGATCAATGATACCAGAGTCCTTCCGGCAAGGATGATTGGTTCCAGAGAAGGAACTAACGGGAAGATTGAGATACTTTTACTGAAAAGAAAAGAAAACAATATCTGGGAGACCCTGGTGAAGCCGGGGAAGAAAGCGAAAGTGGGAACGAGAATTGTCTTTGGGGACGGGCTTCTGACCGGAGAGGTGGTAGACGTTGTGGAAGAAGGAAACCGTCTGATTCAGTTTACCTATGAGGGAATCTTTGAGGAAATCCTGGATCAGCTTGGCCAGATGCCCCTGCCGCCTTATATCACCCACCAGCTTAAGGATCAGAACCGTTATCAGACCGTGTATGCAGAACATACGGGTTCGGCGGCAGCGCCGACGGCAGGGCTGCATTTTACGCCCGGACTGCTGGAAAAGATTGAGGGTATGGGCGTGGAGATTGCAAAAGTGACGCTGCATGTGGGGCTTGGCACATTCCGGCCTGTAAAGGTGGATGAAATTACCGACCATCATATGCATTCAGAATTTTACCAGATTGACGAGGAGGCTGCAGCTAAGATTAACCGGGCAAAAGAGAACGGGAAGCGGGTCATCTGTGTGGGGACCACAAGCTGCCGCACGGTGGAATCTGCGGCTGATGAAAACGGGAGGCTGCAGGCGTGCAGCGGGTGGACGGAAATCTTTATTTATCCGGGGTACCGGTTCAAGGTTCTGGATTGTCTGATTACCAATTTCCATCTGCCGGAATCCACGCTGATTATGCTGGTGTCTGCGCTGGCCGGACGGGAAACGGTGCTGGCAGCTTATGAAGAGGCGGTGAGGGAGAAGTACCGGTTCTTTTCATTTGGGGATGCGATGCTGGTGGTGTAGGTTACTGTCATCACACATATTCATTTACATTTTGAGTTACCTTGGTTATAATATAGATGGGTGATCTTTGGGAGTTTGCTGATAATAAAAATGGAGGTTCATCTATGATTTAATATCATGGCAGTAATGTGATAGTGGATAAACCGAGGTTGATTCGGCAGAACAGGACGCTGGATTTTGGCAGCGGCTTTTATACAACGACTAATCGGGAACAGGCTGTAAGCTTTGCAGGTAAGGTTACGGAGCGGAGAGAGAACGGTTCTCCCCATATCAGTATTTATGAAATTGCGGAAATGGAAGAACTGAAAAATAAATTTAAGCTGCTTGTTTTTCCCGAAGCAAATGAGGAATGGTTGGATTTTGTCTATGCGAACCGAGGCGGCAATTATCAGGGAGAACAATTTGATATGGTATTCGGGCCGGTGGCAAATGATACAATTTACCGGACTTTCGTTGCCTACGAGGAAGGAATTCTGACAAAAGAGGAAACAATTGCCCGGTTAAAAGTAAAAAAGTTGTATAATCAGATGACGTTTACTACAGAGGAGGCTCTTGCACAGTTACACTATATTGGGCAGCTTGACATAGGGGAGGAATCGAAATGAGCGAAGTGAGTATTAAGACTATGTTGGAGCTGATCGTTCCCCGGTTAGTCAAAAAGATAATCGAAACACAGAATATCACAGAAAAAGAGGCGCTGACTGCGGTATATGCCTCCGAACTCTACCGTCAGTTGGAGCGCGAAGAAACGAAGCTATGGCATCTAAGCGTTCCTACTCTGTTTGATTTATGGATGGAGGAAAAGGAAACTGGCAGTATCACCTACCCGGAGGAGGCATGAATATGGATGACAAGACGAATTTTGTTGTGTACTGTATTGAGGAATACAAAGTTGCTAAAGGGCTGGACGGCAGGGGAGTGATCGACCTGTTCAACCGTTACCGTGTAATTGACTATATCCGTGACTACTACGAGGCGCTGCACACGACCGGCAGGCAGTATATTGTGGATGATATCAGTATGTATATTGAGGCCAGGCAGCCTTTTATGGCATAAATGCGGAATGGTAATGGTCACCTATCGTACAAAAGACAGGTGGCCGTATTTCCCGATACCGTACAATAAGAAAAGTGAATCAATAGACAGGAGGAACCCCAATGGATATGGTTCAGACCGAAAAACTGGTATTTGAATATGAGAAACGTGACGAAGAGGGTAACGTTACCGGCACTTCCCGCGTAATTGACAAAGTGGACATCGACGTTAAAGAAGGCCAGTTCATCGCCATCCTGGGCCATAACGGATCTGGCAAATCTACTCTCGCCAAGCACATCAACGCCATCCTCGTACCGTCAGAAGGCACCATGTGGGTCAACGGACGCAACACCAGCGACCCCGGCGAACTGTGGAATGTACGCCAGTCTGCCGGGATGGTGTTCCAGAATCCCGATAACCAGATTATCGGTACCGTGGTGGAAGAAGACGTAGGATTCGGCCCCGAGAACTTAGGCGTACCCACGGATGAGATCTGGCAGAGGGTGGAGGAGAGTCTGAAAGCAGTAGGGATGATCGAATACCGCCATCATTCCCCTAACAAATTATCTGGCGGGCAGAAACAGCGGGTTGCCATTGCGGGCGTGGTGGCCATGGAACCCAAATGCATTGTCTTAGACGAACCCACGGCCATGCTGGATCCGGTGGGGCGCAAAGAGGTCTTGAAGACCGTGCAGAAGTTAAGGCAGCAGAAGCAGGTAACGGTCATTCTGATCACCCATTATATGGAAGAAGTGGTAGATGCGGATAAGATCTATGTGATGGATCATGGCCATGTGGTGATGGAAGGGACGCCCAGAGAAATATTTTCACGGGTGGACGAACTGAAGTCTTACCGTCTGGACGTCCCCCAGGTCACGCTCCTGGCGGATGAATTAAAAAAACGGGGATTGAAGATCAGAGACGGTATACTGAGAAAAGAAGAGTTGGTGGAAGCGCTATGTCAATCAAATTAGAACATCTGAATTATGTTTACAGCCAGGGAACCGCATACGAGAAGAAGGCGTTGAACGATATCTGCCTGGAGATAAAGCACGGGGAATTTATCGGGATCATCGGGCATACGGGTTCCGGGAAGTCCACGCTGATCCAGCATCTGAACGGGCTGATCCGGGCCACCAGCGGGGAACTGTATTATAATGGAGAGAATATTTACCAGGAAGGCTACGATATGCGGAAGCTGCGCAGCGAGGTGGGGCTGGTGTTCCAGTACCCGGAGCATCAGCTTTTCGAGATTGACGTGCTCACGGATGTGTGTTTCGGCCCCAGGAACCAGGGGCTGTCACCGGAAGCGTGCAGGGAACGGGCGCTGGAAGCCCTTGGGCTGGTAGGCCTTAAGGAAAAATATTATCAGAGTTCCCCCTTTGAACTGTCCGGCGGTCAGAAGCGCAGGGTGGCCATTGCCGGTGTTCTGGCAATGCGGCCGAAGGTTCTGGTGCTGGACGAGCCTACGGCGGGGCTTGACCCCAGGGGAAGGGACGACATTCTGGATCAGATTGCATTTCTCCACAAGGAGAGTGATATGACGGTCATCCTGGTTTCCCACAGTATGGAGGACATTGCAAGATATGCGGACCGTCTGATTGTGATGAATAAGGGGACGGTCATGTACCATGACGAGCCGAAGAAGGTGTTTGAGCATTACCGGGAACTGGAGAAGGTAGGACTTGCCGCACCGCAGGTTACCTATATTATGCATGACCTTGCCGGAAAGGGGATTCCGGTCAGGACGGATGTGACAACGGTTGCCGAGGCGGCGGACGAGATCATGAGGGTATTGGAGAAGGTAGAATGATAAGAGATATTACGATAGGACAATATTATCCGGCAAAGAGTGTGGTGCACAGGCTTGACCCAAGGGTAAAGCTTATGTCCACTCTTCTGTATCTGATTTCCCTGTTTCTGTTTAAGAGCATATCCGGATATCTGATTGCCACCCTCTTTCTGGCGGCGGTGATCCGCATTTCGCAGGTGCCCTTTTCCTTTATTGTGAGAGGGCTTAAGCCTGTGATAATGCTTCTGATGATTACGGTTGTGTTCAATCTTTTTCTTACCAGAAGCGGAGAGGTGCTGTTTCACGCATGGATTTTCACCATCACGGAAGGCGGGCTGGTGACGGCGGTCTATATGGCGGTCAGGCTGGTCTATCTGATTATCGGATCCTCCCTCATGACATTTACCACCACGCCAAACGAACTGACGGATGGAATCGAAGCGCTGCTTCACCCGCTGAACAAGGTGCATGTGCCGGTGCATGAAGTGGCCATGATGATGTCCATTGCCCTGCGGTTTATCCCGATACTGCTGGAAGAGACGGACAAGATCATGAAGGCACAGATTGCACGGGGGGCGGATCTTGAGAGCGGCAATATGATTCAGAGAGCCAAGAGCATGATTCCGATCCTGGTGCCTTTGTTCGTGTCTGCCTTCCGGCGTGCCAATGATCTTGCCATGGCCATGGAAGCCAGGTGCTACCGGGGCGGTGAGGGAAGGACGAAGATGAAGCCGCTGCGTTACAGAACCA
The DNA here is from genome assembly GCA_910587575.1 of uncultured Dorea sp. GTDB lineage: Bacteria > Bacillota > Clostridia > Lachnospirales > Lachnospiraceae > Sporofaciens. The sequence continues at coordinate 12,992 of CAJULU010000004.1, forward strand.
GGGATTACATGGCTTACCTGGTGATGATTGTGTACGTGGTGACGGTGGTCGGCATTGGGCGGTACGTGCCGCTTCATGTATGGATATTCTAAAAAATAAGTTTCTGGCAGGAGAGCGGAATGAAGAGGCGGATCAGATTATATGTTGCCTATGACGGCACGGATTACTGCGGCTGGCAGATCCAGCCCAACGGCATCACCATCGAGGAGGTGCTGAACCAAAGGCTTAAGAAGCTGACAGGGGAGGACATTCGTGTGATCGGGGCGAGCCGGACAGATTCGGGCGTCCATTCCCTGGGAAATGTAGCGGTATTTGACACAGAATCTCCGATTCCCCCGGAGAGGATGGCGTATGCGCTGAATCAGAAGCTTCCTCCGGATATCGTGATTGTCCGTTCCGACGAAGTGGAGCCGGACTGGCATCCCCGTTATCAGCAGAAGGTGACAAAGACCTATGAATACCATATCTTTCATGCAGAGACTCCCAATCCTCTGAAACGCAGATACAGCACTTTTGTATCTTTTCCTCTGGATGTGGAGAAGATGCGCCAGGGTGCGGCCTTTCTGGTGGGAGAACATGATTTCGTCAGCTTCTGCAATGTCCGCACCAATGCAGAGGATACGGTGCGCAGGATTGACGGGATAGAGATCGGGGAGATGGGACCGGACATTACCATACGGGTCACCGGAAATGGTTTTCTGTATCACATGGTGCGGATCATAGCAGGAACTCTGATCCGCGTAGGGCGAGGGTTCTACGCACCTCAGAAAGTGAAGGAGATACTGGAAGCAAAGGAGCGGACTGAGGCGGGTGTGACGGCACCGCCCCAGGGACTGGTTCTGGCAGGAATTGAATATGGGGAAAGGCAGGAAAATGGAAGAAAAGAAACAGGTTTATTTTGATCATGGAAGTACCTCCTGGCCGAAAGCGCCAGGCGTTGCAGAGGCAATGGCAGAATTGCTGCAAAAGGGAGCATTTAACATTAACAGGGGCAGTTATGAGGGCGCCTATGAAGTAGAAGAGGTGGTACTTAAGACCCGGGACCAGCTTGCCAGGCTGTTTGGAGCACAGGATTCCAGGAATGTGATCTTTACCCCGGGGATTACTTACTCTTTGAATTATTTTATTAAAGGCTTTCTGAAACCAGGGGATCATGTGCTGGTGTCGGGGCTGGAGCACAATGCTGTCATGCGTCCGCTGAAACAGATGGAAGGAAAGGGCGTGGCCTGGGATGTTGTAAGGACAGAAGAGGACGGAACCGTGCGGCCGGAGTCTGTGGAGGACGCAATCAACAGTCATACGAAAGCGGTGATTATGCTCCACGCATCCAATGTATGCGGAACCGTTCTGCCCATCAGAGAGATTGGGGAGATCTGCAGGAGGCGTCATCTGTACTTTGCCGTGGACACGGCCCAGAGTGCGGGAACGATTCCGGTGGACATGGAGGGCTCTGGGATTGATTTTCTTGCGTTTACCGGACATAAAGGACTTCTGGGACCCCAGGGAATCGGCGGATTTCTCATTTCGGAGGAACTTGACCGGTCTATGTCGCCCTATATCGCCGGGGGAACCGGAAGCCAGTCGGATTCCCTTGAAATGCCAGAGTCGCTTCCGGATAAATATGAGAGCGGAACGCTGAATCTTCCCGGTATTATCGGACTCCATGCAGCGCTTTCTTACATAGAAGAGACCGGAATAGAGTCGGTTCACAGGCGGAAGATGGAACTGACCCGGTATTTTCTGGAACGGGTTTTGGAGTACCCGGATCTCCGGATTGTGGGAAAACAGGGAATACAGGACAGGACTGCGGTCGTTTCCCTGGATTTTCTGAAAAGGGACAATGCAATTGCGGCATTTGAACTGGAGCAGGAGTACGGAATTATGACCAGAGTCGGACTTCACTGTGCGCCCATGGCCCACCGCACTCTGGGGACATTTCCCCAGGGGACGGTACGGTTTGCCTTCGGGATGGAAAATCAGGAGGAAGAGATTGACCGCTGTCTGGAAGGAATCCGCATGATTTTGGCCAGGAAGTAACAGAGACGGATTTTCAGACGGAACGGTACTGACCGTATATAGAAAAGATAAATAAATACATGCATCTTATTAAAAAAAACAATAGCAATTCCATCATGAATCCATTGCCCGGACCAGCTATACGTGTTACGGTTATTCTATCAGTATTATAGATACAAAGGAGGATTTAATTATGGCTGATTATCGCAAGATGTGGGAAGAACTGGGGATGGATCTGGAGACCCATGACCAGTTATGTGCGGTGCTTCCGCAGGCGTTCGGAGATGTGTATCTGTCACAGGAGAACCGCCCGGAGGGGATGGATTATTATAACATGGTGGTAGCGGACATCCACGGAATCCGGCCGGCGGAGCTGATTGAGCATCAGAAGAAGGGCGGCAAGGTATTCGGAACATTCTGTGTCTATGTGCCGGATGAGATCGTATTTGCAGCGGACGCAATTGCCACAGGATTATGCGGCGGCTCACAGTTCTGGGTTCCCGGCGGAGAGAAGGTGCTTCCGACCAATACCTGCCCGCTGATCAAGGCTTCCGTGGGCGCACGGCTTGACCGTACCTGTCCGTTTTTCAGGATTGCAGACATGTATGTGGGTGAGACGACCTGTGACGGCAAGAAGAAAGCATGGGAGATCTTAGGCGAGGACGTGCCGATCCACATCATGGATCTTCCCCAGATGAAGCGCACCAGGGACGTGAAGGCATGGGCAGAAGAGATTGAGACATTCAAGAATGCCGTGGAAGAATTTACCGGCAATCAGATCACTGCTGAGAAGCTTTCGGACAGCATCCGGCTGATCAACGGCAAGCGCAAGGCGTTAGAGCGTCTGTATGAACTGCGTAAGAATGAGAATCTTCCAATCAGCGGATGCGATGCCCTGCTGATCTCACAGATTGCATTCTATGATGATCCGGGAAGGTTTACCAAGATGACCAATGCATTGTGTGATGAACTTGACCAGCGTGTGAAAGACAAAGTCAGCGTGGTTCCGGCGGGAACGAAACGGATCCTTCTGACGGGAACGCCTCTTGCCATCCCGAACTGGAAGCTTCATAACATTGTTGAGACCAGCGGCGGTGCGGTTGTCTGTGAGGAGATGTGTACGGGTACACGTTATTTTGAACATCTGGTGGATGAGACGAAGACGGAAGTTGCTGACCAGATTATGGCACTGGCAGAGAGATACATGAACATTAACTGTGCGTGCTTCACGCCCAACACCGGAAGGATTGACGATATCTTACGTCTTGCAAAGGAGTATAAAGCGGACGGTATCATTGATGTGAATCTGAAGTTCTGCAACCTGTATGATACGGAAGGTTATCTGGTAGAGCGTGCGCTGAAAGATGAGGGAATCCCGGTACTTGGAATCGAGACGGATTACACGGACAGCGATGCACAGCAGTTACGCACCAGAGTCAGCGCATTTATTGAAATGCTGAATAACTAAGAAGGAAGTTTACATATGCCAGAGATACAGCATTATGTTTTATTTCCCAATCATGATAATGCAATGCGGTTACACCGGGAACTGAAGGCCCTGGGGGTGAAGGCGGTGATTGCGCCCACGCCCCGGGCTGCCAGCAAGTGCTGCGGAGTATCCCTTCTGGTGAAGAAGGAGGATCTTGGTACAATCGAATCCTGCGTGAAAGAGCATGGGATTGAGATCCTTACGATTGCAGAGATTGAGCGGGATGTGAACCCGAAAAGGGACAGATATTGTTAGAGACTGTAGATGGCCTGGCAGCAGGCTGTCTGCGGTTTCTTAGATTTGAGGTAAACGACATGAATTATGTAGGGATTGATATTGGTTCCACTGCGTCCAAGGTGGCCGCAGTCGGAGACAAAGAGCTGGAGTTTGTCCTTCCCACAGGATGGAGCAGTAAGGAGACAACCCAGACGATTAAGGAAAAACTTCTGGGAGAAGGCATCGATGTTCTGGCAGATGACACGAAAGTGGTGGCAACAGGATATGGAAGGGTGGCTGTTGATTTTGCAGACCATGTGATTACGGAGATTACCTGCCATGCCAGAGGAGGCCGGGAGATGGCGGGAGACGACTGTACCATTATTGACGTAGGTGGACAGGATACAAAGGTCATCCTGGTTTCGCACGGCATGGTGCAGGATTTTCTCATGAATGATAAATGTTCCGCCGGAACGGGGAAATTTCTGGAGATTATGGCAAACCGCCTGGGTGTTACGCTGCAGGAATTATTTGACATGGCTGACGCCGGGTGCGTCCTTCCTATCAGTTCTCTGTGTACGGTGTTTGCGGAATCCGAGGTGATCAACTACATCGGAGAAGGAAGGAAGCGGGAGGACATCGCAGCCGGGGTGGTGGACTCTGTTGCCGCAAAGGTGGCGCAGCTGAGTCAGAGAAAGAATCTTTCCGGAAGGATCATTCTGACGGGAGGCTTAAGCCACAGCGGGTATTTTACGAAAATATTATCCGAGAAGATCGGACAGACCGTTGAGCCTACAGAGCGGGGCAGATACGCCGGAGCGATCGGAGCCGCACTGCTGGCAAAAGAAAAAAAATAATTATTATTTTTTGAATGGTTTCTTGTTCCTGGGTCGTATTATAAGTAGAGATCAGTAATGATCCGGGAGAACAAGTAAAAAGAGCAGTAGAATGGAGGAAGAACATGAAGAAAATTGTAACAATTGCACTGGTTTTTGTGTTGGCGCTTTCCCTGGGAGGGATTGTGGCATTTGCTGAGAAACCCATAGAAGCCCGTTGCTTCTACGGCGGGAGCGGCAGCGGATTCTGCAGTTATCAGAATGTGAACTGTCCGGTTGCCAACGGATGCCCGACGAATTTCTGCGGTAACTATGGAACAGGCGCCAGCATGTCCGGTTATGTATCCGAGAGACCGGTGGTAACCCAGACACCGAGTTATTCCGGCGGCGGCCAGAGCTATTCCGGCGGAAGCCAGAGTTACCAGGGAAGCCAGACAACAACCACAACGACGGCAGGATGGACCGGCGGCCAGGGATACGGGTATGTAGATAACAATGGCGACGGATACTGTGACAACTGGTCATCCGGCGGCGGTTATGGCGGCGGTTACGGCGGTCATCACGGCGGCGGCCATCATGGCGGCGGACACCACAGATAAGAGACGAGGTTCTATTGTGCGGAGCGAACAGGAGGTAAACAGGGCGCTGGAGAAGTATGCGGATACGATTCAGCGTCTCTGTATGATACATCTGAAGAATTATCATGACACCGAGGACATATTTCAGACAGTATTTTTGAAGTATGTCCTAAGTTCCGTTGTATTTGAAAATGCTGAACATGAAAAAGCATGGTTTATACGGGTGACTCTGAATGCCTGTAAGGATCTGCTTAAGAGTTTTTTTCACAGTCATACCGTTCCATTGGAAGAGTGGACGGGGCAGATGGAGGACCAGGTGCCGGAGCACAGTGAAGTGCTGGCAGCGGTCCTTTCTTTGCCTGTAAAGTACAGGAATGTGGTATATCTGCACTATTATGAGGACTACTCTGCGGCTGAGATCGGACGTATTCTGGGGAAGAACGTGAATACGGTCTATACACTTCTGACCCGTTCGAAGAAGCTGCTTAAGGAGAAGCTGGGAGGTGAGGGATTTTGAGTGACAGACGGCTGAAGGAAGCATTTGACAATATCCATGCAGATGAGCAGATGAAAAGGCACACGCAGGAATTTCTTGCCAGGAAGACCGGGGGATACCGGAGGGGAAGTGCAGTTCCCTATTGGCGGATGGCGGCAGCTATGGCCTGTCTGCTGTTCGTTCTGTTTGGAAGCGGCGGCTGGTTTCTGTTCTTCATACCTGTATCTTCCATCAGTGTGGATGTGAATCCATCGGTGGAACTTGGCGTGAACCGGTTCGACCGTGTGGTCACGGTTGAAACTTATAATGATGACGGACAGGATATCATGTCTTCCCTGAATGTCCGTTTCATGGATTACCGGGATGCACTGGATAAGATTCTGGACCTGGAGAGCAGGGAGGCTTATCTGGCGGAGGATTCCTGTATTGCCATCACAGTATCCGGGGCGGCAGAGGGGAAGCAAAGGGAGATGCTGGCGTGTCTCCATACCTGTGCATCTTCTTACGGAAATGTTCACTGCTCTTCGGGAAGCCATGGGGAAGCCGAAGCGGCCCATGCTGCGGGTATGACCCTTGGACGGTACCAGGCCTTTCTTGAGTTACAGGCGCTGGATCCATCTGTAACGACAGAAGATATCGAGGGGCTTACGATGAACCAGATCTGGGACTGGATAGGAGAACTGGGGGGGAATACAGACAATTCTGTGCAGGGCGGAAATGCAGCGCATCATGGAACCGGGCATGGATGTGGAGGGCATCACGGAACTGCCGGCTCAGATTCCGGCGCCGCACAGGAGAATACCGGACTGTCAGACGGGGATTCTGTACAGGATGAGGCAGATACGGAGAATGGAACTGCACAGCAGAATGCGGCAGATACGGAGAATGGAACTGCACAGCAGGATACGGCGGGAACGGAGAATGGAACTGCGCAGCAGGATACGGCAGGAACACAGAATGGAACTGCAGTGCAAAACGGCGGAGGATGCGGGCAGAATGGCCATCACGGCGGCCATGGCCATTAAGAGAACAGTATTTGTGATTTTGTCTGGGAATGGATGACTTTGGTCTTTTTTATCTGGCGATATTCTAATTATACTGTCAGTTGACTGAATAGAAATGTGCAAAATAACGAAAACTAATAAAAAACTATAGATAATTTATACATATATGATAAAATAGAAGTAAATAAGTCTATGGGAGGAAAAATTATGGAAATTTTCTTAAACGTAGTTCCGATCCTGGGAATTGTCGCACTTATTTTTGCGGCTGCACTGGCTGCGAAAGTAAATAAGCAGGATGCGGGAACTGAGAGGATGAAGGAGATTGCAGCCTCCATCAGCGAAGGGGCGCAGGCATTTCTGACAGCCGAGTATAAGATCCTGGTTTTCTTTGTGATTGTACTGTTTATTCTGATCGGAGTCGGAATCGGCAACTGGATTACTGCGGTATGCTTTGTGGTGGGCGCTGTGTTCTCAACACTGGCAGGATATTTTGGCATGAGCGTGGCAACGAAGGCCAACGTAAGGACTGCCAATGCGGCAAAAGAGGGTGGAATGAACCGTGCGCTTTCCATTGCCTTTTCCGGTGGAGCGGTAATGGGGATGTGTGTGGCAGGGTTGGGAGTTCTTGGTGTGAGTACCATCTATCTGATTACCGGAAATGTGGACGTACTGTCGGGTTTCAGTCTGGGGGCTTCATCCATTGCTCTGTTCGCACGTGTGGGCGGCGGAATCTACACGAAGGCTGCAGATGTGGGGGCAGACCTGGTAGGTAAGGTGGAAGCCGGGATTCCAGAGGATGATCCCAGGAATCCGGCTGTTATTGCAGACAACGTGGGAGACAATGTAGGTGATGTGGCCGGAATGGGAGCGGATCTGTTCGAGTCCTATGTGGGAGCGCTGATTTCTGCACTGACTCTTGGAATTGTATATTACAAGGTGGAAGGAGCGGTCTATCCGCTGATGATTGCAGGGCTTGGACTGATTGCTTCCATATTGGGGACGTTTTTTGTAAAAGGAGACGAGAATTCCAACCCGCATAAAGCGCTGAAAATGGGATCTTATGTGGCAAGTGCGCTGGTACTGGTGGCGGCCTTTGCATTCAGCCGGTATCTTTTCGGAGATTTCAAGGCAGCCATTGCCATTGTTGCCGGTCTGATCGTCGGCCTTCTGATCGGAATCATTACGGAGGTCTACACATCCGGGGATTATAAGTCTGTCAAAGAGATTGCAGAGCAGTCCGAGACAGGGCCTGCCACAACGATCATCAGCGGGCTTGCCGTAGGAATGAAGTCTACAGGAATCCCCATTCTGCTGATCAGCATAGGAATCTTTGTGGCGTACCAGTTCTGCGGATTATACGGGATTGCACTGGCAGCGGTGGGGATGCTGTCCACAACAGCCATTACGGTGGCGGTGGATGCCTATGGCCCTATTGCAGATAACGCAGGCGGTATTGCGGAGATGTCCGGACTGGATAAAAAGGTGCGCAAGATTACGGATAAGCTGGATGCAGTGGGCAATACCACGGCGGCCATGGGGAAGGGCTTCGCAATCGGTTCAGCGGCGCTGACCGCACTCGCCCTGTTTGTTTCTTATGCAGAGGCGGTACAGCTTAAGAATATTGACCTTCTGGACAGCCGTGTGATTATCGGACTGTTTATCGGCGGTATGCTTCCGTTCCTGTTTTCTGCCATGACCATGGAATCCGTGTCAAAGGCAGCCTATAAGATGATTGAGGAAGTGCGGCGGCAGTTCCGTGAGAAACCGGGAATCATGAAAGGAACGGAGCGGCCGGACTATAAGTCCTGCGTTGCCATTTCCACTACAGCGGCCTTAAAGGAGATGCTGGTGCCTGGAATCATGGCAGTGCTGGCGCCTCTGGCGGTGGGACTTCTGTTAGGCCCGGCGTCCTTGGGCGGTCTGCTGGCAGGCGCCCTAGTAACAGGTGTAATGATGGCAATCTTTATGTCCAATGCCGGCGGTGCATGGGATAATGCGAAGAAATACATTGAAGACGGAACTCACGGAGGAAAAGGAAGTGAGGCTCATAAGGCGGCGGTAGTCGGAGATACGGTGGGGGATCCGTTCAAAGATACGTCGGGACCGTCTATTAACATTCTGATCAAGCTGATGACGGTGGTATCACTGGTATTTGCACCGCTGTTTCTGGCGGTGGGCGGAATATTGTAAGAAAGAATGAGTACATTCCTCATTGAAATCATTCATAATGGGCTGTGGGAATTCTGTTCCGGGTTCTCCACAGCCCATTTCTGTTGTTTTTCATAGCTGTTGAAATAGGATAGGCTTGATTTTCGAATGACACTGAAATATAATAAAAGTGTGATGAATATCACATAATTTCAGATAAAAATGTGAAAGTGGTGATGATGTGGAACGTTTTATTATAAAAAAGCTGTTAGATTGGAAGAATTCACCCTATCGGAAGCCATTAATCTTAAAAGGTGTCCGCCAGGTAGGGAAGACATGGATATTAAAAGAATTTGGCAGACGGTATTATGAAAATACAGCATATTTTAATTTTGATGAGAATGAAGAGTACAGACAGTTTTTTGAGACAACAAAGGATGTGAAACGTATCCTGCAGAACCTTATGCTGGCTGGCGGCCAGAAAATCCAGCCGGAAAAGACCCTGATCATCTTTGACGAGATACAGGATTGTTCCAAAGTAATCAACTCCTTGAAATATTTCTGTGAGAATGTGCCGGAGTATCATGTGGCCTGTGCAGGGTCTCTTCTTGGGATTGCACTGGCCAGACCCTCTTCCTTTCCGGTAGGCAAGGTAAACTTCATGCAGATTGCCCCCATGACTTTTATGGAATTTCTGATTGCCAATGGCGACGGAAATCTGGCGGCTTTTCTGGACACCATTGATATTCTGGAACCGATTCCGGAGGCATTTTTTAATCCTTTGTGTGAGAAATTAAAGATGTACTATGTTACCGGCGGAATGCCGGAGTCTGTGCTGATGTGGACAGAAGCCCGTGACGTGAATGCTATGCAGGAAGTATTGTCAGATATTCTCAGTGCATATGAACGGGATTTTGCAAAACATCCAAATGTCAGTGAGTTCCCGAAGATTTCGATGGTCTGGAAATCTGTCCCTTCCCAGCTTGCACGGGAGAATAAAAAGTTTATCTATAAGGTGATTAAAGAGGGAGCCAGGGCCAGGGAGTACGAAAATGCTCTGCAATGGCTTGTGGATGCCAGGCTGGTGCATAAAGTATATCGCAGCAGCGCCCCTGCGCTGCCGGTGGCCGCCTATGATGATTTGTCGGCATTTAAAATCTACCTTGCGGATGTGGGACTGCTCCGGCGTCTGGCACAGCTTGCCCCCACTGCTTTCGGAGAGGGGAACCGTCTGTTTACGGAGTTTAAAGGAGCGCTGACGGAAAATTATGTACTGCAGACCCTGCTTACACAGTTTGAAGTCACTCCCCGGTACTGGAGCCAGAACAATCCGCCCTACGAGGTCGATTTTCTGATTCAGAGGGAAAATGACATTTTTCCTATAGAGGTGAAAGCAGAAACGAATACAGCCGGCAAGAGCCTTAGAAAATTTAAGGAATTATTTGGCAGCAAGGTAAAGCTGCGTATTCGGTTTTCTCTGGAGAATCTGAAACTGGACGGGGATGTGCTGAATATTCCTCTCTTTCTGGCAGATCATACAGAACGGTTCATCGGTCTTGCACTGGATGATTCCGGAAGAGATTGTTAATTTTTTATCTTTTTTTGAAAAATTTAGATGATTTTTATTGATTTTATTTTTTTATTATGTATACTATTTATCAGAGGAAGTGAGAAGACAGGCTTCCGGGATGATATGCCGTGGATTCCATGGAATACGGGTATCTGTAGATGGTTATCATCCGCGTAACTGTATACTATGAAAAAAGGAGATTAGGAAAGATGGCAGAGATTAATTTGAGCAAGTATGGCATCAACGGCACTACGGAAATCGTACACAATCCTTCTTACGAGATGTTGTTTGAAGAGGAGACCAAGCCGGAACTGGAAGGTTTTGAAAAGGGTCAGGTCAGTGAACTGGGCGCAGTGAATGTCATGACTGGTATCTACACCGGACGTTCGCCGAAAGACAAATTCATCGTTATGGACGAGAATTCCAAAGACACCGTGTGGTGGACCTCTGATGAATACAAGAACGATAACCACCCGGCTTCAGAAGAGACCTGGAAGGCAGTGAAGGACATTGCGCTGAAAGAACTTTCTAATAAGAGGCTGTTTGTCGTAGACGCTTTCTGCGGTGCGAACGAAGACACACGTATGTCCATCCGTTTCATCATGGAAGTAGCATGGCAGGCACATTTCATCCGGAATATGTTCATTATGCCGACCGAGGAAGAGCTTGAGAAGTTTGAGCCTGATTTCGTTGTTTATAATGCATCCAAGGCTAAAGTAGAGAATTATAAAGAACTTGGACTGAATTCTGAGACGGCTGCTATGTTCAATATTACAAGCCGTGAGCAGGTAATTGTGAATACATGGTACGGCGGAGAGATGAAGAAGGGTATGTTCTCTATGATGAACTACTATCTGCCGCTGAAGGGGATTGCTTCCATGCACTGTTCAGCCAATACAGATATGAACGGAGAGAACACGGCTATCTTCTTTGGTCTTTCCGGAACAGGCAAGACAACCCTTTCCACAGATCCGAAGAGACTTCTCATCGGTGATGACGAGCATGGCTGGGATGATGACGGTATCTTCAACTTCGAAGGAGGATGTTATGCGAAGGTAATCAACCTTGACAAAGAGTCTGAGCCGGATATTTACAATGCGATCAAGAGAGATGCTCTTCTTGAGAACGTGACTCTGGACGCAGACGGCAAGATTGACTTCAATGACAAGAGCGTGACGGAGAATACCCGTGTATCCTATCCGATCAACCACATCGAGAAGATTGTGCGTCCAAAATCTGCGGCTCCTGCAGCAAAGGAAGTAATCTTCCTGTCCGCAGATGCGTTCGGCGTACTTCCTCCGGTATCGATTCTGACACCAGAGCAGACACAGTATTACTTCCTGTCTGGATTTACGGCAAAACTGGCAGGTACAGAGCGTGGAATCACTGAGCCGACGCCTACTTTCTCTGCATGCTTTGGACAGGCATTCCTGGAACTGCATCCGACCAAGTACGCAGAGGAACTGGTAAAGAGAATGGAGAAGAGCGGAGCGAAGGCTTATCTGGTGAATACAGGCTGGAATGGAACCGGAAAGCGTATCTCCATCCGTGATACCCGTGGTATCATCGATGCAATTCTGAATGGAGACATTCTGAAGGCATCTACGAAGAAGATTCCATACTTCAACTTTGATGTTCCGACAGAGCTTCCGGGCGTAGACACGAACATCCTGGATCCCCGCAATACTTATGCGGATGCGTCTGAGTGGGAGACAAAGGCCAAGGATCTGGCACAGAGATTTGTTAAGAACTTTTCGAAGTATGAAGGAAATGAGGCTGGCAAGGCTTTGGTTCCGGCTGGTCCGCAGTTATAAAATCGTGAATCATCCTTTTATATATAAGAACCAGTGCTGAGAGATTCGGCGCTGGTTCTTTTTACAGTTTCTTTTTGAGTATAGCTTCCAATTTAGAGAAATTGCAGCCTCTGCGCTTCAGTGAACTGTTAGCTTTTCCAGAAGTAATCATTTAATAGAGTTTGTTAGCTTTTCGACTGATTGCCTCTTGATTCTGCTGACAAAAAGTAAGTTGTTTTGCTGACATTTTTTTGTAATGGATGTTATTTATATTATCAGAAGAAGAAAGTTTTAAGTTTAAAGGAGTAATGAATTGTTCGCTAATAGGAATCATATTATTAAAATTTAATACACCAATCAGTTTGTTGCCATCATAAATCTTGGTAAAGTCAATATCATTCTTCATGGTAGTGTGTTTGGATTTGGGTGAACTGAGAGGTACACAATATTTTTTAGTACCACAAATGACAATGATGCCTACGAACGGACGTTTTTCCTTTGCTATCTGTGGGGATACAGACATTACATGTTTGTCTGCTTTAGATAAATCACGAATATATTTTATATCAACCAAATAAAGGTTTAAACGATTCTGCTTCATGAAAATCTTCTGATTAATTTAAAGGGCTACGCTCAAACGTAGCCTCAATCGGTTCCACTTTCGGTAGGACTCACCGCTTTTATCGGTTCCACTTACAGTAGGACTCACTGCTTTTATCGGTTCCACTTTAAGGGTAGGACTCACCGCTTTTACAGAAACATAATTACATACATCTCTGTATGATAAGAATGAGTTGAAAATCAACTTTAGCTTATCTGCAATTATAGTATATGAAAAGATTTTTAAGAAGTCAAGATTAATTTGAAACTCTATTATGAGCAACTCTATTGTGATTCCCAAATATATCAGATATAATAATACAAAAAAGGGGGCCTGCTTATGGCGGTGATTGGCATTGATTTAGGAACAACGAATTCTCTCGGCGCAGTCTATAAAGACGGTGAAGTGATACTGATCCCGAACCGTTTTGGTTCTTTTCTCACGCCGAGTGTTGTCAGCATGACAGAGGACGGAACTATTGTCACAGGCGAGATTGCAAAGGAACGCCTTGTCACACATCCGGAAGCGACGGTGGCCTCTTTTAAAAAAGACATGGGAACAGAACGGAAGATAAACTTAAATGGCAGGACATTTCTTCCGGAAGAACTGAGCAGCTTTATCATACGGGCAATCCTGGAGGATGCAAGGGAATATCTGAAGGAAGACATTGAGGAGGCTGTCATATCGGTTCCTGCATATTTTCATGACAGACAGCGTGTGGCTGTGAAACAGGCGGGCGCTTTGGCGGGTGTCAGTGTCCAGAGAATCATTAATGAACCAAGTGCGGCAGCGATGGCATCTTACTTTGAGAGAAACGAAGAACAGATTTTTCTGGTGTTTGATTTCGGGGGAGGAACACTGGATGTTTCGATTGTCGATTGTTTTGATACTTTGGTAGAGATAGTATCTGTTTCGGGAGATAACCGGCTTGGCGGTGATAATTTTCATCAGGTTATGGCGGACAGTTTTATAAGAGAGCATGGAATCTGTAAGGAATCTCTGACGGCAAAGGATCACGCCCTTCTTCTGCGCCAGGCGGAAAAATGCAAACGGAGGCTTTCCAAGGCAGAAGAGGCGGAAATGTCTCTGACGATAGGCGGTATTTCTTTTGACAGTATTTATACGAACGACCGGCTGACAGATGAGAGCGGTTCGATTTTAAGCAGGATGAAAAATGTCCTTTCCCGTGCCCTCTCTGACGGAGATATGACGATACAGGATATTGATGCGGTGATCCTTGCAGGGGGCTCCAGCAGAATGCCTCTTGTGCAGGAATATTTACGGCATCTGTTCGGACAGGTTCCCTTCGTGGTGGGGAATTGTGATGAGCTGATTGCAAGAGGGCTGGGTCTTGTGTGCGCTGTCAAAGCCAGAGAGGAAGAAGTAAAGGACTTTATTCTGACAGATATCTGTCCGTTTACCCTGGGGACAGGAACTTACAATAAGGCTGATCCGGCACATTCCTATATGACTCCGATTATTGAGCGTAACACGGTGCTTCCCTGTTCCCGGGTGCAGAGATTTTACACGGCGGCAGATTATCAGAAAGAAATCTGTATTTCTATTTTACAGGGAGAGCATACTTATGAGGAAGATAACTTAAAACTTGGAAAGGTACACATCCTGGTTCCACGGAAAAAGAAGGGAGAGGAGGCCGTAGATGTCCGGTTTACCTATGATATTAACGGGATTCTTACTGTAGACGTTACCGTTATTTCTACAGGCAGATCCATATCTAAGACCCTGTCCCAGAATATGAGCAGAGACGAGATTGAAAAAAGGATGAAGCAGTTGGAGAAGTTAAAGATCCATCCAAAGGATCTTTCGGAAAACAGGCTGATGATGGAAAAACTGGAAACCTTATATGAAGAGGCAAAACCAGATGTGCGGGAACAGATCATGTCGTATATCCGCAGATTTGAATATCTTCTTGCACGTCAGAACCTGCGGCCGATTCAGAAGTACCGTGAATATCTGGAACAGATCATCGAATGGTATGGAAACCCCGATCCCTTTCGAGAAGAGCAAAAGGAAGGTGAGGAAGAATGGACCAGCTGACGGCCTGCCGGATTCTGGGATTGAATGAGGGAGCTTCAAAAGAAGAGATTAAGGCTTCCTATGCACGGCTTTCCAAGGACTGCCATCCAGAAGAACATCCGGAAGAGTTCCGTCAGATTCATGAGGCATTTTCGCTGCTGATGAAGGCAGAGAGGGGCAGACGGAAAGGAAACAGGCCAGCCGGAGAAACCAGACAGGCAGGGAACGGGCCAGCCGGAGAAACCAGACGAACAGGAGAAACAGAAAAGAAGGCTTCCTGGCGGCAGAATGAAGAGGCTCTGGCAGAATCTTTCAAGGAAGAGGCGGATGAGGAACCGGCCCCGCATAGATATGGATTTGACGAGGCAATCGAACATGCAGAAGTGAATGAGCAGGAATGCATGCACCAGATGGTAATGCAGGCAGCTGCAGAGATGGAGATCCTTCTGACCAATCCATACAAGGAAAGACTGAAGCTTTTTCGGAGATTTTTCAAGAAAGAGGAGTATCAGAATGTGTTAAGGACACCTGAATTTATGCGGCTTTTTGCGCAGATGCTGACAAAGGCAGATCTGAAAAAGCCAGTTTATGAGTTCTTTATTGACTACTACAGGCTGCGGGGGATGATGCTGCAGGAATTATGCCCAGAGGCAGCAGCACTTTACCGGATTCTGAACAGAAAGTGCGGGATGTATACAAAAACACAAAGTAGTACTGAATTTCTGATTCCCTGTGGGGTGGCATTTGTACTGGGAATACAAAGTTTCACACAGTCAGTGGTAAAAACGGTTGGAATTCTTTCCGGTTGTGCCGTGATCTTAATAGCGTTGATCCTGGTGTACAGGAAACTGTATGAAAATCATTCCGGTATGGCGTCTTAGGGAATCATTGCATCCGTCATACTGGTTACGCAGGCTGTTGCGATGGCTGGCGGTCTCTATGCACCGGTTCTGGGAGAAGATGACGGGTTTATGACGGCGTTTCTTCTGTTCGCCTTTTTAGGAATCTGGCTGATTGGGCTTGGAATTGCGGCGGCTGTTCGGAAAATTTCCGCTCATTTCTCAAAATAATACGAACAGGCGGTGAAAGCGGACGGTAAGTATTGGCTTGAAATGTTCTGTCAAAGGCGTTAATATATGAAAAGAATAAATCAGTTTTATTGCAAATTTATGGGAAAGAAGGATATCAGATGACGAAGGTAGACATTATATCAGGTTTTTTAGGCGCAGGAAAGACCACATTTATCAAACAGCTGATTGAAAAGGTATTTACAGGAGAGAAGCTGGTACTGATTGAAAATGAGTTCGGAGAGATCGGCATTGACGGCGGTTTTCTTAAGGATGCCGGGATTGAGATTACGGAGATGAATTCTGGTTGTATCTGCTGTACTCTGGTGGGGGATTTCAGCAAGGCGCTTCAGAAGGTGCTGGAGGAATATCAGCCGGACCGTGTGCTGATTGAACCGTCCGGGGTAGGGAAGCTGTCGGATATTGTGAAAGCAATCGAGGCTGTAAAGAAGGAAGCTGAGATTGAGATCAGCGGAAGAATTGCCGTAGTGGACGGTAAGAAAGCCAGATTATATCTTAAGAATTTCGGAGAGTTTTTTGAGGATCAGGTAAGACATGCTTCCACCATTGTCATCAGCCGGACGCAGATGATGACGGATGAGAAGATCGAGGAGTGCGTCCGCATGCTTCGTAAGGAAAACAAAGATGCAGCGATCATCTCCACACCCTGGGAACAGCTGGGAAGAGAAGCGATTCTCCGTGCGCTGGAACAGGGGGAAGAGATCGGAGAACTTCTGGAAGCACATCACGGACAGGAAGAAGAGCACTGCAGTCATCACCATGGACAGGAAGAAGACTTTGGCCACGGCCACCATACTGGGCATGACGGTCATAGCTGTGAGCAGGGTCATCACCACCACGGACAGGAAGAAGACTGCTGCCATGGTCATCATCATGAGCATGGCGGTCACAGCTGTGAGCATGATCATCATCACCATGAGCAGGAAGACTGCGGCCACGGCCATCATACTGGGCACGATGCTCATTGCTGCGGCCATGACCATCACCATCATCATGCGGACGAGATTTTTACAAGCTGGGGCAGAGAGACGGCCCATAAGTATACAGACGAAGAACTGGATTTCCTGCTGAAAGCATTGTCTGAAACCGAAGGATACGGAACCATCCTGCGTTCAAAAGGAATCATTCCGATGGCAGACGGTACCTGGAAGCAGTTCGACCTTGTTCCGGAGGAGTATGAGATCCGGGAAGGACAGGCAGATTATACAGGGCGGATATGCGTCATTGGAACAGATCTGAAAGAAGAGGAGCTGCTGCGTCTGTTCCATATCTGAACCATAGTGGATACTAAAAAAGAAATGAAGGTGAGTGTATGAAAACGCCGGTATTTATATGCACAGGATTTCTTGACAGTGGAAAGACCACTCTTGTCAAGGATACATTGATGGAGCAGGACTGGATTGCCCCGGGGCTGACCCTTCTGATTCTCTGTGAAGAAGGGGAAGAGGAATATTCACAGGAATATCTGGATTCCCGGGAAATGATTCTGCTGAAGATTGAGGAATTCGATCAGTTGAATCCGTCCTTTTTTAAAAACTGCGAGAAGAATTACCACCCTGCCCAGGTAGTGATTGAATATAATGGAATGTGGAAGCTTATGGATCTTCTGTCTGTTAAGTATCCAAGGACCTGGGAACTGCAGGGAGTGTATTCCACGGTAAATGGAATGACTCTGGATATGTATCTTAAAAATATGAGAAATATGCTGATTGAGCAGTTGACGGAATCGGAACTGATCGTGGTAAACCGATGCCCGGAAGGAACAGACCGTTCCGGCTTCCGAAGGGCGCTGAAGGTGCAGAATCCCATGGCGCAGCTGATATTCGAGGGGACAGACGGCAGGATTATACAGCCGTCAGAAGAAGACCTGCCCTATGATGTTAAAGGGGACAGAATTCAGATAGAGCCGGAAGATTTTGGAGTCTGGTATGTGGACGCCTATGACCACCCGGACTTATATCTTCACAAAGAAGTGGAATTTGTGGCCCAGGCTTTCCGCCCCAAAGGGATGAAGGAGAATATGTTTGTTCCGGTGCGGAAGATCATGACCTGCTGTGCCGATGATCTGAGATTTTACGGATATCCCTGCAAATCTGACCAGTCCATTGAATTTAAGAAAGGAGCCTGGCTTAAAATCCGGGCAAGATTTGAATATGAGCAGGCTGTTTCTTTTGGAAATGAACAGCCGGTGCTGTATCTGATTGACATGGAACCTGTCGGGAAACCGGAAGAGGACATTGTTTATCTGATGTAAGGAATCTGAAAGAAATCATCCGATATATTTCTCGAAGACTCCTAAGCTTTTGTTTCAGACGGGAGATGTGTTTTCGGTGATGCCGGGAATGGAAAGAAGGATGTTTATGAATATTGGGGGATATACGAAAAAAGCGCCGGGGAAATTTCTGGCATTTCTGGCCGCTCTGTCACTCTGCTGTACAATGTTCTGGGGCGGCAGCGCAGCGGTTCTATGTTATGCAGGGAACACAGAAAGCCGGATGGAAGAAACCGGCGCCCAGGCAGAGAAGGAGGAAGGTGCAGAAGAAGCAGGAGGCCAGACGGAAGCAGAGGAGAAAGAAAAGACAGAAGGCTCAGAAGATCGTATACAGCCGGTATGGGAGGGTGACAGGATTTACTGTACCGCTTTTGGGGACAGCATTGCCAAAGGATATGGCGGCAAGGGACAGGAGGATTTAAAAAGCTACACGCAGTTAATTGCTGACAGTATGTCAGAAGAAACCGGCCTCCCTGCAGAATGTGAGAAATTTGCGAAAAACGGGCTGGATTCATCCAGGCTGAATTCCGAGATTCTTACGATGGAGGAGGCTCTTGCGTCTCTTGACCGGGCGGACATGATTACCCTGACCATCGGGGCCAATGATCTGATGCAGGAATTTAAGAAAGCTGCACAGGAGGTCCTGGGAACAGACCGGAAATTCGCAAGTGTCTATGATGCATTTGACGCCATGCAGGAGGGTGTGGAAAATAATCCCCTGCTGATTGTCAGAATCCTGGATGTGCTGAACAACTGGGATTATGGAATCTTTGAAGAGCAGTGGAAGGCGGCCATGGAAACCATAACAGAGCATAGGAAGGATACGGCCCAGCTGATTGTAACCAATATCTACAATCCTGTGAGCCGGTTTGAACTGCCCGGCGCCATGAACGGCATTGTAGAGGACATTATCTGCAATATGAATCAGATCATGTATGAATATGCAGAAGAATACGATTACCGGGTGGTGGATCTGTTCGGCTCAGAAATCTGTGACCATACCCAGGAAGACGGGCTTCATCCAGACCAGGAGGGACAGAAACTGATTGCAGATCTTGCAGCTGAGAAGATTGATACCGGCCGGTTTAAAGGAGAGCCGGAAAAAGAGATGAAGGAAGAACCTCGTCCCGAGAAGGTGAAGCCCCGTAAGTACAGCCTGTGGACGGTTCTGGGTCCTCTGCCGTGGATCGCACTCGCTGTCTTTGTGTGTGTGACAGCGGTGGTATTGTTCTGGGTGATAAAGAAGAGAAACATCAATTTGTACCGAAAAAGGAACAAAAATAAGGTCAAGAATGACTAGACTTTTAACAATGTGTGGACTATAATAAAAACACACGCCAAATTATGCCAGATTCAGAGATTGAGAAAGAAGGACTTTGTACATTCTGGCAGATTAATTTGCACAATTATAAGGAGGAACAACGAAAATGGCAAGAAAAATGAAGACCATGGATGGTAATCAGGCGGCGGCTCATGCATCATATGCATACACAGAAGTTGCGGCTATTTACCCGATCACACCATCATCTGTTATGCCGGAGCATGTAGATGAGTGGGCAACTGAAGGCAGAAAGAATATCTTTGGACAGACTGTCCAGGTAACGGAGATGCAGTCAGAAGCTGGAGCAGCGGGAGCAGTACACGGTTCTCTGGCAGCAGGCGCTCTGACGACAACATTTACGGCATCCCAGGGCTTACTGCTGATGATTCCTAACTTATATAAAGTAGCGGGCGAGCAGCTTCCGGGTGTGTTCCATGTATCCGCACGTGCGCTTGCCAGCCATGCACTGTCAATTTTTGGAGATCATTCTGACGTATATGCCTGCCGGCAGACGGGTGCAGCCATGCTCTGTGAGTCAAGCGTACAGGAAGTTATGGACTTAACGCCGGTTGCACACTGTGCAGCTCTTAAGGGCAAGCTTCCGTTCATTAACTTCTTTGACGGATTCCGTACTTCCCACGAGATTCAGAAGATTGAGACATGGGATTACGAAGATCTGAAAGAATTAGTAGATATGGATGCCATTGATGAGTTCAGAAATCATGCACTGAACCCGAATCATCCATGTCAGAGAGGTTCCGCTCAGAATCCGGACATCTTCTTCCAGGCAAGAGAGGCATGCAACCCATATTATGACGCTATGCCGGCAATCGTACAGGAGTACATGGACAAGGTAAACGCTAAGATCGGTACGGATTACAAGCTGTTTAACTACTACGGATCCGCAGATGCCGAGAAGGTAATCATTGCCATGGGTTCTGTATGTGACACCATTGAAGAGACCATTGATTATCTGATGGCAGCAGGCGAGAAAGTCGGTGTTGTAAAGGTTCGTCTTTACAGGCCATTCTGCGCACAGGCGTTGATTGACGCAATTCCAGATACAGTAAAATATATCAATGTACTTGACAGAACAAAAGAGCCGGGAGCACAGGGTGAGCCGTTGTACCTGGATGTTGTTTCTGCACTGAAGGGCTCTAAGTTCGATGCAGTTCCGGTAAACTGCGGACGTTACGGACTTGGTTCCAAAGATACGACGCCTGCCCAGATTGTTGCAGTATTCAATAACGCTGACAAGGCAAGATTCACCATCGGTATCGAAGATGATGTGACCAATCTTTCCCTTGCTACAGGACCGGCGCTGGTTACGACTCCGGAAGGAACCATTAACTGTAAGTTCTGGGGACTGGGAGCAGACGGTACGGTTGGAGCGAACAAGAACTCCATCAAGATTATCGGTGACAACACAGACATGTATGCACAGGCATACTTTGATTATGATTCCAAGAAGTCCGGCGGTGTTACCATGTCACACCTGCGTTTCGGTAAGAAGGCAATCAAGTCCACGTATCTGATTCATCAGGCGAATTTTGTTGCCTGCCACAATCCTTCTTATGTGGACAAGTATAACATGGTACAGGAACTGGTGGACGGCGGAACATTCCTTCTGAACTGCCCATGGGATATGGAAGGTTTAGAGAAGCATCTGCCTGGACAGGTGAAAGCATATATCGCAGACCACAACATCAAGTTCTATACCATTGACGGTATCAAGATTGGGAAAGAGATCGGACTTGGCGGACGTATCAACACCGTATTACAGTCAGCATTCTTCAAACTGGCTGCAATCATTCCGGAGGAAGAGGCAATTGACTTAATGAAGGCTGCTGCTAAGGCTACCTACGGAAGAAAAGGTGACAAGATCGTTCAGATGAACTACGATGCGATTGATGCAGGCGCAAAGCAGGTTGTAGAAGTATCTGTTCCGGATTCCTGGAAGTCCTGTCAGGATGAGGGATTATTCACACCAGAGGTTAAGGGCGGAAGAGAAGACGTTGTTGACTTCGTTAAGAACGTTCAGTCCAAGGTGAACGCACAGGAAGGTAATTCACTTCCGGTATCTGCATTCAATGATTATGTAGATGGTTCTACACCATCCGGTTCTTCTGCATACGAGAAACGTGGTATTGCAGTAGATATCCCGGTATGGGTAGAGGAGAACTGTATCCAGTGTAACCGCTGTGCATATGTATGTCCGCACGCTGTTATCCGTCCGATTGCCCTGACAGAGGACGAGCTTGCCAAGGCTCCGGAAGGAACGAAGGCAATCGACATGATTGGTATGCCGGGGATGAAGTTCACTATGTCCGTATCTGCGCTTGACTGTACAGGCTGCGGCTCCTGTGCGAATGTATGTCCTGGCAAGAAGGGCGAGAAAGCTCTCGTTATGAAGAACATGGAAGAGAATATCGGTTCTCAGAAGTTATTTGACTTTGGCAGAGAGATTCCAGTAAAGGCAGATGTTGTTGCCAAGTTCAAACCAGAGACAGTAAAGGGAAGCCAGTTCAAACAGCCATTGCTTGAGTTCTCAGGAGCTTGTGCAGGATGTGGAGAGACACCATATGCGAAGCTGATCACACAGTTGTTCGGTGACAGAATGTATATTGCCAATGCCACAGGATGTTCTTCTATCTGGGGCAACTCCTCACCGTCCACACCTTATACGGTAACACCGGAAGGAAAGGGACCGGCATGGTCAAACTCTCTGTTTGAGGATAACGCTGAGTTCGGATATGGTATGCTGTTAGCACAGAAGGCCATCAGAAAGAGATTAAAAGCACAGGTAGAGGAGGTTGCAGGCTCTGACAAGGCTTCTGAGGAAGTAAAGGCTGCATGTAAGGAATATCTGGATACCTTTAACTGCGGCGTATCTAATGGAGATGCTACCGATAAATTAGTGGCTGCATTAGACGGAATCGACTGCGATCTGTGCAAGGATATTGTGAAGAACAAAGACTTCCTTGCCAAGAAGTCCCAGTGGGTATTTGGCGGTGACGGATGGGCTTATGATATCGGATTCGGCGGTGTTGACCATGTACTGGCAAGCGGCGAAGACATTAACGTTATGGTATTCGATACAGAAGTTTACTCCAACACAGGCGGACAGTCTTCTAAGGCTACCAAGACGGGTGCAACGGCGCAGTTCGCTGCAGGCGGTAAAGAGACGAAGAAGAAAGACCTGGCAGGAATCGCTATGAGCTATGGTTATGTATATGTAGCGCAGATTGCGATGGGCGCAGACTTCAATCAGACTGTAAAGGCAATCGCAGAGGCTGAGGCTTATCCGGGACCATCACTGATCATTGCTTACGCTCCATGTATCAACCATGGTATCAAGAAGGGTATGAGCAAGGCTCAGACAGAGGAAGCGCTGGCAGTAGAGTGCGGATACTGGA
Source organism: uncultured Dorea sp. (assembly GCA_910587575.1). GTDB lineage: Bacteria > Bacillota > Clostridia > Lachnospirales > Lachnospiraceae > Sporofaciens. The sequence goes on from CAJULU010000004.1 coordinate 35,873, forward strand.
ATAACTTCCGGTTCAATCCGGCTGCAGAGGGAGCGAAGTTCTCACTTGACAGCAAGGAGCCGGCTGGAGATTACCAGGCATTCCTTGACGGAGAGGTTCGTTACAACGCACTTAAGAGAGCGAATCCAGAGAAGGCAGAGAAGCTGTTCGCAAAGAACGAGGCTGAGGCGAAGGAGAGATATGCATATCTCAAGAAGCTGGTTACTCTGTATGGAGAAGACTAATCCTATAGATTGTGATATGCTGTTGTAAGATAAATAGAATGATAAGTCCGGGAGGGCTGTCTGAACAGCCTTTTCTCGGATATGCAGGTACAGGGGAAAGTCCCACGCTGGGTATTAGCGTGGGACTTTACTGCATGATATACTGATCTGGAAGATGCAAAAAAGGTGGAAATGTAGATGAATAATTTGAAGGATATTTCTGGACGTATAAATGAGATTATAAAATTTGCGAGAGAAAATGAGAATGAGATAAGTTTATTTGTTGTTCAGGATAT
>CAJULU010000004.1:36381-40888 GCA_910587575.1 uncultured Dorea sp.
GTAGGAATTGAGGATGAGTTATTAAACAGAGTTATTGACCAGCTTCGGAAAAAAGGAATCAGAATTCTTCCCCTGGATATGGATGAAGGGTATAAAGATGATATGGATGAACCGGATAAATTTATTCCTTCAGATGTAAATATCACCCAGGTTCCAACGAATGTTTCTAATATTATGGAACGGTTAGAAAATGAAGAGTATGACTTAATGCCAGCTTTTCAAAGACATGGGGGATTGTGGAGCGGAGAAAAGCAGAGTCAGCTGATCGAATCATTAATGCTGAAGATTCCTTTACCTGCGTTCTATTTTGATGCATCCAGAGAAGATAAGTGGGTGGTGATAGATGGACTGCAGCGGCTGACAGCCTTTAAAAATTATCTGGTGGGAGATGAGCGGGAAGATGGTGTGCGTGAAAAATATAAGTTTCAAGGTCTGCAATATTTAAGGGATTTTAATGGAAAGACATTTGATGATCTGCCGCGGCAATACATCAGAAGAATTAAGGAATCCTCCATTGTTGCGTATACTGTTACAAAAGGTACACCAGAGGAGGTTGTTTTTAATATATTCCAACGAATTAATACTGGCGGCGTCCAATTAAACGATCAGGAAATACGACAGGCATTATATTCGGGGAGAGGAACGGATCTGATTAAAGAATTGGCAGAATTGGAGATATTTAAAGAAGCTACACAATATGCTGTAAAGCCGGATCGAATGTTGGACCGGGAATATGCATTGCGTTTCTTATCTTTTACAGAGTTAGATTATGAAAAAGAATATAAGGGAAATATTGATAGTTTTCTTATAAAAGGGCTAAAAAAAGCAAATACTTTTAATGATAAAGAGTGTGATAGGGCCACCAGAAAGTTTAAACGTATTATGAATGCCTGTAAATCGATTTTTGGGAAATATGCTTTTAGAAAGTATAATCAGAATTTTCGGCGGGGACCTATTAATAAGGCCATTTTTGAAATCTGGGCAATATGTTTTAGTGAGTTGAATGCCAGGCAATTAAAAAGCATAGAAAAGAATAAGGATGGGTTTCTGTATGAATTCGGGCAGCTGTTGGAAAATCCGGAGTTTGCTTTAGCGTTGAAAGCAGGAGACCGGTATTCTTTTATAAAACGAATAGAGATGAGCAGGAATCTTGTAGAGGAGTTTTTATGTTCAATAGATTGAGAATTAAAAATTTTAAGTGCTTTAATGATCTTGAACTGAATTTTTCTATGGTGAATGTTTTAACGGGGCTAAACGGAATGGGAAAGTCAACAGTGATTCAGAGTATCCTGTTGTTAGGACAGTCACAGAAGAATATTATGTCAGATAAGTCGCTGCTTTTAAAAGGGAAATATGTAGATCTTGGAGTGGGGAAGGATATTCTTTTTGAAAAGGCCGAGGAAGATGAGGTTGGGATTGAGCTGCAGATTGACGATAATGAGGGAAAATTTCTGTTTGAGTATCAGCCGGAAGAAGATGTTCTGCCTTTGAAGAATTGGGAATTGCATGGAAGCCAAAAGGCTTTTGAACAATGGACTGATAGAATATATTATTTATCGGCATATCGTATTGAGCCGCAATTTTTATATCGGATAGAAAATGAAAGAGAATTGTCTGAAAGATATTTTGGAAAAGATGGAAAGTTTGCAATACAATATTTAAAATTATATGGCGGGGAAGATGTAAAAAATAAAGTTCTGATAATTGGAGACGAGAATAAAAGTTCCATTGCAGATCAGGTAAAAGCATGGATGGATATGATTTCGCCAGGAGTATCTCCGGTCATTGATATTGATATGTCTTCCAGAACGTTGGAACTGAAGTATGAATATATTGAAGGAAGAGAGAAAACGAATTCATATAAAAGTGTAAATGTAGGCTTTGGAATCACGTATGTGCTGCCAGTAGTTGTTGCATTGGTATCTGCATGGCCGGGAGATGTGATACTGCTGGAGAATCCAGAAGCGCATATACATCCAAGAGGGCAGAGAATGTTAGGGGAATTAATAGCCGCCGCAGGGGCCGGGGGTGTCCAGATTATTCTTGAAACACATAGCGACCATGTTTTAAATGGGATCCGTGTTGCTGTAAAGAAAGGGAAATTATCTCCAGAGGAGACCGGTTTCTTTTTCTTCTATAAGGATGCAGAAGATTCTTATCAACATAAGGTAGTGTGTCCCATATTAGATAAAAATGGCCGGTTAGATGAATGGCCGCAAGGATTTTTTGATGAATGGGATCATGCGCTTCTGGATTTATTATAGAGTAGGTGGTGTTATGATAGCGGTAATTAATGATGTTTCATTTCAATATCCATTTATCACAATAGAATCTGCGGTAGAAAATATGCATAGGTTTCTTGATATCTGTAAACGAATTGAAAAGGATGAGATAACCAATATTCGTGAAATTAAGACTGGACTGATTGATTCACAGCTAGAGATTGGACCTGATTACAAATTAATTCAATTGATACAAGAATTTAAAGGCAGAGAAGAAAAATCTCTGTTACTCAGTATTTTAACCAACAGGGGGACATACCAGGAAGAAAAGGGAGATTTGTTTATCATTGACGGTAAAGAATCTGCAATATGTTCGAGAGGGATTGATAACATTTTAATAAGCCTTTTATCAAATTATATTTTTTCCATGCCGGTCGTAAAAGGAATAGTTGGCGAAAAGGGAGTTGAACTACGGAATTTGTCTAAAGACGAACATATTGATTATTACAGGAACGAGCTTGGCCTGCGTAGATATGTTGCGAACGAAAAAAAACATAAATTTGACAGGGAAAATCCCTATGGAAAAGGAAAAACAGGAAGCCGGATGGATCTGTGCGATAAAGAAGCACAAGAATTATTAAATAAGGCAGTGAATATTAAGGGCCGGTTATATGCGAAAAAGAATGGTTATTATTATGCTTTTCAGAACGAAAGGGATATAGATTATCATGGATATCGTGCAGATGATCTGGGAGAAGATATCAAACGTCAACTGGACAGAGAATTTTATGATAAATGTAGAAAGTAAGGATTACATATGGCTAAAAGAGTATTAATAACAGGTGCGTCCGGTTTCCTTGGACGCAGAATCGCAGAATTTTACAGTGGGAAATATGAAGTCTGTGCACCGGCTCATGGGGACATGGATATCACCTGCAGAGAAAGTGTCCGGAAGGTATTTCATGATTACAAACCTCATTTTGTGGTACATACTGCGGCCGTTTCCGATGTGGGAATGTGTGAAAAAGAACCGGAGAAGTCATGGGCAGTTAATGTGGATGGAAGCAGGAATATCGCTTATGCTTCAGCAGAACTGCATGCAAAATGCGTAATCTGCAGTTCCGACCAGATCTATTTCGGAAGCCGTCTGCCCGGTCCGCACAAGGAAGACGAGAGTGTGAGTCCGGTGAATGTATATGGAAGAGAGAAGAAGAAGGCGGAAGAGGAATGTCTCAGGCAGAATCCGGAGTGCGTGCTGCTGCGGCTGTCATGGATGTATGACAGTGAGACCAGAAGTGAGTATGAACACGGAGATTTCTTCCGTACGCTGGTTTCCGGCCTGGGCACAGGAGAGGCTCTGGCGTATCCGGTGAACGATGTGCGGGGGATTACCGATGTAAAGGAAGTCGTTCGTAATATTGAGAAATCATGGGAGTTATGCGGGGGAGTCTATAATTTCGGCTCTCCCAATGACAGTAATACCTATGAGACGGTTCTTGCCATGTTTACGGAACTGGGATGGGATGCGGGCAGGCTTCGGAGAAACGAGGAGGCTTTCGCAGACAACCCAAGGAATATCAGTATGTGTATGAAGAAGCTGAATGATTGCGGGATTGCATTTTCATCCACTCTGGATGGCCTGATCAGAAATATGAGGCGATTTCCATGACCGTAGAGGAGATGAAGAAGAGGAAGAAAGATTTCGGCTTTTTTAGCGGGGAATGCAGAGTCAGTTTTGCGGAGATTTATGAGTATATAAGCTTTTTGTATGAGTCAGAAGTAAAATTTTATTGACAACCCGCTCAAAAAGTGATATAAATGCTATGTGAATAACCAACTTGATAGAGGTGCGGTTTTCATCAGTATGCCGGGACGACAGTGTTGGGAAGCTGTCCCGGGAGAAAGGGAATGCCGCCGAAGGAGTGTATGGAATCTTGCTTTTATGGGTATCCCAAGCCCGCATTCCTGGGACGCAGTCAGAATATGCTGCGGACTGTCACATCAGTGGAGCGCTATCGTAGGTATGACTATCGCAGAGATAAGATTGTGGAGATCAACAGATATCATGTGCTGATATATTGCTTAGTGCAGCAGGAAGGCAATGTACATAGGGACGCACGGGATATGCAGAATAGATCAGCAGGAGAGATCCAGTAGATATTATGCCATGAGCGCTCGGAAAAGCGTTGTTCATGGCATTTTTTATTGTTTGGAACTGTAAAAAGGCTGTAATGTGAAACTGGCAGTTCCTGAACGTATCAATATAAAAGAAGGGAAAGAGAGGA
>CAJULU010000004.1:40898-50597 GCA_910587575.1 uncultured Dorea sp.
CTTTACAATGAGAGAAAAGAAAAGAGTATTCTTAGGCGTATTCACATTCCTGTGCATTCTGGCCTGCGGTTCCATGACGGTATTTGCGGCAGACGAAGCAGCAGAGTACGTGCCGGCGATGTATGCGTCCTTCTGGTCGCTGATACCGCCGGTTGTAGCCATTGCGCTGGCGCTGATCACGAAGGAAGTATATAGTTCCTTATTCGTAGGAATCCTGATTGGAGGAATCTTTTACTCCGGCTTCACATTTGAGACTACCATTACCCATGTATTCCAGGACGGTATCGTAGGCGTGCTGTCTGACGGTTACAACGTCGGTATTCTGGTATTCCTGGTAGTGCTTGGAATCATGGTGTGCCTGATGAACAAGGCGGGAGGTTCCGCAGCATTCGGACGGTGGGCCAGCGTACATATTAAGAGCCGGGTAGGGGCGCAGCTTGCTACGATTCTGCTGGGCGTGCTGATTTTTATTGATGATTACTTTAACTGTCTGACAGTGGGAAGCGTTATGCGTCCGGTGACAGATAAGCATAATATTTCCCGGGCCAAGCTGTCCTATCTGATTGACGCTACGGCGGCTCCGGTGTGCATTATCGCACCGATTTCTTCCTGGGCGGCGGCAGTTACCGGATTCGTAGAAGGAGAAGACGGTTTTTCCATCTTTATCCGGGCCATTCCTTATAATTACTATGCCATCCTTACGGTGGTGATGATGGTCACGATTGTGGTGATGAAGATTGACTACGGCCCCATGAAACTGCATGAGAAGAATGCGCTGAACGGGGATCTCTATACGACTCCGGACAGGCCATATGCCAATGCGGAGGAGGATGTGGATGAGAGTAAGGGAACGGTGCTTGACCTGGTGGTTCCAATCATAGTTCTGATTATCTGCTGTGTGATCGGAATGATCTATACAGGCGGTTTCTTTGATGGAGCCGGGTTTGTAGAGGCGTTTTCCAACAGTGATGCTTCTGTGGGACTGATGCTTGGAAGTTTCTTTGCGCTGGTAATTACCATTGCATTCTATGCGGTACGGAAGGTCCTGAAGTTCAGTGAGTCTATGGCCTGTGTGCCGGATGGTTTCAAGGCAATGGTTCCGGCCATACTGATTCTTACCTTTGCATGGACGCTGAAGGCGATGACGGACAGCCTTGGAGCGGCAGAGTATGTGGCCGGTATCATGGATTCTGCTGCAGGCGGACTTGTGAATCTGCTTCCGGCGATTATTTTCCTGGTAGGCTGTTTCCTGGCATTTGCTACAGGTACATCCTGGGGAACCTTTGGAATCCTGATTCCAATCGTAGTGGCCGTGTTTGCAGGAACCAATGAGACGATGATGATCATCTCCATTTCCGCATGTATGGCAGGCGCCGTCTGCGGCGACCACTGTTCACCGATTTCTGATACAACGATTATGGCATCCGCAGGAGCACAGAGTAATCATGTCAACCATGTGACGACACAGCTGCCTTATGCGATTACGGTAGCGGCAGTCTCCTTTGTGAATTATGCCATTGCCGGATTTGTGAAGAATGCGTTTATCTGTCTCCCCATCGGGATTGTGCTGATGGTGGGAACGCTGTTTGCCATAAAAAATATAACAGAGGGAAAAGAAGAATAGGAAAAAGAGGCTGTCGGGAATTCCCCGGCAGCCTTTTAAAATCACTTTACAATCTCCGGCATTATCTGGTAAAGTGATATCTGGAGAGAGTAGAAGAGAATAGAATGGAAAGGATGAGGCATATGCCGACAGGAATTATTGTAAATGCACTGTCAATCGCAGTTGGAGGCGTTCTCGGTGCATTGGCAGGAAACAGAGTGAGTGATGATTTTAAGGCAAAGATCCAGATGATCTTCGGAGTATGTTCCATGGCGATGGGAATCAGTTCTATTGTGCTGATGAAAAATATGCCTGCAGTGGTGTTCGCAGTGATCATCGGCACGGCGCTGGGGCTGGCCATCCATCTGGAAGATAAGATCAACAGGGGAGGGGCAGCGATGCAGAGGGTCATCTCAAAGGTAATAGGGACAGGCGGCGCCAAAGAGAACCAGGAAGAGTTTATGGAAACGCTGATCACGGTAATCGTACTGTTCTGTGCAAGCGGGACGGGGATCTACGGCTCCATTGTGTCTGGAATGAGCGGGGATCACAGTATTATGATTGCCAAATCCATCCTGGATCTTTTTACGGCCATGATATTCGCCTGCAGTCTGGGAATGGTGGTGGCGGTGATTGCGGTTCCGCAGTTTTTCATTTTTCTCCTGCTCTTCCTGTGTGCCGGACTGATCTTTCCCTTGACAACGCCGGAGATGATAGACGATTTCAAAGCCTGCGGCGGGATTCTGATGCTTGCGACCGGTTTCCGTATGATTAAGGTGAAAATGTTTCCCACGGCGGATATGATTCTGGGGATGGTAATCGTCATGCCTGTCAGTTATTTCTGGTCAGCTTTCATCCTTCCGATGGTCAGTTAGAGAAGTTTTTGTAATTTCTCTTGTAGAGAAGGGAAAAATTGGATAGAATGTGTAGTAGCAGGAGCGAAAGGAGAATAAGAATAGCAGATGAGTATCAGAGACTTGAAGACATACGAGATGATAAAAGAAGAGGAATTGAACGGAATCCAGGCAAAGGGGTATCTGCTCCGTCATAAGAAGAGCAGGGCGAGGGTTCTTTTGATAGAGAAAGACGACAATAATAAGGTGTTCAGCATCGGTTTCCGCACGCCGCCGGGTGACAGCACGGGAGTTCCCCACATCATGGAACATTCGGTACTGTGCGGCTCCAAGAACTTCCCGGCAAAGGATCCCTTCGTGGAACTGGTAAAGGGATCCCTGAACACATTTCTGAATGCCATGACCTATCCCGACAAGACGGTGTACCCGGTGGCCAGCTGCAATGATAAGGATTTTCAGAATCTGATGCATGTGTATATGGATGCGGTGCTTTATCCGAACATTTACCGGCACGAAGAGATTTTCCGGCAGGAAGGCTGGAGTTATAAACTGGATTCCGATAAGGACAGGCTTCAATATAACGGTGTCGTATATAATGAGATGAAGGGGGCGTTTTCCTCCCCGGAGGGAGTGTTGGACCGGGTCATTTTAAACACGCTGTTCCCGGACACTTCCTATGCCAATGAGTCCGGCGGAGACCCGGAGGTGATTCCAAAGCTTACCTATGAACAATTCCTGGATTTCCACAGGAAATATTATCACCCGTCCAACAGCTACATTTATCTGTACGGGGATATGGACATGGAAGAGAAGCTTCGCTGGCTTGACCGGGAATATCTGAGTGATTTCGATGCAAAAGAAGTAGATTCCCGGATCCGGTACCAGGAGCCTTTTGAAGAAATGTGTGAGAAGACCATACCTTACTCCATATCCAGTGAGGAATCCGAGGAGGACAATACCTATCTTTCTTACAACAAGGTCATCGGCACCAGCCTTGACCGGGAACTGTACCTTGCATTCCAGGTTCTGGATTATGCCCTCCTTTCCGCACCAGGTGCGCCTCTGAAAAAAGCGCTGACAGATGCAGGCATTGGGAAAGACATTATGGGTTCCTATGACAACGGGATCTATCAGCCCATCTTTTCAGTAATTGCCAAGAATGCCAATGAAGACCAGAAGCAGGACTTTGTAGAACTGGTTGAGGGTGTTCTTAAGGATCTCGCAGAGAAGGGAATCGACAGAAAGGCTCTGGAGGCAGGGCTTAATTATCATGAGTTCCGTTACCGGGAGGCGGATTTCGGCAATTATCCCAAGGGGCTGATGTATGGGCTGCAGATGCTGGACAGCTGGCTTTATGATGAGGAAGAGCCTTTCATGCATGTGGAGGCCTTAGAGACGTTCGATTTTCTGAAAAAGCAGGTGGGAACCACATACTACGAAGAACTGATCCGCAAGTATCTCCTTGATAACACCCATGGAGCCGTGGTAATCGTGAAGCCGGAGAAGGGACGCACCGCACGGATGGATGCAGAACTTGACCGGCAGCTTCAGGAATACAAGTCAGGGCTTACGGCAGAAGAAGTGGAAGAACTGGTGAAGAAGACGGCAGGGCTTGAGGCTTACCAGTCTGCGCCGGAGAAAGAAGAAGATCTGGAACGCATCCCAGTACTGAGACGTGAGGACATTTCCCGGGAGATTGAACCAATCGTGAATGAAGAGATGAACCTTGCGGGAATCCCGGTGATTTTCCATGAAATCGAGACCAATGGAATCGGATATCTGGACGTACTGTTTGACATCTCCGGTATCCGGGAGGAGCTTTTGCCCTATGTGGGGATTCTTCAGTCGGTGCTCGGCATTATTGATACAGAGCATTATGGTTATGGGGAATTGTTTAACGAGATCAATATGCATACGGGCGGGATCGGAACATCCCTGGAACTTTATTCGGATGTGACCAATATCAGGGAGAAAGCATTCAAGGCCACGTTTGAGATCAAGGGAAAGGCGTTGTATGGCAAGCTTCCGGTGGTATTTTCCATGATGAGCGAGATTCTGACGGCTTCCAGACTGTCAGACACGAAGCGGCTTAAGGAGATTCTTGCCATGGTGAAGTCCAGGCTTCTCATGCGGTTCCAGTCTTCCGGGCATACGACTGCGGCTCTTCGGGCCATGTCTTATGCGTCTCCCTCGGCGAAGCTTAAGGACATGACGAACGGAATTGAGTTCTATCAGACGGTTGCGCATATTGAGGAGCATTTTGAGGAGGAGAAGGACGGCCTGGCAGAGATTTTACAGAGTCTTGCCGAACAGATTTTCCGTCCCGATCATATGATGATCAGCTATACGGCTTCCAGAGACGGCCTTAAAGGGATTGAGGTTCATCTGGAAGAGATGAAGAGCCGCCTCTGTCATGGAGCGCCCAGGGAAGAGGCCTGCGTCATCCACTGTGAGAAGAAGAACGAAGGGTTCAAGACCGCATCCAAGGTGCAGTATGTGGCCAGGACCGGGAATTTTATTGACCACGGTGCAGAATATACCGGAGCGCTGCAGATTCTGAAGGTGATCTTAAGCTACGATTACCTGTGGCAGAACATCCGTGTAAAAGGCGGGGCCTATGGCTGTATGAGTAATTTTAACAGAATCGGCGAGGGATATTTTGTATCTTACCGTGACCCGAACCTGGAACGGACCATCGAAGTCTATGAAGGCGTTGTGGACTATCTGAAGAATTTTACCGTCAGCGAGCGGGACATGACGAAATATATTATCGGAACCATGAGCAATGTGGACCAGCCCATGACTCCGGCCATCAAGGGCGAACGGTCTATGAACCTCTATATGAATAAGGTGAGCGCTGACATGATCAAGAAAGAGCGCAGCCAGATCTTAGATGCGGATCAGGAAGATATCCGGAAGCTTGCTAAGGTGGCAGAGGCAGTGCTTCAGGCAGAACAGCTGTGCGTCATCGGAAGCGAAGAGAAGATTGAAGAGAACCGGGAACTGTTCCAGACGGTGGCAGGTTTCTGATCCGTCTGCCGTTCAGTTTAGAAAGAAGAAAAACAGGAGAAGCTATGAGAAAAGACTATAAATCCGGTTTTGTAACCTTGATCGGACGTCCCAATGTAGGAAAATCTACGTTGATGAATTATCTGATCGGCCAGAAGATTGCCATTACATCCAACAAGCCTCAGACCACCCGGAACCGTATTCAGACGGTGCTGACTACCGAGGAGGGACAGATTGTGTTTGTGGATACGCCGGGAATCCACAAGGCGAAGAACAAGCTGGGCGAATATATGGTGAATGTGGCGGAGAAGACGCTGAATGAAGTGGATGTGGTGTTATGGCTGGTGGAGCCGACTACCTTCATCGGAGCCGGGGAGCAGCATATTGCGAAGCAGCTTAAGAAGGTAAAAACGCCGGTGATTCTGGTCATCAATAAGACTGACAGTGTAAAGCGGGAAGAGGTATTTCCGGCGATTGCCGCTTACAAGGACATCTATGATTTTGCGGAGATCGTTCCTGTCTCGGCAAGGAACGGCAGTAACACGGATGAACTGATCCGTGTGGTGATGAGTTATCTTCCCTATGGTCCCCAGTTCTATGACGAGGATACGGTGACGGATCAGCCGGAACGTCAGATCGTGGCAGAACTGATCCGGGAGAAGGCGCTCCACTGCCTGCAGGATGAGATTCCCCACGGAATCGCTGTGGCAATTGACCGCATGAAAGCAAACCGTAAGGTCATGCATATTGATGCAACGATTATCTGCGAACGGGATTCACACAAGGGGATAATTATTGGCAGACAAGGAAATATGTTGAAAAAAATCGGCAGTACCGCCCGTTTTGAGATTGAAAAAATGCTGGAAATGCAGGTAAATCTGAAGCTCTGGGTGAAAGTGAAAAAGGACTGGCGGGACAGCGAATTTCTGATGAAAAATTTTGGATATCGGGAAGAAGAATAAAATCATGCATCCATGGGACAACCTAACCTTAGGATTTGTAGAAACTGTATGGAAGAACAGCCGGATTCCGGCAGGATACTGAGGACGAGGTGAGAACATGGAAGAAGAATACTGGAAACGTTTCCTTAAGACGGGAAAGATCAAGGATTATCTCTATTATAAAGGAATGAAAATCTGCACACAGGTAATGGAGAGGTATACCGAAGTCCGCCCGCCCGAAGGGCATGCATCCCGGTCTTAAGGATGAAAGCGAGGCAGCAGGTGAATCAGATTACTGTGACGGGCATGGTGCTTGCAGCGACACCGATAGGAGAATATGACAGACGGGTTGTGATACTGACGAAAGAACGGGGGAAGATCTCTGCATTTGCAAGAGGGGCCAGGAAGCCAAACAGTGCGCTGGTGGGGGTGACGGGTCCCTTTTCTTTCGGGGAATTTACCGTATACGAGGGGCGGACATCTTATACATTGATGTCGGCCTCTGTTTCCAATTATTTTCAGGAGCTGAGGCTGGATGTGGAAGGGGCGTACTATGGGTTTTACTTTCTGGAGATTGCAGGCTGGTATGCCCGTGAGGCAAATGACGAGTCGGAACTGCTGAAGCTTCTGTACCAGACCTGCCGTGCCCTGGTGAATCCGAATATTCCGAACCGTCTGATCCGGCGGATCTATGAACTTAAGGCGCTTACCGTCAATGGAGAGGGGCCCCAGGTGTCCGAGTGTATCTGCTGCAGAACCAGGGATCAGGAGATGATGTTCAGTGTGAAGCGGGGCGGACTGGTATGCGGCCGCTGTCTGGAGCGGGGCGGATATCCGGATGCCAGAACCCTGCTCCCGTCTACGTTATATACCCTTCAGTACATCGTCTCATCTCCCATCGGAAAGCTGTATACCTTTGTCGTAAAGGAAGAAGTCCTGGAAGAACTGGAAGGAATCGTGACGGATTATCTTGCCGAATATCTGGGAAAATCCTTCAAATCACTGGAAATCCTGGAAACAATTCTATAATTTGTACTTGAAAAGAAGAAGGGTTGACGTTATAATAATTAGCAATTGATTATATAGAAGGTGAGGAAGAGGATATGGCAGAAAAGACGATGGAGAAGATTGTAGCGTTGGCGAAATCAAGAGGATTCGTATACCCGGGTTCCGAGATCTACGGCGGACTTGCTAATACATGGGATTATGGCAATCTTGGCGTGGAACTGAAGAACAACGTAAAGAAAGCATGGTGGCAGAAGTTCGTGCAGGAGTCCCCCTACAACGTTGGCGTGGACTGTGCGATCCTGATGAATCCCCAGACATGGGTGGCAAGCGGACACCTGGGCGGGTTCAGCGATCCTCTTATGGATTGTAAGGAATGTCATGAGCGTTTCCGCGCGGACAAGATGATTGAAGATTATGCCCATGAGAATGGATTAGATATTGGCGACACCATTGACGGATGGAGCCATGAGCAGATGGAGTCCTACATCAAGGAGAAGGAGATCCCGTGTCCGACCTGCGGTAAGCATAATTTTACGGAGATCCGGGAGTTTAATCTGATGTTCAAGACCTTCCAGGGAGTAACGGAGGATGCCAAGAGTATCGTATATCTGCGTCCGGAGACTGCACAGGGTATCTTCGTGAATTTCAAGAATGTACAGCGTACATCCAGAAAGAAGATTCCTTTCGGAATCTGCCAGATCGGGAAGTCATTCCGTAACGAGATTACACCAGGAAACTTTACGTTCCGTACCAGAGAGTTCGAACAGATGGAACTGGAATTCTTCTGTGAGCCGGATACGGATCTTGAGTGGTTCGCATACTGGAAGCAGTTCTGTCTTGACTGGCTGAAAGCTCTGGGGCTTAAGGAGGAAGAGGTCCGTTACCGTGACCACTCTCCGGAAGAGCTGAGCCACTACAGTAAGGCCACTACAGACGTGGAATTTCTGTTCCCCTTTGGATGGGGCGAATTGTGGGGAATTGCTGACAGGACAGATTTCGACCTGACACAGCATCAGAACACTTCCAAGCAGGATATGAACTATTTTGACGATGAGAAGAAGATCAAATACATTCCGTATGTTATTGAGCCGTCACTGGGGGCGGACCGTATGGTGCTTGCGTTCCTGTGCAGTGCATACGATGAAGAGGAACTGGAAGGCGGAGACATGAGGACAGTCCTTCGTTTCCATCCGGCGCTGGCGCCAGTGAAGATCGGTGTACTTCCTCTTTCCAAGAAGCTGAACGAGGGTACGCAGAAGGTATACGCACAGCTTTCTAAGAAGTATAACTGTGAGTATGACGAGAGAGGCAATATCGGGAAGCGCTACCGCCGTCAGGATGAGATCGGGACACCGTTCTGCGTGACCTACGACTTTGAGTCTGAGGAAGACGGAGCCGTAACCGTCCGTGAACGTGATTCCATGGAGCAGGAAAGAGTGAAGATTGAAGATCTGGACGCATATTTCGCTGAGAAGTTTGAGTGGTAGGCTGATTCTGAGAAAGAGACTGCCAACGATTGCAGAGAAAGAGCGGTAGTTCAGAAAAGAGGGACACAGTAAGCAGAATGCTTACTGTGTCCCTTTTATGATTTCATGGCATGTAATAGTTCATTCGTGAATTAGCTGCTGTAATTCTCCGGATGCAGCCGTCTGTCTCTGTACTCTGCACAGGCGGTAAACAGTACGTCTGTGGAGGAATTCAGACCTGTCTCGCAGGAATCCTGGATAACGCCTACGATAAAGCCAACGCCGACTACCTGCATTGCGATATCATTGGAGATACCGAAGAGACTGCAGGCCATAGGAATCAGAAGCAGGGATCCGCCTGCCACGCCGGAAGCTCCTGCCGCACTGGCTGCAGACAGTACACAAAGAATGAATGCAGTCGGAAAATCTACGGAAACGCCCATGGTGTGTGCAGCTGCCAGCGCCATGGTGGAGATTGTGATGGCAGCTCCAGCCATGTTGATGGTGGCTCCCAGTGGGATGGATACGGAGTAAGTATTCTCATCCAGTCCAAGATCTTCACACAGCTCCATGTTCACCGGAATATTGGCTGCAGAACTACGTGTAAAGAATGCTGTAATAAAACTGTCCTTCAGACACCGGAATACCAGCGGATAGGGGTTCTTCCGGATGCAAAGGAAAGCGATCAGCGGATTTAAGACCAGCGCCACGAAAGCCATAGTACCGACCAGAACGAGAATCAGACGGCCATAGCTTAACAGTACCCCTAAGCCCTGCTCTGAGATGGTGGTAAAGATCAGGCCCATGATACCGAAAGG
>CAJULU010000004.1:50607-84155 GCA_910587575.1 uncultured Dorea sp.
CAGCTAATGATCCATTTTACAGCGGTGGCCACTGCGTCAGAAATGTTCTCTAACGCCTGTTTGGTGCCGTCATTCGCTTTCTTAAGGGCAATACCGAATATGCAGGCCCATGCCAGAATTCCGATATAGTTGGCGTTCACGATGGAATCAACCGGGTTCGCAACAACGTTCATCAGCAGATTAGTGAGAACTTCCGTCACTCCGCTGGGAGGCGCCACATCGCTGGCTGCAGTGCTCTCGGACAGCGTCAGGGTGATCGGGAAGAGATAACTTGCCAGAACCGCTGACAGAGCGGAGATCAGATTCCCCAACAGATAAAGGACTACAATAAACTTCATATTCGTCTTCTGTCCCTGGCCCATGTGGCACAATGCGCTCATGACAAGGAAGAATACGAGAATCGGGGCGACTCCTTTCAAAGCCCCTACAAACAGGTTTCCAAGGATGGAGATTGCCGATGCCTGCGGAATCACCAGACCAAGGATGATACCGATGATCAGCCCGCACAGGATTCTTTTGACAAGGCTGATACTGTTCCATTTGCTTAGTACGTTCTTCATGTTTCCTACCTCTCTTTGCAGACGAAGATATCTGCAAATCCTCTCTATAAAATATGTTCCCCGATTTTATTGATATATGATCATGGAGGAAGATGTCAGAGGTAACACCAGGCTCCCTTCCGTTCAGAATATATCAATAATAACAAGATATATTATATAGAAAAAGTCCGGGTTTGTAAATGCCATTTTGTAAAAAATGACTAATAATATTTTGATGAATGTGAAAATATTGTCAATATGGACAAAAAAATTAAAATGGTGATAAATAATTTGTACAAAAATGTAAATATGACTTTCAAAGAAAGGGATTTTGTGCCGTCTGTAAAAAATAATGGGATATCTGGATGATAAGATAAAAAAAATAGACAAAATATACAAAGGAATCCGTTGTACAAGATGCAAAGGAGTGTTATAATGGCATCAGCGAGACGCCGCCCGGGGAGGCGGCAGGAACAGGAGGAATATAGAAGTGAGTGAAATGAATGATGGAATGATGTGGGCGCTTGTGAAGGAGAAGCCGGAAGAAGGACTGTGGATGAAGAGAGTGCCAATCCCGGAAGTAGGACCCAATGACGTGAAGATCAAGATCCGTAAGACGGCAATCTGCGGAACCGATGTACATATCTATCAGTGGAATGACTGGGCACAGCATACGATCCCGGTAGGGCTTACGGCCGGACATGAGTATGTGGGCGAAGTTGTGGAATTCGGTGAAGGTGTACAGGGCTTCCAGGTTGGAGACCTGGTGTCAGGAGAAGGCCATATTACCTGCGGCAAGTGCAGGAACTGTCTGGAGGGTCACAAGGAGAACTGTAAGGATGCAAAGGGCGTGGGCGTGAACCGCAACGGAGCGTTTGCAGAATATCTTGTGATTCCGGCCTCCAATGTATGGCCCTGCAATCCGGCGATTCCGGAAGAGATGTATGCCATCTTTGATCCCTTTGGCAATGCTACCCATACAGCGTTATCCTACGACATGCTCGGTGAGGACGTGCTGGTAGCAGGGGCAGGCCCCATCGGCTGCATGGCTGCGGCAATTGCGAAGTTCTCCGGTGCCAGGCACGTAGTTGTGACAGACCTGAATCCGTACAGGCTTGACCTTGCCAGGAAGCTTGGAGCCACCAGGGTCGTGAACCTTAAGGATGAGAAACTCTCTGACGTGATGAAGGAGATTGGCATGACGGAAGGATTTGACGTAGGTCTTGAGATGTCCGGATCACAGGCGGGACTTCACGACATGATCCACAATATGAAGCATGGCGGCAACATTGCGCTTCTGGGACTGCAGAGGACCGATGCCGCCGTAGACCTTGAGACCGTGATCTTCAACGGACTGAATATCCGCGGTATCTATGGAAGAAAGGTATGGGATACCTGGTACAAGATGTCCACCATGATCCAGGCAGGGCTTGATATTTCCCCGATTATCACACACCATTTCGACATCAAGGACTATGAGAAGGGATTTGAGGCAATGATTTCGGGACAGTCCGGCAAGGTAATCATTGACTGGGCCCATGTCAATGACTAATATTTAGAAAAGGAAGGAATAATAAGAATATGGCACGTAAAGACGATATTTTAAGCATTTATACGAAAGAAGTAGAGGGAATCCGGGAAGCCGGCCTGTTTAAGGGCGAGGCGCCCTTCGTATCCCCACAGGGCGCAAGGGTAAAGATGGAAGATGGAAGAGAACTGCTCTGTATGTGTGCGAACAACTATCTGGGACTGGGAGACAACCCAAGGCTGATCGAGGCGGCGAAGAAGACTTATGACGAGAAAGGATACGGCGTGGCTTCTGTACGTTTTATCTGCGGAACCCAGGATATCCACAAGAGGCTGGAGAAGAAGATTTCCGACTTCCTTGGAACGGATGACACGATTCTTTATTCTTCCTGTTTTGACGCCAACGGGGGACTGTTTGAGACGATTCTGACGGCCGATGATGCGGTAATCAGTGATGAACTGAACCATGCTTCCATTATCGACGGCGTGCGTCTGTGTAAGGCAAAACGTTTCCGTTATAAGAACAACAACATGGAAGACCTGGAAGCAAAACTGAAAGAAGCCGATGAGGCAGGCGCAAGGATTAAGCTGATTGCTACGGACGGCGTCTTTTCCATGGACGGTATTATCTGTAATCTCAAGGGCGTGTGCGACCTTGCCGACCAGTATCATGCGCTGGTAATGGTGGACGACAGTCATGCCGTAGGCTTTGTAGGAAAGACCGGACGGGGCACGCCGGAATACTGCGGCGTACAGGGACGGGTAGATATTATCACAGGAACGCTGGGCAAGGCTCTCGGCGGAGCGTCCGGCGGTTACACATCCGGGCGTAAGGAGATTATCGACCTGCTTCGCCAGAGAAGCCGTCCGTACCTGTTCTCGAATTCCCTGGCACCGGCCATTGCAGGCGCAAGCATCGAGTTATTCGATATGCTGGATGAGAGCACGGAACTTCGGGACCACCTGGAAGAAGTAACGGCTTATTACCGGAAAGAGCTGGTGGACAACGGGTTTGATATCATCCCGGGAACACATCCCTGCGTGCCGGTTATGCTGTACGATGAGAAGACGGCGGCAGAATTCGCAAAGAGAATGATGGAGAAGGGCGTGTATGTGGTTGCGTTCTCTTATCCGGTCGTACCGAAGGGGAAGGCAAGAATCCGTACCCAGGTATGCGCAAGCCATACAAAGGAAGACATTGACTTCATTGTAAAATGCTTCAAAGAAGTCAGAGAAGAGATGAAATAGAAGATCAAGGACGTAGTAAGAGTAGATTTTACTGCGTCCTCTCATTTGCCATTCAATATGTGATACACTTTATATTTGAAAAGAATCAAGGAGGAATCAAGATGAGCAGAGAAAATATATGGAGATCTTACACTCCGGCGGTAATGGAGGAACTGGAGAAGATCAACAATGAGTATAAGGTCTGTCTGGATGAAGGTAAGACAGAGAGGGAGTGTGTTGAACTTTCTGTGAAAAGGCTCAGGGAGAAGGGCTATCAGTCTCTGGAAGCCGCAAAAGAGGCCGGCCGGCCATTAAAATCCGGCGATAAGGTCTATGCCGTATGCATGAACAAAGCAATCGCCGTTTTCCATATCGGAAAGCAGCCTCTGGAAGCAGGCATGAACATCCTGGGGGCACACATTGACTCGCCAAGGATTGATATCAAGCAGAACCCTCTGTACGAGAACGAAGAACTTGCCTATCTGGATACCCACTACTATGGCGGTATTAAGAAATACCAGTGGGTTACGCTTCCGCTTGCACTTCACGGCGTTATTGCGAAGAAAGACGGTACGGTAGTCAGAGTGAACATCGGAGAAAATGAGAATGATCCGGTATTTGTAATTACGGACCTGCTGGTACATCTGGCAGCGAAGCAGATGGAGAAGAAAGCAGGAGAAGTCATTGAGGGAGAGAAGCTGGATCTTCTGTTCGGAAGCCGTCCCATCGAGAAGGATGATTCCCTGGATAAAGAGGAAAAGGAGACCGTGAAAGCCAATGTCATGAGTATCTTAAAAGAATACTATGATATGGAGGAAGACGACTTTGCGTCTGCAGAACTGGAGCTTGTCCCGGCAGGGAAAGCAAGAGACTGCGGAATTGACCGGAGCATGGTTCTGGCTTACGGCCAGGATGACCGTGTCTGCGGCTTTACGTCTCTCTTCGCCATCCTGGACGTGGAAGAAGTGGAGAAGACTGCCTGCTGTATCCTGGTGGATAAAGAAGAGATCGGAAGCGTAGGAGCTACCGGAATGCATTCCCGTTTCTTTGAAAATGCGGTTGCCGAGCTGATTGCGCTTGAGGGCAGCGAGTCAGATCTGAAGTTAAGGCGGGCCCTTGCCAATTCCAGAATGCTCTCCTCAGACGTAAGCGCAGCTTACGACCCCATGTTCGCAGAAGCTTTCGAGAAGCGCAGTTCCGCATTCTTCGGCAAGGGACTGGTATTCAACAAATTTACCGGAAGCAAAGGAAAAGGCGGCTCTAACGATGCGAATGCCGAATACCTGGCACAGATCAGAAAGATCATGGATGAGGGCGGAGTTGCCTATCAGTATGCCGAGCTGGGCAAGGTGGACGTAGGCGGCGGCGGAACCATTGCCTATATCATGGCGAATTACGGCATGGAAGTCATTGACAGCGGCGTTGCCGTACTGAGTATGCATGCACCCTGGGAAGTGACCAGCAAGGCAGACGTGTATGAAGCTTATAAGGGATACAAGGCGTTTCTGAAAGCCTTATAGATCCTTATCCGGTCAGTAATACCCGGTAATACCTGGCAGAGGCTGCTGCGAAATGCAAAGACTGGAGTTTTGCATTTCGCAGCAGCCTCTTGCATCAGATTTTATTTCTTTTCCTCGTTTCTGCTGCTCCCCCGCAGCGCCTCTGAAATACCCTTTACAGAAGAAGAATACTCTGACGGAGACATCCCCGTGGCAGCCTTGAACTGCTTGGAAAAATAGGGAAGAGAACTGTAAGAGAGAAAATAAGCGATTTCCGTAAAATTCATGGTCCCTTCCCGGATGATTTCTTTGGCATGCTGTATTTTCAGTGTATTAAAGTAGTCGATTGCCCCGCATCCCTTCGCCCCGTGAAACAGAGCCTGCAGGGAAGAACGGCTGATGGAGAACTCACTGCAGATATCTGTCAGGCGGATCTGTTCACAGATCCGTAATTCCATGTACTCAATAATCCGTTCCAGGCGGTCCTGCCTGGTAGACTGCTTTTCGGGCGACTCCCTGGGAATCGCAGAATCAGACACCGTACTTTCCTGGTGGTTCCGGATACAGGTAATCAGAAACAATTCCAGATACAGGATGATCATCTGCTGTGAAGCAAAAGGCGTTTTCTCCTTGATCTGGACCTGTTCGATTGTCGGTATATGCATAGGTGTGGAGAACGTCTGCCGCCCTTCCGAGATGATATGAGAGATCAGCGTGCGTTCGTCGCTGGACAATGTATAACTCTTATGTACGAAATGCTTCATGGCCGGTGAATGACAGATGAAAGAGATTACCACAAGATTCGGCGAATTCTTTCCAATGGATTTAATGGCATGAAATTCATTGGGCTGATGGAAAATAATATCACCAGTATTCAGCGTCATCCAGGTATCGTCATAACGCACGGAAACCGTCCCGTTGTCAATATATAAGAATTCCCAGAAATCATGTGCCTCTCCCTGGAAAATAAAATTTTTCATATATTCAAAATAATGAAGTGTAATAATCGAATCAATCTGGATCTCTTTGTGCAGCTTTGTTCTGATATAAGTCATAGGACCACCTTTCTTCTGTATGAATATTTCATTGTCACTTATTACCAACCACAGAGTAAATGTGCAAGCACGCTTTAGCGTGCTTGTATAAATCATACCAGAAACGAGATGATTATACAATAACCCTAGACGATACTGTAAGCATAATTGTGCAGATTATAATATAATACTATACAAATAGAAGGGAAAACAAGCATAATTACCAAAAGAGAGAGGGACGATATGACAAGTATTGAGGTAAATAATATAAAGATTTGTTTTGATGAAGAAACCCTCCGGTTCACTCTGTATAAGAAGGAAACCGAGTGGAAATGGAAAGAATTTTACAGGCCATACTTTGAGTATGAAGGAGGAAGCCTGGAATTTGCAGACGCAGAAGCCATTACACATGAAGAGGCAGAGAGCGGACTCGGAAAGGGGATCCGAAGCAGATACCAGGGATTTTCAGTACAGGGGAAAGCGGTTCCCTACACATTTGAGACTTATGTGTGGATTGAATACGCAACGGAAGACGTCTATTTTGAATGGATTCCGGTCTGTGAAGAAGGGCTGGAAGTAAAGAGAGTATACTGGCCGGGCGCAATGGCATTCGAAGAGAAGCGGGAAGACTGGTATACATTACTTAACTACCAGCAGGGCCTTCTGATTCCGAATACCTGGGAAACCGAGCTGGGCCCGATCGTATTCGACGGATTCTTCGGAACGGCAGGAGGATATATGCCCTGGTTCGGACAGATCAAGGAAGGAGAAGGCTGCCTTGCCCTGTGCATGACGCCCTGGAATGCGGGATACCAGGCAGAACATCCGGCAGGAGGTCCTTACACCCATGCAAATGTATGGTTTGAGCCAAGCCTTGGCAGGATGGACTACCGCAGGATCATGCGATATACCTTGATGAGCCATTGTGATTACAATGATATGTGCAAATGCTACCGTTCTTATGTAAATGAGCAGGGGAAACTGCGTACCTTGAAAGAGAAAGCGGCAAAGGTGCCCACCGTTGACCGGCTGATCGGTTCGGGATTTGTACATACAGGAATCAAGACTCATGTAAGGGAGAATTCAGACTTCTTTGATAAAGACCAGCCGGATAAGAACAATCATCTGACTACGTTTGCAGAACGGGAAGCGCAGATGAGAGAACTGTACAAGGCGGGAGCCAGAAAGGTCTACCTCCATCTGGACGGATGGGCGCAGCCGGGTTACGACAACCAGCATCCGGATTATTCACCGGCGTGTGAGGAAGCAGGAGGCTGGAAGGGAATGAAATCTCTGGCAGATACCATGCATGAACTGGGGTATCTCTTCGGCATTCACGATCAGTACCGGGATTATTATCTGTCGGCGCCGAGTTTTGACGAGGACTATGCCTGCAGGCTGACGGACGGAACCATTCCTAAGCATCAGCGCTGGGCGGGTGGGCCGCAGTCTTTCCTCTGTGCCACACAGGCGCCTTATTATGTAAAGCGGAATTTTGCCAGACTTCGTGAGAATCATGTGGAACTGGACTGTGCATATCTGGATGTATTTACCTGTAACGAGGGGGATGAATGTAACAATCCCCGGCACAGGATGAGCCGGCGGGATTGTTATGAGGCCAGAAATCACTGCTTCGATTATCTGATGGCCCAGGGGATCCTTCCGAGTTCAGAGGAAGTGAACGACTGGTGTGTTCCCAGCATGGTGTTCAGCCATTATGCACCTTATGATTTCATGCTGCGGGAGCCGGGAAGTCCGAAATACGGCGTGCCGGTTCCGCTGTTCAATCTGGTGTATCATGACTGTCTGATCGTGCCATGGATGATGGACCGTGTAAGCGATGAGGAAGACTATATGCTTTACGCTCTGCTTAACGGAGGTGCGCCTTATCTTCTGAGAGACGGAGCCTACCCGAACTTCGACGGTTCCTTTGAGACATTGAGTCTTAGTTTAAGAGAAGACATCCGGCGCAGTAACGTGGTATCAGAACTGCATGAGAAGGTGGCCAGATGTGAGATGGTCTGTCATGAGCTGGTGGACGGAGACTACGAGATTCAGAGGACGGTCTTTGCAGACGGAACAACGGTGACGGTTGATTTCAGAAGACAGACCTATGACATCGTCTGCGGGATTGACCGGGAACGTGAGGAAGAGAAAAAGATCGGCTAAAACCGATTAAAAACATAATAAAAAAAGAGAGGGATGGAAAGATGGGCAAAGCTATGAAAGTTGCGATTGCAGGGCTTGGCGGACGGGGAAAAGATATTTACGCAAAGTCCGCAAAACTTCATCCAGATAAGATGGAGATCGTTGCGATTGCAGATATCGACCCGGAGAAAGTGGAGCTTGTTGCCAGAGAGTATCATGTGCCGAAGGAAGGCTGTTTCTCCAGCGCAGAAGAGATGTTAAAGCAGGAAAAGCTTGCAGATGCCATGATTATCGCGACCCAGGACCGGCAGCATGTGGGGCATGCTACGGCTGCGCTTGAAAAGGGGTATCATCTGCTGCTTGAGAAACCGATTTCACCGGATCTTGACGAGTGCAGAAAGCTTGCGGAAGTTGCGAAGCGATGTAAAAAAGAGGTGGTCGTATGCCATGTGTTAAGGTATACGCCAATCTACCAGAAGGTGAAGGAATTGCTGGATTCCGGCGTGATCGGAGACGTGGTTTCCATTATGGCGTCCGAGAACGTAGGCTGGTATCATCAGGCCCACAGTTTTGTGAGAGGAAACTGGGCAAATTCTAAGGAGACAAGCCCGATGATTCTGCAGAAATGCTGTCATGACATGGATCTTTATCTCTGGCTTGCGGGAAAGACTTGTGAATCGCTGACTTCCTATGGAGACACCTACTTATTTAAGAAAGAAAAAGCGCCCGAAGGGTGTGCGAAGCGCTGCATGGACGGATGCGGGGTGAAGGAGGAATGTCCCTTTGACGCAGAGAAGATCTATCTGGATAACAAGGTCTTCGGTTATCGGAAGGGGAACCGGATATGGCCGCTGGATGTCTTAGTGCCCGCCGGTCCCACAGAAGAAAAAGTTCTTTCAGCGGTAAAGAATGGCAGATATGGACAGTGTGTCTACCACTGTAACAATAACGTGGTAGATCACCAGGTGGTGAACTTGAGAATGACAGATGGAACCACGATGAGTTTTACCATGTGCGGTTTTACTCCGGAGATTTCCAGATATGCAAGGTTCATGGGAACCAGAGGCGAGATCAGAGTAGAAATGACCGGTATTGCAGAAGACTGTGAGATCAGTATCCGGAAGTTTGAGTGCGATATGCCGGTGGAAACCATTGATGTGGCGTCTCTTTCAGATGATTTTTCCGGGCATGGCGGCGGTGATGACCGCATGGTGGTGGAATTTCTGGATATTATCAGCGGTGAGAAGGAAGAGAGTTCCTATGTGACTTCCCTTAACCGGTCGCTGGAAAGCCATTACTGTGCACTGGCGGCGGAATATTCCAGGACCCATGACGGGTGTCCGGTGAAGATTGCGGAATTTGCCGCTCATTAGCAGATATGTATGCCTTTCTGATTATCAAGAGAACAGCACAGGGAGGCTTCATATAGAAACCATAATACATCATAATGAAAGAAGGAGTGAAGATTATGAAGAAGAATCTGAAGAAAATGGCAGCACTTGGACTGTGTATGGCAATGGGTACGACAATGCTCGCAGGATGCGGCGGCTCCGACAGCGGAGACGGCGGTTCTGACGGCGGTTCCTCAAGCGGTGGTAAGAAGACGGAACTGGCATTTGGTATCTGGGATGAGAATCAGAGACCAGCAATGGAGCAGCTTGTAGAGGCCTATGAGAAGGAACATGATGATGTCAGCATTGAGATTCAGCTTACACCGTACAAAGGCGGAGAATACTGGACGAAGTTAGAGGCAGCAGCAGGCGGCGGCAAGGCTCCTGACGTATTCTGGCTGAATGTACTTCATCTGGATTCCTATGTAGACGGAGGAATCCTGGCAGACATGACCGATGCGATTGCAGAGTCTGACATTAATGACGCATTCCCGGAGGCGCTGGTGAACAATTATGTACGTGAAGGCGTGAACTATGCAGTTCCAAAAGATTTCGATACGAATGCACTGTGGTTTAACAAGGAGATCTTCGATGCGGCAGGCGTTGCATATCCAACGGACGATATGACCTATGAGGATCTGGTAAAGACGGCGGAAGACTTAAAAGCAGCAGGCCTGGATGACGGTGTATATCCGTTCGCATGCCCGGTTGATTTCCAGACCTGGTATTATCAGACTGTTTATGCAAACGGCGGATATATTCTGAATGATGACAAGACAGAGACCGGATACGATGATCCTAAGACCCAGGAAGGTATTCAGTGCTGGATTGATATGATTGAGAAGGAACTTTCACCTGGATCAGCAGCCCTTTCCGAGACATCCGCTGATGCGATGTTCGAGGGCGGACAGCTTGCCATGAATTTTGCAGGTTCTTATATGGTTCCAGAGTATGCCGGAAATGATGCGATTTCAGATAAGATTGACTGTGTAGAGATCCCAACCTTCAATGGTGTAGAAGATAACTGTATCAATGGTCTTGGATATGCCGTATTCGAGGGAAGCAAGAATAAGGATGCAGCGATTGATTTCGCAATCTGGCTTGGAAGCACAGATGCAATGAAGCTTCAGGGTGAGACAGGTGTTGTTATCTCTGCAAGAGAGGATGCTCAGAAGTATTTTGCAGAAGCTAATCCGGATTACAACCTGGCAGCATATACAAACCATGCAGATGAGGCTTATCCGCTTCCGGTATGTATGGTAGCGGCAGAGCTTTATGATCTGGAGGCAACTTATCTTCAGAAAGCATACAACGGCGAGGAATCCCTGGCAGATGCCTGCAAAGAGCTGAAAGAAGAGGCAGACGCACTGCTTGCCAAATAGCAAGGACTAAGTGGGTGATGATATGGCTGAGAGTAAAGGAAACACAGGCACAGTGAAGAAACGGGCAAGCAAGCGTGCGAAAAAGGACTGGATTGCTGCATACATATTTATCGCACCGGTTACATTAGGGCTTCTGGTATTTTATATCTGGCCGTTTATCCAGAATGTCTGGTTCAGTTTTAATGAAGTAAATAAGTTTAATATGACGACCTTCGTGGGAGTGCAGAACTATGTTGAAATGATACAGGACAAAGAGATGTGGGCAACCTTCGGAAATACACTGAAATATGTAGTGTGTACGGTGCCGGTAGGACTGTTTCTGTCCATCTGTATCGCTGCGCTTTTGAATTCCAAGATTAAGGGAACGTCAATCTACCGTACATTATATTTTCTCCCATCCGTAACCATGGCGGCAGCAGTCGCCATGGTGTGGAAATGGATCTACAATGAGAAGATGGGAATCTTAAACAGCGTAATCCGCGGACTGGGCGGGAAAGGAGTAGGCTGGCTGACGGATCCGAAGATTGCATTGTATATGATTATGATCGTTGGATTGTGGATGACGGTTGGTTATAATATGATTATCCTGCTTGCCGGCATGCAGGGGATTTCCAAATCCTACTATGAAGCGGCAGCGATTGACGGGGCTGGCTCCCTGCAGCAGTTTTTCAAGATTACAATACCAATGCTGACGCCAACCATATTTTTCGTCATGATTACCTCCATTATCAGCGGATTCCAGGTGTTTGACGTTGTTTATATGATGATTGGCAAGACCAACCCTGCCTATGCGAGTACGCAGACGGTGGTAATGCTGTTCTATCGCCAGGCATTTGACTATGGTTATAAGGGATATGCGGCAGCCATCTCTATTCTGATCTTTGCGGTCATCATGCTGGTGACGGTAGTTCAGTTATGGGGACAGAAGAAATGGGTTAATTACGATTAGGAGGAGACAGCATGAAAAGTAAATCAAATACGAAGAAATTATTTATTCATCTGGCGCTTCTTCTTGGAGTCGGAATTACCGTATTCCCGTTCTTGTGGATGGTTCTGACCTCGTTTAAGACGGTAGGGGAAGCCATGCAGATACCGCCCACATTTTTCCCGAAGAAGTTTCTGACGGAGGCTTATACGCAGATTATAACGGCGTTGCCTTTTGCAAGGGTATATCTGAATACGATTATATCCACGGTAGTGACGACCGTGATTCAGGTGCTGTTCTGCTCCATGGCGGCATATGCATTCGCAAGAATCGAGTTTCCGTTTAAGAATGCGATATTCGTACTGCTTCTGTCAGTATTGATGGTGCCGGGGCAGATTTTCCTGATTCCGCAGTATCAGATTATTCAGAAGTTAGGGCTTCTGGACACCATTCCGGCGTTGTTCCTGCCGAATCTGTTCAGTGCATTCGGAACCTTCCTTCTGCGGCAGTTCTTTATGTCACTGCCAAAAGAACTGGAAGAAGCGGCGCTTCTGGATGGATGTAACCGCTATCAGATTTTCTGGAAGATTATGCTTCCGCTGACCAAGCCGGGAATTGTGTCACTGGTAATTTTTACGGCGAAATTTGCATGGAATGACTTTATGTGGCCGTTGATTGTCAATACATCGCCGAAGATGATGACGCTTGGTCCGGCACTCTCGACACTGCAGGGACAGTATACGACGAAATATCCGATGCAGATGGCCGGAGCGGTGATGGCGGTTATCCCGATTATTGTACTGTTCTTCATCTTCCAGAAGCAGTTTATAGAGGGTGTGGCACAGTCTGGAATCAAAGGTTAGGATAGAGAGATTCGTTTTGGAAATGTCATTGGGACAATGTAAGAGATGAAAAGTTTCACAGGGGAGAAGGCAGAAACCTTCTTCCCTGTCTGACGCTGTAGGCTAAATATTAGTTTCGCCTGTTTCTTCGACCGGTACATCTTCTTCCGGCTCGTATCTGCGGAAGATCCGGTCAAAAAAGATACAGAACGTGAATGCAATGACAGAATGGCCGCAGATTCCGCTAAGAAGAATGACCATTGCAAAGAGTCTGGCAGAAACCGTACACAGATACAGGATAAGTCCGCAGACAGCAAGCATGATGACCGTATATGGCAGGAAGCCGATGATCATATACAAAGAGTTCCGGAATGCCTGCTTCGTGCTGCAGAAAAAGTGGGAAATCACAGGAAAGATATAGAGAAATATGCAGAATAATATTCCCACAATCATCCATAATAAGACCCGTACTACTGCAAACAGAACAGTGTCCTGGGAGTTAATAATGTAGAAATCCATTCCAAGAAGTGCAGAAGCTACAAGCAGTATCACCCAGACCAGGGTAGCCTGCTTGAAATTCTGCCGGAACGCCTTGAAAAAGTTCTGCCAGATGTAGGGGTCTTCGCCTCTGAGGATTTTTAAAGAAACATAGTAAAGGGCGCTTAAAGATGCTCCCATGGTAACAACGGGGATACTGAAAAGAAGAAAGAACAGATTCAGTACAATCAGGTCAAAAATCTTAGAAATAAACTGCATGACTGGGTTTTCATAATTAAATAATCGATTCATGGCTTTCCTTTCTTTTTAAAACTACATTCGATATCCGGGAAGATACTGGAATGCATACTCCCTAATATAGGATAATACCGTACTGGAAGAAGTTCACCCGCCCGAAGGGCACACCGTGCTACATGTCCTTTAGGAAGGCGGACTCTGTCCGTCAAAGTATACCCAAGGGGACACCGTGATGCATGCCCTGCGGGCGGGTGTACTTCGTCCAATAATGTATAGTATAATAGATATAAGAAAGAAAAGCAATCCTGGTGTGGATCTTATCCAATTAGGGAATAGAAAAAATAACAGAAAAGAGAGAGAAATATATGATAGATCAGAGAGCTGCCAGACTGGGCGGCGTAACATCAGCCGGACTGGATCCGGTAAAGAGCAATGTCATCCGTCTGCGTTTTCAGAACGGATCATCCGGAAAGATTACGTTTCTGGAAGAAAATATTTTCCGGTACGATGTGGATCCCGAAGGGGAATTCGCAAGTTATGCGAAACCTGCGGACGAAAAGCATACTGCAAGAATCCAGCAATGGCCGGATGATTCTGCCGCCTACACAAAGCCGGCGGCAGAACTTACGGAAGAAGAGAATGAAATGATACTCCGCTGTGGGAGTACAACCCTGTCCATGGAAAAGGATACGGCAAAACTTAAGGTCTGCCGGTGGGGCCGGCTGGTGATGGCGGAGGCAGAAGCCCTTGAAATTACAAAGGACGGCGCTGTACAGACCCTCATCCGGCAGGAAGGCGAGGATTTCTATGGCGGAGGAACCCAGAACGGGCGGTTTGTACACACCGGACGGAAGATTCAGATCGTCAATGAGAGCGGATGGATGGACGGCGGCGTGGCCTCCCCGAATCCCTTTTATTTCACTACCGCAGGATACGGAGTGCTTCGGAATACCTTTGCCGAAGGAAGTTATGACTTTGAAAAAGAAGATCTTGTTGTAACGGTACATAAGGAACCACGGTTTGGCGCCTATTATTTTCTGTCTGCCGCAGAGGATCACAGACAGATGGTTCAGGAAATCCTTAAGGCCTATTATCATGTGACGGGCAATCCCGTTCTGCTTCCGGAATACGGATTTTACGAGGGACATCTGAACTGCTACAACCGGGATGCCTGGTCAGAAGAAGCCGGTGACAAGGCGTGGAATGTGAAGGGAAGTCATTCCCATGTAAGCGCAGGAAGGACGAGGTATGAAAGCGGGATGGCCACAGGCTACAGGCTTTCGGACAATCTGCACTCGGAATCCCTGAACGGAGAAAGGCCTTATGCTTCTATTGGAAATTACCCGGAGACAGTGGACACACCCTATGAATACTCGGCAAGAGCGGTGCTTGAAGAATATATTCATTATGACATGCCCCTGGGATATTTTCTGCCTAACGATGGTTACGGCGGCGGCTACGGTCAGAACGGATACTATATGCAGGGCGGCGTGAATGAGGACGGCACAAGCAGCGAGGAACGGATCCGGGCAGTCGATGCGAATGTGGAGAACTTTGCCAGGTTCACGGAATTTGCCAACGGTAAGGGGGTGGCTTCCGGCCTGTGGACAGAGAGCAGTCTGTCGCCCGATTCCGACGGCGAGACCTACTGGCATCTATTGCGTGATTTCCGGAAAGAGGTGACCGTGGGCGGAGCCACCACCTTAAAGACCGACGTTGCCTGGGTGGGGCCTGGGTATTCTTTTCAGCTTGACGGCGTGAAGACGGCCTATGATATTGTGACCACTGTAAAGAATATCCGTCCTAACATCATTTCCCTGGACGGATGGGCAGGCTCCCAGCGTTTCAACAGTGTGTGGACCGGGGATCAGACAGGAGGAAACTGGGAATACATCCGTTTCCACATCCCTACCTATATCGGAAGTTCCCTAAGCGGCAATCCTAATATCGGCAGCGATATGGACGGGATCTTCGGCGGCAGACCCTTGATCGCAGTACGGGATTACCAGTGGAAGGCATTTACTCCCCAGATGCTGAATATGGACGGGTGGGGCAGCTATATGAAGGCGCCTTATACGTTCGGAGATCCCTACACAGGGATTAACCGTATGTATATGAAGATCAAGGCACAGCTCATGCCCTATATCTACACCTGTGCGGCTTCCGCTTCCAATCTGGATACAGGGAATAAAGATCAGGGGCTTCCCATGGTGCGGGCCATGTTCCTGGAATATCCCGGAGACGCTTATGCCAGAACCAGGGAGATGCAGTATCAGTTCATGCTTGGGGCAAGTCTTCTCATTGCTCCCGTGTATAAAAATGTTGCGGCAGATTCCACGGGGAATGATGTGAGAAACCGCATCTATCTTCCCGATGAGAAGGAGGTGTGGACGGACTATCTGACGGGTGAGAGATATCAGGGGGGACAGGTGCTCAATAACTTTCCGGTTCCCCTCTGGAAACTGCCTGTGTTCGTAAAAAGCGGGGCCATCCTTCCCATGTATGAGGAGAACAACACTCCGGATGCGATTGACAGGACGAAGCGCATTGTGGAGTTCTGGCCTTTGGACGGCGCCAGCGAGTACACGGTGTATGAGGATGACGGAAAATATATCTGTAACCAGACGGAAGAGGAGGCTTCTTACGGCGTGATGGATCATGTGTCTTATGGAAATCATGTGTCTGTGCGGTACACATCGGTGGTGGAAGGAGACAGGGCTGTATTAACGGCAGAAAAGGCTGTGGGGAGCTATGAAGGATATGAACCGAAACGGAGTACAACCTTCGTGGTACATCTGTCCGGGAGACCAGAAGAAGTCCTGGCAAAGAACGGAGATATGCCCCTATGTATGTCCGAGGTTATGATCTGCAGAGATTGCGGACAGACCGGGAAGAATGTCGGTGGCGCTGCCAGGAACCAGGAAGAGGTGTTTGGGAAGAACAGAAAGAGTGCGTGGGAAGAGTTTGAGAAAATAAAGCCGGAAGAGGGGCAGGCAGTCTTCTTTTATGACGAGAGGCCAAAGCTTCATACCTATGCACCAAAAGAGGAGTCAGAGATTGAGAAGCTGACAGCAGATGTGGCCGTTGCACCGAAGCTTTATGTGAAGCTGTGTACCGTGGATGGGGCGAAAGAAAGCCAGACCGTGGAGATCCGGGGATTTGCCAATGAATTCTGCCGTCCGGCTGACAAGGAGAACACAAACCTTACTGCACCTGTACTCCATGTTTCCGAAGAACAGAAAACATCTACATCCATCTGGCTTGACTGGACAGAGGTTTCGGGGGCAGAATCCTACGAGATGCTGGTTGACGGTAATCTTTATACGATGGGACGGGCATATTCCTATCTCCATGACGAGTTAGAATACCATTCCAGACATACCTACCGTGTGCGGGCAAGAAACGGGGAAGGATATTCACCCTGGAGTGAAGAACTATCCACCTGTTCTCTTGCCGACCCCTGGAGAAATGAAATCGGAGCCCTTGGCACAGTTACCTGGACGGGCGGGGACGAGGCCGGTGCGGTGAAGTATGCCACAGACCACAGTTTCCGGGGTCTGTTCTTTGCGGCGGATGATGTGGTGAAAGACCAGGTTCCATTCATCTATGACTTTGGAGCCATCTATGATCTGGACAGGTTCGAGTATTATCCACGGGATAACTATGGAAGCGGAACCGTAACACGCATGAATCTATATTCCAGTCTGGACAAGGTACACTGGAAGCAGGAGTGGAACGGAACAGAGCAGGAGGAATGGACATATGACGAGAACCGTGAGGTGGAAGAGAACGGGAAGACCATACCTCTTGACGGCGTCAGCGCCCGTTATCTGAAACTGGAGGTGGTACATTCGAAGAGGAATTTCTTTGCCGCCCATGAACTTCCGGTGTTTAAGAAGGATGGCTCCAGGCCATATGCGGTGGGAAGCACCAACAAAAATGAGAAAGTCACGGAAGGCGACTACATCAATATGAAGAATTATCTCGGAACTTCCATAAAGGACGGAGCCAACTTCGTTGATCAGATACAGAAGAGGTGCGGCGACATCAATGCAAACGGTGTCTATGATGTATACGATTATGCATTTACCATGTCCGCCCTTGACGGCGGGACGAAGCAGACGGGGAAAGCGGCCGGAAGTATCATACTGGTTCCGGAGTCAGAGACGGTCAAGGCAGGAGAAACGGTCGGGTTTGCAGTCACCGCAGCGGATGTTGTGAATCTGAATGCCTTCGGGAAGGTGCTTTACTACGACCCGGCACATCTGGAGTTCGTATCTGCGAATCCCGGAGACGGCATTTCGCAGATGGAGAATCTGACGGTGAATAAACGGTATGCCGACGGGACGGCTTATGTGAATCTTGCGTTCGCCAACCGGGGAGATCAGAAGCTTTATGAGGGCAGCGGCGTGCTGGCGGTGATTACGATGAAGGCGCTTGTGGATCTGAACCCTGGGGAGGAAATGGAGTGTGAAGGTATCTGGCTGATCGGGCCAGAGATGGATTAAATATGACAGATGGATAAAGTTTTCAAAGAATAACATATTGACTTGACTCTTTACAATACGTGTGGCACGTGTTATGATGTAACTATAAGGAGGAAGAACATGAAAGATAAAGACCTGCCAAAACTTTTAAAGAAAAATGGATGGAGTATAGTCAGAATTAACGGCAGCCATCATGTCCTTCAGAAAGAGGAGAAAACTACAGTAATTCCAATACATGGCAAAGATATTCCAATCGGCTTACTCAATCGTATTTTAAAAGAGGCAGGGCTGAAATAGTATAAGTAGGAGGTTTTATTATGTTGTTTGTATATCCCGCTGTCTTTCATAAAGAAGAGGAGGCATATTGGGTCGAATTTCCCGATTTGGAAGGCTGTCATACCTATGGATGTTCTATTAATGAAACCATGGAAGCGGCACAGGAGGCATTGGCCGGTTATCTGCTTACCCGTCTGGAGCAGGAGAAAGAGATTACAGCCCCTTCCGATATTTCATCTATGCACGCAGAAGATGGTTTCCTTTCACTAGTGTCCTGTGATATTAATCAGTACAAAGACACGAAGGCAGTAAAAAAGACCTTAACCATACCTTCATGGCTGAATGACCGTGCTGTTTCCATGGGAGTAAATTTTTCTCAAGTATTACAGGAAGCTCTTCTTGCGAAAATACAGGTATAACAGATACAAAGCTGCTCTGCTCAGATGATTGACAGGGCAGCTTTTTTAGCCTTGTTCATAGGAAGAAAATAGAAATAATGTAAAAATTCCTATGAACATTTGAATTATGTAACAGATTATGCTAAATTATAGGGAATACGGCAGAACTTGACTTCCTGTTTGAGTGGGAAGATCATATTTTCCCTGTTGAGGCAAAGGCTTAGATTCATACACGGGCAAAAAGCTATCGGCAGTATTGTAAGAAATATAAGCCGCATATGGGATTCGGATTCTCAATGAAGAATGCCGGGAACCATATGGTGGAGGAAACTAATCCTTTTGTGCGTATACAGAGATATCCTGGATATCCAGAACGCAGGAATCTGAAAACAGAAGTTCGCTGTACCGAAGAGCCTGTGTCCCATGATATCCGATCCAGCAGTATCTCCAGGGATCATAAAAATCCGCCTTGTAAGAAGCGGTACATCCGGCGGGAATATAGAAAGCCCGCTGGCGTGAAATGCAAGATCCAGATGGTCTTTTTCCAGATCGCTGATGACCAGGTCGAAATTTCCTAACATGGCTGTACTCCTTTTTGCTGCCTGCTGTTTCCAATGTATCAATACGCCTGTCTATTGTACTATATTTCCAGATTGCAGGTAATTACATGTAATAAAAAGAAAGAGAAAAAATGAGAAATGGCTATGCTTTTCGTCCGATACGGATATGTGTAAAAGGACAGGGAAGTGATAGAATTGACAGAAGGGCGGTGCAGGGTGAGTAAGGAGTTGTACAGAGAATGGGAGTAAGATTATGGGAAAATTCTATTGTCTTGTAAAGATGACGTTTTTAACAAAATTTGCATACGTGAAAGCATTCTGGATCAATATTGCAGGAACTTTTGCCTCGATTGTAATCTATTATTTCCTGTGGCAGTTTGTGTTCCGGCAGCAGGATTCCCTGGCAGGCTATACGGCTGCGCAGATGACGGCCTATGTGATTCTGTCCAGGATGCTGTCTTCCCAGTTCAGCGGGGGAATCAATTCGGAACTGTCCAACTGGATCAGAACGGGAAAGATCGGGATGGAGCTGCTGAGACCGGTTTCGCTATTCTTTACCTTGTTTGCAAGGCGTGTGGGAGAGTTTGTATTCTTTGTCATATTCAAGGGTCTGCCTGTTGCGGCAGTCTGCTTCCTGGTGTTAGGCGGGGCTGCGCCTGCGGGAGTATGGAATTTTGCCATGTTCCTGGTCAGTACCTGCCTTTCCATCGGGATTATGTTTTTCTTTGAATTCATGGTAGGCTTATGTTCGTTTTATACGAATCACTCTTACAGCCTTGCCTATGCCAAGAGTTCACTGTTATCCATCCTGTCTGGTGGAGTCGTACCCTTGTTTTTATTCCCGGAAGGGCTTTCAAGGGTGCTTGATTATTTGCCCTTTGCAGGAATGGTGTCAGTGCCTGTGAATATTTATCTGGGAAAATATCTTACCAGTGAGACGTGGCGGTTTATCGGACTGCAGATGGTATGGATTTTGATTTTATGGATGGCCGCATACATTTTCTATTGCTGTGCGATCCGCAGGATTGTGGTACAGGGAGGTTAGAGAAAGGTGAAAAGACTGGTTTATTACTTAAGGCTCTGGAACGGATACCAGAGACGCGGTCTGATAGAGATGACCCAGTATCCGGCGGACACGGTGATCCTGGTGATTTCGCTGATCCTCAGGGAGGCTGCGGGGTTCATCGGCGTTTTGGCGATTGCCTATGCCGCAGGAGGGCTTGGGGGATGGGGCGTATACGAGATCTGTCTGATGTTTTCCATGTGCGCATTCATTGAGTCCTTAAGCCAGACATTTTTTGACAATGTATGGGGAATCAGCCATATGGTGCATGAGGGGCGGATGGACGTATTTCTGGTACGTCCGGCGCCGGTGTTTCTGCAGGTTCTGGGTGACGTGGTACACTATCCTGCGCTGATCAGTATGCTGATCTACGGAGGGGTGATGGTATATGCCCTGGTACATCTGGGAATCGGGTTTGATGCGGGGCTTCTTTTGTTCCTGGCAGAGTATCTGGTGTGCGGGATTGCTGTGAATACGGGGATTTATACCATATTCAACTGTCTGAATTTCTGGATTGTACAGGGAGAGGATGTGGCGGTGCTGGTACAGACCTGCCGGGAATTTGCCAAATATCCCATCGGCGCATTTCCGGGCGTGATCCGTACGGTGTTCACTTATGTACTGCCCTTTGGATTTGTGGGGTATTATCCGGCGGCCTATCTTACCGGAAAGACGGGGAACTGGGTGCTGGCCGGACTGCCGCTGGCCGCAGTGGCTGTTTCCCTGGTTGCGGCAGTTTTCTGGAATCTGGGTTCCCGTGCATACGACAGTACGGGGACGTAACAGGTGATGTGGGACAGTACAGGGAGTAGGGAGGATTATGAGTCAGGTAGAAGTAAGACAGCTTGTCAAAGAGTATAGAAGGAGAAAGAATTCCCAGAAACTGGGACAGGCGCTGCGTTCGATGTTCGCACCGGATTACGAGGTGCTGCGGGCAGTTGATTGTGTGGATTTCTCTATAGAGGCGGGGGAAGCCGTGGGATACGTGGGACCCAATGGATCCGGCAAATCCACCACGATTAAGATGCTTTGCGGTATCTTGAAGCCTACGGCAGGGAGTGTGAGGATTAACGGGCTGGATCCTTTTAAGGACCGGGTTCGGAACAGTAAGGGAATCGGTGCGGTGTTCGGCAATCGTTCCATCCTATGGTGGGATGTGCCGGTGATCGAGTCCTACCGGCTGTTTCAGAAGCTGTATGAGATACCGGAACAGCGGTTTCAGGAGAATCTGGAGAAATTTACGGAGATTATGGGGCTTGGGCCTTTGCTTTCGATTCCGGAGCGGCAGTTGTCTCTGGGGCAGAAGATGCGGTGCAATATTGCGGCGGCATTTCTGCATGACCCGAAGATTGTGTTCCTGGACGAGCCCACCATCGGCCTGGACGCAGAGTCAAAGGCTGGAATCCGGGAGTTTATCCGGCATATGAATGTGGAGGAGAAGACAACGTTTATCGTAACCAGCCATGATTTCCAGGATATAGAATCACTGTGTCAGAGGATTGTGCTGATTAATCACGGGAAGATTATTCTGGATGACCAGATGCAGAAGGTAAAGCTGGATTTTAACCGGAAGAAGCAGATTCAGTTTGAGGTAGATGTGAATCCCTGGTGTACGCAGGGGGCCTTTGCCATGGACGGGGTGCAGGTGTCTGCAATGACGCCTCACAGTCTGCGCCTTGAGTATGATGCGGATACTGCGGACAGTGTGGGGATTATAGAGGCTGTTTCGAAGCGGTGTGAGATTCAGGACATTACCATTTCTGGGAGAGATATTGAAAGCATTATCCGGGAGATTCTGAAGGAAATATAGAAAGACTGTCTGCAAAGGTGTGCCCCTGGGTACACCTTATGTTTCGCTGAAACAGGGGATTCATTTTTCATGGAAATAGAATTGAGTAAACGGCGGAACCATGGTACAATGTAGCAAGGGGAAGAGGTGGGGATGTTCTGCCAGTGGGGATCCATTGCATAGACTGGCAGTGTGGGATGTGGTCAATGAAAGGTCGGAGAAAGATACGGAGGAATTGAGAATGTACTGTGTACAATGCGGCAAAGAGATCGAAAATAGCAGCAGGTTCTGTCCATACTGCGGCAATAGTGTCATTCCAATGGACGGCAGTACCGTCGGGGAGGATCTGTCTGGCGTTGCTGCAGGTATGCCCGGCGCTGTTGCAGAACTGCATGCTGCAGATATAGGCGTTGAAGCCGATATGTATGATGCAGGAATGTCTGCAGCCGGTGACAATAGGTTTGTTAAGGAAGCGGT
Organism: uncultured Dorea sp.; assembly: GCA_910587575.1. Lineage (GTDB taxonomy): Bacteria > Bacillota > Clostridia > Lachnospirales > Lachnospiraceae > Sporofaciens. The sequence goes on from CAJULU010000004.1 coordinate 72,907, forward strand.
TGTTTCTGCTGGAAAGAGAAATGAGAAACCTAAGAAGTGGATGATTCCGGCAGGAGTGGCGGCCTGTATTGCGATCATCGGGGCAGCAGCCTTTCTTGGGCTTAGGCTTATGCAGAAGCCCGGGGCGGTGACGAAGCAGCAGACTGCCGGAAGGCAGGAACAAAAGGCGGAGCCGGAGAAATCAGCAGAAAAGAAGGAAGCAGCAGAAAAGAAAGAAACGGCAGAAACTGAGAAGAAACAATATACGGATAAAAATACGCTGGACAGCAACGTGGAAAAGAAACATCTGGAAAGCCAGAACCAGAATCAAGGCCAGAACCAGAATCAAAACCAGAACCAGGGTGCATCTGCCAGCATATCCAACGGTGATTACATCCTGCCAGAAATTGCCTCTCGCTATTATACCGAGACTGAACTGAGCGGTATGGATGCCCATACGCTGTCACTGGCAAGAAATGAGTTGTATGCCCGTCATGGATATATTTTCAAAAAAACGGAACTTCAGGAATATTTCGGAGCTAAGCAGTGGTATACGCCGCAGGTTGCGGAAGTGCCCGATTCCTCGTTCAACCAGTATGAGAAAGCCAATCTGGAACTGATCCAGAATCTGGAAGCAAGGTACTGATATGACGGGACAGATGGATCATAATGGAAAGGTGTATGCGCTGCTCCTGTCCGGCGGTACGGGTACCAGAACCGGTCTGGATATTCCTAAGCAGTATGTCGAAGTTGGCGGCAGGCCGATTATTTCTTATAGTATGGAGCGTCTTTTTTCCCACAGCGGGATTTCTGCGATCCAGATTGTAGCGGATCCGGCCTGGCATGGAAAGATCTATGAATGGATCACTGCAGAGGGATTGGAAGGAAAGTTCAAGGGATTTTCTAATCCGGGAAGAAACCGGCAGCTTTCAATTTTTAATGGCCTCAGAGATATCCGGGAATACGCCGAAGACAGTGATTTGGTGTTTATTCATGATGCGGCCCGTCCGCTTCTTACGGAGGAACAGATCGGGGCATGTATAGAAGGGATGGACGGTTATGACGGAGTGCTTCCGGTGCTGCCGATGAAGGATACGGTTTATTCCAGCACAGACGGAAAGAGGATTACGGCATTGCTGAACCGGGCGGAGATCTATGCCGGGCAGGCGCCCGAGGTCTTCCGGCTGGGTGTTTATTATGAAGCCAACCGCCGTCTGCTGCCGGAGAAGATTCTGCATATTAATGGTTCTACGGAGCCTGCGGTTATGGCAGGGCTTCGTGTGGCCATGATTCCCGGAGATGAAGGGAACTTTAAGGTGACAACGATAGAAGATCTGGAGAGGTTCCGGAAGATGATACAGGAAGAGCGGAGAGAATAACATGAAGGCATGGGTTTTACACGGGATTGGCGATCTGAGGTTTGAGACGGTGAGAGAACCGGTACTGAAGGATGGAGAAGTGCTGGTGGAGGTAAAGGCAGCCGGTATCTGCGGTTCAGATATTCCAAGGATTTACCAGAATGGAGCCTACCGCCATCCATTAATCCCCGGACATGAATTTTCCGGTGTGGTGGCGGAGGCAAAGGATGCGGGCAATGAAGACTGGATTGGACGGCGGGTGGGCGTGTTTCCGCTGATTCCATGCCGGGAGTGCGCCCCCTGCCGTAAGAGCCAGTACGAGATGTGCAGGAATTACAGTTATCTCGGTTCCCGCCGGGACGGCGGGTTTGCCGGGTATGCGGCGGTTCCCGTCCGTAATCTGACAGAGCTTCCGGCTGGCATGGCCTTTACGGAAGCCGCTATGCTGGAACCAATGGCAGTGGCTGTCCATGCCATGAGACGGATCGGAGTCAGTGCAGGCGATAAGACAGCAATCTGCGGCGCAGGTACGATTGGACTGCTTCTGTTTCTGTTTCTGCGGGAAGCCGGCGTAAGGAATATCTATGTTTTTGGAAATAAAGATTTTCAGAAGCGTACGCTCATGGGACTGGGACTTGAGGAGGACTTTTACTGTGACGTCAGAAAGGGCGGCATGGACCAGTGGCTGATGGATCGTACAAATGGTGTAGGCGTTGATGTGTTTTTCGAATGCGTGGGCAGGAACGAGACGCTGGTGCAGGCTGTGAACCAGACTTCCTTTGGCGGAAAGATTATGCTGGTGGGGAATCCCTCTGGGGATATGGGTCTGGAAGAATCTGTTTACTGGAAGATTCCGCGGAATCAGCTTACGGTGAAAGGGTCGTGGAATTCTACATTTACGGAAGAAGAGTCAGATGACTGGCATTATGTACTGACCAGGATTAAGGAGAAACGGATTGATCCATCGCAGCTGGTTACCCATCAGCTTCCGATGGAAGCGCTGGAACAGGGGTTTCACATCATGCGGGACAAGACGGAGGATTATATCAAGATCATAGGGGAATAAAGAGAGGAAATCCCGGCAGGGGTCTGCAGAACACGGCAGGCTTATGCCGGGATTTTTGTTGTCAGACGGGAGGAAATCTGCAGATGTATATTGACAAATTCCTTGATTTGTGATTATATTAGATTATGAACATATGAATAGTTGTTCATATGACAAGATCAGACTTTAGGAGGAATCTGTCGATGGAAGAGAAAGAGAGGAAAGACATGGAACATAAAGATTATCATGCGGAAGGGCGGCATGAACATAGGCATAATGGTTGTGGCAAGGAGGAGACTCCTGTGTATGGGAAGACTGGACAGAAGCAGGGACATATCTGCCATGACCATGAAGAGCATGAAAGCTGTGGCTGCGGCCATGGCCATAATCATAGAGAGCATGGCCACGAAGGGCATGAAAGCTGCGGCCATGAGCATAGTCAAAGAGAACATGATCACGAAGAGCATGAAAGTTGCGGCCATGAGCATAGTCAAAGAGAGCATGGCCACGAAGAGTATGAAGGCTGCGGCTGCGGCCACGATCACAATCATGACCATATCCGGCATGACCATGAACACGGTCACTGCGGCTGCGGCCATGACCATAGTCACAGTGAAGAATTCAGCAGTGAGCATTGCGGCTGCGGCTGTTCTCACAATCACGACCATGTTCACGATCACGGCCATGAGCATGCTCATGAACCGGCCAGCCAGCCGCCCGCCAAAGCCATGCCCGCAGGCGTGCCGAGGAAAATCTATATCCTCGAGAACCTGGGCTGTGCCAACTGTGCCGCAAAGATGGAGCGGCAGATCCAGGAACTTCCGGGAGTGAAGATGGCCACCATTACATTTGCCACAAAGCAGCTGGCAGTTGCGGCAGACGACCCGGATGCACTGCTTTCCGAGTACCGCAGAATCTGCGCTTCCATTGAATCAGAGGTTACGGTAACACCCCGCACAGAGGAGGCCGGTGTGCATAAGAAGGAAAGCCCGTTTACTGAGAACAGAAAGGACATCCTGGCCGTTGCGGCAGGCGCCGTGCTGTTTATTGCAGGAGAGATCCTGGAACGTACGATGCCGGATTCCATGATTACACCGGTTCTGTTTATCGCAGCATACGTGATCCTGGGTCTTGAGATTGTATGGACGGCAGTGAAGAATCTGACGAAGGGTCATGTGTTTGACGAGAATTTTCTGATGAGCGTGGCAACGCTGGCGGCATTTGCCATCGGTGATTTTGCAGAAGCCGTAGGAGTCATGCTGTTCTACCGGGTGGGAGAGATCTTCGAGGATATTGCGGTAAGCCGCAGCCGTTCCCAGATCATGGAGGCAGTGGACCTGCGGCCGGAGAATGTGAGCCTGATGGATGGCAGTGACGTCAGGACGATACCTGCAAAGGATGCGAAGGCCGGCGACATCATTCTGATCCGCCCGGGAGACCGCATTCCCCTGGATGGCAGAATCGTAGAGGGAGAGAGCCAGATTGACACGTCTCCTGTGACCGGAGAACCCGTGCCGGTCAAAGTATTTCCGGGGAAAGAAATCTATTCCGGCTGTGTCAACGACACAGGCGTACTGAAACTGGAGGTAACAAAGGTTCTGGGCGAGTCCATGGTGACACGTATCCTTGACTCCGTGGAAAATGCGGCGGCCAGCAAGCCGAAGATTGACCGTTTTATTACCAGCTTTGCCAGAATCTACACGCCTGTGGTTGTGGCGGGGGCAGTGCTGACCGCAGTGGTTCCGTCCCTTTTTACGGGAGACTGGAATTACTGGATCTACACGGCAATCACCTTCCTGGTCATCAGCTGTCCCTGTGCCCTGGTTCTAAGTGTGCCTCTCGCATTCTTCTCCGGAATCGGCGCAGGCTCCAGACAGGGAATCCTGTTCAAAGGAGGGCTTGCCATCGAAGCACTGAAGGATATAAAAGCCGTTGTCATGGATAAGACGGGAACCATTACCAAGGGGAATTTTGTGGTGCAGAAGGTGGTGACGCTGAACCGTCTGACGGAAAAACAGATTCTGACGATTGCGGCGGACTGCGAGCTGGATTCCACTCATCCCATCGGAACGAGTATCGTTACGGAAGCCAGGGAACGGGGCCTGGAACTGGTAAGGCCAAAGCAGACAGAAGAGATCTCCGGCAAGGGAATCCGGGCCGTATTTCCAGAGGGAACCGTGCTCTGCGGAAGCAGAGGACTGCTGGAAATGAACCATGTCGATACAGCAAAATACCGCAGCGACGCCTATGGAACCCAGGTACTGGTGGCAATTGACGGAGAACTGGCAGGATACCTTGTAATTGCGGATGTGATTAAGGAAGAGGCGAAAAGGGCAGTACAGAGAATGAAATCCCAGAATCTTGTGACGGCCATGCTGACTGGGGATGCCATAGACAGCGCCAATGCCGTGGCAGGGCAGACAGGGATTGATGAAGTTCACGCCCAGCTTCTGCCCCAGGATAAGCTTGCCCATCTGAAGGACATCCGGGAGAAACATGGGGCCGTGCTGTTTGTGGGCGACGGGATTAACGATGCGCCTGTCCTTGCAGGGGCAGACGTGGGCGCCGCCATGGGAAGCGGTGCGGATGCGGCCATCGAGGCGGCAGACGTGGTATTTATGACCTCCTCCGTGGAGGCCATTCCGGAGGCAGTGGAAATCGCCAGAAGAACGGGAAGGATTGCCATGCAGAACGTGATATTTGCCCTGGTGATCAAATTTCTGATTATGGTACTTGGCTTTCTTGGCTATGCGAATATGTGGATGGCCGTCTTTGCAGACACGGGCGTTGCAATGCTCTGTGTATTGAACTCCATCCGTGTACTATATGCAGGGGCAGGTTCCGCCCGGTAGTCCCGTGAAAAAAACATTACGAAAATATTAATTTTACTTTCATTTTATGCCAAACGGTTGAAATCAAAGACTCCGTTTGGCATAATTAATATTGATATGGATTTTCATATCCATGGAAAGGAAGGCATAATATGAATAAGACAGAGGCCGAGTGCTGTGAGGTGACTTGTGTCCATAATGAGATTGTACGGCAGATCAGGCCTAAGTGCCTTAAAGAAGAATTGTCAAAGGAACTGGCAGATTTTTATAAAGTATTTGGAGATTCTACCAGGATTAAGATTCTATGGGTTCTGCTGGAAGCAGAGGTATGCGTCTGTGACCTCGCCGAGATTCTTGAGATGACCCAGTCCGCAATTTCCCATCAGTTACGGGTGCTCAAGCAGATGAAGCTGGTGAAGAACCGAAGAGAAGGAAAGACCGTATATTACTCTCTGGCAGATGACCATATTGAGACCATTATCAGTCAGGGGATGGAGCACATTACAGAGTAGACAAAGGGTAGGGCATCATGACGAAGCAGTTGAAAGTAAGTTGTATGATCTATATTGCAGGGATCGCCGTATATGCGGGTGCGGTTTATGCATCCATACAATATATGCTGGATGACCAGGTAAAGTTCCTCTGGTTTCTGGCGTCATATCTGATCATCGGTTTTGAGACCTTCCGCAGGCTGGAAGAGAGTCTGATGCAGAAGAGGTTTCTGACCGAATACACGTTAATCGTGTTTGCAACCATCGGAGCTCTTGGGATCGAACAGTATGAAGAGGGCGTATTTGTCATGGCGCTGTTCGGACTGGGGATGCTTTTTGATGCCTACTCTACAGACAGTACGAAGCGTACGATCCAGGAACTGATTAACATCCGGCCGGAATATGCCACCAGACTGGTGCGGGGCAGGGAGTTCAAGGTAGATCCGTCAACTCTGAAGCCAGGCCATGCGATTATTATTAAGCCGGGCGAACGAGTGCCTGCGGATGCCATGATTACCTATGGCATCTCGGATGTGGATACAAAAGCGCTCACAGGAGAGGCCCTTCCGCAGTCGGTGGGAACCGGGGACCGGATTTACAGTGGATATATTAATTTAAGCGCCGCCGTGGAGGCCATGGTGGTAGGCGCTTACGAGGATTCTGCCGTGACCAGGATCATGAAGATGGTGGAGGACGCCCAGGAGGAGAAGGCGGACAGTGAGAATTTTGTAGGAAGTTTTTCGAAAATATACACGCCTGCCATATTGCTGTTTGCGCTGGCGGTCATGGTTTATCCATCCATGACGTTTTCCTATGGGAACTGGGAGACCTGGATCTACCGGGGGCTGAGTTTTCTGGTTGTTGCCTGTCCTTGCGGCCTGGTCTTGTCCATTCCGCTGGCATTTCTTGGCGGGATCGCTTCGGCGGCACGGCAGGGAATCGTGGTCAAGGGCAGGAATCATCTGGAGAACCTGGCGAAGGCAGACACCTTTATTTTTGATAAGACGGGTACATTGACGGAGGGTGTGTTCCGGGTCAGGGAGGTGCGTCCGTTTCATATGACCCAGGAGGAACTTTTAGGGATTGCGGCTCATGTAGAAGGCTATTCCAATCATCCCATTGCCCAGTCACTGCTTACGGAATACCGCAGGCAGGTGGATAAGAGAAGGGTGTGCCGGATGAAAGAGATGCCCGGTTTCGGGGTGAGCGCTGTATTTGACGGGCAGCGTGTGTATGTGGGCAACAAAAAGCTGATGGACAGACAGGGCGTTCTGTGTGCAGAGGTGGAACAGCCTGGTACGGCGCTGTATGTATCCGTTGAGAAGAGATATGCGGGATACATCCTGATTGAGGACGCAGTCAAAGAAGATGCAAAAGATACGTTAGACTATCTGCGGAAGAAGTGTAACGGTGTGCTTGTCATGCTTACCGGGGATACGGAAAGCAGCAGTATTCCGGTAGCGCAGGAACTGGAGATGGATTATGCCTATGCTGACCTCATGCCGGAAGATAAGCTGCAGTATGTAGAGGATTTTCTGAGCATTCAGGACAGTTCTGAACGTCTGGTATGTGTGGGGGACGGGATCAATGATGCACCGGTCCTGGCCAGGGCAGACGTAGGGATTGCAATGGGGGCCATGGGTTCGGCTGCGGCGGTAGAGGCGGCGGACGTTATTTTGCTGGAGGATGAACTGCCGGGAATTATCGATGCCATTAAGATTGCCAGGAAGACCCTTAAGGTGGTGAGCCATAATGCGAGATTTGCACTGCTGGTCAAGGTGGTTGTGCTGGGTCTTGCGGTGACAGGATATTTCAGTATGGGAGAGGCAATTTTTGCAGAAGTCGGAGTGATGTTTCTGGCATTGCTGAATTCTGCGTGGGTTGCAAAGTATACGGTGTAGGATCGGGCGATCTGCGCCGGGGATGAAAATGAAGAAGCAGACGGAGGAAGTTTCATGAAAAAGACAAAACGGAGAAGACGCAGAAACAGAAGAGCGGTTCTGGCAAGACGCATGGCAGTCGGCGGGATGGCCGTTCTCCTGGCAGGCCTGTGCCTGTGTCTGTATCTGTTAGTCAGTAAAGGGAATCCTTCCGAGGAAGGAATAGAATATCTGGAAAAAGGGCAGTATGAGGAAGCAGTCAGTCAGTTTGAGGAGGCTGTGAAAGAAGAGGTGAATGTAGGAGACGCTTACCGGGGAATCGGTATCGCAAGGTGGGAACTGGAAGATTACGAGGGCGCAAAAGATGCATTTCAGAAGGCGTTAGAGCAGGAGTCGGAATCACCGTTTACGGGAACCATCTATAACTTCCTGGGAAACTGTGAACTGAAGACAGGGAATCCGCAGTCGGCACAGAATTATTTTCAGCTTGGAATCGGGCTTAAGGGAAACAGTGCAGAACTTGACCAGGAGATGAAGTATAATCTGATTGTTGCCCTGGAACAGTCTGGGGACTGGGAGAATGCGAAAGCGAAAGTGACGGAGTATGCTGCAGAATACCTTGACGATGCCAATGTGTTAAAAGAGCAGCAGTTCCTTCAGACAAGATAGGCGGACAGTGGACGCCGGACAAAAAGGAGCAGATATGATTGAACTGGAAAAGGAAACAGAGCGTGTAATCCTGGTAGGAGTATGTACTTCCGATCAGGAGGACACGCTGAATTCCCTGGAGGAGTTAAAGGATCTGGCGGATACTGCGGGGGCTAAGACCGTAGGAAAGCTCTGGCAGAACCGTGAGCAGATACACCCAGGGACTTATATTGGAAAAGGGAAGATCGAAGAACTGAAAGACCTGTTGTGGGAACTGGACGCAACAGGCATTATTTGTGATGATGAACTTTCACCGGCACAGATGAAGAATCTTCAGGATGAACTGGATACAAAGGTGATGGACCGTACGCTGGTGATACTGGATATCTTTGCCGCAAGGGCGTCTACCAGCGAGGGAAAGATCCAGGTAGAACTGGCACAGTTAAAATACCGTCAGACCCGTCTTACCGGATTCGGTACAGCCATGTCCAGGCTGGGAGGAGGAATCGGAACCAGAGGGCCTGGGGAGAAGAAGCTGGAGATGGACCGGCGGCTGATCAAAAGCCGGATTGCACAGCTTACCCGGGAACTGAAGGATGTCCGGCGGCACAGGGAAGTTACCCGGGAACAGAGGATCCGGAACCATATCCCGGTGGCGGCGATCGTGGGCTATACCAACGCCGGGAAGTCTACGCTTCTGAACATGCTGACCGGCGCAGACATTTTAGCGGAGGACAGGCTTTTTGCCACTCTGGATCCCACTACCAGGGAGAGAAGGCTTCCCGGCGGGCAGGAGATTCTTCTGACAGATACGGTAGGATTTATCCGGAAACTGCCTCATCATTTAATCGAGGCATTTAAAAGCACGCTGGAGGAAGCCAGGTATGCAGATCTGATTCTGCATGTGGCAGACGTGTCGAATCCCCGTATGGATGAACAGATGTATACCGTATATGAGACTCTTAAGAGCCTGGGAGTTACGGACAAGCCGGTGATCACGGTATTCAACAAGCAGGATAAGATTCTGGAAGATCCGGGAATCATCCGGGATTTCCAGGCAGATTATACGGTAAAGATCTCTGCGAAGACCGGAGAAGGGATTCCGGAACTCTTAAAGACCGTGGAGGCAGTGTTAAGAGAGCAGAAGATTCTGCTGGAAGGGCTGTACAGTTACCAGGAGGCGGGAAAGATCCAGAAGATCCGCCGTTACGGAGAGCTGTTGGAAGAAGATTACCGGGAGGACGGCATCTTCATCCGGGCTTATGTTCCGTCTGAACTGTACCGGAACATCCAAAGTGATGCCATTGTCAACGATATCGTTCCTGTTGGGAATGGAAGCCCTGCGCAGCCCGCCAGGATTCCCCGAAGAATTTCCGGTACGCCCGGGAGAAAGTCGAATAGTCTTTAAAACCGCAGTCAAAACAGGCCTGTGTGCCCGGCACGCCGGAGAGGATCAGTTCTTTTGCAAGCAGGAGCCGTTTCTGGGAGATATACTGGCCCAGGGTGTAACCGGTTTCCTGCTTAAACAGTCTCATCATATGATATCTGCTGATATAGAAATGTCCGGCAAGCGTCCCGATATCCAGTTCCCCGTCCAGATTTTCATTGATATACTGAAGGATGTCCAGAACCTTAGAGTGACAGTTGCCCGTGTCGATGAATTCCAGCCGGTTCTTCATGGCGGCGCGGTTCAGATGGATCATGAATTCCAGAAAAAGTACCTGCCGGAATAATTCTGCCGCATACCCGTCGTCGGAAAATGACTGCTCCAGCCGTGAAATAGAATGGAACAGGGAACTTTTTTCCAGGGAAGGGATCCGCAGCACATTGGAGCGTTCTTTCTCGGCTTTCTGAAAACAATAGCTTAAGTCATAGTCATCCGTCTGATAGGCGTTCATAAAATTCACAGAGATGTAGACGATAATCCTGTCATAAGGGACGGAAGTGTCTGCCACCAGCCTGTGAATGTCGTTGTGCCGGACCAGTACAATGTCATAAGGCCTCAGTTCATAGGATTTTCCTTCGATGATATAGTTGACGTTCCCTTTGAGGAAAATGGTAATCTTGTCAAAGTCGTGGTAGTGGTATTCTACCTCACGGGTTTCCTGGTCTGTCAGATGAAACAGACGGAATTCGCTGTTCAGATATCCTTTTTTTACATATTGTTCCATTGGCGTACTCCATATCAGATTGTCCACAGATTGTGTTCCTTTGATTATCATACCGTAAGACAGCAGGATTTGCAATGTAATTGGCATGAATTGTGTTGAAATGGGAAATAATGCCTGTTATGATAGAAGCATACCCGCAAGGGAAGCAGCATAGATGATAAGGTAAGAGATAATATGGAGGTATGGAATGAAGGTTATATTAGAGCGTTATCACGGACTTGGCAATGATTATGTCGTATTTGATCCCAATAAAAACGAATTAAAACTGACGCCAGAGAATGTGAAGATGATCTGTGACCGTAATGCAGGACTCGGATCGGACGGAGTGTTGGAAGGGCCGGTTCTTGAAGCGGACGGAATGCACATCAAGGTCTGGAATCCGGACGGGAGCGAGTCGGAGACCAGCGGAAACGGTGTGAGGATCTTTGCAAAATATCTGAAGGACGCAGGCTATATCCAGAAGAAGAATTTCAAATTATATACGGGCAACGGCCCGGCGGAAGTGACGTTCTTGAATGAGGATGGCAGCCGCCTGCGGGTGTCAATGGGCCGGCTGTCTTTCTTAAGTGACGATATTCCGGTGACGGGTGAGAGCCGGGAGGTGATCAACGAGGACATGGTATTCGGAAGAACCCTGTATCCGGTTACCTGTGTGTCCATCGGGAATCCGCACTGTGTGATTCCCATGCGTGAGATTTCCAGGCCGCTGGTGTGTAAGATCGGAGACTATGCAGAGATGGCCAGGTATTTCCCCAACCGTGTGAATACACAGATTATGAAGGTGATCGATAAGGAACATGTTGCCATCGAGATTTACGAGAGAGGCGCAGGCTACACACTGGCGTC
>CAJULU010000004.1:84165-94329 GCA_910587575.1 uncultured Dorea sp.
GGTACCGGTGCATGTGCGGCGGCAGGTGTGGCTTATAAGCTGGGAATGACGAATAACAAGGTAATCGTTCATATGCCGGGCGGAGATCTGCAGGTGGAGATTGAGGACGACTGGACGGTCTATATGACGGGAGATGTGTTCTACGTTGCCAGGATTACCCTCAGCAATGAATTTGCAGAGAAGTTAAGGAATGCTGCCGGAGAATAAGAGAAAAACAAAAAGGGGGGCAGGTCATGTATCGGATTCAGCCATGCAGTGAAGAGGATAAGAGATGGATTGTAGATGGGCTGGTTACATACAACCTGTCCCTGGTTCCCGCCATGCAGGACGAACTATTTTATGATCTGAGCAGAAAAATCGTTATGGAGTCCGGAGAATTTGCAGGAGGAATCATAGCCAGAATGTATTGCTGGAACTGTGTGAATGTGGATACCCTGTGGGTTGCGGATTCCTACAGAGGAACCGGTCTGGGGAAAGAACTGTTACGGCAGGTGGAGGAGGAGGCCCGTAAGAAGGGCGCCTGTCTGATTCATCTGGATACGTTTGATTTCCAGGCTCAAGGATTCTATGAGGGTCAGGGGTACGAGGTGTTTGGCGTTCTCGAAGACTGTCCGGCGGGACATAGACGTTACTATATGAAAAAAAGATTATAACCTTCATTTATCCTTTCATTCCCCCAAATCCCCCCTTTCGTTCCCTTTCTCAAATAAAAAGATTGTTTTTGCCGATATAACTTATAGACGAAGTCTACTCTCCCGAAGGCCAGGTATCATGGTGAGCCCTTTGGGAAGAAAGATTAAGAAAGGAGAGAGGAAGAATGCGGGGAGGATATGTGAATACAATCGAAGATCTGCGTTCCGGTCATTACAAGAATTCTTACGGCGTAGAGGGAATGCTGGTCACAGGGAATCCGGATCAGAAGAGGATCATTCCAGTATCAGAAGAGATGAAGGAACATGTCTTTGAAAATGTTAAGACGGCATATTATAAATACAACGGGATGTCCGGGGACAACCAGGCCGAGGAGGAGGCATACCACGGCAGGCTTAACGAGTATTATAAGACGTTAAACCGCGATGACCGTGTGCCTGCCTGCTGGACTCTTGGGCAGCTAGAACAGAAGCTGGCACGGGCGGTGTCCGATGCTGTCAGGGAGAAAATACCCGGATGGAGCGCCGGTCAGCAGATTCCAGAAAATATCCTGGATGAAATCTTTGCAGACGAGAAGATTACCTCTATGGTGACGGGAGATATCAGAGAGGTACTGGGAGATACCGGCAGCACGCAGGCGGCAGAAAAGGACAAAGACCGAAGGGAAGACCAGATTTTCATCGGACAGGAAAACGCCCAGGGTACATCCGGGATGAACGGTCCGGACGAAGAATCTGAAAAACGTTCTGGAAAGGTGGGTTTTAACCAGGGAAAGCGAGCAAGGCAGCTTGCATCCGCAAAGACGTCTGCACAGGTGCAGATGGTGGTGAGCCTGCTGAAAAAAGATCTGTCAGACTGTGAATACGGAGTTGCAAACGATATGTGCGATGAAAACGAGGTGGCAAAGGTCAGGGCCATGCTTTCTAAGGCCATGCAGCGCATGGCCGAGGTCGCCGGTATGGAGGAAAGCGAAGCGCAGAAAGGCGGGGACAGTTTTCTGATTAATATGCTGATGTAAAGAATCTGATTAAAAATTCCTGTTGTACATATCCTGAAAATGATTTAAAATATAGATAGATATTGATTTGTTTTTAGGAAAAGGAGTATGAGGATCAGCTTGAAGAACAGACGAAAGACTAAGAAGACGGCGGCTCTCTGCCTGGCGGCCGTCTGTGCTGCGGCACTCTGGGTTCCGGCAGGAACCAGGACGGTGTATGGCGCAGATCAGTCATCTAAGGACAGCACTGAAGAATCCGATCTTTCCGAATACGAATTGTCGGCCGATCTGATATCGGGTGTAGTGGAAAGTGTGGTTCGGGTAGTGGAAACAGAAGGAAAGCTTATTACGGCGATTATGATTTATCCCAGACGGATGGATTATTCCCTTCCCTCGTTCCCTGAGGTCCTGCAGAATCCGGAACTGCCCAAAGGCTGTGAGATTACGGCACTGACCATGCTGCTGAATTATTATGGTTATGATATTGATAAGGTGGAACTGTCGGACAGATATCTGCCTAAGGCGCAGGAGAATCTGCACAATGGAGCGGACGGAAAGCTTGTGGGGACGGATCTGAACGAGTTCTTTATCGGCGACCCGAAAGGAGACGGCCATGTCTGTGGATCGGGAGCGATTGTGACTGCGGCGAATAATTATCTGGAAGAGCAGGGGAGTGACAGATGGGCCATTTCCCAGAATGGAGCTACGACCGAGAAATTATACCAGCTTGTCTGCCATGGAATCCCGGTGATCGTATGGGTAACGATTGACATGGCGGAACGTAACACGCCTACCGGATGGCATACAGAAGCCGGCGACTATGTAGACTGGAGTACCAATGACCATACGGCGGTGCTGATCGGATACACGGAGAAGACGGTCAGGATTGCAGATCCGCTGGAAGGTGTGGTGGAATATGACAAGGATAAGTTTGAAGCGGCTTTCGAATCGCGTTCCCGTCAATGTGTGATTCTGCAATAAGCGGAGGAAGGAGAGAAGATGTCACTTCAATTTATCTTCGGACCGTCGGGTTCCGGGAAATCCTACGGCCTGTATCAGTATATTGTGAACGAATCCCTGGAGAATCCCCGGCAGAATTATATCGTGCTGGTACCGGAACAATTCACCATGCAGACGCAGAAGGATCTGGTGACGGCGCATCCCCGGCGGGGAATCATGAATATTGACGTCCTAAGTTTCGCAAGACTGGCCTATCGTGTATTTGAGGAGATTGGCGGCGGGCTGCTCCCGGTTCTGGACGATGTAGGAAAGAATCTGATTCTGCAAAAGATTGCAGGCGACTATGAGGAGGAACTGTGTGTACTGAAGGGCAACATGAAGAAGCTGGGATATATTACTGAGGTCAAGTCCGTGATTTCAGAATTTACCCAGTATGATATCGGGGACGAGGAGCTTCTTGCGGTGATGGAGTCCATCGGCACACAGTCCCGGCTCTATTATAAGCTTCAGGATATCCGGGTTCTTTATAAAGGATTTACCGAATATCTGAGCCGGAAATACATTACAAAAGAAGAACTGCTGGATAGTTTAAGCCGGGTAATCGGCCAGTCGGAGATGCTTAAGGACAGCACCGTCGTTCTGGATGGATTTACCGGCTTTACGCCTGTACAGAACCGTCTGCTTCTTAAGCTTCTGTGCCATTGCCGTAAGGTAGTGGTGACGGTGACCATGGATGAAAGGGAAGATCCATACAGATACAGCAGCCCTTACCAGCTGTTCGCACTCAGCAAGCACATGGTGTCCACGCTTTTGCGTCTTGCCAGGGAGAACCGGATTCAGGTAGAGGAACCGGTCTTGAGATATGAAAGGCCGGTATACCGTTTCCGGGAAAATGCACCTATGGAGTTTCTGGAACAGAATCTGTTCCGTTATCATACGAGGACGTTTGAAGGGGAACAGCATGCCATTGGGATCCATGAGGCAAAGAATCCCTGGGAGGAGTCACTTGCAGCGGCAGGCGCCATCCGCCGCATGGTAAGGGAAGAAGGGATGCGTTTCCGGGAGATCGGCGTGATTGTGAGCAGTATGGATGTCTATGGGGATTATCTGAAGCGGGCGTTTGATCTGTATGAGATTCCGGTATTCATGGATCACAAGCGGAATATCCTTTTGAATTCTTTTGTGGAGTACATACGAAGCCTTCTGGATATGGCACAGAAAAATTTTACCCTTGAGAGTGTCTTCCGGTTTCTGCGCACCGGACTGGCCGGATTTACGGCGGAAGAGGTGGATGAACTGGAGAACTATTGTCTGGGGCTTGGAATCCGGGGCTATAAGCGGTGGCAGGAGAGATGGATCCGCCGCCTCAAGGGAATGTGCGAGAAAGATCTGGAACGTCTGAACCACTGCCGTGTAGAACTGGTGGAGAAGGTGGATCCACTGATGTTTGTGCTGCGGCAGCGCAGTAAGACGGTAGAAGACATTACCCTTGCGGTATATGAGTTTATGGTAAAGGAAAAGCTGCAGGTCAGACTGAAACAGCAGGAAGAGGAGTTCCAGGCAGCGGGGGAACTGGCCCTTGCGAAGGAATACGCCCAGGTGTACCGGATTGTGGTGGAACTGTTCGATAAATTCGTGGAACTGCTGGGAGACGAGAAAGTCGGTCTGGAAGAATACTGCCAGCTTCTGGATGCAGGACTTGAAGAGGCCAGGGTGGGGGTGATTCCCCCAAGTACAGACCAGGTGGTTGCCGGGGATGTGGAACGGACCAGGCTTAAGGATATCCGGGCGCTGTTCTTTCTCGGGGCAAATGACGTACATCTGCCGGGAGCGCTTCTTCGTACCGGACTTTTGTCGGAACGTGACCGGGAGTATTTCCAGAAAGAGAAGCTTCCGCTTTCACCGGGCGGGAAGGAGAAGGCCTATATCCAGAAGTTCTATCTTTATATGAATCTGACGAAACCTTCCGAGAGGCTTGACATCTATTACAGCAAGGTGTCTTCGGATGGAAAGAGCGTCCGTCCGGCATATCTGATCCAGGAACTTCGCAGGCTGTATCCTGATCTTGTGGTGCAGGACGAAGAAGAGAAGGGGCTGGCAAGACAGGAGCTGACGGAAAAATTAGGAATTGACTGGCTGATCCGGGGGTTTCACGGAGCAGGAGAGGGAATGGACGCTGCCTGGAAGGAACTGTATACCTGGTATAAGAAGGAAGAACGATGGGAGAAAAAGGTGGAAAGCCTGCTTCGGGCAGGGTATTACCGCCGCCCCATGGACGGACTGTCAGCCTATGCGGCGAAGAAGCTTTACGGGGAGGCGTTCGAGGACAGTATTACCAGAATGGAGAAGTTTTCTGCCTGTGCGTTCGCCCATTTTCTGACTTACGGGCTGGGGCTTAAGGAGCGTCAGCAGTATGAGTTCCAGGCTGTGGATCTGGGAAATGTCTGCCACAGTGCGCTGGAACGGTATTCGAAGAAGGTGGAAGACGGCGGCTGGGGCTGGGTGGAGGTTCCGGAGGAAATGCGCAGGCAGTACGTGGATGAGAGTGTGGATGAGGCAGTAACGGATTATGGCAATTCGGTGCTCTATCAGTCTGCCCGTGACGAGCATATGATTGTGCGCATGAAACGGATGCTTCTGTGCACCGTGTGGGCGCTGACCCGGCAGTTAAAAGCCGGAGATTTCCGGCCTTCCGGGTATGAACTGCGGTTCTCCTACGGGAAGATTGACCGTGTGGATACCTGTAAAGAGGATGGCCGGACTTATGTGAAAGTGGTGGATTATAAGACGGGAAGCAAGGCTTTTGACATCATTTCCCTGTATCATGGGCTGCAGTTACAGCTTATGGTGTATATGAACGGGGCGGTGGATCTGGAGAAGGCGAAGGAACCCGGGGGCGAAGTAATCCCGGCAGGGGTGTTCTATTACCGTATCAAGGATCCGCTGGTAGAAAAACTGGAAGAAGGAGAACTTGAGGAGGCGGTTCTTAAGGAACTCCGCCCGGACGGTATCATTAACTTAAAGGATGAGGTGCTTGCACACCTGGATCACCGAAGTGACGGGGAATCCCTGGCTGTTCCGGTGAAATATAAGAAAGACGGCGCTCTGGCAAAAGGCTCGAAGGCGGTGCCGGAAGAAGAGTTCCGGCTGATGATGCGTCATGCGGCCCGGAAGGTGGCGGAAGTCCACGGGAAGATTCTGGAAGGGCGCACGGAAGTGAATCCCTACCGCAAAGGACAGGAGACGGGATGCGATTACTGCCAGTACCGCCATGTCTGCGGATTTGACCGGAAGATTCCGGGATATGGATACCGGGAGATTGAGAAGGTGGGCAAAGAAGAGATTTTTGCGGCGATGAAGGCGGAGGATACCGCCGGCTCAGATACTTAAGGGCTGCCTCGGCAAAGAACCGGCTTTTAAGAAGTATAGTCTCTCCCTTTGATTATGGATCTCAAAAGAGGGGTTCAAGGAAAAAAGGGTTAGGGAAAAGAAGGGTTCAGGGAAAAGAGGTATGAGGGGAAAAGGAGTTACAGAGTATGGGTGTAACGTGGACAAAAGAGCAGCAGCAGGTCATTGATTTAAGAGACAGAAATATACTGGTTTCAGCGGCGGCAGGTTCGGGAAAGACGGCGGTTCTGGTGGAACGCATCATTTCCATGCTCACCAGGGATACGGATCCTGTAGATGTAGACCATCTGCTGATTGTGACATTTACGGAGGCGGCCGCTTTAGAGATGAAAGAGAGAATCCGGGCAGCCATTGAGAAGAAGCTGGAGGAATTCCCGGACAATGAACATCTGAAACAGCAGGCCACCCTGATACATAATGCAAGGATTACGACCATCCACAGTTTCTGTCTGTCCGTGGTGAAGGATCATTTTCATGCGATAGACATTGACCCGGGGTTCCGTACCGGAGAGGAAGGGGAGTTAAAGCTTTTGCGCCAGGAGGTACTCGGCGAGGTACTGGAAGAGAAATACCGGCAGAAAAGCCAGCGGTTTCTTAACTTTTCCCTGGCGTATGGAGGCGGGAGAGACGATAAGAAGATAGAGGAACTGATTCTTAAAATCTATGAATTTTCCCGCAGTGATCCGGATCCCCAGGAGTGGATTGGCAGATGTAAGGACGCATACGGTGTTGACAGCTTAAAGGAGTTGGAGGAAAGCGAGACGGTACGCCTGGCCATGGGCCGTGCCTTGGAATACTTAAGGGAGGCCGGGAATCTGCTGGAGTCAGGGCTTTCTATCTGCATGGAAGCCGACGGGCCGTCGGCCTATGAGAAGACCCTTCTTGCCGACCGGCAGATCATAGACCGGCTGTCATCCTGTACATCCTTTGGGAAAATGACAGAGGCAATGTCGGACATCTCCTGGGTGAGGCTTGCGGCTAACCGGGATAAGACGGTATCCGGGGAAAAGACGGCAAGGGTCAAGACCATCCGGGACGAGGTCAAGACGATTGTGAAGGACCTGGCGGGGCAGTATTTTTACCAGAGCGCAGAAGGGATGCTGGAAGACCTGCAGATCTGCCGTTCTGCCATGGAGGAACTTGCGGAACTTACCCTTCTGTTTTCTGAGCGGTTTGAAGAAAAGAAACGAAGCCAGAATATGATTGACTTTTCGGATATGGAGCAGTATGCCCTGCGGATTCTGACGGAGAAGACGGAAGAAGGATTCCGGCCCTCCGCTGTGGCGAGAGAGTATCAGGAGCAGTTCCGGGAGATCATGATTGACGAGTACCAGGACAGCAATCTGATACAGGAGACGATTCTTAGCAGTATCTCTACCGTGTCTTCGGGACGTTATAATATCTTTATGGTGGGAGATGTGAAGCAGAGCATCTACCGTTTCCGGCTCTCAAGGCCGGAACTGTTCATGGAGAAATTTCATACTTATGAGGTGCATAGGCCCGATGAAGAGGTGGAGAAAGGTCATACCTGCGAGGGGAAGGTTTCCGATGAAGAAGTGGAGAAATCCCATGCCTGCCGTAAGCAGAGGATTGACCTGCATAAGAATTTCCGAAGCCGGAGGGAAGTGTTAGACAGTGTCAATTTCATTTTCCGGCAGATTATGACAGAGGAACTGGGGGGGATTGCCTACGATGACCAGGCGGCTCTGTATGTGGGGGCAGATTATAAGGACGGAGAGAATCTGGAGACAGAGGTGCTGGTCATTGACAGCAATCTTGCAGAGTGGGAAGAAGGGCTTACTGAGGCGGCCAGTCAGCAGGCAGAGTGGACAGGGGCTTCAGGCGGACAGCAGGCAGACAGGACAGAGGCTTCGGCCGGGCAGCAGGAAGACAGGCAGAAGTCCGGCACATCTGCCCGGATGACGGACCGGGAACTGGAGGCCAGGGCGATTGCCGGACGGATCAGAGAGCTTCGGGAGCAGCACAGAGTCATTGACAAGAGGACGGGAGAATTCCGTCCGGTGCGGTATTCGGATATTGTGATTCTGACAAGGAGCGTGCAGGGATTTGCCGATGTATTTACAGAGGTACTGAACAGGGAAGGAATCCCCGCATATGCAGGTACCAGAGAGGGATATTTTCAGACCCAGGAGATCGGTGTCCTGCTTGACTATCTGCGCATTCTTGACAACCAGAGGCAGGACATTCCGATGGCTGCGGTTCTTGCTTCCTCTTTCGGGGAAATGACGGAGGAAGAACTTGCGGTGGTCAGAAGTGATTACAAAGAACTGCCCTTCTGTAAAGCGGTCACGGTCTACCGTGTGGAAGGCAGGGATCTGGCAATCCGGCGGAAACTTGAGGAATGTCTGGGACAGATGGAGGCATTTCGGAGGATCATACCTTATACGCCGATTCATGAACTGTTATGGAGAATTCTGGAAGAGACCGGGTATGCGGATTACGTTTCTGCGCTGCCCGGCGGCGGACAGCGGAAGGCCAATCTGGATATGCTGGTGCAGAAGGCGAGATCCTTTGAATCCAGCAGTTATAAGGGATTGTTCCACTTCATACGTTATGTGGAGCAGTTACAGAAATATGATGTGGATTACGGTGAGGCGAGTATGGAAGACGAGCAGTCAGATACCGTGCGGATTATGACAATCCATAAGAGCAAGGGGCTGGAATTTCCCATCGTGTTTGTAGCCGGCATGGGAAAAAAGTTTAATATGCAGGATGCCAGAAGCAGTGTAGTCCTTCATTCCAGAATGGGCGTAGGACTGGATGCGATTGACATTGAGAAGAGAACGAAGAGCCCGGGCCTGGTGAAGAAGGTGCTGCAGAAGGAGGAAGCGCTGGAGAGCCTGGGGGAGGAACTGCGGGTATTGTATGTTGCGCTTACCCGGGCGAAAGAGAAGCTGATTATTACCGGAACCATTTCCGATCTTGAGAAGAAGTCAGCCGGTTACGAGATGGCGGTACAACAGCAGGAGGAAGCATTGTCTTTCGGGCGTCTTAGCAGGGCAAATACCTACTGGGACTGGATTCTGCCTGCATTGGTAAGGATTCCCGAAGATGTGCCTGTTGTGAAACGGATCCTGACTTTTGATGAGATTGTGGGAGAAGAGGTAGAGGAAGAGACGGCCGGCCGTATTACGAAAGCAATGCTGGAACAGTGGGATACGGATGTGGTCTATGAACCAAAGCTGCACGAGTCTCTTAAGGAGCAGTTTTTTTACCGCTATCCCTATGCCGGCAGCCGTCACCAGAAGCTGAAGTTTACGGTGTCCGAGTTAAAGAAGCGGATTTATCTGCTGGAGAGTGCAGGGGAGGATCCGGGTGAGTTCGGGGAAATGCCTTACGAGGAGCCGGATGTGGTTCCGCTGATTCCAAGATTTTTAAAGGAGGAAGAAGAACTGACCGGGGCTTCCAGGGGTACGGCGTATCACAGGCTGATGGAGCTTCTGGACTTTACGAGGGATTACGATGAGGATTCGCTTCGGGAGGCGGTGTGTCTTTATACAGAAGACGGGAAGATGAGCCAGGAGATGGCGGACTGTATCCGCATGGAAGATATCCTGGGATTCCTGCAGGGCCCGGCGGGAGAGCGGATGAAGAAAGCGGCGAAGAATGGGAAACTCTGGAAGGAACAGCCTTTTGTCCTTGGCGTTGACGCAAGGGAAATCTACCTTGATGAGCAGGAAGGCGAGCAGATTCTGGTGCAGGGAATCATAGACGTGTATTTTGAAGAAGAGGATGGTCTGGTGGTGCTGGATTATAAGACCGATCAGATTTCCCGGGCGGGAGAACTTGCGGAGAAATACCACGCCCAGCTTGATTACTATGGCAAGGCGCTGGAACAGATGACGCTGAAACGGGTGAAGGAGAAGATTCTGTATTCATTTACGATAAAGAAAGAGATTGGAGTGTAAAGATGGAGCTGGCAGGAATCTGGTGGATCGGATGTGTCTGGCTGATTGCGATAAATGTGGCAGGATTTGTGGTATTTGGCTATGACAAACGGTGTGCGGTGGGGCACCGGTGGAGGGTGCCGGAGAGGACGTTGTTTCTGATTGCACTTCTTGGGGGGAGTGCCGGGAGTTATGCGGGGATGGTTCTGTTCAGGCATAAGACCCGCCATTGGAAGTTCC
>CAJULU010000004.1:94339-97396 GCA_910587575.1 uncultured Dorea sp.
GGGTGGGGATTCCTGGGATTATGCTGCTGCAATGTGCGGGAGTGTTGTGGCTGACGGGGGTATGACCAGGATGGATTACTGTTGCCGATGTTGCCGGATTTAAAGCGTTCTCTTTTCTTATATATTGACGTTTTTCTATATATTTTTATTATATTTCTTAAGTATCGGCAACGGCAACGTATTATAGGTAATATATTAATATTTTTAGTTTTTATGGAATTAAAAGGAAAAGAGTCGGAGTTATGCAGTTAGCATACCTAAGGGAACACCGAGATGCATGCTCCTTACGGAGCAGGTGGACTTTGTCCATTAAGGTATACCCATTCGGGCATCCCGTAATACATGCTCCTTACGGAGCAGGTGGACTTTGTCCATTAAGGTATAATCGGAGAAACAATTTGATATCAGAATAATAGCGTAAAGGCGCATGGAACAGAAAGGTAGACCATGCGTCTTTTTTGCGGCCAAAGAGAGGAATATGAGCGATAACATTCAAACGGTTATCACAGGGCAGATCATATGTTCTTGATAATGACAGGCAATAGCAGGGATATCGGCAAAATTATACGGAGGAGGATAAAATAAATTGAAAAGAGGTTCTTTATGGGTATAAGTTAATAAAAAAGTCAAAGTGTTAAAATTTACCTTAATGACGAGTGTGTTAAAAAGTGCTAAACTAATTGAATTACTTACAGATTGTTTATCTGAGAGGAAGGATGTGGTGGGAAATTTATTAGAAATATTTAGAGATATTTGTACTATGACAAATTATGTAAATCACCCGAAGATTTCTAAATCGATAGATTGAGATTTTGTTACAAGTACGAATAGATGCCAGAAAATTATGTAACTATTAACTAACTGTATATAGCTTATTGTAATTTAAAATAAGTTGTATGCGACGGTCCAAAGGAGGTTATTTAGGAGTATTAGACCTTCTATCAAAAATAACGATCATCAATCATCAAGGAGGATATTATTATGAGGAAAAAACGGTTATTTAGTTTATTTTTAGTGTTTATTTTGGCAGTAGCGTTAGCAGCGGGATGCGGCGGAAAGGATGATGATACTGGGGATGAAGAAGATCCCAAAAAAACAGAGGCATCGGTGTCGGATGACAAGGCGGCAGACAAGCAGGAAGATGCGGCAGAGGAGCAGCAACCAGAGGTTTCTGAGGAAGTAAATGAATATGGCTTTACAGAAGCACAGGTGCGGTCACTGTATGAGTGTATAAAAGAATCTGTGTTAACGGAATATTTACAGCCCAATAATATTTCTCCAGAGTCTTTTATATGGCCAGAAGATTTTGATGCGGTGTGGAGATACATTGATTCAAAATTGCAGAATTATAGTTTTAATGGTGATAAGGATATGATTCCGGATGAATTTGGTGCTGATTATGATTCAACATTTGCGGAGCCAGTTTTTACAGGAATTATAAATTGGACAGAACTTCCAGAAACTGGGCTTGATCCAACAAGGTATGCATATTATATTCCAGATATTAGGGCTATGTTGGATCCAATAGGACAGACCATTCCAGCGAATGTGATTTTTGGGCAATAATTTTCTTGCAGTTTATTTGTACGTGTACGGGTGGTTTACATGTTGCTGGCAAGTGCCAGCTATAGGAGAGCGACGGTGCTTTGAGATTTGAGCTTGACTTAAAGTAATGTTTTCCCCCAATAATAGTGGATTGGATTTTTCCGATTCACTATTTTGGGTTTGCTACGTTGAATTTGTGCAATGCAGATTCAGTTTGAAAGATGGTCGAAAGGCCATCTTTTTACCTAAAAATCGTATTTATATACGAAATACCATAAATCGCACGTATAGTCGGCACATGCCCCTATACACACAAAGAAATAGGAGGAATAAGCCTGGGCATATTTTTGATTTTCAAAGTATGCCCATTTGTATTAATCGTTATTTGACATTAGTACTGAAAGATATTTGTCGAAAAAAGGCGAACAAATGTATTTGAAAATAAAGTAATAAAATGATAAAATTAGTCTATAAAAATCGGATAGACAATGCTGTATTCTGTAATCTATATTCTTAAGCCGAAAGGTATCCATAGCTTCCGTTTGCGAAGCATTTATCCTATGTAAATATTTTGAGAGTGGCTCATCAGCATAAAGGGGGAGGGTATTTGACCAATAAACTGAGAACGTATTTTCCAATGCTCCAAAGCCGGGAACAGATTTTGGAAGAAATCCATCATAACGAAAAGCTGGACCAGATGTTCCGAAGCTGGGAAGAAAAGAGGCAGGAAGAATTGCTGGATTTCTGTACAGGAGTAAAGGGAGTGAAGATACTATATGATTTCTGTATAAAAGCAGTCCTGGATCCGGAAGTCTATCCGGAGCGTATTGAAGAATTTATTTCCCTGTTATTGGGAAGGAAGGTTACACTCTTAAAGGTGCTTCCCAATGACAATACCCGGATAGGGGATGAAACGTCGCTGCTGATTATGGATTTCCTGGTACAGTTGGAGGATCAAAGCGTAGTCAATGTGGAAATACAAAGGATTGGATATGTATTTCCGGGACAGAGAAGTGCGTGCTATTCGGCAGATCTTTTGCTGCGGGAGTACCGGCAGGTAAGAAGAAAGACGACGAAAGAAACATTTTCTTACCGGAAGATATCTAATGTCTATACGATTGTACTGTTTGAGAAGAGTCCATCAGAGTTTCATCAATTTCCAGAGCAGTATCTCCATCGCTTCCAGCAGAAATCCAATACAGGAATGAGATTGAATCTTTTACAGAGATATATCTTTGTGGCACTTGACATCTATAAGGAAAACCATCAAAATAAAGGTATCAAAAAGAAGCTGGACGGATGGCTTACGTTTCTGAGCAGCGACGATCCGGAGGATATCATTGCGTTGATAGAGAAGTATCCGGAATTCAAGCCGATGTATGGGCAGATCTATGAGATATGCCAGAATATAGAGCAGGTGATGGGAATGTTTTCAAAGGAATTGTATGAGTTAGACAGGAATACGGTGCAGTATATGATTGACGAACTGCAGAAAGAGAACAAGCGCTGGAA
>CAJULU010000005.1:0-22771 GCA_910587575.1 uncultured Dorea sp.
ATCAACTGTGCGACTTATTTTAAAGTCCGAACTTCTTTAGTTGTCATACGTGCAAGAATCTCCTTTCTATTTGCACTATTCGCTTTGTTGCAACTTTGATTACCAGGTAATCAAAAGTAATCAAACCCAAATCGCTGAACCCCTTGATTTCACTGGCTTTGTGGCACTTTTCTCACGGGTTCAAGTCCCGTATGCTCCACTTCTGAGTCTTGGGATTTATTTCCAAGACTTTTGATTCGATGATTACCAAATAGTAAGAAGTTGATAGAAAGCAGGTGAGATTTAATGCCAAATGGTCTTGAGATTGTGAAAGCTGCTATTGATGACTTCAAAAAGATTCAGAAGTATATGTTATTGGCGAAAGAGGAGAACGCTGTAAAAACCTATGCTGAATTAAAGAGAGAATATCTGGCACTTAAAGCAATCCTTCAGACTGCCGGTGTTAATCTGACAGATATTGACGAGATAAAAGAGTAAATGAAAAGGTGGTGGGCATATGCCAATTAACCTTGAAATTGTTAAAACTGCTATTGATGATTTTGCAAAAGTGCAAAGACGTATGATATTAGCAAAAAAGGAAAACGCACCAGAAACATATGCTGATTTGAAAGAGGAGTATATCTCTCTGAAAGCATTGCTTAATATCGCCGGCGTAAATCTTAATGAACTGGATAAAATCAAAGAGTAACAAGTGAATACCTGTATGTTCTAGTTTGCAAGGCATAGCCAGATTTTGATATTATGGCTATGCTTTTTAATTTTTCTCTATATTTGAAATTATCTTGAGCAGAGACTATAAGAGGGCAATTACTGGGAAAAAAGCATTAAATGGCTTCTTCGGAGGCGGAAGATTCAAAGACTGAATGCTTCACACAATCATCCTCTCCGAATATACTATACCATTAGGAATTTAAAGGAGGATATGTATGAAAAAGCGTTTACTTGCCGCCGCCCTCGTGATTGCTCTTGCAATCACAACTCTGCTGGCATGCTCATCCAAAGAAAAAGATTCGGAAACTTCCACACCAAAAACCGAAACCAAAGACACGAAAGATACAGAAACTACAGAAACTACAGAAAAAGAAGAAACACTTCCAGAATCCACAAAGGTCATTCTGAACGAAGTCGCACATTCCATCTTCTATGCTCCGATGTATGTCGCAATCGAAGAAGGATACTTTGAAGACGAGGGAATCGAACTCGATCTGATCACTGGTTTTGGCGCCGACAAGACAATGACCGCCGTAATTTCCGGAAGCGCCGACATTGGTTTCATGGGTTCAGAAGCCTCCATCTATACTTATAACGAAGGCGCCAACGATTATGTGGTGAACTTCGCACAACTGACCCAGCGTGCCGGGAACTTCCTGGTAGCACGGGAAGAAATGCCAGATTTCACATGGGACGCACTCAAGGGAACAAACGTTCTCGGCGGAAGAAAAGGCGGGATGCCTGAAATGGTATTCGAATATATTCTGAAACAGAACGGTATCGACCCAGCCAAGGATGTGAACATCGATCAGAGCATCGACTTCGGCTCCACCGCCGCCGCATTTGCGGAAAACCAGGGGGACTTCACGGTTGAATTCGAACCAGGCGCAACCACCCTTGAAAAAGAAGGCAAAGGCTACGTCGTAGCCTCCCTCGGAACCGACAGCGGCTATGTCCCATACACCGCTTTCTCCGCAAAGAAAAGCTATATGGAAGACCACCCGGAAGTCATCCAGGGATTCACCAACGCACTGCAGAAAGGCATGGACTACGTGCAGTCCCATACGCCGGAAGAGATTGCAGCCATCATCGCTCCTCAGTTCAAAGAGACAGACCAGGATACCATCACCACCATCGTCACACGCTACTATGACCAGGATACCTGGAAAGAAAACCTGATTTTTGAAGAAGAGAACTTCAATCTCCTGCAGGATATCCTTGAGGAAGCCGGAGAACTTACCGAACGCGCTCCCTACAAAGATCTTGTAACAACCGAATTCGCAGAAAAAGCAGCAAAATAACAGACATCACAGATCACGCAGAAGAAAAGCAGAAGACAGGCAGATTGCGCAGATATGATTGCCTGTCTCCTGCTTCTTCTGCTTCCCCTGCCTTCAGAAGCTGCACTTTTTATCCATACGGCTTTTGCTTTTGCTATTGCTATTCCTATCTCCGGTTCTGCTCCTCCACCAGATGGGCAGCCCCGTACATCTCTCTCAGTCTCGGCTTCTCAATCTTCCCGGTCGCATTACGGGGCACGTCCGCAAAAATAATCTTTCTGGGCCTCTTATACCTTGGCAGCTTCTTACAGAATGTATCAATCTCATCCTCCGTACAGATTACCCCCGGTTTCAAGGATATAATTGCCGCCGCAATCTCTCCAAGCCTCTGATCCGGCAGACCAATCACCGCAACATCCAGGACTGCGTCATTCGTCCGCAGGAAATCCTCAATCTGCACCGGATAGATATTTTCACCGCCGCTGATAATGACATCCTTCTTCCGGTCCACCAGAAAGATAAATCCGTCTTCATCTTCCATGGCCATATCTCCGGTATAAAGCCAGCCGTCATGCAGAACCTCTTCCGTCGCTTTCCTGTCATTATAATACTCTACCATGACTCCAGGCCCTTTCACTGCAAGTTCCCCGGTTTCTCCCTGATTGACCGGGTTCCCCTGGTCATCAATAATCTTCGTCTTCCAGCCATATCCCGCCTTGCCGATAGCGCCTACCTTGTGGATATTATCCACGCCCAGATGAACGCACCCCGGCCCGATGGATTCACTCAGTCCATAATTGGTATCATACTGATGCCCCGGGAAATATTCCTTCCAGTGCTTAATCAGACTGGGGGGAACCGGCTGTGCGCCGATATGCATGAGACGCCACTGGTCAAGCTGGTACATCTCCAGCCTGATCTTTCCACTGTCCAGAGCAAGCAGCAGATCCTGCGCCCACGGAACCAGGAGCCACACAATGGTACACTTCTCCTCCGACACGGCCCGAAGAATGAACTCCGGATTTGTCCCCTTCAGAAGCACGGCCTTCCCTCCAGTCAGAAAGCTTCCGAACCAGTGCATCTTCGCCCCCGTATGGTACAGAGGCGGAATACACAGGAACACGTCGTCCTTCGTCTGTCCATGATGATTCTGTTCCACTTTGGCAGAATGCATCAAGGCCTCGTGGGTATGTAAGATTGCTTTCGGGAATCCCGTCGTTCCCGATGAAAAATAGATTGCCGCATAATCATCATCATTAATATCAATTCTTGGAGACTGGCTGGAACAGTTGGCGGAATGCATCGTATAATCCTCTGCAAAACCCGGACAGCCATCCCCCACATAGTAAAGAAGCCTGTGCCTGCTGATCTGATCCGCAATCTCCTCCACACGCCCGATAAATTCCGGCCCGAACACCAGCACGTCCACTTCCGCCAGTTCCACGCAATACTGAATCTCCTCCGCAGAATAACGGAAATTCAGCGGAACAGCCAGTGCTCCCGTCTTCAGAATTCCAAAATATATCGGCAGCCATTCCAGACAGTTCATCAGCAGAATGGCCACTTTGTCTCCCTTTTTAATTCCCCGCTCC
The DNA here is from genome assembly GCA_910587575.1 of uncultured Dorea sp. Classification (GTDB taxonomy): domain Bacteria; phylum Bacillota; class Clostridia; order Lachnospirales; family Lachnospiraceae; genus Sporofaciens. The sequence continues at coordinate 3,584 of CAJULU010000005.1, forward strand.
AGCAGAAGATTCGCAAAACGGTTTGATTTCTCATTAAAGACATTCCAGGTAATCTCCCGCCTGTAATAAGAAGCACGCACCGGCTCAATCAGTTCATACTCCTTCCATGTCACACGTCTTGTCTCCGGCATCTCCGGATTAATCTCCACCAGACATACGTCATCGCCGTACAGCCGGCAGTTTTTCTCTAAAATATCTGTTATCGGCATTGAAAAAATCTCCTTTCCTACTCAACCAGGACAGCCTGCACTTTAGCGCTTTTAACCACTAAAGTCAATAATACCCAATTTCCTGTGAAATGTCAATGCCTGATATGCAAGAAATCCTGCCCGTCACTTATCGCCCGGCCCGGTTCTTCTGCCTGTACTCCCGGGGCGACATCCCATATACACCTTTAAAAGCCCGGGAAAAATGCAGCAGGTTCGGATAACCCACGGATGCTCCCACGTCGCCGATCGGCGCCTTCCCCTCCGTCAGTTCCGCAGCAGCCCTCTCCATGCGGAAACTGATCAGAAATCTCTGGGGAGACTGCCCTGTAATAGATTTAAACACCTTGCCAAAATAACTCCGGTCAAGCCAGCACTGCTTTGCCAGCTCTTCCACCGATATGTGGCGGTAATAATTCTGCTTGATGTACTGAATCGCTCCCTCCACATACTCCTCACTGCTCCGTCCCTCAGCCGCCGGTCTCCGAAACCTGGACGTCCGTATCAGACAGTCCACGAAAATATACAGATACCCTCTGGCCCGCAAAGGGCACTCTTCTTCACTCTTTACCAATTCTATCATACTCTCGAGAAGTTCGTCTCCCTGCCCCGGATTCTCTGGCAGATACACCGGCTGATCCGCACACAGACCAGACATCCTCGCATATTCCTCTGCCCGGAGACCTCCGAATTCAACCCATACATAATCCCATTTCCCATCCGGGATTATCTCGCACCGGTCTGCTTCTTCCGGTCCGATCAGGAATCCCATCCGGTCTGACAATGTATGGAAGCAGGCCGCTTCCTTCTCTCTTTCCATTCGCAAAACTCCACTGCCTGAAATGATGTAACAAAAAAGATAATGACCGCCAGATTCATACTGCTTTATCTGTAGCGGACACTGTTTTTCATACCCGCATCGATAGATCGATAAATCCATAAAGCTTCCCACTCCTTAATTTGTATTAGGTTTTGCGCAAAACTATCATTTGAAAGTATTATAAGCATACAAAAAGCTGTTTTTCAAGAGGTTTTGCGCAAAACGGAATACCGCACAAAAATGGTTGCACTTTTTTATTCATTCTGCACAATTATTTTCCGGTTTTCCACAGAATCACGAACTACCAGCTTCACCGGAAGCCTGTCCGCTATAGAAATCTCACGTCCTCCCTGTATAAATTCAAACAATTTCTTAACAGCACGGCGGGCCTTTTCCTCCACATCCTGATGTACCGTCGTAAGCCTTGGCCTGCACATCCTTGCGCTCTCAGTGTCGTCAAACCCGGTCACAGATACGTCCTTTGGAACACGGATCCCCATGTCGTTCAGTCCGGCGATCGCTTCCACCGCATAGTAATCCGATGCAAAGAACAGTGCATCGTACTCTTTGGAGAGCCTGGCAAGATTCTGTTTATAGAAACGGTTCCTTACGTCCCGGTTCCTGGGTATAATGATATGCTGCATATATTCCCCCAGACGGCCATCCGCTTTGCTGCCGTCCTCTGCCAGATCATATTCCTTCCCGGCTCCATAATGCTCAGACAGCCCGGACTTCCGGCACGCCAGACAGACGCCCTTCCAGCGCTCATGATCCACCCCGGTATCGTTATCCGACAAAAAAGCAATCCGCCTGTGCCCTGACTCCAGCAGATATTCTGCCATAAGATATCCACCGCTTAGGTCATCAAGCCCTACATTGGCAACCCTCTGCTTCTCATAATATGTATCAATCGACACCATTGGTACCTTGCAGCTTCTCTGCATCTTCTCATTGTCACGGGTGCCGAACCCCAGCGTAATCAGCCCTTCCACATTCCATGTGGCCGCAAACTGGATTCCCTCTTCAGGCGTCTCCGTAAAATGCAGAAGCATATAATAATTCCGCCGGTATATTTCCGACTCCATGGAACGGATCAGTATATTGGTAAATGCATGGCCCTCTCCGTAATGTTTCCATTCATCCGGTTCACCGGCCAGAATCCCGATTACCCGGGAACTGCCGCCAGCCAGCATCCTTGCCCCCATACTGGGGATATAATCCATCTCTTCAAGAAGTTTCTCTACCTTCTCCACCGTTTCCTCCGACACCTTCTTATGATTCCCATGGATCACATTCGACACGGTCGTAGGGCTCACTTCTGCCTTTCTGGCAATGTCCTTGATGCGTATCATAAACTAACACCTCATAAAACTGATAAAACGAAAAAACTATCTGTCAATAATCTTATTCTTCTGCCTGTACTCCCTGGGCGACACTCCGTATACCCCTTTAAACGCCCTGGAAAAATGCAGAAGATTGGGATAACCTACCGACGAACCGATGTCACTGACCGAGTCATCCCCGATAATCAGCGCATCCGCCGCTTTCGTCATCCGGTAACGGATCAGGAATTCCTGGGGCGACTGGCCTACCACCTTCTTAAATACCTTGCCGAAATAGCTGCGGTCAAGCTGGCACTTCCTGGCAATATCCTCCACCGTAATGTCCTGATCGTAATTATGTTCGATATACACGACTGCCTCCCGGGCATAGAACTCACTGAGCTTTCCTCCCTGCAGCTGCTTCTTGGACGCCGAATATTTGATCAGACAGTCCAGGAACAGATACAGATGCCCGATCATCTCCATGTTGGATGCATTCTGGCTTTTGACAATGGTAAGCATCCGGTTCTGCAGGCTTTCCCCATATTCCGGCGAAGCCAGACGGTATACCGGCGTCTTATGGGACAATCCAGCAAGTTCCACACACTCCTTTGCCCGCAGTCCTCCGAATTCCACCCACACATACTCCCAGGGCTGGTCATTGTCCGCAAAGTAGGTATTAATATACCCCGGTTCAATAATGAAGCCATTGCCCGCCTCAATATCATGGTAGACTGCATTTCCCTTCTCGTCATTGGCGTGCAGGCATCCCTTCCCCGAAATCACATAATGAAAGAGATAATTATTCCTCACATACGGACCGAACGAGTGCAGGGGTTCACACTTCTCATACCCATATTGGTATATTGTCAGGTCCATAAACCGCTCATCCTGGAACACCGAAAACAAATGATTCGTCATAATGCGTTTCCTCTCTTTTCTGATATTCTCTTTCTTTTTCGTGATTTTCCACAAAACAGCACAAGAGTTTTTGTAAAAAACAACGAAAATTTGTACATCTCTTATATTATATACCAATATACGTCTATACTTCAACAATTTCTTTATTATGCCGCATTATGATAAAATCCCGCCTCATCTAAACATTTACCTTTGTGTGGCAAACTGCTATCATTTTACCAGTAAATACATAAAAATTCATGCAACTTAACGAATGCATGAAAGGAAAAGGAGAGGTGTGGAATGAAAAAGAGAGTAATTGCCACAACACTTGTGGCAGCAATGCTGATTGGGACCGCTTTTTCAGCAAGTGGCTGCAGCTCCGAAGGCAGCTCAGACGGAAAAACCCATATCACCATGCTTCAGTACAAGCCGGAAGCCGTTAAGGCTTTCGAAAAGATGGAGGCGGAATTCAATGCGTCGCATGACGACATCGTATTGAAGATCGAATCCCCCAACGATGCCATGACTGTACTGAAAACACGTTTCATCAAGGAGGACGCGCCGGATATCATCGGGATCGGCGGTGACGTCAATTTCTCAAACTTCCTTGATGCCGAGATGCTGATGGACATCTCAGATTTTGAAGGGCTTTCCCTCATCAAGCAGGCCTACTTAGACATCGACAAGAACCTGGAATTCGTTCCCATGGACGGCGTATACGCAGTTCCTTATGTAGCGAATGCCGCAGGCGTCCTGTACAACAGAGAGATGTTTAAGAAAAACAAGTGGGAAATTCCGACTACATGGGACGAATTCATGGATCTGTGCGACGAGATCAAGGCATCCGGACAGCAGCCCTTATACTTCGGCTACAAAGACGTATGGACCTGTCTGGCTCCGTGGAACGCACTTGCCTGCGACTTAGCTCCCGCAGACGTCTGCCGTCAGGTAAACAAGGGCGAGACCACGTTCAGCGAAGAGTACCCTGAAGTTGCGGAAAAGATGCTTGAACTTCTTGACCATGCGCAGGACGACCCGTTTGCTTACAACTACAACGACGCATGTACCGCGTTTGCAAACGGTGAATCTGCTATGTACTGTATCGGAAGTTATGCCGTTCCGCAGATTCAGTCTGTGAATCCGGATATGGACATTGATTCCTTCGTTATGCCGGGATGTGACAACGCAGACGACAACGTACTGAATTCTGGTGTTGACCTTCAGTTCTGTGTTACCAGCGAATGCAAGAACAAGGAAGCAGCCTATGAGGTACTGCAGTTCATGTTAGAGGACTCCACCATCCAGACATACTTAGACGATCAGAACGCTGTTCCGTGTAAGGATAAGGAATTTGAACTTTCTCCTGCTCTTGACAGTATGGTAGATTACATCAACGAGGGCAAGATGGTTGACTATCAGGATCACTACTATCCGGCAGAGATGAGTGTGGACGCTCAGATCCAGACCTTCTTATTAGATGGAGACGTAGAAAAGTTCCTGAACAAGTTCGACACCGACTGGGTACGTTACAACCGTGACATCATCCGCAAAGTACAGGAATACGAGGAAAAGGGAGGGAATGAATAATGAATAAAAAATTGAGCAGAAACCAGACCTTTTTATTAATTACTGTTCCGATCCTGGCATTGTTCTTCTGCTTCAACACTCTGCCATTGATCAAGGGCCTGATCTACAGTTTCACGAACTTTAAAGGGTTCGGAAGCTATGACTGGGTAGGCATGCGTAACTATGCTGATTTATTTACAGATGCACGTGTAGGAAAATCCTATCTCTTTACCTTTAAGTTTGCCCTCCTGGCTACAGTTCTTACCAACGTGATTGCCCTGCTCCTTGCACTGGGACTGAATGGCAAGATCCGGGCCAAGAGCGCATTAAGAGGTATGTATTTCGTTCCGAGAATCCTGGGCGGACTGGTTGTAGGTTACATCTTCGGATACATTTTCACCTATATCCTGCCTGCACTGACAGGAACCGGAAGTATGCTTTCCAACACCAAGACTGCATGGATCGCCATCGTAATCGTTGCCGCATGGCAGTCCATCGCACAGACCACGCTCATCTATATCTCTGGTCTCCAGACCGTACCGGAGGATGTATATGAGGCAGGCGCTATCGACGGCGCCACCGGATGGTTAAGCTTCAAGTCGCTGACTTTCCCGCTGATCATCCCATTCTTCAGTATCAACATGGTATTAAGCATGAAAGACTTCCTGATGGTATTCGACCAGATCATGGCGTTGACCAAGGGTGGTCCTGCACAGAGTACCGAGTCCATCTCCTACCTCATTTACAACAATGGTATGGGCGGCGGACAGTTCGGCTTCCAGAGCGCTAATGCGGTTGTCTTCTTCATCGTAATCGTTGCGATCTCTGTAGCCCAGCTTACTATTACAGGAAAGAAGGAGGAACAGTTATAATGAAACAGAAAAATAAAGTTGCGGCTACAACGAACTGGCCGCTTACCATCCTTTTGATCGTTGGCTGTCTGACTGTTATCTTCCCGCTTTACATGGCGTTTGTGATCGCTTTCAAGAAGCCGTCAGAGATGACCAATGACATTGCCGGGGCGTTAAGCCTTCCAAAATCCTGGAGTCTTGAGAACTTTGCAGAAGCTATGCGCGTCACGGACTTCTGGCATTCTCTGGGATACAGTGTTATGATCACTGTCGTTACCGTAGTGCTTGCCATCCTGATCCACTCTCTTGCAGGATACGCAATCGGAAGAAGCATGGCCAAGAGCAGATTCTACAAAGTATCATACCTCTACATCGTAAGCGGTATGTTCGTACCTTTCGCAATCCTGATGATGCCTCTGGTAAAGCAGACTGCACAGATGGGTATTGACAACTGGTTCGGAGTTATATTATGCTACCTTGTGTTCTATATGCCGATGAACGTAATGCTTTACTCCGGCTACTTAAAGAACATTCCAATCGCACTTGAGGAAGCGGCTTTCGTGGACGGCGCTACCACATGGTCTACATACTGGAAGATCATCTTCCCGATCATGACGCCAATGCACGCCACAGTAGCCGTACTGACAGCCTTAGGAACCTGGAACGACGTTATGACTCCTCTCGTCATCATGTCCGGTACAGGAGTCAACACACTGCCTCTGGCACAGCTGACATTCCAGACACAGTTCGGTACGAACTACAACTTAGCGTTTGCCTCTTACCTGCTGGCACTGCTGCCAATCCTGATCTTCTATCTGGTATGCCAGAAGCAGATCATCAACGGTGTCGTAAACGGTGCAGTAAAATAAAAACATTTCACTTTTCAATGGGGGCAGACTTATGGCTATTTCATTCGACAGCACAAGCAGATTATTTACTTTAACAACCAACCATAGTATGTACCAGATGAAAGCAGACAGGTATGGAGTATTACTCCATACCTGGTTTGGTATGAAGGGTTCTGCTTTCGATTATTCCTACCGGATTGCCTATGCAGACCGGGGGTTCTCCGGCAATCCTTACGATGCAGGGGATGAACGGACTTATTCTCTCGATGCTCTTCCACAGGAGTTTCCTGTATACGGAAGCGGCGACTACCGCTCCACGGCCCTGAAGGTCCGTTATCCGGACGGAACTTCTGCGTGTGACCTGCGTTATCTCAGACATGAGATAAAGAAAGGCAAGTATTCTCTTCCAGGGCTTCCGGCAGTCTATGACATACCGCAGAACACAGACGCAGACGGACATTCAGATACCTTAATTGTCACTCTTGAGGATACCCGGCATATGTTCTATGTCCATCTCTACTACGGGGTCATGGAAGACCTGGATATCATTACACGGGCCGTCTGCGTTGAGAACCACAGTGACGGAGACATTTACCTCGAAAGTATCCAGAGCGTATGTATCGACTATCTTTATGGTGACCATGACCTGCATACCTTCTATGGACGCCATGTGAAGGAACGCAGCTGCCAGCGGACCCCGGTCGTACACGGAATCCAGTCTGTAGGAAGCACGCGGGGGACTTCCAGCCATCAGTACAATCCGTTTCTGATTCTGTCCGACCAGGACACCACTGAGGATAACGGAAACTGCTATGGTTTCTCCTTCCTGTACAGCGGTGACTTCCTTGGAAGCGTTGAACTTGACCAGTACGATCAGACACGGCTGCTTCTGGGAATCCATCCCGACAACTTCTGTTACTGCATCAGACCCCAGGAACGCTTCTACGCTCCCGAGGCTGTCATGGCATACACAGAACAGGGTCTTGGAAAACTTTCCCGCATCTTCCACCGGACGTTTTCCCGCCATCTCTGCCGTGGAAAATGGACGACGGCCAGGCGGCCCGTCCTGCTAAATGACTGGGAAGGCGTGTATTTCGACTTTAACGGGGACAAGCTGATTCAGATGGCAAAAGATGCCGCAGAACTTGGTGTAGAACTTTTCGTCATGGATGACGGATGGTTCGGGAAACGAGACCTGGACGTTTCAGGTCTCGGCGACTGGATTGTAAATGAAAAGAAACTGGGTTGTACCCTCAGAGAACTTTCCGACCAGATCCATGATCTCGGCTTACAGTTCGGTATCTGGTTTGAACCGGAGGGCATCAACGAGGACAGCGACCTTTACCGCACACATCCGGACTGGGCAATGAAAATCCCCGGCAAGCTTCCTACCCGTTCCCGCCAGCAGCTATTACTGGACTTTTCCAGGGAGGATGTAAGAGAATACATTTTCGGTCATATCTGCCAGGTACTCGATTCTGCCAGGATCGAATATCTCAAATGGGATCTGAACCGGAGCCTCTCCGACTTCTACAGCGCCGTCCTTCCCAAAGAACGCCAGGGCGAGGTTATGCATCGTTATGTGTTAGGGCTTTACGATATGCTGGAAAAACTGATCCGGCGTTACCCGGATATGCTGGTGGAGGGCTGCAGCGGCGGCGGCGGACGTTTTGATGCCGGAATGCTTTACTATACGCCTCAGATCTGGTGCAGCGACGACACAGACGCCATTGAACGCCTCAGCATCCAGTACGGCACATCCTTCGGCTATCCTGTCAGCACCATGGGCTCCCACGTCTCTCACTGTCCAAATGAGCAGACCGGAAGGATTACCCCGCTTAATACCAGGGCCACGGTTGCCATGTCCGGCACCTTCGGATATGAACTGGACGTGAACAAAATGTCCGGGGAAGAAAAAGAGATTGTCAGAGCCCAGATCAGAGAATTCAAGAAATACTATGACCTGATCCAGTCCGGAGATTACTATCGTCTCACCAACCCGGATACCGAGACAGCATGGCATGGATGGGAATTTGCCGCAGAAGACGGAAGCGAGGCTCTCCTGTGCATTGTAGCTCTCCAGATTCATCCTAACGGGCCCGGACGCTGGATGCGGCTCAAGGGCCTTAAAAAGGACAGTCTCTACACCGTAAACGGTCAGAAATACCCCGGAGACGTACTCATGAACAGCGGCCTGCTGATGCCGGTTGCATCCGAAGAATATCAGAGTTTCCGGATCCATATTACAGAAGCATAAATACATGACGAAATAACAGGGCTGCCGTAAGAACCCTCTGCAATATACAAACAGATATATTGTAAGGTTACTTCGGCAGCCTTGTCCTGTAAACCAGACTTAAACAGCCTTCTGCCGCTCTTCCAGACACTCTGCCATATACCCCCGCACTTCTTCTCTTGTCATATCCAGCGCAACTGCCAGTTCCCCGAACAGAAACTTCTCTGCAATGCCCAGATACTTTTCATCTACATTAATGGTTTTCTTCCCGGATGCAATCCGGTTCATCTTACGCATATAAGACGTCTTGATCAGAGCCACCCATTCCCTGCACTGGTTTTTTAAGAGCGCCTCCTTATAGAACAGTTCACGCCTCTTCTCATCCGTAACTCCGATTGTTTCAATCTTGTCCATCTCATTCAGCAGTTCCCTGGCTTCCTCACCGGATATCACTTCTCTGATCTGCCGCTTCTCATTCTCCACGGGCGTATACAGAGTACCTTTGGCGTTATAGATCGGTTTTAACGTATAATACTCCTTCTGCCTGTCCGAACAGCTCATATCAAGCTTTCCGATATCTGTTACTTCGCACACACCCTCCTTATAATGTGCCACATAATCACCGATTTTGAACATAATAACCTCCTTTACACAACTTCAGCTTTCTTTTACCGCATAAAGGAATAAAAAACAACGTACAATCATAGCAAGCTCCCCCTTGTTGCTTTCAGATCGTACGCCAGTATGTCTGGAGTTACACCTATGAAGTTTCATAATTCCCAATGACATATAATCCCTCTATGTTTATATTATATCACGGATAAATTTCAAATGTAAGGGATATTTTCAGAAAATCTTATATATTTATATATTATATCTGATTTTAGCAGTCTCCCATCCTGTCATAAAAATTGAATACAGGCATTTCCGACAATATTCACCATAATTTTTACAAATTTTTGCACAAATATATGGAAAGACTGTGAAAAAAATTGTATAATGTTTAATATCATGTAACATATAAATGGAAAGAGAGGGCTCACTATGAAGCAAAATACTATGTTAGCGATGATTTTGGCCGGTGGCCGCGGCTCCAGACTGCATGACCTTACCAACAAGGTGGCAAAGCCGGCTGTATCATATGGTGGAAAGTACCGCATTGTTGATTTTCCCTTAAGCAATTGTGCCAACAGCGGCATTGATGTGATCGGTGTACTGACACAATATGAATCCGTTCTGCTGAACAGCTATGTTGCGGCAGGACGCCGCTGGGGTCTGGATGCCAAAGACAGCGGCGTCTATGTACTTCCGCCTCGCGAGAAGGCTGATGCCAATCTGGATGTATACCGCGGAACCGCAGATGCGATTTCCCAGAACATCGACTTTATCGATACCTACTCTCCGGAATATCTGCTTGTCCTTTCCGGCGACCACATCTATAAGATGAATTACGCCAAGATGCTCGCCGAGCACAAGGCGAACAACGCTGATGCCACAATCGCCGTCATCGAGGTTCCGTTCAAGGAGGCAAGCCGTTTCGGTATCATGAATACGGACGAGGAAGGGCATATCGTTGAATTCGAGGAGAAACCGGAGAATCCAAAGAGCAATCTCGCATCAATGGGTATCTATATCTTTACCTGGAAGCCTCTCAGGAAGCTTCTGGTCGCAGACATGAAGAATCCGGAATCCAAGCATGATTTTGGAAAGGACATCATCCCGCAGCTTCTGGCCGATCATAAGACGCTGTATGCGTACAAGTTCAAAGGCTACTGGAAAGACGTCGGAACTATTGATTCCCTCTGGGAAGCCAACATGGATCTTCTGGACACGAATAATGAGCTTGACCTGAACGACCCGACATGGAAGATTTATACGGAAGACGTTACTACCCTGCCCCACTATGTAGGCCCCGATGCCAGCATTAAGCGCGCATTTATCACACAAGGCTGCATCATCGAAGGAGAGGTCCTCAATTCCGTCCTCTTTACCGGCGTGGAAGTCGGGGAAGGCGCACGTGTCATTGACAGCGTCCTGATGCCTGGCGCCAAGGTGGAAGCCGGCGCCGTTGTACAGCGCGCCCTGGTAGCTGACGGAGTCAAGATCGGCAAAGAAGCCGTTGTCGGAAGCGCTGACAGCGAGCACATCGAACTTGTGGCAAAACGTGTAAAGGGGGTAGAATAATATGAGTAAAGCATTAGGAATCGTTAATTTTTCCGGAAATCATATCTGGGTAAAAGGACTGGAAGAATACCGCCCCATCGGCGCTTTCTCTTTCCTGGGCAGATACCGCGTGATCGATTTTCCGATCTCCAATATGAGCAACAGCGGCATTGACCGCATCCAGGTATATATCAGAAGAAAGCCCCGCTCTCTGGTAGAGCATCTGGGAACCGGACGTCATTACAACATCAATTCCAAGCGCGGCCGGCTTCACATCCTGTTCTCCGAGTCCAAGGGTGACAATGACCTCTACAATACAGATATCGCTGCGTTTTCGGCAAATCTGGAGTGTATCGAGAGATCGCACCAGCCTTATGTGGTGATTGCACCAAGCTATATGGTTTATTCCGCAGATTTTAGGACCCTGCTTGCGAACCATATCGAATCCGAGGCAGACATTACGCTTCTATACCATAGTGTTGATAATGCAAAAGAGTCGTTCCTAAACTGTAATTCGCTGAATCTGAACCGTCAGAAAGGCGTCCTGTCACTGGAACCGAACCGCGGCAATGCCAAGAACAGGAACATTTTCATGGATACATATATCATGAAGAAAGATCTGTTCCTTGACTTGATCAAGAAGGCAAGATCCTTATCCTCCATGTACACACTGGCAGATATCGTCAACCATGCCTGCGAAGAGCTGGATGTGCGCGGTATCTCTCACAGAGGGTATTTTGCTTCCATCACGGATCTTAACAGCTTCTATAATGCGAATATCGAACTGATCGATGCCAAGAGGGCAACCGGCCTGTTCGATGACGAATGGCCTGTATATACCAGGACGAACGACTCCTGCCCGACACAGTATTTTGAGACGGCAGACGTGAAGAGTTCCGTAGTGTCCAATGGCTGCCTCATTGAGGGGAATGTAGAGAATTCCGTCATCGGCCGTGGCTGTGTGATCAAGAAGGGGGCCGTTGTGAAGAACAGCGTTGTACTTCCAGGAGCTTTCGTTGGGAATGACGTTACCATTGACTGCCAGGTGGTCGACAAGCATGCACGGATCATCCATGCCAAAGAGATTGTCGCCGATCCTGCCACACCAGGTTATATCCGGCGAGAGGACACATTGTAGACGCCGGAAACTGATTTTCGTAAATAATCAGATACCAAAGACATAAAAAGGGCTGCCGCTTCGGAGATACCTGTGATCTTCCGGCGACAGCCCCTTATGATTTGATCAGTGCAAATATTTACTGAATCTCCCGGATCTTCTTACGAAGGGCAAGCACCTGGTTAGGAGCCACCGACAATTCGTCAATTCCGATCTGGATCAGATACTCCGTCATCTCCAGATCTGCCGCCATATCCCCGCAGATACTGATGTGTTTCTCTTCCAGATGCACATTATTCGTTATGATCCGGATCATCTTCAGAAGCGCCGGATGATGGGGGTTAAAATACCGCTCCAGCTTCTCGTTCTGCCTGTCCATCCCCAACGTCAGCTGCAGAAGATCATTCGTCCCGATACTGAAGAAATCCACCTCTCTCGCAAGTTCTCCGCTGATCATGACTGCCGCAGGAGTCTCAATCATCACCCCTACAGGAATATCAGAATCAAAAGAGGTCTTCTCCTTCTTCAGCTCCTTCTTGGCCTTCTCAAGCATCAGCTTAGCCAGCTTCACCTCTTCAATCGACGTGATCATGGGAAACATGATGGAAAGATTTCCAAAAGCAGAAGCCCGCAGAATGGCCCGCAGCTGTGTCTTAAATACTTCTTCCTTATCCAGAGAAACCCGGATTCCCCGATACCCGATGGCCGGGTTGGGATTCGTCCCCAGATCCAGGCAGTCCGCCGTCTTCTCTCCGCCCAGATCCGCCGTCCTTATGACCACCTTCTTGATCCCCATGGACTCAGCCGCCAGCTTATACACCTGGAACTGATATTCTTCTGTAGGCGGCTTTGATCCGCTCTCCATATAAAGGAATTCACTTCTGAACAGTCCGATTCCGCCCGCATCACAACGCAGTACATTCTCAATGTCTTCCCTGTTCCCGATGTTCGCACAGACATCAATCTTCTGACCGCTCTGAGTGATATTCTCCTTCCCCTTCAGACGTTCCAGGTTCTGTACCTGTGTATGATTGGCATCCTGTTTCTGACGCATCTTCGTGATCGTGGTATAATCCGGCTCAATATAAATCTTACCCTCAAACCCATCTACAATGATCGTCTTGCCCTCATAATCCTTCTTCAGAGCCTCTCCAAGTCCGATCACCGAAGGAATCCCCTTCGTGCGGGCAAGAACCGCTGTATGGGAGTTAATGGTCCCGTATCTGGTCACAAATCCCAGAACCTTCGTCTTATCAAGCTGAACCGCCTCGCTGGGATATAACTCTCCCGCCGCCAGCACGAACGGCTCGTCCATCAGCATCTTGTCCTTCCATCCCCTGGCAAGAATGTTCTGAAGACGGTTGGACACATCCCGCACGTCTGCGTCATGTCCCTGTATATAATTCTTATCGTTCTCAACCGCCGTTGCTATGAAATTCTCCGCCGCATTCTGGATGGCATATTCCGCATTCAGCTTCTGCTCCACGATGATCCCCGTAACCTTGTCCACCAGATCCTGGTCCTCCAGTATCATCTGCTGCATCTCAAAAATCGCAGCATTCGCCTCTCCCACCTCTTTGGCCGCCGTATCGTACAGTTCTTTTAATTCCTGTAACGCCTTCTGGCGGGCCTTCTGGAAACGCTGTACCTCCTTCTCGACATCTTTCACGTAGATACGCCGGATCTCCTTGGAATCCCGCTTATAGAAGGATAACTTACCCATGGCAATCCCTTCTGATACCTTTTTCCCCGTCAATGTGATCATACTCTCGTCCTCTGTTATCTCTTTCTTCATCCGTTACGTATACCTTACCGGACGGAGTCCGTCCGTCGGGGCATGCATTACGGAGTGCCCTTGGGTATACTTTACACTTTTGCACACATTTCGTCAAGTAAAATGATATTTCCATAAAAAAAAATCACCAAATCTCTTGACGCAAATATAAATATATGCTAATCTATTAGACAGTTATCTATAGATTTTTTTTATAGATGCGGAGTTTCTAAATAACTTTATGTTTGGAGGTATTGTCATGAAAGGTACAGTGAAGTGGTTCAACAACCAGAAAGGGTATGGTTTCATTTCCGATGAAACCGGCAATGATGTGTTCGTCCACTACTCAGGACTGAACATGGAAGGTTTCAAGTCATTAGACGAGGGCCAGAGTGTCGAGTACGATGTAACGGAAGGTTCCAAAGGACCTCAGGCAGTGAACGTAACAAAGATCTAAGTAATGTAATGCAATGTAATTCTTTATAATCGTAATGAATGTACCTTTTTAATATTAAATAGCAATATGATTTAGATATTTAAAAGCAATACATGAAATTGAGATTATGTGAAAGACCAGATAACTCTCAGCTATCTGGTCTTTTTCGTATCTTGAACTGAACATTTACTCCTAACGGGTTCAGCACCACACCCTCACTCTGGGCCGGAAGCAGATTTCTCAGCTTATCCGCCTCCACTACCATGGCCCGCAGTCCGTTTGGCCCGTTAAACTTCTGGAATTCCTGGGAATCCGTGAACAGCGGCTGGTACATCTTCCCGTCCTTTCCCTTAAGCGCCGGAATTCCTTTATCCTCCCGTACTCCAAAGATGTATTTTCCCCTGCCAAAATGTACAAGCATCTCCTCGTGCAGTTCTGTCAGTTCCTCCGTCATCGCCTGTCCCTGGTTTCGATGAAGTCCCTGTATAAAATAAATCGCCGTCAGATGAAGTTCCGGGTTCTCCACCCAGATCTGCCCTTCCGGAAGCTGTTCCGGACGGTTCCGCCGGATCAGTTCATTCAGCTGTACTGCAATTCTGTCGGGCATCCCGTCATTGACCACGATACAATTGACTCCCATGGGATACAGGCTGGTGTAGAACGGCAGGAAACTCTTCTGTTCAACCTTGACGACCTGCACCAGAATCTTTTCCTCAAGCAGTTCCTTCGCCCTTCTCTTCGCCTCTTCTTCTCTGTAAAACAACAGAATCTGGTCATCATATGTCTCCGCATCGCACTCCACATATGGCAGATGCGTGCATCCGGACAACAGAACATAGACTGCTTTGGAGAGCCTTAGCATCTCCAAAGCAGTTTTCTTCATATCCATACTCATGACATTCTTTCCTTCAACAATTTCTTCGTAAGCTTCTTCGCCTTTTTCTTACATTTACCGCAGCCCTTGCCTGCCTTTGTAAGCTTCTTTACCTCTTTGAACGAATCTGCACCGGCTTTCACCGCATCTGCGATATCCCCCTTCGTCACATTGCGGCAGGAACAGATTACTTTTCTGCGGTTCATGATTAAAGTACCAGGGAAGGAGCTGAATATGTACGCGCCCCAAGTTCATTATCCAGCATATAAAGACTCTTCGGATCATCCCCGAACAGTTCGAACTTCTTTACCAGACTGTCCGCATTCGTCTCTTCCTCGCCCTGTTCCTTTACGAACCAGTCTAAGAACTGCATCGTGCGGAAATCCTTTACAGAATACGCCGCATCGTAGATTCCATGGATCAGGCTGGTCACATACTGCTCGTGCTTTAATCCTTCCGCAAGAACAGACTTGGCGCTCTCAAGGGCAACCCCCGGCTTATCAATCCCTTCCAATTCTACCTTCTCCCCGTTGTTCTGAAGATACTGGATAAAAAGCATGGCATGGTCTCTCTCTTCCTGTGCCTGGATCTTGTACCAGTTGCCAAAGCCGTCCAGGCCATGGTCAAAATAGAAATTAGAAAAATCCAGATACAGATAAGCAGAATAGAACTCCTTGTTCACCTGCTGGTTCAGTAATTCCACTACTTTTTTATCTAACATAGATAGATGTCCTCCTTTGTTTAAATAATCCTTTTCTATTATACACTGCGTCCCACCCATTTTCAAGAGGATTCCTCTGGTATACTTTAAGAGGCTGGCAGCTGCCAGCCTCTATCCTTTATTCCTGTATTTCCCAGACTTACTGGTTTGCACGGTATGCCTCGTCTGCACTGTAGACGTCAAAGCCGCTGCCTTTCAGGATGTCAATTACCCGGGCCGGGTCATCACTTTTAAGGACTGCCGCTGCATCGCTTCCGTTTGCAAAGGCATACATATACTCTACGTTCACTTCGCCCTCTACAATCTGATGCATGGCTTTGCTTAAGGAACCCGTGGCATGAGGCACGCGCAAGGCGACCACGTCTGTGAGCATGGCCGTAATTCCGGCCTCCTTAAGCGCTGAACGCCCCTTATGCGGGTCGGAAACGATCATACGCAGCATTCCATAGTCTGACGTGTCCGCAAGGCTTAAAGCGACGATATTCACGTCCTTCTGCGCAAGGACTTTCAGCACGTCGTCCAGGCGGCCTTCCCTGTTCTCCAAAAATACTGATAATTGCTGAATTGTGTTGCTTACACCCATGGTATTCTCCTCCTCTTACAGCTCTCTGTTGTCGATGACACGTTTTGCCTTGCCTTCGCTTCTCTGAATCGTCTTGGGCTCGACAAGTTTTACTCTTACAGATACACCAAGCGCCTGCTTTAATACGGCTCCCACTTTGTTCTTCAGTGCATCCAGTTTCCGGATCTCGTCGGAGAAGTATTTCTCATCTACTTCCACCATAACGGTCAGCACATCCAGGTTATTCTCACGGTCAACAATCAGCATATAGTGCGGTGCAACACCGCCGCCCATGGAAAGAAGCGCAGTCTCCACCTGTGTCGGGAATACGTTGACGCCGCGGATGACCTTCATGTCGTCCGTACGTCCAGTGAATTTCTGGATTCTCGGCAGCGTACGTCCGCACTCACAGGTACTGTGCTCCATGCTGGTCAGATCCTTGGTCCTGTAGCGCAGCAGCGGCATTCCTTCTTTGGCAAGGGTTGTGAACACAAGCTCTCCCGTCTCCCCGTCCGCACATGCAGACTGGTCCGCAGGGTTTAACACCTCTGGATAGAAATAATCCTCATACACATGCAGCCCTTTGTGGTGGATACAGTCCATGGCAACTCCCGGGCCCGTAATCTCGCACAATCCGTAAATATCGAAACTATTGATATGGAAAATACTCTCAATCTTCTTACGCATCTCGTCCGTCCACGGCTCTGCGCCGTTGATACTTGCCTTAATCTGCAGACGGTCTACAATCCCGGCCTCCTGGGCAGCTTCAGCCAGGTACAGCGCATAAGACGGCGTACAGGCAAATGCAGTAGCTCCGAAGTCCTCCATGCACATCAGCTGGCGCTTCGTATTTCCGGAAGACATGGGAATCGCCATGGCGCCCAGCGCCTGCGCACCGAGATCCAGGCCCATTCCTCCGGTGAACAGCCCATATCCGTAGCATACATGGATACGGTCTGCCGCAGTCAGCCCTGCCATGGTAAGCCCTCTGGCCACACACTCGCCCCATACGTCCACGTCATTCTGCGTATAAGAAGCAAGAGTCAGCTTACCTGTGGTTCCGGAAGTCCCCTGTACACGGGCAATCTTCTCCTTTGGCACCGCCAGAAGCCCGAAAGGATAGTTGTCTCTTAAATCCTCCTTCGTCGTGAACGGAAGCTTACGGATATCTTCTATCCCTTTAATGTCGCCGGGCTCTACCCCCAGATCATCCATTTTCTTACGGTAGAATTCCACATGCTCATAAACATTCTTTACCTGCTTTACCAGACGTTCACTCTGAAGGGCGTTCATCTCATCCCTTCCCATACACTCAATCTTCGGATCTCTGATTGTTTCTTTCCAGTTCTCTATTGATACTCCAGCCATTTTTCCTACTCCTGTTCTGATTTTCTATTTTTACTATGGTCGCCCCTGTTGGCGGATGGCAGTCCATCACATATCGTTAGCGGGACGAAGGTTACCAAAGTACGAGGTGCCCTGGATCCATATGATGCTGTACAATCTAACACCTCCTTCCCTATCATTTCCTCAACGAAATCCCCGGCATCACCAGAGGATTTCCGACCATCTATCTTTTCTCACTCGGATACAAGATGATATCCCACGTCAAACGCCTCTCTGTTGATCTCTATGGTCTTTTGCGGTACAGTATCTTCAATGACGTCACACCACTCTTCCCTGGTAAAATCCATATGCTGCGCCGCAACCCCCAGGACAATCAGATTAAACACCTTGGGATTACCAAGTTTTTTCGCTTCCTCTGTAGCATTTACGGTATAAACCTTATAATCCTTCCTCAGAGTCTCAATAATCCCCTCCGGGTAACTGGCCGCACCAGTCACTACCGGAATCGGGTCAATCCTCCAGTCATTGATGATCAGAGCGCCGTCTTTTTTAAGAAAATGCGCATACCGGAGAGCCTCCAGCCTCTCGAATGCAATGAGAACATCTGCCTGTCCCTCTTCCACAATAGGTTCAGCCACCTTCTCGCCGTAACGCACAAACGTCACCACGCTTCCGCCCCTCTGTGCCATGCCGTGTACCTCTGAGAGTTTGACATCATACCCTCCGGCGGTGGCAAGGCCGCCTAAGATCCTGCTGGTCAGAAGCGTTCCCTGTCCTCCGACTCCCACAATCATAATATTCTTCGCCGCCATTATCTGTCACCTTCCTTCACTAACTCGATTGCGCCGAATCTGCAAAGATCCTTGCAAAGTCCGCAGCCCGTACACATGGTATCGTCAATATGGACGGTTCCGTTCTCCGTCTTCGTCATGGCAGGACAGCCCGTTTTCATGCACATGCCGCATTTCTTACATTGCTCCTCCCGTACAAGATACAAAGGCTTCTTCTCCTTACTGAGCAGCACGCAGGGAGTCTTCGTAATGATGACTGACACTTCCTCTTTCGCCACTTCCTCTCTGATTACCTTCTCCAGAGTCTCCAGATCAAACGCATTCACCTCTGTCACGCTCTTCACCCCGACTGCCCTGCACAGAGCCGGGATGTCAATCGCATAAGTGGGATCACCCATAAGGGTCTTCCCTGTTGCCGCATGATCCTGGTGGCCTGTCATGCCTGTGGTAGAGTTATCCAGGATCAGTACCGTACCGGTGGACTGATTGTAAACCATATTCATCAGCGAATTCACGCCTGTGTGTAGAAACGTAGAATCACCGATGGCAGCCACCCAGTTCCTGATATACTCCTTCCCCTTTGCCTTCTCCATTCCGTGAAGGCTGGAAATACTGGAACCCATACAGATGGTCGTATCCACTGCACTTAAG
>CAJULU010000005.1:22781-76412 GCA_910587575.1 uncultured Dorea sp.
GCTGAAAGACCTTGGCTGCGCCGTGCCCCATGCTGATGGATGCGCCCATGCAGACCACGCTGTCGATGGCGTTTAACGGCGGCGCCGCTCCCAGCGTATAGCATCCGATGTCTCCCGCTACATGAAGGCCCAGTTTCTTCACCACATAGTAAACGCTTCTGTGGGGACATCCCGGACAGAGAATCGGCGGTCTGACCGGAACCTGCGCCGGTGCGGCAGTCTCCGGCTTCTCTCCAAGAATCTTCTCACGGATCATATTCGCACTGTACTCACCCTGCACGGTAAAGATCTCTTTTCCCGTTGCCCGAATCCCCCAGGACTTTACCTGCTCCTCAATGACCGGATCCAGTTCTTCTATGATATACAGTTTCTCAACTTTTGCAGCAAAATCCTCAATCAGTTTCCTCGGCAGCGGGTTCACCATTCCAAGTTTCAGAACGGAAGCATCCGGCATGGCCTCTTTCACGTACTGGTAAGGAATTCCGCTGGTAATCACACCGATTCCGGTACTTCCCATCTCCACCCGGTTCAAAGGCAGCGTATTGGCCGCCTCGGCCAGTTCCAGGTTCCGCTTCTCAATCTCCACATGGCGCAGCTTCGCATTGGCAGGCATCATGACCGTCCTTCTGATATCCTTCTCATAAGGCTTGTCTTCCACTTCCTCCCTCTCCCCAAGCTCCACGAATCCCTGGGAATGGGCAAGCCTTGTAGTGGTACGCAGTACAAAGGGGCGGTCGAACTTCTCACTCAGCGCAAAGGCCTGCTTCATGAACTCCTTGGCCTCGGCGCTGTCCGAAGGCTCCAGTACCGGAAGCTGTGCGGCCCGTGCAACCATCCGGGTATCCTGCTCGTTCTGGGAACTGTAAAGACCCGGATCATCTGCAACAACGATTACCAGACCTCCGCTGACCCCCATATAGGAAACCGTATAGGCCGGATCCGCCGCAACATTGAATCCTACGTGCTTCATACAGGACATGGCCCTTGTTCCTGCAATGGACGCTCCGATTGCCACCTCTGTGGCCACCTTCTCATTCGGGGACCACTCGCAGTACAGATCGTCTTTATACTGTACCAGGTACTCACTGATCTCCGTACTCGGCGTACCCGGATATGCCGCCGAAACCTTCACCCCGGCCTCGTAGGCTCCCCGGGCAATGGCTTCGTTGCCAAGCATAATTACTCTCTTTTTGTCTGACATTCTATCTTCCATCCTTTCGTGTTCTCATACTTTCACTTTCTATGTATCATCCTGGCTTTTGTCTTCTTATGCCCTATTTTCAATTTCTTACCTAGTATATCACAATACTTTCACAGTTTAAAGCATTAATTTATAAAAATTTCAAAAAGCAGCAATCAGACTGCTCCATGGCATTTACAGGTAAATTCCTCCACCTCTGCCCGGATCACTGCCACAGCCTGCACAAGCTTCGGATCCGCCTCCAGTTCCGCAAAATCCTTTCCCGTCTGGCACTTCATGATCAGCGCCAGCGCCTTCTGCTTCTCCGCCGGTTCTGTGACAATCTCTGCCCTGCCGTTTCCGATCAGGCTGGCATAATGATAACTGTACTGACAGGCCGTCTTTCCCGTTACCAGTTCATGAGCGCCGTCCATTTCAATTCCTACCGCAGGATTCTTCTGAATCAGTTCCAGCTTCTTTCCTTCCCTGGCTCCGTGGAAATAAAGCACCAGCTTTCCATCCTCATATACATACCCGAAATTCACGGGCACCATATAGATCTTCTCCCCGTCCATCATCCCGATCCTGCACACCTTGCAGGATTCAAGGATCTGAAGGATCCCTTCTGCGTCCTTCACTTCACGGTCAGTTCTGCGCATATCTTCGCCCTCCTTTGTCTTAATCCGTACCATTATAGCATTCCTTCCCGCCCTATGAAAATAAAAAATTGAAAAAACCTCGAAAATAGCGTAAGATGAAAAAGCACACAGGAAAATTTTCAGGAGGTATCGCTATGAACAACTTTGAGTATTATGCGCCCACCAGGGTGGTATTCGGCCGGGACACGGAATCAGAAACCGGACGGCTCATCAGAGAGCAGAACTGCCGGAAGGTCCTCGTCCACTATGGAAGCGGGAGTGTTGTCCGTTCCGGTCTTTTAGACCGCATCTGCCGGTCGCTGGATGCAGAAGGAATCTCTTATGTCTCACTGGGCGGCGTCGTTCCCAATCCACGTCTGTCCAAGGTACGGGAGGGAATCGCACTTGGACAGAAAGAAGGGGTAGACTTCATTCTGGCCGTGGGCGGCGGAAGCGTCATTGATTCCGCCAAGGCAATCGGTTACGGACTGGCAGACGGAGGGGATGTATGGGACTTCTACGCCAGGAAACGGACGGCGTGCGCCTGCCTTCCCATCGGCGCCATCCTTACTATCGCCGCTGCCGGAAGTGAGATGAGCAATTCCTCTGTCATCACCAATGAAGAGGGAGGGATCAAACGGGGATACAGCAGCAATTACTGCCGCTGCCGTTTCGCCGTCCTCAATCCGGAGCTGACCTTAACTCTGCCCGATTACCAGACCCAGAGCGGGTGTGTGGACATTCTGATGCACACTCTGGAACGGTATCTGAACCACGGAACCAATATGGAGATGACAGACGGAATCAGCGAATCTCTGCTGAGAACAGTCATGAAAAGTGCGAAAACGCTGAAAGATGAGCCTGGAAACTATGAGGCACGCGCCGAAGTCATGTGGGCGTCAAGCCTCTCCCATAACGGACTGACCGGCTGCGGAACCGACGGCGGAGACTTTGCTTCCCACCAGCTGGAGCATGAACTGAGCGGCATGTTTGACGTCACCCACGGAGCCGGACTTGCCGCCATCTGGGGAAGCTGGGCACGGTATGTATACACAGAACGCCCGGACCGGTTCGCAGGCCTGGCAGCCAGGGTTCTGATGGTTCCTCCGAAAGATTCTGCGAAAGAGACTGCACTTGCAGGCATTGAAGCCATGGAAGATTTCTTCCGAAGCATCGGGATGCCGGTTTCCCTGCGGGAACTGGGGATTGAGCCCACAGACCGGCAGATCCTGGAACTGGCGGAAAAATGCAGTTTCGGGAATACGAGAACCATCGGAATCGTAAAGAAACTGGGACGTGAGGATATGGCAGAGATCTACCGGATGGCCCGGGGATAACATCATCTCCCTGACAGGACAAAACCAGGCTTACAGGCAGGGTTTTGTCCTGTCTTTTTATTTCTTGAAAACAAATACCGGCAGAGGAGGATTGTTTGCCCGGTTATAATATTCATTCACAATGACCGTATAATCCTGCGCCGGAAGTTCTTTTAAATCTCTGAGAATCCTTTCTTTCTCCTCAGATCCCGTATCTTTGCCGCTGTAAATGCACAGGCTCATCATCCCGCCATGTTTCAGAATCACGAGTCCCTTTTTTACCGCCTGGGCGCTGGTCTTAGCCGATGTGGCCACAGCATGGTCTCCTCCGGGCAGATACCCGAAATTAAAGCAGATCACATCCGCAGTCTCCGGCTTCGCATACCGGTCCATGTGCTCATGTCCGTCCAGATGAAGCTCTGCCCTTTCCCTTACTCCATGCTCCCGAAGCAGCCGTTCCGTCATCCGGACAGCCTCTTTCTGGATGTCAAATGCCAGTACACGGCCAGATTCCCCTGCAAGATGGCAGAGCATCAGCGTATCATGGCCCTTCCCCATGGTGGCGTCAATATAGAATCCCCCTTCCGGCGCCTGGGACCGGATGATCTCATGGCACCAGTGTGTAATCTGCGACTGTCTCAACTTGCTTTTTCTCCTTCCTGTCAGATCTTTTTCAGATCACGCAGCATTCCCCGCAGGCTACAGGTCAAACAATGACAGCTGGTTTGACTCCGGCAGCCCTTTCAGAATCCCAAGCTTCACCATATAGTCAATCACCGTCTTACTGGCCTTGGTCCGCTGCCGGAAATCATCCAGCGAAAGGTAGGTTCCGTCCTTCGAAGCCTCCTCCACCGCCTCTGCCGCTTTCTCTCCCATGCCTTCAATACTGACCAGCGGCGGCATAAGCTTCCCGTTCACGATCAGGAACTTAGAAGCTTTGGCCTGATAGATATCCATAGGCTCGAAATCATATCCCCTGGCATACATCTCCTGCACCAGCCGCATGTCCTTCATGGTATCCTGCTCCTTCTTACTCAGAGAATCCGGACGGCGGCTGTACTCATCAATATACCGTTTCAGATTCTCCTTCCCCTGGCACATGATCTCATAGGAAAATGCATCCGCACGGATCCCGAAATAAGCCCCATAGTACGCCAGAGGATAATGAATCTTACAGTACGCAATCCGGTACGCCATCATGACATACGCCGCCGCATGGGCTTTCGGAAACATATACTTAATCTTCTCACAGGACCAGATATACCACTCCGGCACGTCATGGGCCTTCATATCCTCCTTAAACTGCGGCCACTCCTTGCATTTGCCCTTGGCCACCGTTCCTTTCCTGACTCTCTCCATAATCGTAAAAGACTGCTCCGAATCCATCCCCTTGTTAATCAGATACGTCATGATATCGTCACGGGTACAGATGGCCGTGGAAATCGTGGCCTTCCCGGAACGGATCAGTTCCTGGGCGTTATTCAGCCACACGTCCGTCCCATGGGAAAGCCCGGAGATCCGGATCAGGTCTGATAACGTCTGAGGCTTCGTATCCACCACCATCTGGATTACAAAATCCGTACCGAATTCCGGGATTCCCAGGCACCCGACAGGACATCCCCCGATATCATCCGGCGTAATCCCCAGCGCAGACGTATCATGGAACAGAGAAATGACTCCCTTGTCATCCAGCGGAATATCCGTGGCTACAAATTTATGGTCTGTCCCGTTATATTCATTTTCCATGGCAGGCGAATTGATATACTCCTCCAGCGTCTTAATCATGGTCGGATCATCATGGCCCAGGATATCCAGCTTCAGCAGGTTATGGTCAATGGAATGATAGTCAAAATGAGTGGTTACGATATCCGTATTCACGTCATTCGCCGGATGCTGCACCGGCGTAAAGGTATTAATCTCCTCACCCAGAGGCAGGACGATAATCCCGCCCGGATGCTGCCCGGTACTCCTGCGGATTCCCGTACAGCCAAGCACGATCCGGTCAATCTCACATTTACGCTTGCCCTGTCCCCGCTCGGTAAAGTAATTCTTCACATAGCCGAACGCCGTCTTATCTGCCAGCGTTCCGATGGTCCCCGCCCGGTAAGTCTGTCCCGCTCCAAAGATTACCTCCGTGTACTTATGGGCAAGGCTCTGGTAATCCCCTGAGAAATTCAGGTCAATATCCGGCTCCTTATTCCCCT
This sequence comes from uncultured Dorea sp., assembly GCA_910587575.1. Taxonomy (GTDB): domain Bacteria; phylum Bacillota; class Clostridia; order Lachnospirales; family Lachnospiraceae; genus Sporofaciens. Next base: position 28,120 of record CAJULU010000005.1, read on the forward strand.
TGAATCCAAGGAACGTCTCAAAAGGAATGTCAAACCCGTCCTTCACCAGCGGTTTTCCGCACACCGGGCACGCCTTATCCGGCATATCCCATCCGCAGCCTCCCGCATAGGCCCGCACTTCCTCAGACTCGAAATCACTGTAATGGCAGTTCATGCAATAATAATGAGGGCTTAAGGGATTGACCTCCGTAATCCCGGCCATGGTCGCCACAAAGGAGGAACCCACCGATCCCCGGGAACCAACCAGATATCCGTCCTCATTGGATTTCCACACCAGCTTCTGGGCAATGATGTACATCACGGCAAATCCGTTCGAGATAATGGAATTCAGTTCCCGCTCCAGCCGCTCTGTCACCACGGGGGGCAGGTCCTCCCCGTACATGGAATGAGCCTTCTGATAACAGATTTCCCGCAGCAGCTTGTCAGAATCCGGGATGACCGGGGGACACTTATCCGGCCTTACAGGCGTGATCCGCTCCACCATGTCTGCAATCCGGCATGGATTATCAATGACAATCTCCCGGGCTTTTGCAGAACCCAGATACTCGAACTCCTCCAACATCTCATCCGTAGTGCGAAGGTACAGCGGCGACTGGTTATCCGCATCGGAAAATCCCTTTCCCGCCATAATAATCCTGCGGTATACCTCATCCTCCGGCTCCATGAAATGCACGTCGCAGGTTCCCACCACCGGTTTGCCGAAACGCTCCCCCAGCTCAACAATCTTCCGGTTCAGATCCTTCAGGTCTTCCTCACTCTGTACCCTGGTCACCTTCTCGCTGTCAATCATAAACCGGTTGTTACCCAGAGGCTGAATCTCCAGATAGTCATAGAAATTCACAATCCTGGCAATCCGCTCCTCCGGCTTCTCGTTCAGAATTGCCTGGTAAAGTTCTCCTGCCTCGCAGGCGCTCCCCACAATCAGGCCCTCCCGGTATTTTGACAGTTCGCTCTTGGGAATTCTCGGCCTTCTGGCATAATATTCCAGATGAGACTTCGACACCAGAGTATAAAGATTCACCCGGCCAATCTCATTCCGGGCAAGAATGATTACATGGTAAGTGGGCAGTTTCTTCACTGCATCTGCATTATTGGCTCCGAACTGGTTCAGTTTCGTAAGATCCGTAATCCCCCGCTCCCTGAGCATTTCCACAAACTTCACGAAGATCTCCGCCGTTGCCCCGGCATCATCCACCGCCCTGTGATGGTTCTCTAACGAAATATGGAGTGCGCCAGCCACCACATTCAGCTTAAACTTGGAAAGCGTGGGAAGCAGGATTCTGGCCATTGCCACCGTATCCACCGAAGTAAAATCCGGCGTAATATCCTGATACCGGCAGTTCTGCTCAATGAACCCCACGTCAAAAGAGGCATTGTGCGCCACCAGTACCGAACCGGCAATGAACTCCAGAAATTGCGGCAGCGCCGTCTCGATATCCGGTGCATCCATGACCATCTGATCCGTAATACTGGTAAGCTTAGTAATCTGGAAGGGAATCGGCACTTTAGGATTCACAAATGTACTGAACTTCTCCGTAATCTTCCCCTGTTCTACCTTCACGGCACCGATCTCGATAATCTTATCCTTAATAGGGCTGAATCCCGTTGTCTCAAGGTCGAACACCACATAGGTCTCATTCAAGGACTGCCCTTTCTCATTCACCGCCACATCCGTCAGATCATCTACCAGATATCCTTCCACACCATAGATAACCTTGAATGGATCATCCTTATCCAGTGTTTCCAGATAATGGTTGGCGTCCGGAAAAGACTGCACTACGCCGTGATCCGTGACAGCCAATGCCTTATGCCCCCAGTCATGAGCACGTTTCAGCAGATCCTTTACCTCCGTCACGCCGTCCATATCACTCATCTTCGTATGGCAATGCAGTTCCACCCTTTTCTTAGGCGCCGTATCCTTCCTTGATTCCGTAAAATCGCTAATCTTACGGATTCCTGCCACCGAAGAAATCACCAGTTCTCCATCGAATTTGTCGATGTTCGTCACACCCTTAATCTTCAGAAATGCACCCATCTTCACATCTCCCAAGATGTCTGGAAGCTGGTCATTTCTTACGAACAGCTTAATCGTGATCGTATCCGTAAAATCTGTCACAGAGAAAATCAAAATCGTCTTTTCATTGCGGATCTCACGGGCTTCAAAGCTAATAACCTTTCCCCGGAAAGTAATCTCACCCATCTCCCCGACCACCTGCCGGAGTTCAATGGGTTCATCGTTAAAATCACGTCCATAGATGAGATTGGGATCGTCAGATGTTTTTCTGGAAAACTTCCCGCTTCCAAAGCCATTGCTTAAAGGCTGGCCAGGTCCGTTTCCGGCAGCTTTTCCTGAATGCTGGGCGGATCTAGTCTTAGCGCCATTCCCGGCAGCAGACTCTGACTTGCTCTCGGTCTTATTTTTCACAGTCTCCTTCACTTCTGTCTGTGCTGTTTTAGCTGCATTAGACTTAAGAATCTCGTCCACTTCCTGCTTAAGCTTCACCTCATTATATTTTAAAAGGCTCTCCTTCGGCTTCTCATACAATACCCGAATTTCGATTGGGCGTCCAAATCTGTGACTGAATACATCCGTAAGATACGCGGTGATTGACTCCCGCTTTCCCTGCGCCACTATCGAATCCTGAAGTGTCAGGCACAGAATATTTTCCTCCTGGAACTGATAACTTGAATTCTGGAGCATTCTGCGCTCCACCACACTCCTCTGATCAAGTTCCACAAGAAGGCTGTCGAAATATTCATTCATCAGATTCTCCGGAGTATATTGCTCAGACAGGTCATACTGTTCCTTCACCTCCACCTGAATATGGGTGCGTCCAAACAACTGCTCTTTTAGATTCCGTTCCACCCCGTAGACACATCTCTTCGGAATCAGATAACGACTTAACAGATGCACCTTAATAAAATCCCGGTCAGAATTGGTTGTCACCTTACTGACTTCTACACCTCCGAACATACTGTGTAGTTCATCATCTACTTTTAATGTGGGAAATACCTCAAAGAATGGCTTACTCATTCCAGTTCAACAACTCCTGTCTCAATGTCTCCAATAACTGGTCTTCTCTGACCTTCTTCACCACTTCACCCTTTCTAATCAGCAGCCCTTCCCCGATGCCGCCTGCAATACCGATGTCAGCTTCTTTTGCTTCTCCCGGGCCATTCACTACGCATCCCATTACAGCCACCTTAATATCAAGAGGAATGTCCTCCACCATCTGTTCCACCTGGTTCGCAAGGCCAATCAGATCAATCTTCGTCCTTCCGCAGGTGGGGCAGGAAACCACCTCAATGCCTCCCTTCCTAAGCCCCAGCGTCTTAAGGATTAGTTTCGCAGAACGAATCTCCTCCGCCGGATCCCCCGTCAGCGACACACGAATCGTATCACCAATTCCTTGATTCAAGATTAATCCCAATCCAATGGAAGACTTGATGTTTCCCGCAAGCAGCGTACCTGCCTCCGTAATTCCCACATGAAGGGGGTAACGACATTCCCTGGCAATCAATTCATGAGCCTTTACACACATCATCACATCCGAAGATTTGATACTCACCACCAAATTGTCGTTTCCCATCTCCTCAATCATATGTACCTTGTCCATGGCACTCTCCACCAGTCCCTCTGCCGTGACGCCTCCATACCGCTTAACCAGAGACTTCTCCAGGGAACCGCTGTTTACCCCGACCCGAATCGGCACCCCATGCTCCTTGGCCTTGTCCACAACAGCCTGTACCCGGCTGGCGTCCCCAATATTGCCCGGATTGATGCGGATCTTGTCCGCCCCATTTTCGATTGCAGCAATGGCAAGCCGATAGTCAAAATGAATATCCGCTACCAGCGGAATATGTATCTTCTCCTTAATCTTCGCCAACGCCTGCGCCGCCTCCATAGTCGGCACCGCGCAACGGATAATCTCACAGCCTGCTCTTTCAAGAGCAGCAATCTGCGCCGCAGTCGCCTCCACATCCTCCGTCTTCGTATTGGTCATAGACTGAATGGCAACCGGACTGCCGCCTCCAATCATGACCTCTCCGATGCGAACCTTTTTTGTCGCCTCTCTGTACATATCCTTTCCCGCTCCTTCCTAAATCCAATATCCACTTCTAATATCCACTTCCACTATCTATCATCCATTCGTGTATCAATTCCTTGCCGCCAGAAATACCCCTCTACCGCATATTTAAGCCCGATAGAGGGGTATTCTCATCACTCTTTTATCAACACTAACTGCTCTCCGTACTCTCGTTCCGTCAAGGTCAGCTGCTCCTGATCCACACTGTAATCAAAAGTTGTAATCACAGAAGAAAGCGCCTGCCGGATCTCCTCCTCTGTATACTGTCCTTTCGTCTTGTCAGCCAAATCCTGAAATCCGGCTTCATCCGGCGTAATCGTAATGGTCTTCTCATCCTTATTCATCGTATACTTCATATCTACATTCACACTGGAAGCTTCCTCTGCCTCCGGTATCGTAATCACCATGGAACCATTCTTCATGATAGACATATTGAAGCTTCCGTCCTCATCCTCCCAGTCACCCTCCAACGGATTCGTGGTAAATAACTTCGTAAGCAGCAGGATGACTCCCACAATGATCACGGCTGATGAAACCGTAGTAACGATAAACCATATCTTACTTCTCTTTACTTCATCATTCTTCGCAATCATCTGCCTCACCCCTACACTTTCTATATTTCCTGATTCCATTATATGTGCTTTTTCATCCGATGTCAACGGACGACTTTTCGATGAGGATCTAGAGAGTCTACCCTTCTGTCTCAACTAGCAGATAGAACCCTTTGTCTGTCTTCTCAATCTTCTGAATGATACCTTTGCGGGCGTGTAACCGCTCGCTTGTCCTGTAAATTCCGGACATGGCAATGGACGGCTCCACCAGATAGGTATACTGCCCCGTCACGGCGCTCCTCTCACTGATTTCAACCTCCTGCCCTTCCTTGACAAGCCCTTCCCGCTCCATCTTAAAACGGTCTACCCTCATAATCTTCCACGCTCCATCTTAAACAGTCTGCTTCCGATTGTTAGGCTTCCAGAAGTTTTGTAATCTCTTCCGGCTCCGGCATGGAACGGATTGCCCCCTTCTTCATGGTAATCAACGCCGCACCACCATTGGCATAAGTCAGGATATCCCCCAGGAGCTCTTCGGTCAGGTTCTCAAGACCGTGTGTCAACACCCCGTTAATCGCGCATCCACAGAAAGTATCCCCCGCCCCGGTCGTCTCAATCGCCTTCACGGTAAATCCTTTGCGCTCCACGCGCAAATCCTTATAATACGCCCTGCTGCCATCCTTCCCCATGGTCAGGAAAATCAACGGAATCTGATACTTCTCCTGAAGGAAACGGATTCCTTCATCATAATCTTCCTTGCCAGAGATAAACTGAATCTCATTATCCGAAATCTTGAGCACATCACAATACTGAAAACCAAACTCCATCTGCTCCTTCGCCTCATCTAAGGAACGCCAGAGCGGCGGACGTAAGTTCGGGTCAAATGTAATCAAACATCCGGCTTCCTTCGCAGCTTCCAAAGCCTTCTTCGTCGCCGCCTTTACAGGTTCGTCCGTCATAGAAAGCGTGCCGAAATGAAAGACCTTAGACTGGCGGATTAACTCAAAATCCACCTCATCCTCCGTCAACATCATATCCGCTCCGGGCTTACGGTAGAAAGAAAACTCCCGGTCGCCGTCCGGAAAAGTATGTACGAAGGCAAGCGTCGTAGGAATCTCCGAATCCAGTATCAATCCCTTTGTCTCGATTCCAAGCTCCTCAATCGTACCCTTCAGCAGGCGGCCAAACTGATCCTCGCCCACTTTCCCGATAAATGCCGTCTTTCTTCCAAGTTTATTCAACATTGCAAGCACATTGCACGGCGCGCCGCCGGGACATGCCTCAAATAGATTATTCCCCTGATCGCTCTTTCCATTCATCGTAAAGTCAATTAACATCTCGCCTAATGCCGTTACATCATATAATTTGTCCATACACCAGTCTCCTTCTTTCCATTTCATGTTTGTAAATATTTTAACATATGACGGAGAATTTTAAAAGGGGGACAATGCCTTCTTTCTCCGTTCAACCTCCATCACAAGCAGAATCCTCTCACAATCCGCCCCTTCCATCTCGTCCACCTCTATCATCTCATTCAGCCTTGCAATCCGCGGCAGCAGCGTATTACGGTGCAGCTTCATCTTCGCTGCGGTAGAAGCCACATTACGTTTCATCCGCAGATACCAGTAAAGAGTCTCATAGAGTTCTCTCCCAATCTTCTCAAGCTCCTCCGGATAAAAGGGCGCAAGCTCCATCTGCTCGCTCATACAGTCCACAGCAAGCTCATAGTAATAATTTTCAACCAGCCAGACATTGCCCCGATCCTTCATCTTCCCGGCAAGAGAAAGCACCCTCTCCTGAAGCCTTACATTCTCTTCTTTTTCCGATACATCCTGAAAGCCGTTACCGACCGCCACATGTCCGTCCCGGCCGCGCATACACTCCCTGCACACATCAATCAGCCGGTTCCGGTCGTCCCGCCCCCTGATACAAGACACAAACATCCTCTTATCATCCGGCCGCTTTGGCCTCCCCTGAAATCCCATATCCTTCCTCGCCGCCTCGTAAATCCGTTCCAAATCCCCGGCGCATTCCGCGACCACCCAGAGATAATCCGGCTGCTCGTAATTCTCACCTTGTGAAAACTGTTTCCTCATCCTATAATTCTGAACCAGAATATCCACCAGCTGCTCCACAGGACGCCTCGTTTTCCCAGGCAGCACATACCCTGCAATCCTTCCCTGCCCATCGGGGTAATCCTTTTCAACCTTAACCAAATCTTCATAAGCCACCCGAGAATCCCCCACGGCGTCATCAGGAAATCCCCGCTTGCCAAACTCAACCCCCGCGGCAGCAACCGGAAATCCCTGCTTGTCAAACTCAAGCCCCGCACTGGCAGATGGGAATCCCTGCCTGTCAAACTCTGCTACAGGAATCCCGGTATATTCCCAGATCTCCTCTAAAATCTCCTGTTCCGGGCAGCCTCTATTCGTTCCCGACAGCACAATCCTATAACAGTCATTCATATTGGCCTGCTTCTCCTTCGACCGTTCTGCCTGTATCATCTCAATAAATGCAGTCAGCCTGGTAGCAATCTGCCCCGAATCCGCATTGGAATAGTCCGTATCCACGGCAATATAAGGAAGACGCTTCTCCTCATTCACAAATTTCCGGATATAGAACGACTCCGCCCCAGTGGAATGGCAGCCCCTTAATATCACCTCCACCACGCCTTCCACATGGTACTCGTCAATAATCTCTCCAAGCAGTTCAATCCGGTTATCATTGGGCGTCATAATCGAACATCCCGTCGCCAGATATTTTCTGGCAATCGCCCCGTAAATATCATCCGTATCCTCTTCCACCATCCGGGAAAGCGCACGGACGCCGCTGCAGTTTTCCGTCGCCACTACAACACCGCCGTTTTCCTCGACTGCACGGATGACCTTCAGGCTGTCCCCTCCAACCGGGCAGCCTGTCACCAGAATCCGTACCCTTCTCTCTTGCCTCTTACCCTGGCCATACTCCTTTAGAATCTTCTCCCTCACTCCTGCCACAAGCTCTGGGGTCGTCTGAAAATCAAATCGGTACTTACTGCCAAGCACCATCTTCTGAATATCTTCCCCAAAAACAGGCACAGGGTCCAGCTTCATCACTTCACATAAAGATTTCAACGACATACGGATCCGGTTATTCAGATGCACCGCACTGCGAATCATCTCCTCCGTAATCACCACATGAAAAAACTCCTCCAGAAACTCCTTGGCACGTATCACCTCTCCCCGCCAGAATTCATATCCCCGCTCAGACTGGCTGTTAGGAAGCTCCATCACATGAACCGGCTTAAATTCCGCCATCATCTCATACATCTTTTTCTTGCCGTCACACGTCGTCTCACCGATTACTAAGTCCGCAAAATGAAAAAGAGGACATTTATCCTCAACAGCAAAACCATAACTGGACTTCACCAGCGGGCACATGCTCTGGGGCATGAACCGCTCTGCCGCAGGAATCGTCTCCTCCGCAAATGAACATAGGGCCACAGGGACGGCTCCCGCCGCAATCGCAAGCTCCGGCGGGAAATACGCACAATACATTCCCACCATAGGAATCCCCCGGTCCTTATACTCCTTAATCTCCAAAAAAGAGGTCTTCCTCTGTTCCCCAAACTCCTCAAAAATCTCCGGCAATTCCCGCTCAATCCTCATAGCTTATCCTAACTCCTTAACCTTTGCCCTGCAATATCATACATCATGATAAATGCCAGCAGTTCTCTGGATACCTCGAAATCATTCATATCCACGTCAATACACTCTTTAATCTGCTTCAGCCGGTAAACCAACGTATTCCTATGGATATGCAGCCTCTTCGCCGCAGCCGTGACATTATTCTCACAAAGCAGATAAGTCTTTAATGTATGATACAATTCCGTATGGTTTCTCTCATCCTCCAAAAGCAGCCGCTCAACCGAATAGTCCCTAAGCCCCGCCTTCTCAATCAGAGAGGTCGTATACGTGTACATTCCCCGCATAGACCATTCCTTTTCCCTGCGCACCACAGCACTTTCCCGGGAATCCTTAACCCGCGCCATTCTCTGTAAAATCTTCTTCTTTTCCCTGCACAGGCAGATATCCGAAAAAACCTCGCTGACACAGCAGCCGCACTTTTCCGCCTCCATTGCCCCATAAACAGAAAAAGCATCCTGCTCCTTCAAATGGTACAGCAATACATACACCTCCCGGCTTTTTTCGTAAATGTACAGACAATTCCATACTGCCCGCAAAGCAGCCATCTTCTCCTGCACACGGCCGCAGTCTTTACAGAATAAAACAACAAGATAATTCCCCTCAGGGAAACCATACTCCTTAATAACCCCCGAGGCGTCCTCTTCAAAAAGAACCCATCCGGCCATATGCTCTTTAAGCGGCTGGCAGAACAGATACTGCTTCTGCTCCTCCTCGAAATACCGCTTCATATTCTGCGCCAGAATCCCTCCTAACTCATAAAAGGCTGCTTCTTCCTCCTTCTCTTCAAAAATCAGGATGACAAAGCCAATCGCCATCTTCCCTCCATATACAGGAGTGACGCATACACAGCTGCCATCCACTTCCTTTCTGTCACGGACAGCCATATAATCCTCAAAAGTAAGATGCCCCCTCCCGGCAGACACAGGGAACAACTTTTCACACATACAGGAACAGGCAAGAACTTTCCCTGTCCCTGCCGCAAATGCTACTCCTGCTTTCGTATACTCCTCAATCCTCTCCGCGATGCACATAAATATAGAATCTTCGAGCATTGCTTCAAATATAATTCTGTAACAATTCTCAATCGCAAACATATTCATCCACCCCATATGAATATTATTTCCTAGAAAATTGTATCTGTCAAATAGATTTTCCCCCTCTTAGCCGCCAATTATAGAGATTGTCTATACCTAAACTCTATAGCTTCCCCATACAGCCATAATATCCGATTGCCGCGAATACTCCCGCAGCTTTTCCCAGCACCCGGTCATCAAACCGGTAATCCGGGCTGTGAAGTCCCGGAATCTCCTTCTCGCCTGCAGGCCGGATTCCGATAAACAGATACACAGACGGTACCCTCGCACTATACTCTGCAAAATTCTCTCCTCCAAGATTATCCTCTTCAATCATATACGCCTGGCCCTGTCCGAGAATCTGCGAAGCAGCATTTCTGACTCCATTAAGGAGGCTCTGTGCATTCTCCACCGCGCCGCCGTGAAACTGCACATCTACCTCACAGGAAGCCCCGTAAACGCTGCACACAGCCTTTGCCTCCTGCTTCAATTCCCTGCCCATGATCTCTAGCGTCTCCCGTCTGGCCGCCCTCATGGTGCCGCCAAACTCACAGGTCTCCGGGATCACATTGCGCACTTTTGGGTCCCCTGCCTGCATATAAGTCACAGACATCACCTTTGACGCCGTACCCCCAATCTTCCTCGTCAGGATTGCAGGAATATGCTGGTAGATCTCCCCCGCAGCAGCAATCGGGTCAATGGTCTGCTCCGGCCAGGACGCATGTCCTTTTTTTCCGGTAATCTTCACCCGGAATGACCCCACACAACCAAATGCATACCTTCTGGCAATCCCAATCCTGCCGCTCTCGATGGAAGGCCAGCCGTGGGCGGCAAATGCCATGTCAACATCCGGAGCCTCCAGCACTTTGTCTTCACAGATTAAGGTATCTGCCCCTTTCCCCACCTCCTCTCCTGGCTGGAACACAAACTTGATACAGCCGCCCCATTCCTCCCGGATCTCTGACAGGAGCATCGCTGCGCCAATCAGCCAGGCAGCATGCCCGTCATGGCCGCACGCATGCATACAGCCCGGATTCTTAGCCTTATATCCCCATTCTCCCTTTTCCTCAATAGGGAGCGCATCTATATCCGCTCTCAGAAGGACTGTCTTCCCTCCGCTCCTTTTCCCCCGCATGACGGCAACAATCCCAAAGCCTCCGGCCTTATGCTCCTGTACCTCAAGTCCCGGTATCTTTCGGAGTTCCCGGCTGATGATTTCATGCGTCTTGGGAAGATCCACACCAAGCTCCGGATACTGATGGAGTTCACGCCTGATCGCTGTCAGCTTTGGCTCTAACTCTCCCGCCGTCTTCTTAATCTTTTCGATTACATTTTTCTGTTCACCTGTTTCCATGTCTTCCTGCCCTTTCTACACAAAAAGAACCATCGGGAAACGCCATCCTTGCCATTTCCTGACAGTCCTTCCATACTATTTACGATTCACAAAATTCAGGAACTGTTTAAGCCTGGGATTCTCCGGATGGTCAATGATCTCCTCCGGCGTCCCGTCTGCCGCAATGCGCCCGCCGTCCATGAATAAGATCCGGGTCGCAACCTCTCTGGCAAATCCAATCTCGTGGGTTACAAGTATCATAGTCGTCCCGTCTTCTGCCAAAGATTTGATGGTATTCAGCACTTCGCCCACCAGCTCCGGATCCAATGCAGACGTCGGCTCGTCGAACAAAACCACATTAGGGTTCACAGCCAAAGCTCTTGCAATCCCTACCCGCTGCTGCTGTCCGCCGGATAATTTGGACGGATAAAAATCCTTTCTCTCTCCCATCCCCACCTTTTCAAGCAGCTCAAGAGCCGTCTTTTCCGCCTCGGCTTTCGGCTTTTTCTGGACTACCGTCAGAGCCTCCATGACATTCTCAAGAGCCGTCTTGTTCTTGAAGAGGTTATACCCTTGAAAAACCATGGAAGAATGCCTGCGGAGCTCTATGACCTCCTTTTTCGTATGGCGCTCCGCGTCCACCGTAACATCTCCGATGGTGATCAGCCCCTTCGTCGGCACAGTCAGATAGTTCAGGCAGCGAAGCAGCGTAGATTTCCCGGTCCCGGAAGGCCCGAGTATGGCAATTACCTCATTCTTGTTAATCGTAAGGCTGATATCCGTCAGAACCTTCGTATCTGCATCAAACTCTTTATAGAGATGTTCAATCTTTACCAGTTGTGTCTCTGTTCCCATAATTTTCCCAATCTTCCTGACTTTATATTATTTTTGAATCAATTCTGTCATATCCGCAAACATCCACTTCTCCGTGATTTTGCCGATGGTTCCGTCATCTAACATTTCCTGAATCACTTTGTCCAGTTCTTCTTTCAGCTCTGCGCCTTCGTCCGTCTTTGGCAGGAAATATGCTACATTGTTCGCCAACAGATTCTCCTCGAAGAAACGGAAGTCAGCCTCGCCATTATTGTGGGAAAATGCATTTACATTGGTCGTGGTATTGGCATAAGCGTCAATTCGTTCAAGCATTAAGTCATTCATACCCACCGCGCTGTCTTCATAAAGCTTCACTTCAAATCCAATCTCCGCTCCGAGATCCTCAATAATCGTCTGCGCCGCCTGTCCGTTCGTACATCCGACTACCTTGCCCTTCAAGTCCTCTACCGTCTTATAGCTGCTGCTGTCATTGACGATGACACACTGGGCGTCTCCATAATAGGGAATCGTTGCATTGTACTTTTCTTCTCTCTCCGGCTTCACAGCAGTACAGTTGGCCACTACGTCTGCCCGGGCCGTATCAAGTTCTCCCCACATGGCGTCAAATGCCGCCTGTTTTACCTCCACTTCCCATCCGGTACGCTCTTCTATCTCAGCCCACATCTCGGCGTCAATCCCTGTCCATGTCCCATCATCTGCCAGAAGGGTGTACGGCTCTCCTGTCCCTGATGTCACGAGGGTAACTTTCCGGTCTGAATATCCGGTATCAGAATCCGCATCAGAGCCTCCGTCTGCATCATCTGCCGTCCCTTCAGATTCTGTCTTAGCCTCATCCTTCCCAGAATCACCGGAATCACTGTTCCCGCATCCTGCTGCCATTGTCATTGCCATGGCTGTCACTAATAAAGCTGCTATCAAACGTCTCTTCATAATTCTTCTTCTCCTCTTTTCGTCTTAATCTATCTTAAATAAGACGCCGCAAACTCTGCCAGATTCCTTGCACATTGCAGAGTTTGGCCGGCTTCCCAGTTAAGATCCCGCTTAATACATCGTCGCACACTTCTTCTCCAGAAACTTATGTACTAATCCAAGGATAAAAATAATTACCCAGTAGATGAGCATGACTGCCGCATAGATTTCAAAGTACCGGAAAGTCCTTGCGCCCTCAATCTTCGCCGCTCCCATGATATCAGGCACGCCAAGCATGAACGCCAGGGACGTCTGTTTGATCAGGTTGATAATATCATTGAACAATGGCGGAAGCGCCACACGGACTGCCTGCGGAATGATAATCCGCCATACCAGCTGAAGGTTCGTCATTCCCAGAGAATAAGCGGCTTCTTTCTGCCCCTCGTCCACGGAAAGCAGCGCGCCTCTGATACTCTCAGACATGAATGCCCCCATGTTCAGGCTCATGACTACCGCAACCGCAATCAGAGGAGTCATGTCGCGCACAAATGCACTGTAAAGGGCGACTCCATAATAGAAAAAATACAGCTGTGCCACAATCGGGGTTCCTCTCATAATGGATACATACACCCGGGTAAACTGATACAATGCCGGAATCTTGTAATAGCCGATGATGGCGATGATGACTCCCACTAACAGCGCAAATATGGTCGCCACGATGGTCAGTTCAAATGTGACGTTGACCTTGCTTGCGATTACAGGGAGAACTTCTAAAAAATAACTTACTTTAAACATCTCATCTTCTCCAGACTCTTTTTTAGAATTTGTATTTCATACGTTATTATTTTAACTTTTTCGACATTTTTTTCATCGTCATTCCTATACAAACAAAAGATTTAATTTTGTAAACTTCGCACATTTTCTATGAATATCTTTATTTATAGAAAATTTCTATTACAATAAGTTTTTCTCAAATCAAGAACTATAAAGGGTTTAAATATTGCTCGTTAGTTCATATTGAGATATAATTGTACTATCTTATAAATTAAGGAGGAAAAGACATGAGAAAACTAAAAAAAATTTCGGCAGTGCTGTTAGCCACCGCTCTATTTGCCAATCCATTCCTGGGAAGCCAATACTTACAGGATGTCCATGCAGAAGAAACGGCGGGAGAAGAATCTGCAATAGCACAGGAAACGCAAACGGAAGCAGAAAAAGCGGAGGCAGAAAAAACGGCAGGAGAAAACGGAGGATATACTGAGAAAGATGTAATATCCGAATCAACGGAAACTGAATCATCTGATCCTGACGATGAACTCTCTACCGCAGCCCTTAGTGCCGAAAGCCAGCAGATAACGGTTGATCTCTATTTTCAGTATTACGAAGAGTATATCTCTCTCCCAGATGGATATGAAAACTCTTACCAGATTGTTCTCCCAGATGACGTAACAGGAGATATCCAGTACCAGGTCGATGGAGACTCCGCAATCGTCGATGAAAACGGAATCATTACTCCAAGACAGTATTACGCCAACGGAACAGGAAACATATTAGAGTATTCTCCAGGACAGTCAACAGTCCATGTAACCTGTGGAAGCTATACACAAACCATAATAGTCAATGTCATTTGGTATGATGAAATCTATGTGAATGAGACTCTTGATAAAATCTATAACGATATCACATCCGGGAAGACACTGACAGAGACCGAACTTGCCATGGCATTCACCCAATATACAGCAGAGCATTACAGTTACAGTACATCCTCCTCATCGCTTGATGGAATTATAATGACTGGTGCAGGAGACTGTTGGGCTAATACCGCTCTTGTCAATGCCCTTTGCCAAAAAGCTGGCATTGATTCCAGAATTCGATATGCAGCAAATGATAGTTTGGCTGCAGGTTCGGGACATAGAAACAGCATCATTAAAGCGGATGGAAAGTACTATATAGCTGATGCGGGATTCATCGGCAATGCTCCAAGGACATATGTATTCGGCGAAGAACCGGAAGGGCTTTGCATTAAATATGGAAACACTTTAACTCAATACGATGCCTTTGAAACAGATGCCGTCATTCCTGAAACTGTAGATGGAAATAAGATCACAGCGCTTCGCGGATCTAAAGATACGGATGATAATGAAGAAAGCGTCTTTTCTTATGGTGTTAAGGTTACATCCATCAGCCTGCCCAAGACAATTACGGATATTTCATCTCTTGCTTTTCAGAACTGCAACTCACTTGCCCAGATTTCTGTAGATAAAGAAAATCCGAACTATATGAGCATTGACGGAATTTTATATACCAGAGACGGCAAAGTCGTACGCGTTCCTCAGACGATAACAGATGTAATCTTATCTGACCGCGCAACCGCTATTGATGATTATGCCTTTTCAGGAAACAAAGCCAGTAAAATTACGATTCCAGCGGGAGTAACTACAATCGGTTCAACTCTTGCTTTTCAGGGCTGTGAATCACTTGCCCAGATTTCTGTGGATAAAGGAAATCCAAACTATATGAGTATTGACGGAATCCTTTACACCAGAGACGGCAAAGTCCTTCGAGTACCTCAGACAATGACAGATGTGACCTTGTCTGATCGTGTAACCGCTATTGATGATTATGCTTTTTCAGGAAACACAGCCGATGAAATCACGATTCCTAACGGAGTGACTACGATTGGTTTTGCAGCATTCTGGGAATCAAGAGCTGAGGTTATTACAGTTCCAGAAAGCGTAACAGCAATTGGAGACCATGCTTTTGAAACTACAATTGAGAATGTGGCTATTAAGGGAGTCAAAGGTTCTTATGCCGAAAAGTATGCTGCTGACAATGGGTTGACATTTATAGATATTGAAATCGGAAACTATATAGTGGAAGAAATCGCCAAGATCAAGGAGAAGCTTGATGCATACAGTAAAGTACCTGTAAAATCATCAGATAAAGCATCCTTAGAAGAATTAATTACAGAGATTAACCGATTGCTAGAACTTTCGTTAACAGAATCGCAACGATGGAATCTTCGTGATTTAAGGACTGACTGCGAAAAATATCTTTCCCAGATTGCAGAGGTAGTTAATAAAATTACCGAACTGACAGAAACAGTAAATGGGTATATGGCCGAAAAACCAGAATCATTGAATAAAGATGCTGTAAATCAAACGTATAATGAGATAAGTGCACTACTAATCTTCTCAGGAAATCTGACGGATGAAGAAAAGACTACCTTAAATACCTTAAAAACACGCTGCGCTGAACTCCTTACAGATTCGGTAAAAAAAGGAGATATCGATAAGAATGGAAAGATCAATCTGACAGATTTAATGTTATGTTTAAACCATGTGGCGAAAAAGAATATTTTAAAGGATGATGCGTTCCTTGCAGCGGATGTGGATGGAAACGGTACTGTGAACCTGACTGACCTGATGCGAATTTTGAACTATGTCAGTAAAAAAAGTACGGAAATCTGATTTCCCAATTTTGTCATATAATGATTGAACAGCACGAGAAGCTGATGACTGGCAATATTCCTTAATTTTAGTGCCAAAAGGAGCTGTTGGTTAATACCGATATTAGGCCCCTATCGCAAAATATGGTTGTTGTCAGCCATCTTTTTGCTATTTGTGGATAGTGATTTCCAGACAGCCTCTTCCCTTCTTTTTCCCAAATCGAACCTCTCAACTCAATCCTTCTGGAAAAACGATATTCCATAACAGTCCGATTCTCAGTTGGACTTCACTAGATAATTCTCACTCTGGCTTAATATTAAATAGGCGGCCTACCAAATGGAAAACCGCCCTTACTACAAATCTGCACTTTTCTGTGTTTCTATAAGCTGCTGCTCTTCTTGCTGACATAGTTCAGTATCCGCATCAAATCTGACAAATTCACTGCCCCATTCCCATCGATATCTGCCGCCGAAAAAGCATCTCCTTCCAGCAACTTTTTTTTCGATACATGATTCAGGCACAGCATTAGATCCAGTAGGTTTATGTCTCCATCAACGTTTATATCTCCACTTTTCATATCTATAAATCTCAATCCTTGTTCTATGGCATATTGCTCTGCATAAGAACCTCTAATCCCTTTAATAGTTACTTCCTTAGTAGTTTCAAAGGCATGATCTTCAATCCTTGTAACGCTTTCAGGAACCGTAATAACATTCGCACCTGAATTCCAGAATGCTGCAAAGCCAATCGTAACCACTCCGTCTGGAATCATAATTTCACTGGCCTTATTTTGCGAAAAGGCATATTCATTAATGGCCGTTGTATTATCAGCTAATAGTACATTCGTCATATTCTGCGGTACTCGCACAACTTTTCCATCTCTAGTATATAGAATGCCGTCAATGCTCATATAGTTTGGATTTTTATCATCTACTAAAATTCTGTCAATTCTATCACACCCTTGAAAAGCAAGTGCCGAAATATCTGTAATAGTTTTGGGCAAACTGACTGATATCACATCAACACCATAACCAAAGACACTCTGTTCTCTGTCATTCATGCAATTGCGAAGTACCTTGATTTCGGTTCTGCCTATAATTTCAGGAATAACTGCTTCTTCATCAAAGGCATCATATTGAACCAAAGTGTTCCCTTGCATATAGAGCCCTTCCGGTTCTTCATAAAACGAACGGAATCTCGGAGCATTACCAACATATCCAGCATCAGCTATATAATATTTCCTATCTATTCTAATGATGTTATTTCTATGTCCCGAACCTGCGCCGGGGTCATTTTCTGCATATCGGATTTTGGCTTCGATTCCAGCTTTTTCACAAAGAGCGTCAATAAATGCTGTATTAGCCCAACAATCTCCCGCACCATCGATAATGATTCCTGTAAGCGATGAATGGGATGTGCTGTAGCTGTAATGATCAGCAGCATAATAGGTAAATGCCTGGGCAAGTTCTACCTCTGTTAATGTTTTTCCTGATGTAATATCATTGTAAATTTTATCAAGGGTATCGCTTACATAAATTTTAGTGTATGAAAGCACATTGACGGTAATACTTTGCGTATAAGCTCCACAAGTGACGGTGACTGTCGATTCTCCAGAAGTATACTCATTCCGCGTTACAGCCCCTTCAATGTATTGTGTCGTCCAATATCCATTGGGACTCTGATACCAAATTGTTATTTCTGGTGAAACCATTCCGTTCTCATCAACTTTTACAGAATCTCCCTGAATTCTATATTGGACATTTCCATTTATCCCATCTGGCAAAACAATCTGATACGTATTTTTACATTCAGACGGGAGTGAAAGCTTATCTTTATAAGCATCGTCTACAAAATATAGGTTAACGGTTGTTTCCTCAATATTATTGCTAAGAGATACATCTGCCATCTGTTCATCATAATTTGTCAATCCATCTTCTTTTAAATTTGGCATTGTATCTACATCTGTATTTAGTTCTTCTTTATCAGCAAGATTGCCATAATCTTCCTTTTCTTTCTTCTCTTGAAAATTCTCTTCCGGCAAATCTTCTTTCTTCTCCTCATCCTCCTTCTCTCCGTACTCATCCTTTCCGGTTTCCTCCTTCATTTCCCTTGATGTTGCCTCATCACCAACCACTTCCTGTGCAAAAACCTTCTGTATGGATGGATTTGCCATACAGGGACTAACAAAAAGAACCATAACTACAAATATTGCTAGAATCTTATACATCCTTTTCATGTCTCATCCTCCTTTATCTTTTATAAATAAAACAATTATATCTTTTCTATCATTTACGTTATAAAAATGGGCAGCCTGCCAAATGGTAGGCCACCCTACTACAAATCCTTATTCCGCTTCTTCTAAATATGGTTTGGCCTTGTAAACGAGGATTTTGAGAAGCATAAACTAGATTTATCTGCGGTTCTATAAGCTACTGCCCTTCTTACTGACATAGTTCAGTATCCGCATCAAATCTACCAGATTAACCCCGTTTTTGCCATCAATATCAGCAGCCTCAAACGCAGTACCCTCTAACAATTTTTTCTTCGACACATGATTCAGGCACATCATCAGGTCTACCAGATTAATCTTTCCATCTCCATCAATATCTCCTTTTACAGCTTTTGATATTACGATAATCTTACATTCCGCAAATATGTCCTCGTTTCCATCCAAAGTGTAACGAGCCGTAACTTCCCCTACATTATCAGCTCGGAAATTATCGCCATCTAAAGAGATAATATTGCGATCACCAGACAAAGTCCACTTCCCTTTTGCAGAAGAATCTGGGTATATCTCTGGAACTATTTTTATAGATTCCCCTTTTGACATCGTATAGACTGACTGCGGAAGGATAACTTTCTTTTTGATATCTGATAATTTTGAATCTGTTCCCACATTTACCTTTATTTCTTTTTGAATATCAATTCCTTCGATTTTTATCGTAATCTTTGTACTGCCATACATATTTCCTAAAATCGTTATACTATCCTTACCTGCTTTGCTGACAGATGCAATCTCTTCAAATTCTGAAACGGCATTCATCTGTACTTTTTCAGAAGAATTCGCCACTTGCACCGGCACTTCTATCGTCTCTCCCATCTTGACGCTGACCATATCTGGCGCTATAATCTCTATATTCTTCTGAACGTTTGAGCTATATTCATGTGCATCTATCACGATCCCTGCATAACTCTTCAGCGAAGTGTCTGCCAGAACTTTACAGGCAGTCCCCGGCTCTAATGCCTTTCCATCTTTAAATATCAGATGATACTCTCTGGCAAAATTAGCTCCTGATTCATCCACGCTCTTTTTGTCATATTCCAAATTATAAGAGATGGCCTTTCCTTCCTGGTCTGTAATCTTTAAAGCTGCAACCGTATCTGGCATCATATACTTTGAAAAAACAATCTCTATATGATCGGAATATGCAACCATCTTCTCTATCTTCGGCTTTTCTTTTGATACCATTCCTTTATTCACTTCCAACTGCGGAGGCGGTACTGGAAGCCATTCACTAGATGTGGTTTCATATCCTTCCTTTTCAAACTTGACTTGCCATAATCCTTCCGGTACATCCCATGCATAATATCCTAAATCATCTGTATAGAGCGGGTTAGACTGGTCATATTCTTCTGCATTCCACAAAACGGCTGTACTATTCTCCGCATCTTTATAGTAAATCGTCGCTTTTACACCTTCAAGCCGATTATCTGTAACCGCTTCATAAACATAGCCTGACGGGTCGATACTATATCTGGCATTAAAATTCATGTCTGTATTCTCTGCATCCTTTTCCAGATTATCTATTACCTTTTCCAATAGACTGTCCGAGAACCATCCTCCTTTCGTTAATTCTTCCATAACTTCTCGCAAATGCCGATTCGTGATATTTTGAGAACATCGATTCATCTCATCTACTGCTTCTTTCATCTTATCAGTTATTTTATCCGTTGGAAGCCATTCCGGATTATCATTATATTTCTCAGCATTCTCAATGATTTTATTTATTTTTGAATATGCCTTTCTTGAACCGTCCATCATTTCGACTGTTTCCAGCTTTGTCTTCAAAATTACTAATTCATAATATTCCGCTGATGACGGGGTAACAGAAGACATTGCTGCACTAATTGTCTTTTCTAACATGACATATACCTCTGCATCTTCCGTATCTTCCGAAACATCAGACAACAAATCTATAAGATTTTTTAATTCTTTTATGACATCGATTACATCAGCTTTTGCGAATTTTGCCTTAGCTTGTTTGCTACTTTGCTTCTTCTCTAATCCTATCCCTGTGCATAGACGAATATACGAATCATCCTCCTGCTTAATAAATATCTCTTGACATGCATATGTTTTATCACCTTTTGTCCGGTACTCAATTTCCTTCGACAGGTAACAGATACTTCCGTCATAATCCATCCTCTCATAGTCGCCTGACGGCAGTTTTGAAACTTTTTCTTCCTGCTCTTTCAAATAATAGAATTCAGGAATATCCTTCAATTTCACTTTTGATTCATATCCAATAATTCCTTTTTCATCAAAAGGTTCTCCCAACGACACCTGATTGCCGTCAAATCCTACCCCCAGATTCTTTCCGTACTCTACTGTAATATTGCCCGGAACATAGCCGGAAAATCCTGCCGCAATATATGCCTTTTGCTTTTCGTTCCACACTGCACGAAGTTTATTCACTTCACCGCCTTTCGTGCTGACAATATTTACATCACCTACATTACTATTATCACTGAAAGCAACCTTAAATGTAAATATTGTACCGTTCGCCCACGATATCACAGGCCTTGTCCCTGCCAGAGATAATAAATCATAAGATTGATTCCTATAATACATGGTACATTGTGTCAGTCGTACTGAGTTTTTTGTATATTTCGTATAAGCAATTGCTGACGATTCCTCTTCGCCCGAAACGGTTTTCGCCTCTATCTTGTACATATTCCCTTCCTGTGGATCCGGGATGTTCATCGTTGCCATATAACTTCCGGTATTTGAAGCTTTCACCGTTTGAACCATATTTCCTTCAAAATATAGCTGGACACTTTGCCCTGGCTCAGTAAACCCAAGTACATCAACCTTTGCTTCGGAAGTTTTGTCTGGGACACTGAGGGTAAATATCTTTTTAGCCATATTTACGATTCCAATTGTCTCACACTTATTCTCTCCCTGATATTGATATTCAATCTGCGCATAAGTCATAAGGTATGACACATCTGAAATCTTCAGTGAAAAAGTTGCACTTCCTTTTGTGTTTTCTACCGGAAGATATATGTATCCATTTTCATCCGGCGTTACTCCTGTTTTCTTTCCATTCAACTTAAATGTATTGGGAGCAAGGGTAACTGCAGACGGAATCTTAATCTTTAACTGCATACCTTTGTTACTGATTGATTTTTTTGCTTCGTCTTTAAATTCATATTGAAGATTCAGGTTCACATATCCTGATGTCGTGGAACTGCTAAGCGAAGTTGTGTAGAAAGATTTATTCCGCGCAAGGTATCTGTCTGGGCTATCAGATATCCCGTTCTTCTTCGCCTCATATGCAAGTTCATTGTCGATTGCATAGATAGACGCTCCAGAGTCTTCCGACATAAGCGTCAATGTGCCTTTAAAATCTCCAAAAGCACCATAACCAACTACTTTAACACTTGCCGGTATAATGATTTCTTTTACTCTCGTCTTAATTGTACTTGATCCTGAATATAATGCATAATCTGGAATCTTCTCCATTCCATTTCCGAATATCACCCTCGCCAAACTCTGCGCACCATATAATGCGTAGTTCATCGTTTCTACTGTCTTCGGTATTGTGATCTCTTTTACTTCCGTATTTCCTATAAAATTTTCTCCAATGCTTAACAGTCCGTCATTCAACATTATCTTTGTCAAATTTTCGCAATCCATAAATGCCTGGCTTTCTATTGTTTTTACCGTCGATGGTATCTCCACCTCGGTCAGCCCCGTACATCCCATAAACGTCCCACCGGATATCTTCTTTACCTTTGACGGAATCTCTACCCCAGTTATTCCTGTACACCTTCCGAATGCATTCTCTTTTATCTCTGTCACGCTCGATGGCAGCTTTATCTCTTTTAATCCTATACATCCATAAAATGCACTGTCCTCAATACAGTTCAGATTCTCTGGCAGCTTTATCCCCTTCAAATTCTCGCATTCATAAAATGCCGCTGTTCCTATTGTCTTTATACTCGCAGGTAGGATTACCTCCGATACTTTCGTTTTGCTTGACCCCACCCATCTTGCGTACAATGCATATTGGGGAATCTTTTCCATCCCACTCCCAAATATCACCTTCGTTAGGCTCTGCGCACCATATAATGCATACTCCATCGTCTCTACTGTCTTCGGTATTGTAATCTCTTTTACCTCCGTATTTCCTATAAAGTTCTCTCCAATGCTTAACAGTCCGTCATTCAACGTTATCTTTGTCAAATTTTCGCAATCCATAAATGCCTGACTTTCTATTGTTTTTACCGTCGATGGTATCTCTACCTCGGTCAGACTTCTACATCCGCAAAATGCCCCTCCTTGTATTGACTTAACACTTGAAGGTATTTCTATCCTTGTAATTCCTGTACAATCTTGAAATGCGTTATATCCTATAGTCTTAACTGTTCGACCATCAATATTAGCAGGAATAGATAATACAGATTCATTACCTGTATACCCCGTAATAGTTACCATATTAAGACTATCAACTGTATACTGATAATCTCCTTGCACGTCTCGTTCTGTCATCTCCATTTGTGATTCATTTGTCTCCTGCTGAAGCACATCTCCCGTGTCTTCTACAGTCTGTTGCAATGTATCAGCTTCCGATTCTTCTTCACTATTCTCGTTTCCTTCTTCTGCATTATCCGCTTTATCTTCTTTTTCTCCGTCTTCCTGATCTTCTTCTCCTGACTCTTCGCTTCCTACTTCTTTCTCTCCAGACTTCTCATCCTGAATCGAATTTTCAGGCAATTCCAACGTTTGATTTTCTGATACACCAACATCCTCTGCCAATGCGACCATCTGTACATCTGACAGCAATAATGTGACCATCATCAAAGCCGCTATAACTCTTCTCTTCCTTCTCATCCTACTACTTTTCTCCTTTCGTAATTTTGCATGATTTTTTAATACTTAGGTTAGCCATGCTTCCTACAATGCGCTGCTCTTCTTACTTACAAAGTTCAATATCCGCATCAAATCTACCAAATTCACCTCCTTATTCCCATCAATATCCGCTGCCGCAAAATTAGCTCCTTCCAACAATTTTTTCTTCGACACATGATTCAGGCACATCATCAGGTCTACCAAATCAATCTTTTTATCTCCGTTCACATCTCCAAGCATAAGATCTGTCCCTGTAATCGTCACTTTTACATCGAATCCGGTCTCCTTCCCATACTCCGACTCTTCAAATGTGACCCGAACCGTTGCAGTCCCTGTTTTCTTTGGAGTTATCTTTCCGTTCTTGTCAATAGACAGGATAGCTGAATCAGAACTGTACACAGCGCTAACATAATCTACTCCATAATATGCCGAAGAATACGCCCTTAACTGATATTCTCCATCCGCAAGATCAATACTTACCTCTGTAACCGGATCCCAGACGTCAGGAAGCATCTTGTATACGCCGTCCTTCATGTCCTGCTGCGCAATCGGTATAACATGCCCGCCATTCAGGTTATCTTTATCCGTACACCACTTTTTAATGATCTTATCTCCCAGAAGCCTCTCAGTCATATCGGACGATTTTAACTCCTCATCGGTCACTTCTTCGGCATATCGGTTATAACTGGAGAAAATAGAATATACATTTTTTATACAATCTTTATCCGCATTACCGCAAATAGTATCTCTCCACAGAGTCTGTTCTGCATTAATATCCAGATACCCTGCATGATAGCAGCTATATATTCTGTCCATATCGCTTGTTCCGCATGACAATGAACCTACAATCCCGCCGACGTTCCTCGCATTATTCAATGTATATATTCCTGAAATGATTCCCGAATTATAACAGTCATAGACCCAGCCATAATTCGACGATGCAATACCCGCTACGTCAAAGCCCAGTCCACCCACATATCCCTGATTCCAACAAGAATCAATCGTTGCGGCAACGCTTCGGTTATTGCTGACAATACCCGAAGCATTCCATCCGTCTACAATGCCGCTGTTGCCGCAGCCATACACCAGATTCCGATTTTCACTGCAGATTCCCGCTGAATGATCATCTCCATATACAATGCTGTTATTCTGGCAGAAAAGAATCCATCCGTCATTTTGCCGTGCAATAGCGGCTCCTTCTATGTAACCCTGGCTTACCTGCACCGCCTTAACCACGCCTTTTTCACCGATCGTCCCGAATAATCCGCCGCCATAGAAATTATAGAGACTGTGTCCCTGCCCGTCAAAAACGCCTTCGAAGGTCTTCCCGTCGGCAGAAGCGATGGGAATCCATGTATTTTTACCGGAATCTTCTTCGTTGAAAAACAGATCCTTCCCAATCAGAATCTTCTTTCCCTCAAACGTATTCCCATCGTTGACAAGCTTCGCCAGCCCTGCAAGCTGTGCCGGGCTGTTTAAGGTAAATTCTCTCTTTCCTTCCTGATACCACCCGGTGTCTATAGTTCCGTCCCAGGGATCTACCGGCGAAACATAAGTATCATTCCATTCAAAAGTTCCTGTGCAGGCAAGATCGGTCAGAGAACAGATCTTTCTTACTCCGTTACTATATTTTATCCAGGTTATCTTCCCATTGTCCAAAATCGGCTCACACTGCGTCAATTCTGCTCCGGAACAGGATTTCAACGCACTGATTGGCTCTCCCTTTCCATTTACCATCACATAATTCACTTTCTCACCATGATCGAAACAATTCCACATGACTGCATAGATTCCGTCCGATACCTTAATAATTTTCGCATTGCATGCGTTGGAATACTGATAAGACGTATTGGTTGTCAGCCAGGTGACTTTTGCAGTGGACTCTCCCTTTTTTACATAAGACAGGTAAATATTATTACAATAATTTCTTATCTGCGTCCCTACCACAAGATATCCCGTATCAGTAACCTCCATACCCGAAACATCTGTATCCGTTACGTTATTGCCATATTGCCCTTCGATATCCAACATAGATGTAAACACACCTGCTTTCTGCTGTAAACTTACCGCTCTGGGTGCGCCGTCTCCTAAATCTGTATATACAGGGACATCACCGTCATATTTGACAATCTGACGGAAGGAATGACTCACATGAATATCCGGAAATGCTATCATTCCATAATTATTGCTAATTTCCATAGAAGCCGTATCGATCCTCAATGCAATGTTGGATTGATGCCCGTCTGGTCTGTGCCGGGACGTATACACGACCATATTATTTCCAGATTCAGCAATAGAAACATTTCCGGCATCAAAAGGTACGCTTGTATAGCATGTCTCATAGGGAACGGAAAGGGCGCCAATCCGCCGGAAGGATTTATCATACTTTATGACCCGGTAGATTTCTGTTCCTGCCGCCGTTCCACTCTGCCCAAATACCAGATAATTATAGGTCTGCCCGGAATAATATCCGCCAAATATAGGCAGTTCATAATCCAACGTTTTTTCTGATACTTGATTCCAATTACTGTCAAAATCCAGAATATGTATCTTGGCATCCACCAATACTGCCTGATAGCCTGCATCCGTCTTGCTAAGATAGGAATTCTTGGTCGTCCCATATATGGATAGATTCTCCAATGTATTCGTAAAACCTGACAGATCTGCCGAAGTCTGTTCCTCTGCTTCTACAGAATTCCATTCTCCTTCCGTCCCGGCCAACGTCTCCTCTGGCCCTTCTATTGGATTTGTTGATTCTTGTTCTTCATTCTCCTGCCTTGACTTCTCTGTCTCTTCGGAAACATAATTTTCTTCTTCGAGTATTCCTTGATTTTCCGAAGTTTCCTGTACAGATTCTTCTATCTGTTGTACTGTCTCTTCGGAAACTTTTTGCTGATCCTGTAATTCTGACACCCCATCTCCTGGTTCCTGTGCCAGCGCAGGATTTGCAAACAGGACGCTGCACAATGAGACCACTGCCAAAGTTCTTCTTATTCTCACTCTTACTCCCTCCTCACATCACAAATCTTTTCCTGTCTCATTCACATCTCTATTAATACTCTCCCCCTCACGCAAGTCTGCATAAGGGGGAGAAAACAATGATCTTTTACAATGTTGTACTTTTCTTACTTACATAATTCAAAATTCGCATCAAATCTATCAAATTCACGTCTCCATCCTCATTCACATCTGCTGCCAGGAAAGCGTTTCCGCCCAACTGCCCTTTCTTCGCCACATGGTTCAAACACATCATTAGATCCACCAGATTCACATCTCCATCTTCATTCACATCCCCTATCCTGATATTCGGCTTTGACGGATCATACACATAATCATCATCTGAAACCTGCGGAAGCTCATAAAGAAATTCTGTTCCCGTACCAGTCGGCAGATCCGGCGTATGGTCTGTAAAGTTCTTATTTCCTACCAGAAAATAGTCATGCCAGAATACCTCCTGCTCCTGATCGTCCCATGTAGCATCTAACCAATAATATTTCCCGTCGTTCATCCTGACCATATTCCAGGCATGACCGCCTCCGGCATCTCCTGTGACATAAATATTCGTGATTCCATAGCTGTTCATCATCACTTGCATGACCTTCGCATATCCCTCACATACGGCAGACCTTGCCGATGTCATTGCCCCGGCGATGGAATGGGCAGTAGGAATTGAGGTATCATAGGAATACTCAATATCTGCAATCAGTGCATCATGAATCTTTAACACTTTCTGGTAACTGGAATCCGAAGAGCTGACACGGGACTGGTATACGCTTTGTGCTGTCCCGGTAATCTCTTCCAAAGCCGCCAGCCTGACTGCTCCGTTTGCATATTCATCATAGGTCAATACCACCAGTTTATTTGTACCATATATCATATGATTGGACAGCCAAAAAAACTGCGGGTTGTCATTCCGAAAGGTAAAGTATATCTCTACAATCTCATTTCCCGTTAATCCATAGCCGGACAAATCAATCGTTCCCGCCATAAAGCTGCCGTAAGAATTATTTTCAGCCGCATCTGCTCCATTTACAGTAAAACTTCTGCTGAGCTTTTCTATCTGCTGATATGCGTACTGCCTTCCTGCGGCATGGGAACGCTTGGCCATATCCTGATATCCGTATTCAGAGCCGTATTCCAGGAACTGATTCGCAGCTGAACTAGCTCTGTTTAACGCCTCCTGAGAAGATTCCGCCTTCTCCCATTCTTCAATGACCTCATCCGGTATCTGAATCGCTTCTAACTGCTCCAAATCTCCTGTTGCCTCTCTGACAATCTGAATCTCTTCCTCGGCTTTTACCTCAGTTCCTGTCATTCCCAGACCAACGATACATAGCAAAAATATGCTTACTTTCAAGAAATACTTTACTGCACGATCTGTTCTCATTCCTTCCTCCTATTTCTTATATTGTATCTGTCTTCTTGCTTACATAATTCAATATCCGCATCAAATCCGACAGTGTCACTCCGTTTTTTCCGTCAATATCTGCAGCGATCAGTGCTTCCCCTTCCAATAACTTTTTCTTGGATACATGATTGAGGCACATCATCAGATCTGTCAGGTCAACTTTTCCATTCTTATCTATATCTCCTTTTTTCGGCGTATCTGTAAGCAGATTCATGCAATTTCTCTTCAAAGAACTTAATAATGTCTGTTCTGTATCCGTCAGGTTTTCTGTATTCAACAATGCATCGATATCGGCAGAAGTCTGTTTTACAGCATCTTTATTGATCAGTTCCGGTTTTTCTTCCAGATATCCATTTACTACTTCTGTCAGTCTGCTGATTTCTCCTTCTACCTCTGCAATCCTCTCCAGATATTTCTGTCCACTCACTTCAAACTGATCAAGTTCTGACATTTCTGTTTCCGTTAATCCTTGGAATGCAGACAGTGTATGTATCTCGGCAATCATTCCTTCTATGGCTGCTTTATCTGATGACTTTACATTTTCTTCACTGTATGCACCGATTCTCTCCCGAATTTTCGCTATTTCTGACTCAATATATTTCCTGTCTGCTTCTTCTGTATTCTCCACTAGTTTAAGAAGCTCCCCGCACCTTACTTTCAAAGCATTTAGATTGCTTATCATCGCTGCCGTTAAATTGTCTGTTTTCATTAGTGCGTCTATCTCGGCCATCGTACGCTCTACAGCAATCTTTCCGATGGATTCTATATTTTCTTCTGTATAACCATTCACGATTGCCGTCAGCTGAGTTACTTTGTCCAAAACATATGAGATTCTGGAAATATACCTTTCACCATTGGATTTCAGTTGATTCAGTTCTGATATTTCAATCTCTTTGATTCCATCGGCAGCCAGTAACTCGTCAATCGCCCGAATCAATTCTTCAATCTTTTCCTGGTCAGTCGGTTTCACATTCTCTTCGTTGTATGCCCCCATCTCTTCTCTGATTCGGGCCAGTTCTGCCTCAATCTGTTCTCTATTTACCATATCTTCAAAGATTTTCAGAAGATTCTCGCATTTATCTTTCAAGACAGCCATGTCTGACTTTTGTGCATTTGTCAGATTCTTGGATTCCATTAGTGCGTTAATTTCTGTCAGCGATTGTTCTACCGGGGCTTTCCCTACCGATGTAATATTTTCTTCACTATATCCATTCACAGCCGCTGTCAGCCTGCTGATTTCTCCTTCTACCTCCGCAATCTTCGCAAGATATTTTTCACAATCTGCTTTTAATCGGTTTACTTCTGTGATTTCATTTTCTTTCAATGAACCGCTCTTTAACAGCACCTCCATATCTCCCACTAATTTTGTAATTGCCTCCTTATCGGAAGACGTTACAGTTTCTTCCTTATAAACACTAACTTCTTCTTTTATGCGTTCTAACTCCGAAGCCGAATCGCTGTCTTCTGTTATATGCAGTTCAATCATTTTTAATTGCTCCGGATTCTGTTGTGAACGTATCACCACTTTCACATTTCCTGGCTTTAGCATGGTAAGTATACCCATTGCCGTTCTATTCGGCGTACAGGATACAAGTTCTGGATTCGTTATGATTACCTCCGTATCTCCATTTATCTCCGAAGCCCAATAATATAAGGTTTCACCTACTTTTTTATCGGAAGAGAAACTGCTAGAATAGTAACCGTCACCTCCATTTTCATTCCACAAAACTTTCAAAGTTGCTTGTTCTGGAACAAGAAGGGATTCGCCGCAAACACCGCAGACAAACGTTACCTTCCCATCTGTAGTTTCTTTTTCTTCAAATCGATGCCCATTCTGTACAGTCTCCACATGTGTCTGTGCATAGTTACTAAGATTGATTTCATAAAAACTGATAGTCCCATTATTCCATGTATACCAAATAAGCTTCCCCTTATAGATAACCGGAACACAATCAGACAGATTCCCCTGCAGATGATAGGTGTCTCCGACTTTCGTCCCTTTTCCATTCACTTCTGTGTAATAAACTTGCCCGTCTCTGGACCATAAGACCATAAAGCGGTTATTGTCTATTTTCACCATATGAGGAGTTGACGTTGTTCCGTCTCCTTCCTTATAATCGGTCAGCCAATTCATTTTCACCTGCGCAGTTCCTTTCGGAACAGCCGCCACAAATACGTTTCTGGTCTTTCTCGTCAGATTTTCCGTATCCTGTACTACCGAGTGTCCAGCCACCAGATAAGAAGAGTCGGATAGTTCCAGTCCTCCGGCTGCTGCCCCTGTGCTGTTCTCTCCCACTTTTCCTTCAAAAGTCAGAATATCCACATTCGTAGCGCCGTATCTCAAAAGCATAGAACGCGGATAGGCATCTCCATGGTCTAAAGTCACCAGATTGCTGCCATCATATTTTACAAACTGATTAAAAGAATGGCTGACATATCCCACGGACACATTTGCCACGGACGTGAAAGATTCTGTAATCTTCATTGCCGGCATATCTACCTTAATTGTCACGTTTGCCTGATGGTTCTTTCCATCTGAGGATCGATACATTTCATGGCAGGTACGAATCACAAGTGTATTTCCGCTTGTATCCATCCTGGCCGATCCTGCATCAAACGGAACTGTGGTATTACAATCCTTTAACCCTACCGATGTAATCCGTTTCCAATTCTTATCGTACTTTGTAATCCGATACACCTCCACTTCTGCCGACTCTTTACTGTTATTCTGTCCGGTCAACAGAAAATAGTTGTCACTCGTCTCGTAAAATGCCCCAAATAACGGCAGTTCTGCGGGAATCTTCTTTGTACTCAGCAGATTATAAGATGAATCATAATATTCAACCAATATTCCTTCTATCTGATTGCCATACTGCACACGCATAAGCTTTCCATCCGCACAAGCAGACAGGTAGGATTGAATCGGAGCTGACCATCGGTCATAATCCTGTGCCTCTACATTCGCACCGCTGTATGTCTCACAGGAAGCTGATGCTGCCTTCACATTGCCTAAACCTGTCATATTCAGATTGGCAATTGGCTGTGCGAATACCATGCCTGACACCAATAATACAGACATTACCTTTTTTAATCTCATTCCAGTCTCCTCCTTTATTTCCTTTTTCTCACTATGATGATAATAATTACAATCACCGCTGCAACGCTAAGACCGATAACCGTTTCAAACATCTTGCCTGTCCCCTGGCCAGACACTTCATTACTGTCATTCAGTTCAGCGGTCTTCGTATCACCGCTGTTCTTCTCAGACTTTGCCTGTCCGGAAATCTCATCCGTCAGCCCCTCTTCCTCCATAATCTTATTTTCTACCGGCTCTCCTTCTTCCACCGGCCTTACTCCCATATCTTCCAAAGCGCCGTAGGCTTCTAACGCCTGTGCAATCACACTTCCATCTGCTGCCTTCTCACTGGTATCTCTGGTATCTGTCCAATTGCCATCCGCCTGCTGATATGTAATCGTATATGGCACCGGATTCAGTTCTACCGTTGCATCCAACATGTCCACCACCCGGAACTCTGGCTGATAGGACTCGATACCGTTGAGTTGAAATACAGCATACATTAGTTCTCCGTGAGCCGCCTTTGCGTCCTGGTAAACGGTTACACATTTGATCGTAGAGGTCGCTTCATCACAATTGGTCTCTCCGAATCCACTGGTAAAGCTCCTCCCAAGCCCGCTGCTTACATAAGTGACTTTCTCTGGATCATAGACCAGTTCTGCGTCAATACCGCCAAGATTCTCTGTATCTGTCAGGTATACCGATACCCGTATCGTACCGTCTTCTTTCACTTCTGATGCCTGGACATGAAATACGGCTGTCTCTTCTGCCCGCACCGCCATCGGAAGTCCCAATATTACCACCATAAAGCTAACAATCACGGTAAATATGACCGCTTCTTGTATTCTTTCAGCGTATTTCCTCATTTTCTTATCCTGCCTGTTTCTATCATATTCTTAGCTTTTCTTTTTCTCACCTATTATCGTATAAAAATACAGCGCAGTACTACGACGCACCACGCTGCATTTTTTATCTCTTATCGTCTCACTCTACTATTTCTTTTTTTGTAAAATACAATAACCGCACCCAGTGATACCAATAGCATTACTACATATAATGCAACATTTGTCGTATCCCCTGTCTTAACTCCCGCTTTTGGAGCAGTTGGTTTTGGAGTATTTACTTTTTGACCGCTTCCGCTCCCGTTTCCGTTATCTGGCTGCCCTGGCTTCAATGCAGATGAGGCCTCTTTTACAGTTATCTTGCAGCTTATGGATTTGTCGCCGACCGTTGCGGTAATCTCTGCCTCGCCAGCCTTCAAAGCCTTAAGGACACCATTTTCTACAGAAATAATAGCTGCATCTGAGGTTCCCCATGTAACGTCTCTTAAATCTGTCGTATTTTCCGGATTGTAGATAATGCTCAGAGTCTCTGTCGTGCCGACCACCATCTCCTTAATTACTTTGTCGAATGCGATTGACTCTAACGGAATCTCTTCTACTTCAATATCGGTCTCTACGGTATATTCTCCTGTCTTATCTCCAGCGCCATTTGTAAATGTAATGACTGCCGTAATCGTTGCCTTACCTTCTTTTACACCTACGACCTTACCTGTCTTTGGGTCAACGGTCGCTACTTTTTCGTCAGAACTGGACCATGCGATTGAATAGGTATCGGTAATCTTATTGTCTGCCAAGATCTTCTCAATATTCAGGAAATCACTCATAAATACAGTCTGTCCATTATTTCCTTTTAAAATTGGCTTCTCCATCTTGTCAAATACAATCTGGCTACCCAGCTCATCTTTCATGTTGTTTTCCTCAACCGTGACTTTCACTGTTGCTGAAAATGGCTTTGAGGTCTTCGTCGTTGTTACGGTGATGTTCGCCTCCCCCGCTTTGACACCAGTCACAACTCCGGTCGCCGGATCAACGGTGGCAACTGCCTTATTATCGCTCTCCCATGTAACGGACTTGTCTACAGTCGTATCTGCCGGATCATAGTTCACCTTAAGCTCTACTGTCTGGCCTCTGTCTATTTTTACGTTCTTATTCTCAATGGAAATACCGTTCATCGGAACCCCGACATTTACTTCACAGGAAGCGCTGAATCCGCCTGCTGTTGCAGTGATAGTCGTCTTGCCGCCGGATACTGCCGTAACAGTCCCGTCATTTGCCACAGTCGCTACTGCTTCATTGCTGCTCTTCCATGTAATGGTACTGTTGGCATCTGCCGGAGTCAGTGTTGCGGTCAGTTTCTCTGTCTGGCCTTTTGCCATATCCAGATTCTTCTTATCTAATGCGATTCCAGTTGCTGGGTTCACTACGCTCACTGCAATATTATTGCCATTTACCTGCAGTGTGTTCGGAATCTCTGCCCCGTCTGTAGCGGAAACTTCGCTGGTAAATTCGGCAGCTCCAATTGCCGCATCATCTAACACCTGAAAAACAGCGGTAAAGACTGTGCTGTTCTGAATTGCATTTTTTGACATACCGATAACTGCCGAAATAAATCCCTTACAGTCTTTCTCCTCACCCGCTTCCGGATTCAGCATTCCTACAAAGGATCCTTCAAAAGCGCCTCCTCTTTCAATTTGAACCAGTTTGAGGCGTGTAGTATCGAAATTCAATACATAATCAAGTCCAAATGCCTCTGTGTTCCCAGATAGGACAGCTGTCACCGTGACCTTATCTCCCCGCCGCAGTTCCTTCTTGTCTGCGCTCGCAGTTACCTGCGCTCCATCTGCTGCTTTCGCTGTCTGCGGCGTTGACACAATGCACATGCTCAGCACCATGACCAACGAAAGCACGAATGAGATCGTTTTTAGTAAATTGCACTTTCTCATCTCATCAAATCCTCCTGTTGATTTTGTATGATTTTTATTTGTTCTCTGTCAGTATAAACTTTTACGAACTATTTGTCAATATTTTATCCCTCATTGGTTCATATTTATTAAGAAGGGTGGTATGTAGAATTCAAGAGAAAAGGCATTTATCTATGCCAGACAGGAGGTGAACACATGACTATCATCAATCCGGTAATGATGGGGGAGCGCATTAAGAAGCAACGAAAACTTAATGGCTACTCCAGGGAAAAACTTGCAGAAATGGCCGATATTACGCCTCGGTTCTGTTATGACCTTGAACTTGGTCTCAAAAACATGTCTGTCAATACTCTTTGTAAGATATCTGATTCTCTTCATGTCCCCGTAGATTATATTCTGTTCGGTTCTGTTGCGGACAGAAACAATCTAAAGCCTCTGATCAGCCTTATTGAGACTTGCCCGCAAGATCAATTAGAGCATCTGGAACAAATCGTGTCACATTTTGTACAGGCTGTCCAACATACAAAAGATTAACTGCATCATACAGCGGATTCCTAAGAATCCGCTGTATATAATTCACCTGCACATCATTCCTCTACATCTCATCCACACATTACCAAATCACAGTTTATCCGTTTTCTTACTCACATAATTCAGGAGCCTCATCAAGTCAGATAATGTAACTCCGCCGTTTCCGTCAATATCAGCCGCCCGTAATGCATCCCCTGTCAGTTCCGTTTTCTTTGCGACATGGTTCAGACACATCATCAAATCAGTCAGATTCACTTTTTTATCATTATTAATGTCTCCTAATTGATATCCCCCAGATTCTGCTGAAATAAAGAATTGAATTTTTTCTGTCATAATAGCTCTGCCTTGACCGGAAGAGGGATTCCAACCTTTCGGAAGTTTTACTTCCACATATCCATCTGCATCAACATCCAGATCTTCTGCAATTACAGCGGTACTATCATCCTGATTCTTTCTGGAAAAACGAATACTCTTTTCACCGCATTTTTCAACAAATTCCTTCTCAACCTTCACGCGAATGGTAATCGGAAGATTGGTATTGGATGTAGTAATTTCAATTGGATAGTAGATATCATCCATCGTATCGCCAATTGCAATTGCTTCCTCTTTCATTGACTGTCTCAGAATCTGCAGAAATACAGATTCTGTGATTTCTGGAATTAACTTCCCATCAATGACCAAGTCTACATCACGATTGTGTATTATGACAGTCAGTTCCTTTTCCCTCGCTGTATTCAGAAGGTCGGCCGACAGTGTTGCTGGTGAAACAGTTCCCGTCAAACCATCTTCGGTTTGTATTACAACAGTTCCGCCTTGTGCCGCTGTATCTAGTACGTCTTTTTCATTATTGGAATCACTGTTCATAATCACTGTGTTCTCTGCCTGAGTCACATGCAGGTCCGAAGAACCAATCACCCTGGAATCAGGCAGTCCGCTAAATGATGATGTTTCTGCATCATAAGTAAAATACTGCAGATTTGTCCGGACAGAATCATCCATCAGCATTACATCATATAATGTAAGGTCTCCTTCCCGGCAATATTGATCCATCTTAAATTTACATAAATAGCCATCTTCTGTCGAGACAATCTCTGTACTGTCAACTGAAATGGTTTCCCACCGGCTACTTATCCATCTAACCGTCACAAGGGAAAGCCCTGATTCTTCCGCTGCCTTAATCTTAATCTGCAGCTGGTCTCCTGCCTGTACTTCGTTGTTCATTAATTCAAACTCTTCCAGTACTGGATTCGTAAAATCACGGTCTGAGGACTCAGCTTGTGCAATGACCATTTTACATGCTGCACATTTATTTTCTGCATTTTCAGTATCTACAAGCTCGCCATTTTCTATCTTATAATATCTCGAATTACCAGCCTCATCATATACGGAAACATTAGCAAGTATATATTCCCCCTTTATAGCCGATACAGGAAGATCAATAGTATACAGATAGCATTTCTTTTCTTTTGAATATGTAAGTTCACTTTCAAATTTGTTTTTGACCCATCCTTTTGACTGATACATCAGAGTATTGTCTGGATTT
This sequence comes from uncultured Dorea sp., assembly GCA_910587575.1. Classification (GTDB taxonomy): domain Bacteria; phylum Bacillota; class Clostridia; order Lachnospirales; family Lachnospiraceae; genus Sporofaciens. The sequence goes on from CAJULU010000005.1 coordinate 63,500, forward strand.
TCCGTATCTTCAAAAACAGGAAGAAAACTTGTCATTTTCGCATGCCCTTCTGACACTTTAATCTCAAAGCTGACTTTTCCAGGAGATTTTATATTTTTTGTGACAACCGATATCTCTTCAATATATGGCGCCTCCTGATCTGGAGTATCTGCTTTTGTAATCGTATAGTCCACTTCCCCTTCGTATGGCAAATCTGCGACTTCATTCCCCATCCATTCATTAACCCATAATACACCATCTGTACTCAGCTGATTTTGCACACGCATAAAAGTAACACTTCCAGACTGTTCCGCAATCGTGATACTTTTAACCTTCCTGCTCCCTTTATCACCAAAAGAATTCATTTTCACTGGAAACATGATTTCAGCTTCTTCACCTGGCTTTAAAATAAATGGCTCTCCGACGCCCCTAACAGACTCGCCTGTATCCCAGGTTATGCCGCTCGACGTTGGTGACACCAATGCGTTTTCTGTCGCAGAATTACATATTGTGGCTGTAATCTCAAAAGAATCACCCGCCGTCATTTGATCTTTCTTGATATTTCCTGCAATTTTAAGGGATTTCAACACCTCTATTGGCCGGACGTCAAAACTACAACCCGTGATATCTAAAAGGCTTTCACCGCCATCAGAATTATGACCTACAAGAACTCCTTCTCTGCCCTTTTCTTCGTAATAATCGGTATAATTTCCAACATAATCTTCGACTCGTATATTGCTTACATGGTATCTGCCCTTCTGCCTGTACCGGCCTTCTGAGGATTTTACAGAAATGGTCCCCTTTCCTTCCCACTGTTCTACCTCATCCGCCCATGCCGTCAATTCTTCGCTTCCTCCGTTTTCTCCGTCAATCTGAATCCAGATTTTCTTAATTCCTGAACCTTCTTCCGTATAGTTCACCAGAAACTCCACTTCAGAACGTGAACCCAACGCTTTTCCGGATGCTAATTCTATAGATGTAACCTCTGGAACCGATGTATCTGTCAAAGCCGGAGAATCGGTAATTGAGAAATCTAATTCTCCATTATATGGTAACTCATGGACTCTCTCTCCTTCATGACTCATAAACAGGCAGTTCTGATTGTCACCCTCATAGAAAGCAGCGTTTACATAGTCAAGGTTCATAACATTGGCTCCCACTGAATGCGCCATTCCATCCATTCTAACAGACCGTAATATATAATTCCCCTTCGGATAATATTTATGGAGATCTATATTCACCTCACGTACATCGTCTGCCTTTCCCATCTCTGATTTGAAAATATACTCTCGACCGGTTGTCTTATTCCAGTAGCTTAAAACAAGACTATATTCATAGAGTTCTTCTGGAATCTCCATCTCAACTTTTGCCACAAAATTATCAGGCGTATGAACCGAACTGATATCCTTTCCCGACTCTACTGATATATTTTTCAGTTTTACGAATACAGCTGTACCATCGGCTTCCTTTAACGCTTCTTCCCTGTGCACCTGATCGGAATCTGGACTTTCTTCAGTTACTGAAATATCTGGATCTTCCTGGAACTGAGGTTCTTCCTGGAGTTGAGGTTCTTCCGGGAACTGAGGTTCTTCCGGAATCGTTTCTTCGCTGCTCTCTTCTGCCTCATACATATCCCCTGACACTTCTGCGGAAATTTCTTCTTCTGGCAGCTCTTCTGCATGAACCTGATTCATCGGAACATTGACAATCCATGTACTCATTGTCATTGAAACCGCAAGGAAAAAAGCAAGGACTTTCTTTTTTACCATCATTCTTCTCCTCCTTTTCCATAATGGTTAAAGCTTATCTGACTTCTTGCTGACATAATTCAGGATTCTCATCAAATCAGCTAATTTAACTCCGTCTTTTCCGTCAATATCAGCCGCCCACAACGCATCCCCTGTTAGTTCCTTTTTCTTAGCCACATGGTTCAGACATGCCATCAAATCCAACAGAGTTACCTCCCCGTCTCCATCAATATCGCCGGAACCAGGAATCAGCTCTGCGACCTGGGAAGATACGATAAATCTGGTCTGGGTATTTCCAGTATCTTCTGCACCTTCTTTGGCCAACTTACTCTGACTGCTGTCAGGCGTACCGATTCCATCTTTGAAATCAATCCTCAAATATCCGTCTTCGTCTGCTTTCAAATGATCCTTAATTATAGTGATTGTTCCGTCTGCCCCAACCTGTGAGAAACGGACAGGGCGTTTGCCATGCAGTTCCTGGAATTCATCATCTAATTTGACGCGGAGAGTGAATGGAATCTTCGTATCAGATACAACCACATCAACCGGATAATAGAGATTATCTTTGAAATCTCCCACTGTAATCTCTTCCTTTACCATGCTGTCTCTCTGCACCTGAAGTTTCACATCCTTATCCGGGACCGCGTCAATCTTATCTCCTTCAATCATGAGTTCCGCTGTATACGATTCATCCAACACAACAATCGTTAATTCTTTCTCTTTGGCTTTTTCAAAAACTTCCTTTGGCAGATTCCGGCTTTCGTCACTGCCAAGATAGGAGTCTTTTATGGCGATAGTCCCTCCCTTTTGGATGGAATCAACTGCTTTTTTCACATCATCTTTGCCAATGTCCACCACCACAAGATCTTCGGACTGTGTAACCTTGAGACCTACATCCTTTTTGAGTACCACGTCGTCTGCCTCTTCCATGCCCGCATCGTATGAATGCAGGGTCAGCGTATCCGAATCATAAGAATATCCAACGGTATTACCCCGCTCTGAACCGTCAAACAGATAGATTTCACTCAATTCATATTCTCCGCTCTCACAATATTTGTCTACCGTAAAATTACATAAATATCCATCCGTTTCCTTCTGAAGTCCCTGTAATTGAAGTTCTGTCTTTTCGCCTGTCTCTTTATTTCTGTAAAAAGCATTTACAAAGGCCAACTCGGATTCGTCTTCTGCATCAATCTTGAACTGTACCTGTCCTCCATTTTTTACATTTCCGTCTATTAATGTAATATTTTTTAGTACCGGCACATCAAAATCATAGTCTTCACATTCCGCGCTGATTACAGTCATTTCACATGGCGTTAAGATATTCTTAGCATTGCCTGCATCAACCAGCTTCCCGGATTCATCTCTTAAGTAACTTCTAATATTACCTGCTTCATCGCTGATCATGATTTCCGTAAGTTTGTAGGTTCCCTTTGTCGTATATGGTTCTAATTCGGTTTCAAATACATAGCATTTCTTTTCCTCAGAATAGCTGAAAGTTCCACGGCTAAACGCTGTGTCGAACCAGAGTTTGTTCTTTTCATTTTCCTTTTCCGTTAATTCAAAATATATTTCCTGCATCTTGGCAAACCCTTCATCCGGTACATGAATATCGAAACTTACCGTTCCCGGTGCTTTGATATCCTTTGTAGTTACAGAAATCCCTTCTATATAGGGAGCTTCTTCATCCGGCTTTTCGGATGCCGCGACTGTATAATTAATCTCTGTATCGTAGTCTATAGATTCCACAATGGCCATACCATCCTCAGCCGGATACAGATATCCTGTTAATTTCCCGTCATTGCTATTGTAATAGCCGATTCCTTCTCCATTTTCCTGGCTGCTTAAGATGACTTCCTGCAGCTGTCTTTCCCCGGTCTCTGCGTATGGATTTACTGATACTCTAAAGAGGATTTCACTTTCCTTGCCGGGAGCTAATTGGTAGGAATCTCCTTGTCCAGCTATTTCGTAAAGTGCGCCGCTGTCCTGATTACTCCATGTAATCTTACATGCGGCGGGATTTACAGTCTGCTCCTCTTCGGTGTCATTTGCCACGGTAGCGATTACATCGAAGACATCTCCAGCAGACAGTTTGTCTTTTTCGATATCGGCCGCGAACTTGAATCCCTTGAGTCTTATGCCATCGTATGGTGCTGTCTGTACAACATGGCTGACTTGGTCTTCCAGAAATTGAAGTCGATCTATCTCCTCTCCATTCTGATCTGTCGCAACAAAGTCCCACACCATGCCTTCCTGTTTATAACTTCTGAAATTACCGCTATTATCTTCTATTAAAATCTCATCCAATCCATAGAAACCAGGAGTCCACTCATGTTCAGAAGAGATTATAATGGTTCCAGTTCCACTGTCTAGTATCTCACCGGAATATTCAAGCTCTTCTCCTCCAAGTTCTCCCCATCCACCACGTGCAAACACTAATCCAATTCTTTTAATTCCAGATCCCTCTTCTTCATATCCTACTTTATACTGAATCATCGTGTTGCTGTAGATATCCCCGCTCGTCACACGTTCTACCGACGTTACCCTCGGATAGCTTGTATCTTCCTTCTCTGACTCTGCCACCGTATAATCGGCCTCTCCTCCATAAGCAAACCCAGGTAACACCTCGCCGTCCTGCCCTGACAGCATAAATTCCTTCTTTTCTTCATCATAGTAATAGTCCGTACACTTATCTCTTGTATAAACAGAAACACTCTGCAATATGTACTCTCCAGTTCCTGTGTATTCGTTCAATTCGACTTCTACTTCACACGCTTCTCCCGCTTCCCCCGGATACCACAACTGATTTTCTTCGTATGTTTTCGTAAATAAAATATTCTTATCCGTCCCTATGCAGCCATAATATAATTGGACTTCCCTGATACCGGTATCTTCCGGCGCTTTCACCTGTACCTCTACATTGAATTTTGTCGGTGTCTTTAATGCTGTTACATCTGTCCCTTTCGCGGCGGATACGCCCGTTACGGCAACTGTCTCCTGTGACTCCCCTGATTCCTCTGCTGCCATCTGCTTCTCCTGCTGCTCGTGGTTTTCCTTTGATTCAATTTTCTCTGTCCCGACGGCATTCTCACTCTTCTCTGCAGTCTGAAAGGACTCCGTTTCCTGCAAGATCACAGTCTCTTCGCTTTTCATCTCCTCTGCCTGTACCTCATGCATCGGCTGGCTTACCGTACATGGATTAACCATTAATGCCGCGGCCATTGTTGCCGCCAGATACTTATTACTCTTTCTCATTCCTATGCCTCCTTGCATGTATTGTTTTTGTAATTATACCTTAGTATGAACTATTTTTCAACTTTTTACCCCTTATTAGTTCATGTTTTAAATATAAAAAAAGCACCAGCCATTATGAACTGATGCTTACAGATCACTGTCATCCTGCCATTTCTATTCTTTCCCGAAGCGGCACAAGCGAAACCATCACTTCCAATACAAAATTCCCCTCCTCTGTATAACACATCATATCCCCGCCAAGCCTGCCTGCTGCCGCCTGTATGGTGGGAAGCCCGAAACCATGGCCCGGTTCTGCCTTGTCCGTAGCAGGGATTTTCCCCTTATCCACGTACAGATGCTCCCGGCAGCGGTTCTGAATCCGTATGATGAGATGATTCCTGTGATACTTCATTTCCACAGACACCTTACGGCTCTTCCGGTCAAGCTTACGCAGCTCGTCACAGGCATTTTCCAGCCCATTGGAAAGAATCTGACACAAATCCATATAGGGCAGTTCTTCCTCTCCGGCCTGTATATCCATGGAACATTCTGCCCCCAGTTCTTCCAGCTTCCCGGAATACTGGACAAATACCGCATTAATATAAGGATTGGCGCAGAACGTCCCCTCAAGAGTATCCATCTCCGTCTCCACACCTTTCAGATATACCACGGCTTCTTTTATCTTCCCTTCCGAAAGCAGTCCCAGAAGTGTTGCGGAATATCCCTTCATATCATGCTTCATTCTTCGTATCTGCTGCTGATTCTCAAGCTGTGCTTTCAGCATGTTCTTCTGTTCCTGTAAGATACGTTCGCTCTGCTGTTTCCGGTAAAGCATAAGCTGCCGGTAAAGGGACGTAAAAATCGTGGCATAATTAAACAACATCAGAGCCAGCATCAGGATACATTGAAATATATTCTCAGGATTTCCCATAATGCTGGCTGCATTCCGCATGGTTACCGCCAGCAGGATATAATACAGCATGGTCATCCCGGAAAAAATCCCCCACCCCTTTTCCACTACATCCTGCAGTTCCAGATACGGCTTTCTGAAATAGCGCCAGATCAGATACTCCACAAGAGGAAACGCAATCAGCCTGCTGATAAACAGCAGCACATACTGCCCTCCGCCCAGAAAATAGTCCAGCAGATTTGTAACCACCATCAGCCACAGACAGGATGTATCCGCCAGACAGAAGGAAAAAATAAATTTAAAATTCCTGTCTACACTCAGAATATAGAAGAAGAGGAAGCTGGGAACGGTACAAGTCAGCACAAAGACCTGCAGCAGAGCTTCAACGCTAAGGACTGCCATCCCCGCTCCGTTCAGTAATATCAATACTCCCATACAGATTCCGGTTGCCAGTATCGTCTTCTTCCTGGTATAGCGGGGCCGGAATAACAGCATAAATATAAAAAGTATATGAAGCATAGACCAATATATAGATAATGTCCGAAGCATTTTCATCTCCTCCTCAACGATATTTCTCTTCGTTTTTATTGCCTTAATATTTTACCATAATATCTGGCATTATGATATAGGAAATAGCAGGATACCAGGATAAATCCGCCGCATAGAATATTGAAGAATCCCATCTCTTGCAGTATAATATAAGAAATATTGGGAAAAATGTACGAAAATATCTTATAGGAGAGATTACTATGGAGATAGAAATTAAAAGGGATTATTATTTGGAACAATTGATAAAGCGTAAGAATAATGATTTGATCAAAGTGATTACCGGAATCCGGCGATGCGGAAAATCGTTTTTATTAAGAAGATTATTCAAGAAGCACCTAACAGAGAGCGGCATTGATGAAAGCCATATTATCGAGATGGCTTTCGACTTATTTGATAACATAGATTACAGAGATCCGAAATTGTTTTACCCATGGGCCAGGGAACAGATAAAAGATGATAAGCCATACTATTTCCTGTTAGATGAAGTCCAGATGTTAGGAGAATTTGTGAGTGTTCTGAATGGACTGGCCGATCAAAAGAACTGTGATGTGTATGTAACAGGAAGCAACGCAAAATTTCTGTCAAAAGACATTGCGACAGAATTCGGAGGCAGGGGGGATGAAATCCGTATGTATCCCTTAAGTTTCTCTGAATTTATGTCCGTCTATGACGGAAACCGATATGACGGATGGAACGAATACGTGAGTTATGGCGGCATCCCGCTTGTAGTTTTGGCAGAAACAGAGGAACAGAAGATGGCGTTACTGGATAATCTGCTGAAAGAGACTTACATTCGTGACATTGTAAAACGAAACAAGATCAGGAATATTGGTGAGATGGAAGCCCTGCTGGATGTTCTGGCTTCTGCAATCGGAGCGTTGACAAACCCGAACAAACTGCAGAAAACATTCAGAAGTGTAAGCAAATCTAAAATTACCGCAACGACTATTACAAAGTATATTGAGTATTTAGAAGATGCATTTATGATTGAAGAAGCGAACCGTTATGACATCAAAGGCAAATCTTATATCGGGACACCGATGAAGTATTATTTTATGGATATGGGACTTCGGAATGCCAGAATCAATTACAGGCAGATGGAAGTGACACATTCCATGGAAAATGTAATCTATAATGAGCTGAGAATGAGAGGGTTCCGTGTCGATGTCGGCAACCTCAATATTGTAGAGCGGGGAAAAGACGGTAAGCCGGTAAAGAAACAGCTGGAGGTTGACTTTATATGCAACAAGGGCTCTAAGAAGTATTACATCCAGTCTGCATATATGTTAGGAACTGAGGAAAAAGTGGCACAGGAAATCAGGCCATTCTTAAAGATTAATGATTCGTTTAAGAAGATTGTAATCACGTCAGATACTCCAAAACCGTTTTATAATGATGATGGAATCATGATGATGAACGTATTTGATTTTTTGCTGAAACCGGACTTAATCAGTCATTTTTAGTTTGGGGCATACATGAAAGTATGCCCTCCGGGTACAGATCTCAGACATCTGCCTACTCATTCATATTCGCCAGCTTCGCACTCTGGTCCGCCGCAATGCACGCATCAATAATCTCCTGGATATCCCCGTTCATAATCTTATCCAGCTTATACAGCGTCAGCCCGATCCTGTGGTCCGTCACCCGTCCCTGGGGGAAGTTATAGGTACGGATCTTCTCGGAACGGTCCCCGGTCCCGATCTGGCTCTTCCTCGCCTCCGCCTCGGCGTCATGCTGCTTCTGACACTCCAGATCATAAAGCTTGGCCCGCAAAAGTGCAAATGCTTTATCCTTGTTCTGAAGCTGGGACTTCTCGGTCTGGCTGTAAATCACAATCCCGGTAGGATAATGGGTCAGGCGGACGGCGGAATCCGTGGTATTGACACACTGCCCGCCATTGCCGGAAGCCCTCATGACGTCAATGCGGATATCCTTCTCGTCAATCTGTACATCCACTTCCTCCGCTTCCGGTATCACGGCCACCGTAATCGTAGACGTATGAATCCGCCCGCCGGACTCCGTCTCAGGCACACGCTGCACACGGTGTACGCCGGACTCATATTTCATCACCGAATAAGCTCCGCTTCCGTTAATCATGAAGGTAACGTTCTTCATGCCGCCGATGCCAATCTCCTCGCATTCTACCAATTCTACCTTCCAGCGTCTGCTTTCTGCATAATGCAGATACATACGGTAAATCTCCGCCGCAAATAAAGCCGCCTCATCTCCGCCCGCACCCGCACGGATCTCTACGATCACATTCTTATCATCATTGGGATCCTTGGGCAGCAGCAGAATCTTAAGTTCCCTTTCCAGTTCCTCGACTCTCGCCTTAGCCTCATTCAGCTCCTCCTTGGCAAGTTCCCGCATTTCCTCGTCCGACTCCTCCTCCAGCATCTGAAGGCTGTCCTCAATCGTCTGCTTACACCCCTTATATTCCTTATATGCCTCCACAATAGGAGACAGGTCATTCTGTTCTTTCATCAGTTTCCGGAACCGGTTCTGGTCACTGGCCACATCTGGTTCCTGAAGCTCGCTTAAGATTTCCTCCATACGAATCAGCAAATCCTCTAATCTGTCAAACATCACTCTTCCTCCGACTATTTTTTGTTTCCATTCATTCTCTGTTTACAAATACATTCAAATCCTGGGGCCGTTCCGCTAGAGGAAACCACTCCCACAGACTCTTCCTCTATGATAAATGCCCGACACCACCCGGTCAAGACCCGCCAGATCCTTTCTGACACGGACGTCTTCATACCCATACTCCTTCATCAGCGCCGCTACATCCTCTCCCTGGTCACAGCCGGTTTCAAACAGCAGAGATCCCTTGTCCCTGATATAGGAAATACTGTCTTTTACAATTTTCCGATAAAAATATAGCCCGTCTTCCCCGCCGTCAAGGGCAATCTTCGGATCATGCAGGCGCACTTCCTCCTGAAGCCCTTCTATGTCCGAAGTACGGATATAAGGGGGATTGGATACGATCACATCGTATGGTTCCCTGTCCTGCGCAAATTCCGCAAACAGATCCGACCGCACCCACTTTGCTTCCACTTCCAGCCTCCTGGCATTTTTTTCAGCCACAGTCAGTGCATCCCCGGAAATGTCACATCCCACGCCTTCCGTCCCCGGACACAGCTTGAGAATACTCAGCAGGATACACCCGGAACCCGTACACAAATCCAGTACCCGCAGCCTGCCGTCTCTCCTGCTGCGGATCAGCTTCACCGCCTCTTCTGCCAGCGTCTCCGTATCCTGCCGCGGAATCAGCACATGCCTGTTCACATAGAAAGGGAATCCCATAAACTCCTGTTCCCCGGTAATGTGCTGCAGCGGAATCCTCTTTTTCCGTCTCTCAATACATTCCAGATACCGGAAAGCCTGCGCTTCTTCAAGTTCCCGCTCCGGATCCCCGTAATATGCCGCCCGGCTGATTCCCGTGACAGATTCCATCAGAAGCCATGCGTCCAGCGCCGCCTCTTCAATCCCGGCCGCCTCTAAGCTCTCCGTCCCTACTTTCATGATCTGCCGCAGTGTGAAAATTCTCTTCCTCATATTCTCTCCAATCAAATACTGCCTCAACCGCCTGGATTGCCACCTCAATCATGCCGTCGTCCGGCTCTTTGGTCGTCAGCTTCTGTATGGCAAGGCCCGGTTTGCTGAACAGATTCACAACCGGATTCTCACTGCGCCCTGCCAGCTTAAGGAACTCATAGGAAATCCCCGCAATCACCGGAAGCAGTGCGATTCTGATTACAATCCTCATGGCCGGAGTCTCGGCCCGCACCAGAACCAGCATGATAATACTGATGGCAAGCACCAGAAAGAGAAAACTGGTTCCGCATCGTTTATGCTGCCTGGAACTGATCCGCACATTCTCCACCGTCAGCGGAAGCCCGTGTTCAATACAGTTGATACATTTATGTTCTGCTCCATGATACATGAACGTTCTCTGGATATCCTCCATCCGTGAGATCAGCAGCACATACGCAATAAAGATCCCAATCCGCACGAATCCCTCGATCACTGTACGCACGCCGTAGGACGGGATATATTTTTCTAACAGAGAAGACAGAAAATAAGGCAGCACCATGAAGATGGCAACCGCCATCACGATGGAAAACGCAACCGTGGCCCCCATCAGCAGGCTTTCCTTCTTCTCCTGCTTCCGCGCATCCTTCTCTGTCAGTTCCCCCTCCTCTTCTTCCTCCTCGAAAAAGCTGGCAGAATAGGTCAGCGTCTTCATTCCCAGCACCATGGAATCAATAAAATTAAAGACTCCCCGGATAAACGGAATCTCTGTCAGCTTCTTCCATCTGTGGACAATACTTTTGTACGTGTCCCTGTTCACAAGGATCTCACCGTCGGGCTTGCGCACTGCAACCGCATATTCATCCTTGTGCTTCATCATAATGCCTTCTAACACCGCCTGGCCGCCTATATTTGATGATTTCATATTGTTATCTGATTCCTCCTGCCTTCTTCCGGCACTCTGCATACATCCTGCCGTAACCTCTTTCAGACTGCTTTCCTGTTTTGTCTGCCCGCTTCTGGCAGCCGGCTTTAAGCGCCGGAAAAACAGATATAGAAAAGGGCTGAGATCATACAACCTCAACCCGATACCTGCAATCTTATTTGCCCATTCCGTATTTCTTATTGAACTTATCAACACGGCCGCGGGCCTGAGCTGCCTTCTGCTGGCCAGTGTAGAATGGATGGCACTTGGAACAGATCTCTACGTGAATGTCTTCTTTTGTAGAACCTGTCACAAAGGTGTTGCCACAGTTACAAGTTACAGTTGCCTGATGATATGTCGGATGGATTCCTTCTTTCATGTTCTTCACCTCTTCTTTATTTCGTCATATGCTTACGCATTTCTTACGTTTTCTAAACAGCGTTGTTATTGTAACATAAAAACATGGCATTGTCTAGATGATTTTTGTCTTTTTTACCATTTGAATCAGCTCTGCATTATTGCGGGTTCTGCTGTACATATTCAGAATGTTCTCCACAGCCTCATCCGCCCTCATACCGTTCAGAGCACGGCGCATGGTATCAACCGCCTCCTGCTCCTCCCGGGACAGAAGCAGGTCTTCTCTTCTGGTTCCGGACTGGGGAATATCAATGGCCGGGAAGACTCTCTTCTCAGATAACTTCCGGTCTAATACCAGTTCCATGTTACCGGTTCCCTTGAATTCCTCATAGATGACGTCGTCCATCTTGCTTCCTGTGTTGACGAGAGCCGTTGCCAGAATGGTAAGGCTTCCGCCGCCCCGCATGTTTCTCGCCGCACCGAAGAACCGCTTCGGCATATGCAGGGCCGCCGGGTCAAGACCGCCCGATAAGGTTCGTCCGGACGGCGGAACCGTCAGGTTATAGGCTCTTGCCAGACGTGTGATACTGTCCAGAAGAATCATCACGTCCTTTTTATGTTCTACCAGACGCTTCGCGCGTTCAATCACCATCTCGGACACACGCTTATGATGCTCCGGCAATTCGTCAAATGTAGAGTAGATGACTTCCACGTTGTCCCCTTCAATCGTCTCCTTGATATCCGTGACTTCCTCGGGACGTTCGTCAATCAGCAGAATCAGCAGGTGAATCTCCGGGTTATTCTTGCGCACAGACAGTGCAACCTGTTTCAGAAGCGTGGTCTTACCTGCCTTCGGCGGAGATACGATCATCCCTCTCTGTCCTTTTCCGATGGGTGAAAGAAGATCCACAATCCGCATGGCAGTGCTTGTCTTCCCACACTCCATCCGAAGCCGCTCATCCGGGAAGATCGGCGTCATGTCTTCGAAATTCGTCCGTCTCATGGCCCTCATGGGATCAATATCATTAATCTTCGTCAGATACAGCAGTGCGCTGAACTTCTCCTGCTGCGTCTTAATCCTTGTATTTCCTTCCAGTATGTCCCCGGTCTTTAAGTTAAACTTGCGAATCTGAGAGGGTGAGACGTACACGTCGTTCTCCCCCGGCAGATAGTTGGCGCTTCTGATAAATCCGTACCCGTCGGGAAGCACCTCCAGAATTCCGTGGGCCGTGATCCCGCTGTCCAGCCTGTCTATATCATGAACTTCTTTATCCCCCGTATTTGCAGACATCTCCTTGACCTGCTCCCTGGATGCCTGTTTCTCTTTCTCGTCTTCTTCCAGCATACGCTCAATCAGCTCCGCTTTCTTCATTGTCGATATTCCTTTCAGACCTCTGGCTTTGGCAAGGTCTTTCAATGTAGATAAGGGCAATGATTCATACTTCTCTCTCATTAATAAATGTCCTTTCATTTTAAAAATAATTTTCCACCTATACAAATATCTGACATACCAATATCCATATATATTTTCCCTGGGATATGAGGGGCCTGAAGTGACCCAGTTGGAATTAAATGCTATTATACTACATTTCCTGGAAATTTGAAAGCCTTTTTATTGATTTGATGCCATAAGAATGATATTATAGTAATATCGTTCAGCGGTCAGACCCAAAACGA
>CAJULU010000005.1:76435-93668 GCA_910587575.1 uncultured Dorea sp.
TGAACATATTTCACAGTATTATAGAAGGACGGTTGAACGGATATGGCAGTCTTAAGGGAAAACGAACGGTACTATTCCCTGAATCAATACCTGAAACAGACCTACGGGGAAAAATTTTATAAAGTTTCTCTGGATGCAGGGATGACCTGTCCCAACCGGGACGGCACCCTGGGAAGCCGGGGCTGTATCTTCTGCAGCGCAGGCGGTTCGGGGGATTTTGCTGCTGACCGCCATCTTTCTGTCACGGAACAGATCGAACAGGGGAAGGCAAGGGTTGCGAAGAAATATGCCGGAAGTTCCTATATTGCTTATTTCCAGGCATACACCAATACCTATGCTCCTGCTGCACGTCTGCGGGAAATATTTACCGAAGCCCTCCGGCATCCGGACATCCGGATTCTGGACATTGCCACCCGCCCGGACTGTCTTGGCCCGGACGTGCTGGAACTGCTGACGGAACTGAACAGGATCAAGCCTGTATGGGTGGAGCTGGGGCTGCAGACCATCCATCCTGAGACGGCGGCGTTCATCCGCCGGGGCTATGATCTTCCTGTGTTCGGGGAAGCTGTCCGCAATCTGCGTGCACGCCGGATTCCGGTGATCGTCCACACCATTCTGGGACTTCCCGGGGAGACTCTGGAAGATCAGCTTGCCACCGTCAGATACCTGAATACCCTTGACATCCAGGGGGTAAAATTTCAATTATTACATATATTAAAACATACGGATCTGGCCCTTTACTACCAGGAACACCCTTTCTTTCTTCCCGACATGGAAGCGTATTTTCATCTGCTGGGCAGATGCCTGGGTATTCTGCGTCCGGACATCGTGGTTCACCGGCTGACCGGAGACGGGCCGAAATCCCTACTGATCGCCCCGCTGTGGACGGGAAATAAACGCCAGGTGCTCAATCATTTGCGGGCGTACTTAAAGGCGCATGACATCTGGCAGGGAAAGGAAAGTGAATATGGACAAACCTCTCAAATTATATAAACTGATTATTCTGTATATCTTAAACAGGGTGGATTTTCCTCTGACCAATGCGCAGATTTCTGAATTTATCCTGGACCAAGGGTACACCACCTATTTTAAACTGCAGCAGGCCATTTCAGAACTGGTGGAGTCTGGCCTCATCCAGGAAGAGTCTACCCATAACCGGACTTTTTACCATATTACGGAGGAAGGGACGGAGATTGTCTATTACTTCCGTAATGACATCTCACCTGCCATCCAGAAGGATATCAACGGATTTCTGAAACAGAAGAAATACGAACTGAAGAATGAAGTGTCGGTAAAGTCTGACTATTACCGGAATCCCAATGGAGAATACTCGGTAAAATGCCAGGTAATCGAGCAGAGGATTCCTCTGATCGACCTGACTGTGACCGCTCCTACGGAAGCCGCTGCCGAGACGATTGCACACAACTGGACCAGGAAGAACCAGGAGATTTATGCGTTTATTATGTCGAAATTATTATAAAACGATTCCTGGGTAAACTTACCCTCTATATAGCAGTAACAGATGGATTTCCTAATGGAAAAATAAATAAATCAGGAGATATTGTATTTATGAATGTAAAAAAATTGGGTGAATTGTATGTCAGTTTTTTTAAGATCGGCGGTCTGACCTTTGGAGGCGGACTTGCCATGCTGCCTATGCTGCAACGGGAGGTTGTGCAGAAGTATGGATGGTGTACGGAAGAAGAACTTCTGGACATCTATGCCATCGGGCAGTGTACCCCTGGAATCATTGCGGTCAATACGGCCACCTATGTGGGGTATCAGCAGGCCGGGTTCTTAGGCAGTGTGGCAGGGACTCTGGGAATGGTGTCCCCTTCCCTGATCATTATCTGCCTGGTTGCATCGATTCTGCAGAACTTCATCCATATGCCGGTCGTGCTTCACGCTCTGGCGGGTATCCGTATCGTGGTCTGCGCCTTGATGCTGAATACGGTGTTTACCATGGCAAAGAAGGGGATTGTGGATAAGCTGGGGGCGGCCGTGTTCCTGACCGCCTTTGTTCTGGCCTGCTTTACTCCGGTTCCCACGGCGCTGGTCATCGTCCTTGCCGGGATAACGGGAATCATTGCTAAGCGCAGGGAAAGGAGGCGGTCTGCATGATTTATCTGATTCTTGCTTATGAATTTTTTAAGATCGGGCTGTTTTCCATTGGGGGAGGCATGGCAACGCTGCCATTTCTCATGGATCTGACCAATAAGTATGACTGGTTTACCGTAAGCGAGCTTACGAACATGGTAGCCATCAGCGAGAGCACTCCCGGACCGGTGGGAATTAATATGGCCACCTATGCCGGATACAATGCCGCCGGTGTTCCCGGGGCGATTGTGGCGACTCTGGCGCTTACGGCTCCTGCCTGGATTATTATCATATTAATTGCAAAGTTTCTGGAGAATTTCAGTGAAAATACGAATGTAAAAGCGGCTTTTTACGGAATCCGCCCGGCGGTTGCCGCTCTGATCGGTTATGCAGTGTGGGAACTGCTCAAGATTGCCATTGTGTCGGTTTCGGAAGGGACGGTGCATGTGAATCTGGTGAACGTGACAGTGTGTGCCGGGGCTTTTGCCTTGCTGCAGATTAAGAAACTGGGGAAGCTTCACCCATTGGTGTGGATTGCGGCGGGGGCCTGTGTGGGGATTGTACTGCAGATGTGAGGTAAAATATGTATACCAAAAGCGTTAGCTGTTGTTTCTGTGACACTACATTCAAGGGACTGCCGGAAAAGCAGCCCCTTACACGATTTCAAAGCAGCTTCTGGCCTGATAGTTCATCAACGGCTACATTTCCTGTTTATGTTCCACTTTGCAATTCTTTCTGTAACATGCAATTCCATATTTGTGTATGATCTCCATTCCATTCTGCCTTAACACTTGTGTATACCCCATTTTCTCAATCTGTTTCATAGCCTTGTTAATGTCACATCATATGAACCATTTTCCGCATATTTTACCTCAATCATACATCCTGTCTTTTCAGCGGGAATGGTAATCTCTATGTCCGCATAGCCAACGCCTGATTCTGTATTAGATTTAACAATCCAACTTCCCTGCGCCTGAAACAGACCGAGCAGCATACCATGGAAAAAGTTTTCTTTCATTTCCTTTCTCACACAGGTATCCCGTATACTGATCGAATCTTCCATAAATTCATTCAATATTGTCTGTACCTTATCGGCCTCGCCGTTCTTTACCGCACTGCATAAACCCTCCCACCGCCTTGTGTCACTGGTCACTCTGCCCCGGAACCATGAGCGTATCTTCTTTTCAAAAATTCCTCTGACTTCCCGATTGGGAATTACCAGTTTGTGACAGCCGTTTCTGACTTCTCCCGCATCTGTCAGATATCCGGTAGAAAAAAGGGCACTCCACAAATATGTCTGACGGACTTCAGAATCTTTACTTTCAAGGTCTGTGTATGTCAGCTCAGGAATCAATGCCTGTTCTATACATTGACCTGATATCAACGCCTCAATCTGATCTTTAACAGTTGCATTCGCATTTTCAAGAATGTCCTGTACAATCGCATTACTGTTGCTGTTTTCCCAATGAGCCTCCATCGGAGCAGTTATGGAACACCGGAATTTATCACACTGATTCAATACATCCCATGGACAATACATGTCCGCATGTCCGAACTGATAGCCATCATACCATTCCTTCATCTTGTGATAGGTTTCTTCCATTCCATAATAACGAAGCATTTCTCTGACTTCCGTATCTGTAAACCCAAAATATTCTGCGAAATCTACGTCCGAGATGGTTCTTACCTTAAAATGATTCAGCCCGGTAAAGATACTCTCTTTTGCAATTCTCAGACATCCTGTTATGACTGCAAATTCCAGATTCGCATTGGTCTTTAAAGCCTCGCTGAACATCACACGGATATGATTTACCATCTCAGAATAGTATTTCCTCTGATATGCCTGATCCAGAGGCACGTCATATTCGTCAATCAGAATGATTACTTTCTTTCCATAATGTTTGCAAAGCATTTCTGACAAAAGATAAAGGCTTTCTTCCTGCACATCTTCTTCCAGATATGGCGAAAACAACGCCTTTAGTGATTCTTTATCCACATCACTGAGCTGCCCGCTGTGAAGCAGATACTGGTGTCTGCGGGCTTCTTTCCTTAATGCAGAAGACATTCTCCTTAGCGCCGCCTCATAGGACACACCGCTTACATCTTTCAGACTGATAGAAATAACCGGGTACTTACCCAAATATTCTTCGCAGACAGCAGCATCCTCTGCGATTTCTAACCCATCAAATAAAGATGATTCCGTGCCGATTTCAAAAAAAGTCTTAAGCATATCCATGTTCAGACTCTTCCCAAAACGGCGGGGGCGCGTAAACAGGTTCACGCTCCCCCAGGAGTTAAGTAAATCCCGGATAAATCCCGTTTTATCTACATAGTAAAACCCTTTCGTTCTTATGTCACTGAAAAATTCGATTCCGATCGGCAATTTCTTCTTTGCTTCCATAGACTGGATTCACCCCTTACATGGTATCTCTTTCAATCCCAAACATCTTTTCTCCGTTTCCTTCTTCATCCAACTGGATCTTATCATGCCGGAAACGGATTTCCTCAGAATCAACTTCCAGAACAACAACATTTTTCTTCCATTCCTTAAATGCCGCTGCTTCTGCCGCCGAATTGGCCGCCCGCATGATGGTAGGAGAATACGAGCCACTCCGTGGAATTCAGTCATTACGGTATGCTGTTTCCAGAATGATACCGTCAATCTCCATATTCAGAAATGCGGCTAATGCCCTTGCGTTCATGATTCCATATTGAAACTGTTCTCTGATTTTCTTCCACTTATTATATCTGATACTCTTCTTAAATTCTAAAATATGCAGCTGCCATTTCCCATTTTCAGAATTCTGAATAAAAATAAATTTATCTGCACATTGACAGGCTTTTTTATGAGAATCCAGGTATGGAAGAGTTCTCTTCTCCGGGAAATGAAAAACAACCGCATTGTTTTCAAATCTGCTTTTCAATGTCGCAGCGCCTTCCTCTTCTTCCTCCACAAGGGGAACCACTGCGTTTTTATCCGACACAACTGTGTATTCTTCTGCCCGGAACAAATCCAGATTTTTCTTCAGATATTCAGGAACCATCTGTACATTCCTCCTGTCAAATCCCCTTACTTACTCAGATCCCATAGGTCAGTTCCAGCATTTCTTCAAAAGCGTCACTAAAAGTCGTTGTCTCAAATCCCATCTCTTTCGCCCTTAATTCTGTAATCTGGGAATGATCCTTTCCCAGGCAGGAAAACTGATAGACTCCAACCTGTTCCTCTCCCAGTAAATCCTGCTCTTCAATCTTATATTTCTCCATCAGTGCCTGCTTTTTATCGCTGTTTTTCACACGGAGCATATTATTGATATGCTGGATGATAATATCGCTGTGTGTGGTCATCGTTACAGGAATTCCCATATTGCTCAATCGTACCAGAACTCTTGCAATTCTTGTCTGCAGTCTGGGATGCATACACATCTCTGGTTCTTCAATGAACATTTCTGTCATTGCATAGCTATATTTACATAACAAGTACAGAGGTGTAATCTCTGTCACTACTGCAGAAGCAAGATACATCTGAATCGGATTATCCAGTGTTTCCGGTTTGTATAAGAATGACTTTGCCATCGTATTCTGAATCTCTACCTGACCATGCAGGATTGTCCGCTCCATGAATTCCGCCAATTCTTCTAACTGTTGAATACCGTATTTCTTCTCCCCGATGTTATTCAGTAATTTCAAAAAGCTGATTACCGGTTTCGTAAAATAAAAATCCTGGTCTTCCTGCATCTCTTCCTGTATCGTATTGTTAAATCTGTTAAGACTGGTTTCATAAATATTATTAGTCAGCAGATTCTTTGACAATATAAATCCTGTACGGGAAGACGGTAAAAACACTTTGCTGTCACTTCGCCTATATGTTTCCCTATTCTTCAAATCGCTCCAATACCGTAAAAATACTTTTAGTATCCATTCAATATATCGCTCCCCATTCTGCATATAATCATCCGATATAACAATTCCTCTCTTTGAATCCGGGGTATCGGCAATCCACAATATTCTTTTATTTTCAGTGTGATTGCGGTTAATCTCTTCCTTTTCTAATTCTTTCGGAAGTGAAAGTTCAAATTGAAAATCTGTTTCTACCTCTATATTTAATTCTGCTTCACCCTCTATATCTAATTCCAATTTTCCAATATGCATATTCTTATTAAAGATCTCTGAAACAAAGTAATCTTTATTTTGTTCAATACAGTCGTTCAATAAATGCAAGAACCGTCCAAACCATTCGGCTGACAGAGGTTCCTTTCCTTCTCCTGCCCTGATTCGCTCAATAACATACTGTTCACACTCTTCATACAACTTTGATTTCTTTATCTCATCATTCACACGAATCAAGACCGGAACCCCCACCGATGACAGCCCCCACAGCAGGCTCATCAGATAACTCTTTCCGCTATTATTGTCTCCGACAAACATCATCATTGGTTTCATTTCTAATTCAGCGTGTCCTATTTTGCCAAATTCTTCAATGATTACTCTTCTTTTCATATATGATGACCTCGCTAAAAATACTTCTTACTGAATCCTCAATCATTTTCTACTATAACCTATCATAGCCGATTAACCTTGAAATATCAAGCGCAGATATTTATCTGTTCATAGCAAGAACTCGCACATCACCCCATTGCTCACGTCAATTCCCCTCTCCGTCAGACGCACAAAACCACCGGCCTCTTCCATCAGTCCCATCCCGTACATCTTCCGAAGTACCTCACCATACACCTCATCCATCCCGCGTCCAAATTCTTTCCTGAATTCCGTCTTCGATACTCCTTCCATCTTCCGAAGTCCCAGAAACATACACTCTTCCATCTGCTCCCGCACACTTAATGTTTCCGGCTCTTCCCCCTCGTTCCATCTCTGGTGATTCATAAGCGAAGCTGCCCCCGTGCCGATTCCCAGGTACTCTGTCCTGTTCCAATATCCCAGATTATGTCTGCACTCATATCCCGGCAGTGAATAATTGGAGATCTCATACCTGTGATAACCATGCTGCCCAAGAATCTCCTTCGTTCTCCAGTACATCCGCCGCTCTTCCTCTTCATCCGGCAGTTTCTCTGCAGACGGGACGGCCTCCCCATCCTCGCCTTCCGGTCTTTTGGCCGTATCTCCTCTGCCGCCCCCGTATTTCTCATAAAAGGGCGTCCCCTCCTCAATAATCAGACTATATGCCGAGATATGCTCTGGCCTTAACTTTGCGACTTTATCCAGCGTCTCTTCCCACCCGGCAAGTCTCTGCCCCGGGATTGCTGATATCAGATCCACATTCAAATTCTCAAATCCCCTCTCTCTGGCCATCCGGTACATGTCAAGAAATTCTTCATAGGTATGGATTCTCCCAAGACGCTTTAATTCTTCATTCTTTGCAGACTGCAGGCCGATGCTCAGCCGGTTAATGCCAGCCCGGTGAAATGCGGTCAGCTTTTCTTCTGTCACCGTACCGGGATTGACCTCCATCGTCACTTCCGCCCCGCAGTCAATCATAAATGTATCCCAGACCGCCTCGCATACGCCTTGAATCTGTGCCGCTTCTAATATAGAAGGGGTACCGCCGCCGATAAAAATGCTGCTGACATGATAAGCCTTTGCCAGCTCCCCGTATGAACGGATCTGCCGGCAAAGGCCTTCCACATATTCCTGCCGCTCCTCCCGGGAGGATGGGGCTGACAGGAAATCACAGTATTGACATTTTCTGATACAAAAAGGGATATGGATATATAATTCTAATTCTTTCTTTTTTATTCCCATACTCGAATACCTGTATCCTGTTCCGGATGGAGTCCCTGGGGAAATCCTACTTATCATCCAGTTTCAGCACACTCATAAATGCTTTCTGGGGAATCTCTACATTTCCCACCTGGCGCATCCGCTTCTTTCCTTCCTTCTGCTTTTCCAGAAGCTTCCTCTTACGGCTGATATCGCCGCCGTAACATTTGGCGAGCACATCCTTACGCATGGCCTTAACTGTCTCTCTTGCAATAATCTTACTGCCGATTGCCGCCTGGATCGGAATCTCAAAAAGCTGTCTCGGAATCTCTTCTTTCAGCTTCTCACACATCTTACGCCCCCGCTCATAGGCCGTGTCCGCATGGATAATAAAGGACAGGGCGTCTACCTCTTCCTTATTGATGAGAATATCCAGCTTCACCAGGTTGGACTGTACATATTCATCCAGTTCATAGTCAAAGGAAGCATACCCTCTGGAACGGGATTTCAGTGCGTCAAAGAAATCGTAGATAATCTCATTCAAGGGCAGATGATACCGAAGCACCGCCCGGGTCTCTTCGATATACTCCATTCCGTCATAGACTCCCCGGCGTTCCTGGCACAGATCCATAATCGCCCCGATAAATTCTGACGTAACCATAATCTCCGCTTTCACCATGGGCTCTTCCATATAGTCAATCTCCGAAGGATCCGGCAGGTTGGAAGGATTGGTCAGTTCAATCACGTCACCGTTGGTCTTATGCACCTTATAGATGACACCGGGAGCCGTAGTCACCAGATCCAGATTGTACTCTCTTTCCAAGCGCTCCTGAATAATCTCCAGATGAAGAAGTCCCAGGAACCCGCAGCGGTACCCGAAGCCTAAGGCAACCGACGTCTCCGGCTCAAACTGGAGAGATGCGTCGTTGAGCTTAAGCTTCTCCAAAGCGTCCCGGAGATCCGGGTATTTTGCCCCGTCTGCGGGATACATACCGCAGTATACCATGGGATTGACCTTTTTATAACCCGGAAGAGGCTCTGCACAGGGGCTGGCCGCATTGGTAACGGTATCTCCCACCCGGGTATCCTTCACATTCTTAAGGCTGGCCGTAATATAGCCTACCATACCGGCGCTCAGCTCCTCACAGGGAATAAACTGCCCTGCGCCAAAATATCCCACTTCTACTACTTCTGCCTTCGCCCCGGTAGCCATCATCAGAATCGGCGTTCCTTTTCTGACCGTTCCTTCTTTGATTCTGCAGAACACAATCACTCCTTTGTAAGAATCGTACAAAGAATCGAAAATCAATGCTTTCAGCGGAGCCGCCGGATCTCCTGTAGGAGCCGGAATCTTCTCCACAATCTGTTCTAACACTTCCTCTACATTCAGCCCTGTTTTCGCCGAAATCCGGGGTGCGTCCATGGCCTCGAGCCCGATGACATCCTCAATCTCCTCCATAACCCGCTCTGGTTCTGCACTGGGAAGATCGATCTTATTGATGACCGGCATGACGTCCAGATCATGATCCAGCGCCAGGTAGACATTGGCCAGGGTCTGTGCCTCCACGCCCTGGGCTGCGTCCACTACCAGGATTGCCCCGTCACAGGCCGCAAGGCTTCTGGACACTTCATAGTTAAAATCCACATGGCCCGGCGTGTCGATCAGATTAAAGATATACTCTTCCCCGTTCTTCGCCTGGTACACAATGCGTACGGCCTGTGCCTTGATGGTGATTCCTCTCTCCCGCTCCAGTTCCATATTGTCCAGTACCTGGGACTGCATCTCACGGCTGGTGAGAAGCCCCGTCATCTCGATAATACGGTCTGCCAGCGTGGATTTCCCATGGTCTATATGGGCAATGATACAAAAATTACGAATTTTACTCTGCTCTATTCCTGCCACGTTATTGTTCCCCTTACTTCTTTTTACTCATATCCAGTGAAACACCCCTGCCTGCTGCAAGACTTTCACTTCGCTCAGTATACCATTCAAAACCAGATTTTACAATCCATTTTCAGTGCCGCTGTATTTTACGATAAATATTTCCACACTCATCCTGTCATTGAGCCGCCCCGTCTTCACCATCTCTTCTGTGCTGGCGGCATCCTCCATGATGCTGCGAAGTTCCGCCTTAGAAAAGGTCCTGCACTGCTGCATATATTTTCCCGCCACAAAGGGATGAAGCTTTGCTGTCTTTGCGATCTGGGCCTTGTCATTTCCTCTTCCCATCAGCTCCTTCACCTCTAGCAGAAGCCTGAACTGGCGGGCCAGAAGATACAGGATTCTCATGGGCGGCTCTTTTAAGGCAAGCAGATCGTAGTAATAGTCCAGAGCCTTTCTCTGCTTCTTCGCCGCCACTGCCTCGATCATGTCAAAGATCTTATTGGAAATCTGGGCTGTACAGACTGCGTCAATATCTTCCACCGTAATCTCATTGTTTCCCAGGGTATAGGAAAATAGTTTTTCCAGTTCTTTTTCCAGATTCTCCATGTCCGTCCCGGTTCTGGACAGCAGATAGCGGGCCGCAGATTCCTTGATCTGCCGCCCCTCTTTCTTCACATTGCCCGCAATCCAGTAGAGCAGCGTCTTCTCGTCCTGCCGACCCATCTCCACAATGCGTCCCTTGTCTTTCACCGCTTTGTACATCTTTCCCCGCTTGTCCACTTCGTTTTCAAGAAAAATCATACATGCAGTATCCGGCATTCCTTTGATATAGTCTGCCAGTTCCGGTGTGGCATTCTTGAAAAAACCGGAATTTTCTACCACAATCAGCCGTCTTTCTGCGAAAAACGGCATGGTCTCCGCCAGGTCAATCAGTTCCGCCGGATTGATTCCTTTTCCTTCATAATAAGCGTAATTCATGGTATCCCCATCTGGAATCACGGCTTTCGTCATCCGGTCCCTGTACTGCTTCTTCAGATAAGACTCTTCCCCGTACAGGAGGTAGACGCTTTTAAACTGCCCGGATCTCATATCTTCATTCAGACTCTTCATAGACTACCTTACCATGTCTCGGAGTGTGCCCCGCACATTGCCATGGCATCTTCAAGTTCTGCATATACCATCTCTATCTTCCTCCATTTCCTTTTTCCAATATTGCAGACCAGAGATTTCTCTGCCAGAGCAGATATCGTGAATTCCATTCACCGGCAGAATCTCTGATAGATTCAGTATAATGGAGAATCCTGACTTTTACAACATCTTTTATAACATCTTTCTCAGCTCCTCAGCCTCCTCCTCGGAAAGTTTTTTATCACCGATAAATGCTGCGAATAACCGGCTGATGGAATTATCAAAGCATTCTTCCACTAACTGCCTCGTCCAGTTGTGGATCAGTTCCTCTTTACTGCACAAAGCGTAATAAAGATAATACGTGGAACTTCTGTCGGTTCCGACCATTTTGATTTTCTGCAGGTTAATGAGATAGGTGTTTAAAGTCTGTGCCTTCCATGTCTTTTTCCATTCCTTCTGTGCCACGTCCATAATCTCTTTAAAAGACATCGGTTCTTCTGCCCGCCACAGCAGTTCCATAATCAGCATTTCTGTATTAGACAAACCATAATTTTTCCCCATATAATGTTCCCCTTCCGTATTAATGCGGACATTTTTTATATGTTACAGTATTTATTTCTTTGCCCTTTATGACATTACTACACTTAGAACATCTTCTTGCTTCATAATATGTAACCGTACAGCCACCTTCCCGATTCCTGCTATGTGGCGTATAGGTTCCTGCAACATATCTATGTGTACAGGCAGATTTAGAAATATTTTCTTCACTTTTTAACTCATATACATTTCCATCTTCATCAGTAAAAAACTGCTCATATGGGAGTTCTTCCATCTCTATCTCCGCTTCCCCCAAAGTAAACTGAAAGTCAAATACCTGATCTTGACGCTCTGTCTCTTCAAGAGAATCTACATTTAGCGGAGCGTCATATGCGCAGACTGTAAGGCCGCCCAGCATACAGATTAACACCATCACCACTGCCGATAAAAATACCCTGTTTTTTCTGACTGTCTTCATTTCCAAAATCCTCCTTTTAAAAGCTCTCTTACTGTTTCCGCCCATAATTCCAACCATATACTCCATTCCAGTATATTGTTTCTCCGAGGCAAATTCCAGAAGTAATTCTGCATATGCCTTACGTTCTTTTTCTTCTTTTCCTCTCAAGACAACGCTGTCACAATACATTTCACTGATATTCGAAATCTCATAGAACAGGATATGGGCAAACGGGTTAAACCAATGAACTGCTATGACCAGCATCCCCAGAAACTTTATCTGCAGATCCCTATGCTTAATATGCACCAGTTCATGTCTGATTACATCCTGATAGACTTCCCTCTCCTCCACATTCCACGGCGGGATAATGACTGTCGGAACAATCACTCCCGTTGTGACTGGTGATGTACAGTATTCCGAACAGAAAAGCCTTACTTTTCTTTTTATGTTCAGACCCGTTTTTAACTCTTGAAAATATTCCTGCCACTTTTGCCCCACAGGCAGATACGAATATTTCAGACAGATGCGGCTTGCTTTTCTGTACCGGGAAATATGCAGTAAAACGATAACACACGAAAGGATTCCCAATACCGCCAGCAAAATAAGCATTCCTTTCATCTTTGAAGAAACATATAGCGAACCGCCTTCTCTATAGATACCATACTTTGTATTCAGACAATATTCCGGTCCACAGAGTATATCCTCAGCTGCCTCCGGAAAATCTGCTGGCAGCTGCGTTCTTATCAAGGATAAAAAGACAGGAAACGGAATCAGATAGAACATAATCGCAATTTTTAAAATACGGTATCTCCATGCCAGCGAGAAATATCTTCTGGCAACTGGATATGTCAATATATATAACAATAGAATCACACTGCCCGAAAGTGACATCATAAACCAAAAGTTATGTACCATTTTCATCTCTCCTATTACTTCGGATATCTTTCTCTATATGTACTAAATATCTTTGATACCTATTATATTCTTCTTAAAAAGTAATGTCAACCGCAACCAGGCCCTGCCAACCGGATATTCCATCCAATCGCAGAGCCTTTTTACCTATTCTACTTTTCCCAGAACAGATCTGACAGTTCTTCCGAACACCTTGCGGACATACTGGCAATCATCCGCTCCCTTGCGGCCTGGGAATACAGTTCCAGATTCCTTTTCATTTCTTTTGCGTAATGCTCCAGAGAGACACCTTTCTTATCCAGCAGCGCGCGGTTTCCCGTATAGTCAAGGATAAATTCCATCTCTTCCTGCCGAAAAGCAACATCATCAAAACAACGCACACTCTTATAATCTTCAATTGCTTCCTGAACGCCGGTGAGGTAATCAAATCTTTCCCGAAACCCCGGTGCATCCATCCGCCAATAGCAAAAGCTCTTATATTCCTTGGGGTTGAACCTCTGTAGCACATTCAGCTCAAGGACGCTGGTATTATGCGGATCAATGTTCCTTACGTCAATCCTTTCTTCAAAAAGCTTCTGATGTTCATCCACGCCTCTTACAATCACTACCGGATTCTCCTCTGTTGATTCGGCTGCATGGAATAACCGATATTCGATTCCAGGCTCATGCCAACCCCAGATGAAAGCTCTTTCACTTTTCAAGGCATATTTACTTGGTATTCTGTCTACTTCAGCGCATGTAGTCCAGTCTCCATCCGGCTTCGCCTTGATATAATGCTCCTCATCAGACATCTTTGCCTTGAATGCTGAGTCCGGACTGCGTTTCTCTCCTCCGTTCACTGACTGGTATTTGGGCTGCCCTGCAGCCAGAGAATAATTTCCACAGGTTATATTCGTCATGGCAGCATATCCTCAGTCACTACAAAATCTTTTTTCAATGTCCATACCTTCTGAGTCCCGTTAGATGAATAGAAAGAAGCTACCATTTTGTAAGTTCCCGCATTGTAGATTCTGGGTGACTTATAATATAAATACCAGCCTATGACGCTTCCATCGGCTGCCCGTATCCCCACTCTATCATAAGCCATAAGCTGTGTACTGCCAAATTTCATGGTATCCGGACCGATTCCATCTTCTCGGATCACAAAATCAAAACATCTTTCCGATTCATTCCAACCCCAATCCGCCAATGAAATATTTGTGATTGGTTTCGCCGGTCCTCTGAGAACAGGCTGGGAATCTCTACCATCTGTATCTTCTGCTGCAAATGACGTTACAGACATTCCCAGCACCATCACCATTATTAATAAACCACTTAATATTCTTTTCATTCCGTTCTTCATATCTTACCTCCATACTTTCATTTCAGAATACACAATAATACTATCTCTATTATATTATGTAAATCCCGAAATACCTGGCCAAAATACTTTGTCTGCTTTTTTCATGGCATTTCCCACTCTCACCACCTCCTCTCTCTTAATTTCACATACAATATGTCTGTCAAGCCATTCCGGTTATTCATTTTTTACCTTACCGCTCAGTATATCATTTACGTGTAATATCATATATATATTTATTCACTTTGTCTCACTAAATGCAATAAGTATAATATGTATTAAATTTATTTAATACATATTATACTCCAATATAATATAATGTCAATACAATTTTCTAACCTGACAAAGATACCTCTTTCATCTGCTAAAATTTTAAACAGGAACAATAAAAAGCCGGGAACCAGTCACGGATTCCCAGCTTTCCCGGTTATTTCCCAAGATTGTCCGGTCCAAAGCCAAGCGGCAGCAGTTCTTTTAATGTATACTCTGACTGCCTGTCTTCCCCGTCTGCCAGAACAATTTTAAATGTTTCCGGATTGCAGAATTCCATCATGACCTGGCGGCAGACTCCGCATGGCGCACACAGGTCATTTCCGTCCGTTCCCTCCATTCCGCCTGCAATCGCAATCTTTTCAAATTCCCTTTCCCCATCATATACGGCTCTGAAAAATGCCGTTCTTTCTGCGCAGTTTGTCGGCCCGTATGCAGCATTTTCAATATTGCATCCATGATAGATTTTTCCGCTCTTTGTCATAAGGGCAGCGCCTACACTATGATGTGAATACGGAACATAGGCCCGTTCTCTGGCTTTTTTTGCTTCTGAAAGCAGTTCTGCGTTTGTCATATTCATTTCCTCCTTGCAGTACACATTCCATATCATTATCTCCCATGAAAGGAAAATATGCAAGAACAGAAACCGTGCTGAAATCTCCTTTATTTTCAAAAAACAGATTGCGGTCTGCCCGATTAAAGTGTAATATAAATATACCGATACCCGATATATATTGGACTGATATACAATCTGAATCATGGCAAGCGAAAACAAGCTGAAAAAGAAAGGAGAATCGTATGTCTGTAAGCAAGAATCAGATTTCCGGCAATACCTCTATGCTGCTTCTGAAACTTCTGTCAGAAAAGGATATGTATGGATATGAGATGATCGATACGCTGTCCACTCGTTCTGAACAGGTATTTGAACTGAAGGTGGGAACCCTCTATCCGCTGCTCCACAGCCTGGTGCAGAACGGCTATCTGAACAGCTATGACCAGCAGGTGAACGGGAAGCTCCGCAAATATTATCAGATCACTGCCAGCGGGTGCAGATATCTGGATAAAATGATAGAAGAATGGAACACTTATGCGAACGCAATCGGCAGAATGGTCGGCAGTAATGCAGGTGTCATCATGAATCATGGGTAAGAAAGGGATTTCACGGGAAAAGGATCTCACAAACAGGATAAGGGACGGAGTGTAACGGTAAACACTCTGTCCCTTGTTTCATCCGCTTATTTCATTTGCTAATTTCATGAAACAAATGTATTGACATATATCGATTTTCGATGTAATATTATTATAACGATAAACGATATATATTGATTACAATCATATATTGGTAATCATATATATGATTGAAGCAACAGAAAGGAAGGTGTGAACGATATGACAGTAAGCAGGAATCTGATTGCCGGGAATACATCCGTGCTGCTTCTGAAACTTCTGTCAGAGAAGGATATGTATGGGTATGAGATGATCGATGCATTAGAGAAACGTTCGAATCACATATTCGAATTCAAGGCAGGAAGCCTTTACCCATTGCTCCACAGTCTGATGAAGAACGGATATCTGAATGGTTATGACAGAAAGGTAAACGGGAAGCTGCGCAGGTATTACCAGGTTACAGCCAACGGACAGAAATATCTCAGACGAATGGGAAAAGAGCGGAAACCTGACACGATTGCATTAGATATGATGATAGGTGGTGTTTGATGATGAAGGCTGACAGATATTTGAAGGCGCTGACGAAACGTATCGAAAATTCGAGAATGCGGGAAGAAATCCTGCGGGAATACCAGGATCATATCCAGGACTGCAAGGAAGCTCTGATGGAATCCGGCATGAGCGAGGAGGCGGCCGAGGAAGAAGCCGTCCGGCAGATGGGAGATCCCGGGGAAGCGGGCCGGGAGATGAACCGGCTCTACAGACAGGTTCTGGATCTTGGCATGACCCTGTGGTTTTTAGGTATGTGTCTTCTCCTCCTGCCGTTCAGATGGCTCATTGAGTATGATCTGCCGCTGACTGTTCTTGAATATATAGGCAGAGCTTTTGTAATCTACGGCCTGCTCTTAAGTGCATGGGAGAAATACCATGACCTGGAGATCGGATATGTACACGCCGGAAACTGGACCGCCGGTATGGGTGCAATGAACAACAGCGGGCTGATTCTGGCGATCGGAGCCGCTCTACTGGCTCACGATATTCCAAGGGGCCTGTGGCTTACACTGACGCTGGCCGTAGTACAGATATTGCTAAGAAGCTTTATTCAGATGATGAACCAGAAAAGAGAGACAGAACTCTTATGGCAGGTCGGGATTGCGGATACGGCTGTCTCCTATAAGGGGAAGGGGACATTCTGCGGCAGGCAGATGAAGATTAAGGCCAGAGATGATGAGATACCGCCGGGAATGCCTATTATCATTGTGGCTATGGAGGGACCGAAACCGGTTGTGGAAAGAGTGTAATACAGATGCTGATGCAAAGGCCGGTACAGACAGTGCCGGCCTGAAATGGCATTTGCACAAAAAATCTGTAGTATGAGTTTCCAATGTATGTTATAGTATAGGCGGGAGGGTATGTTGATATGAAGTTTATTTTAGAGAACCGTATAAGGAATCATGTAAAAGCAAAAAAATGGCTGCAGTATTTTCTGGCTTCTTTATTGATCCTTGTGCTGTCAATGACCGGATGCGGCGCAGTACAGGAAGATAATCATAAGAATACAGGCGATACCGCAGTTAATCAGACTGCAGAAAGTCAGCCGGATACGCCGCCGGAAGAGGACGCAGCAGAACCGGCGGAAGACGGAACATACAGCAGTAAAGACGACGTGGCCCGATACATCTATCTTTATGGACATCTTCCGTCTAATTTTATAACAAAAAAAGAA
>CAJULU010000005.1:93678-96443 GCA_910587575.1 uncultured Dorea sp.
TTATCTGTAAAAGTTGGTACAAAAAACATCAATGAATTAACAGATATGTCTATTGATAAAATAAAAGACTATCTAAATTCTTTAAAACTAACAAAAAAAGAAGCAGAAGAACTGGGTTGGCCGGGCGGCTCCCTGGAACCCTATGCTCCAGGCAAATGCATCGGCGGCAGCCATTTCGGCAACTATGAAGGACTTTTGCCGGTGAAGGACGGCCGGACATATACGGAGTGCGATATCGACACATTGGGCGCTGACAAGCGGGGTGCGAAGCGAATCGTATTTTCCAACGACGGCCTGATCTATTATACGGAGGATCATTATGAAACCTTTGAACTTTTATATGGGGAAGACTGAATATGTATACATGTATCATAGACGGCAAACTGATTAAGGACAGAGAAATGCTGCATGGAATCCTGGCAGATCTTCCGGAATTCCCGGACTGGTACGGAAGGAACCTGGACGCTCTGCACGACTGCCTCACAGACATACAGGAGGAAGTATGGATTCACATTCAAAATGAAAAAGACCTGACCTTACATCTTGGGAATTATGCCGCTGCATTTCTGAATGTACTCGCTGCATCGGCAGAGGAAAACAGACAGATACACTATGTGGTTGAACCGAACTAAGATCTTACCGGTTCCTGCCATATTAAAGGGTTAATTCCCGGAGTCGTTTCTTATCAAGGATAGTAACACCACCTCTGGAAACCTCCACAATCCCTTCACCTGCAAAATATTTCAGCATTCTGGATACCACTTCACGGGCAGATCCCATATACCGGGCAATCTGCCCGTGTGTCAGCGAAATGGTATCCGAACCGATCCTGGCTGATTCATCAGAAAGGAAAATTGCCAGACGTTTATCCATACTCATAAACAAAATCTGCTGCATTACCCACATCACATCTGAAAAACGGCTGACTGCTGTTTCCAGTGCAAAGATACGGATGTCCGGATTCCGCTGCGATACTGCCGCAAACGCCGGCCCGCCCACCACACAGCACTGGCTGTCCTCTTCTGCGTCTACAAACACCTCAAACGTGATAGCTTCCAGCACACAGGACGCAGAAAGCATACAAAAGTCACCTTTATGCAGCCGGTAAAGTGTGATGTCCTTTCCCTCATCAGACATCATATAAAGACGCAGACTTCCCGAACGGACAATAATCACACCGGAACATTCGCTGCCGTCATGAATATTCTTACCTTTCGGATAAGCAACACTATAGGAATTCCGGCAGATATACTCCCTGTCCGCATCCGTTATCGTCTCCCAGAAAGGGAATATTTCCCTGTAAATAGATTCAAATACAACTTCTGACATTCTGTTCCATCTCCCGATTTCCTGTAACAAATGATCTTCAGATTCATTATAACAACTAAGCAGTAGTTTTTCTATAAAAATCTACACGAAACACCGCTCCCTGGATAAAATGCTTCCTTAGCAGCCATATATTTCATATCACTCGGACCAGGCTTTGCCGCCAGCCATCACCAAAAGATCCTATTCATCAAAACACGGAAAAGTTCTGGCAGATATAAAGTCCTGAAACATATTCGCTCCAAAGCTTTCATGTACCTGTATTCATCTTTATCCATTTTCTGCCAGCATAACCTTACACCGTTTTTTATAGCATGCAATCCTATATTTCAGAATATTCTCTACCCCGTCGTCTTCCAGGTCATCTTCATATCTGGTATATTCAATCTGTTTCAATGCTTTCTTACACGCCCCATCCAGATCTCCATCATGCGCATATTTTACCTCAATGATAATTCCCATATCACCGGTATCCGGTTCCGCAAGGATATCCGCATAGCCTTCTCCCATTTCCCGGTTGGAAGAAATCCCCCACCTGCTTTTCACCCCTAAGATTCCAAGCAGAATACCATGGTAAAAATTTTCTTTCATATCTGTTCTTACGGCTGTATCACGGATACTGATGGTCTTCCTTAAATATTTTGTGAAAATTTTCTCTACATTTTCTGTATCTTCATTCTGCAGGGCATCACAGAAACGGGTCAGCATCTCCCCATCTTTTTTGACATTCTCTTTAAAAAACTCCATAATCTGCGTCTCGAAAATATCCCGTATCTCCCGATTGGGAATCGCCAGCTTCATCTGCCTTCCCTCTGCCTTTCCCCGCTGGGTCAGATATCCGGTGGTAAAGAGCAGGCTCCAGATATTGTCTATCGTCTCATAAATCTCCGGGTATGTGAGTTCCTGATGGATTTCCTTCGTAATAACCCCACCTGCCACCAGGTTCTCAATCTCCCGCTTAGTCGCAGCATTTGCCGACTCCTGAATAAACCGTTTCACTGCGTCATTGCTGCTGGTATTGATCCAATAATTCTCCGGCTGTGCATCCGGGTTGCTTCTGATCCTGTCACAATGGTTCAATACATCCCACGGACAATACAC
Organism: uncultured Dorea sp.; assembly: GCA_910587575.1. Classification (GTDB taxonomy): domain Bacteria; phylum Bacillota; class Clostridia; order Lachnospirales; family Lachnospiraceae; genus Sporofaciens. The sequence continues at coordinate 96,106 of CAJULU010000005.1, forward strand.
TCCTACATTCCCAAACTGGTAGCCGTCATATTATCATCCAGAAGTTTCCGGTAATTTGCTTTATCTTGTTCATTCAGTGCATCGCTTTTCAATAGATAGTACGCTTTCGAAGCCACCCTTCTTACAAGCAGAGATGCTCTTTCAAATGCTGTTTCAAAGTTAAGCGCATCAATTCCTTTTAATGAAATAGAGACAACTGGATATTTCCCCATATATTCCTCGCAAAGCGCAGTCTCTTTAGAAATCTCCAGTCCATCAAAAATACTTTTATTTCCATTCAGCGAGAAAAATTGCTCCAACATGCTCATATTCAACGTTTTCCCGAATCTTCTGGGACG